>CAZBVI010000004.1:0-159395 GCA_964495325.1 uncultured bacterium
GACCGCTCAAGCTAAGAGCCTCCTGGAAGCCTGGCCTAAGCGCGTGCCCTGGTTCAATGGCGATCAGGTCATCCAGTGCAGCGCCTGCCGCTCCTACTTCAGTAACTCCCTGGCATGGAAGATTCACCGCAGTACCGGCACTTGTGACACCACGCGACTACGCCGCTCTGACCTAAGCGTGTGGCTGCCACCCATCAGGGTCAGAGTGAAACTACCCAACACCGGCACAACACGACGCAGGAACACTGTCCCTGACGCGACAGAATCCGGCCTCTTGATTCACAATCAGGCGCTAAGTAGGGAACCTCCCTAATCTCGCCATAGCCGCCGCCCGACAATCCGACACCTCCAGCCGAAAGGAAAGCAACATGACGCAAGCAGAGAAAGACACTCACCAGCTACTCAACACCGCTCAGGAGCAACAAGCCAGCCTCACCAATCAGATCACCAGCATCAAGGAGCAACTGGTCAGCCTCACTCAAGCCCGAGATTCCGCAGATCAGAAGGCTCAGGACGCCCGCCGAAACCTCGAAGCGCCAGAAGAACTGACCCGCCTCACCCTCGAAGCCAGCACACTCCGCAACCTGGTAAGCGATACGGAAGCCGACCTGAACACGGCCGAGCAGAAGCTGGCACAGCTCGAGCAAAGCCTGACCGCACTCCAGGCAGATGCCGACAACGCGGCTTGGGAAGGCAGCGTAGGAGACAAGCACCGCGCAGCCGTTGCCGCAGCAGCCACGAAGCTCAGCGACACAGCTACCACCGCCGCCATCCAGCTGATTGACGCGGTAGAAGCCGCGAACGCGGAAGCGATAGAGCACATCGGCCACCCTGGGCCGTTCGCCGGCCCCCACGTGAGCGTGACCGACGCAATCGAGGCAGCCTGGCCGAAACTAAGTATGAGAGGCGGACCAAGCCATCCACTACACAGGTTCACCCTGGCAGTCCGAGAAAGAATCGACACCCTCCGGGATGCCCCTATTAGCCAACTCAAGCAGCAAGAGATTGACGAAGCGCCTGCACGCGCAGAAGCAGCCCGCCAGTCAAACATCCGGCTACTGACGCGGAAACTCGAAGAGAACTACGCCGCAGCAGGAACTGGCGTAACCGCACGTGTGACGGCCCGAGACTTGCAGCACTGGGACAACCTACGCCAGCAGATTCGAGACCTGGGCGGCGAACCCCCAGCCACTCCCGAAGGCCTCATGCCGATTGAAAACGCAATCCGCCACGAGGTCAACAACCCCCGCACACCCCCCGCAACCAGAGGAGCAACAGCATGAAACTCACCCTAAAGACCCACGGCGGGCAGGCCACAGGCCACGCCGGCAATCTCACGCCCGAAGACTTGGCTAGTACCCCCACGGCCGTACAGAACCGCAAGGCCGTACTCAAGACCCGCCGTAGGACCCGGAATACCAAGAAGCGCCGTCGCGCCCCTGTGAAGCTCACAGTGCAGGATCTACAGGCATTCGTGCGCGGCGTGGAAGAGCCGCTGGAGCTGCCATCCACCAAGCCCACACAGCACAGCATGGCCACGAAGAGGCAGCCTGCCCGTAATTACGGGCAGGAAGAGCCCCTCGAAATGCCAAGTACCTGGGACACCCCCCGGGGTAAGCCCGAGTAAGCCAATGGCCAAGGCATCCAAGCGACGAATCCGACGCCCTAAACCCGGCGATGTAGCCAGTCTCCGCCGCGTCCTATGGGCCGCAATACGCCGCCTTGAAAGCATTAGCGATGATGCCGACACTGACACAGTACTGAGGGCCACAAGCGCCCTCAGTACCATCAGCGGCGTCTACCTCAAGGCCGCCGAAGCGCACGACTTCGAGCAGCAACTGGCAGAGATAAGAGCGCAGCTGAATGAGTTACGGAACCCGGCAACGCCAACTGCAGGACCTGCAAATACAACTGCAGAGCCTGAAGCGGCAGCACTCAACTGACACCCTCGCTACTGATCGCATCGCGTTCGCAACACTCCTGGGCCTCGACCTGGACCCCTGGCAGGCCAGCGTCCTGAGTGCCGACAGCAAACGCGACATTCTGAACTGCAGCCGACAAGCTGGCAAGAGCACCACCGCTGCCGTCCTGGCGCTCCATGAGGCCCTGTACAAGCCGGGCAGCATGACGGTACTAATCAGCCCATCACAACGCCAGAGCAGCGAACTGTTTCGCAAGGTCATAGAACTTCGTGACCTGCTGCCCGTTCCGATCGACCTGTCCGAAGACAACCGCCTCAGCATGAGCGTCCGAGGTGGCGGCCGCGTAGTCAGCCTGCCCGGCAGTGAAGCAACCGTCCGAGGCATAAGTAGCGTCACCCTACTGATCGAGGACGAGGCCGCGCGTGTCGAAGACCAGCTGTACCTAAGCATTAGGCCCATGCTGGCCGTGGCTAACGGCCGCATGGTGCTCATGAGCACCCCCTTCGGCAAGCGTGGTCACTTCTGGGACGTATGGGATGAGATGCCCGGTTGGAACAAAGTCCGAGTGCCCGCCACCAGCGTGCCCCGCATCAGCAGTCACTTTCTAGAAGAGGAACGCCGTAGCATGCCAACCTGGTGGTTCGAGCAGGAGTACCTGTGCGAGTTCAAGGACGATACGGACAGCGTGTTCCGCTACGAAGACGTAACCCGGGCAGTGACTGAGAGCGTTACGCCCCTGTTCCTGGAGGCAACATGACCGAAGCAGCACAGCATCAACGGGAGCCGGCCGCAGGGTCTGCGAAGCCCTTGCAATACATCATCGGCGTTGACTTGGGGCAAGCTCATGACCGTACCGCCCTGTGCGTCCTGGAACAGCACCAGAGGCCCACAGGCCGCCTGGCCCCACCAACCCGCCGCCCCGTATGGGGCAGAGAAAACAACACGCAGACTGTGCAGCTTGAGAGCACGTATCAGGTGAGGCACCTTGAACGCCTTGAAGTAGGCACGCCGTACCCTGAGCAGGTGAAACGCATTCAGGCGCTGCACAAGGCCGTAGAAAGCATCAAGCCAGCCGGTCACAAGGCGGTGGCGCTGGTGGTCGATCAGACGGGAGTAGGCAGGCCCGTTGTGGACATGCTAAGAGCTGCTGGCCTGCGGGCCCTACAGGCCGTAACGATCCACGGTGGCGACCAGGTGAACAGCACCGGCCGTGAGCACAGAGTGCCGAAGCGAGAGCTGGTCAGTGTCTTACAGGTGCTGCTGCAGGGCAACCGCCTGCAGGTAGCGGCGGCCTTGCCGGACGCGCAGACGCTCACCAGGGAGATGCTGGCATTCAAGGTGACGATCAGCAACACCGGGCATGACAGTTATGGCAATGATTGGCGGGAGAACGCGCATGATGACCTGGTGCTTGCCACAGCCCTGGCTGTATGGCTACCAGAGCGCTGCAGCAGTTAGAAAATCTCACCGTCAGGGCGTCTTGCGGACGTCTGACGGTGAGAGCTTGCCTCCCGAAGTGAGGAAGGCGAGTGCCGTGTGAGCACCTTCAATCATACCGCATACTCACTCACCAACACGCATAATGGCCTGCTTGCCATGTTTCGCGTGCAGCACGGCACTACTGTGATTATGACTGGCGAAGCTTTCAATATAATTGTCACTATATGCTTGGGCCACGCAGATGAAGGCTGTCCAGCACGCACTTTCTAGAACTGCATGTGAAGCTCCCACTATGCACAGCCTCTCGCCAGCCGTAACCCTGCATATATGCACGCACTCACCATGCACAGCGGACAAGCCAGCGGCGCTCCCTGGCGCACTACAACGGAAGCCCTCGACCACAAAAAGCCAGGCTCGAAAGCCTGGCTGAACTTGACCTCCCACCAAGAGAACAGCGGCAGGACGTGAACCCTGCCGCCCGCCGCATGGCCTTAGTCGATTGTCAGTTCGACTTCGGGGTCTACTTCCTCATACCAGACAGTCTCTTGCACACTGTTCACACCATCAATTACCCAAGAGTACTCCGTCTTCGCGTGCAGCTCGCTCAGCGCGTCCGGGCTCACCCCGCCCAAACGCAGCTCTACCTGGGCTTCCATTCCGTCATAATCACAGTTGCCGCAAGCCCTTATCAGCTCTTTGATCGTGGCACTCGCTGTCAGCAAGTCTTCAAAACGCGCCTGGATGCTGACTTGGTGGGATGACCGGACTTTCCTGTAACCCCCGGCGTCAATTACAGATTTGTCAACCTGTTTGAACCGCAAAATGGAATCGGCGTCATGGTCGGGCACGCGGTGACGAGTTGTATCCGTTCTTTGATTCATTGCTTACCTCCTAGAGTTAAACGACACCAATACATTAGCACATTGCCCATACACTTGTGTCCTATGCTAAAGTTACTGGCATAGAAGGGAGCTGAGAGGTAATGTCTTACGCAGTGAATGAGAACGTCAGAGAAGCCGTAGTCCTGCAGCTGTACCGCAAGCGCCTAACCCGCCGTCAACTCGCCGCAATGGTCGAGATGGACGAAACCTACCTGAGTCGCCTGCTTTCAGGCGATCGAGAGGGCGGCCGGGCAGCCTGGGAGAAAATCCTAAGTGCACTCGACCTAGAACTGACTGCCAAAGTACGCGAGGCCACAGCGTGAGCCGGTACGTCCTGGTCGATCGTGGCAGCGGCAGTCGAGCAGGGCAACTACTCCGGCACCATGACGACTCCACCCGCTGGCTTGCACGCGTCTACCTGGGCCGGGACGCCAAGGGTAAGCGCCGCACCCGCTCACAGGTAGTACACGGCACGAAGCGCACGGCCCAAGCCGCCCTGACAGAGATGCTCCAGCACAAGAACCAGGGAAAGCTGACACCACGCAGCACAGCGACACTCAAAGACATTGTGACCGCCTGGCGCGATACGAAACTGGAAGTAGAAGCCCGCACCCTCGACGGGTACATGGCCAGCCTGAACACCTACATACTGCCCGTCATCGGGCACAAGCGACTGACAGACATCTCTCCGCAGGACGTGCAGGGCCTGTACAGCGACATGACAACCGGCAAGCTGCCACAGGAATCCAAGGACGCAGGCTGGCGCGGTGATCCACTTGGCCCGCGCACAGTCCGACTCACTCATGCCGCGCTGTCACAAGTCTTCAAGTACGCGGTACAGAACAACTGGCTGATGGCGAGCCCCACGGCATGCTCAAAGCTGCCCCGGGTCGCCAAGGCATCGAGGAAGATGAATGCCCTCAGCATCGAAGAACGTCTGGCAGTGATCGCAGCCAGCCAAGGCAGTTTCTACGAGACGCTGTACCGCCTCCTGATGGATACCGGCCTGCGCCCTGGCGAAGCAATGGCGCTCACTTGGACTGACTTGGACCTCAAGCGTGGGACGCTCAGCGTCACCAAGGCGGTCACGCGGGACGGCAACGGGCAAGCCATTATCGGTGGCCCAAAGAACAGCGCGAGCATCCGCACCGTGCCCCTGTTCGGCCTGACCGATCTTCTCATGGGGCACCAGGTGTGGCAGGCAGAAGTCAGTCTGGACAGCTCCGGCTACGTGTTCACCACGCAGGACGGCCGGCCCCTACGCCCCTGGGCCTTCAGCCGCCGTGAGCTGGCCCGCGTCATCGAGGCGGCCGGCATCACTGACTCCTTCAGCTTGTACAACTTTCGGCACACGTTTGCTTCCTTGCACCTTGAGAGCGGGACGCCTCTCACCATCGTCAGCAAGTGGCTAGGGCACAGCACGATCCAGCAGACCGCAGACACCTACCAGCATGTGGCTGACACGACCAGCCTTGATTGGGCAGCCCGGCACACCAGTTACCTTGCAGAGCACGCTAAGCGTCAGGAGGTCAGAATGACGAACTAAAGGCATGTACCCAACAGATGCACAACGCAAAGAGCGAAGCAGCCTCGCTGGAACGAGACTGCCTCTGAGTTTCTGCCGTGTGGGACAGAGTATTTCTTGGTGCACCCGTAGGGATTCGAACCCCAGGCCTTCTGATCCGTAGTCAGACGCTCTATCCAGCTGAGCTACGGGTGCATGCTTCATTGTAACCGGCTTTCGCCAGTTGGCGGAGAGGGAGGGATTCGAACCCTCGATAGAGGAATAATCTCTATACTCCCTTAGCAGGGGAGCGCCTTCAGCCGCTCGGCCACCTCTCCAAAGTGCTGTTCGCCGCGGCGGCGGAGTGGCGGAGGGTGAGGGATTCGAACCCCCGATAGGGCGTAACCCTATAACGGTTTTCAAGACCGCCGCGTTCAACCACTCTGCCAACCCTCCGGTCGGCCGCGTACCAGCCGGACAATATGCCGCCCGGCCAGCGTCCAGAAGTATATCCGGGGTGCCGAGCGACTGTCAACCGATACGGGCACGTGTCAAGGCGCTGTGTAACAGGCGGCCACGCGGCGTGAGTACATAATGAAGCCTGCATAAAGAGGGAGGATTAAATGCCTGACATTCCAAGTGTCCGACTCGCAGGCGGCACAAGCATCCCGCAGGTCGGCTTCGGAGTTTTCAAGGTACCTGATGACGAGGTGAGCCGGGCCGTGCTCAAGGCCCTGGAGCTTGGCTACCGCCATGTGGATACCGCGGCGGTTTACGGCAACGAGCGCGGCACCGGTGCGGCGATCCGCGAGTCCGGACTTGCGCGTGAGGACATCTTCCTGACCACCAAGCTGCATCCTGAGCACCTGGGGGCGGCGAACGTGCCCGACCAGTTCGATGCCAGCCTGGAGCGGCTCGGCGTGGACTTCGTGGATCTGTTCCTGATCCACTGGCCGGTTCCCTCGAAGGACCTCTATGTGGAGACATGGGAGGCGCTGCAGGGCCTCAAGCAGGCCGGGCGGGCACGGGAGGTCGGTGTGTCGAACTTCCAGATCCCGCACCTGGAGCGCCTGCGTGAAGAGGTCGGGGTGATTCCCGCCATCAACCAGATCGAGCTTCATCCCTACCTGCCTCAGGCCGACCTGCGCGCGTACCACAAGGAACACGGCATCGTCACTCAGGCGTGGAGCCCGCTGGCGAAGGGCGGCGACCTTCTGAGCGAGCCTGTACTAGTCGAGATCGCCGGCAAGCATGAGCACACACCTGCCCAGGTGCTGCTCAGGTGGCACCTTCAGCTGGGCAACGTCGTCATCCCGAAGTCGGTCACGCCGGCAAGGATGGCCGAGAACCTCGACATCTTCGGCTTCGAGCTGTCGCCGCAGGACTTCACTGACCTGGCGACGCTCAACAACGGTCACCGCACCGGCAGCAACCCGGACAGCATGTAGGCATCAGAGCCAGCCGTTGTCCCGAGCGATGCGGGCAGCCTCGATGCGGTTGCCCGCGCCAAGCTTGCTGATCGCCTCGGACAGGTAGTTCCGCACGGTTCCGTCCGACAGGTTCAGGTCGCGCGCGATCTCGGCCGTGCTGGTGCCCTCGGCGGCGCGGCGCAGCACCTGTCGCTCCCGGTCGGTAAGGGGATCCCCGGCGCCCCAGGCGGCCATCGCCAGCTCGGGCTCGACTGCGCGTCCTCCCTGGTTCACGCGCCTGACCGCGTCGGCAAGCTCGCTCGCCGGTGAGTCCTTGAGCAGGTAGCCGCTGGCGCCCGCGTCCAGGGCGCGGCGCAGGTAACCGGGCCTTGCGAACGTGGTCAGGATTATCACGCGCGTGCCGGAGCCTGTACGGGCAAGCTCGTCGGCCAGCTCCAGGCCGCTCATGCCGGGCATCTCGATGTCCGTCAGCAGCACGTCCGGCTCGTGCAGGTTGACGAGTTCCAGCGCCGCGCGCGCTTCCGTGGCGGTTCCGATCACCTCGATGTCGTGCTCAAGGTCCAGGAGCGCAGCCAGGGCGCCCAGTACCATCCCCTGGTCCTCCGCGATGACCACGCGGATCATGCCGCACCGTCCACGGGCACGCTCGCCCGAAGTTCGAAACCGTCATCGACGGCTGTCATGAAAGTCCCTCCGATCGCCTCGATGCGCTGGCGCATGCCGGACAGGCCGCCGCCCGGTGTTGGAGTGCCGCCAGCGCCGTCATCCGAGACCGTAAGCGTAACCACGCCGGAAGCCTCGCGAAGCCCGACCCCTACCCTGCCCGCCCCGGAGTGCCTGATCACGTTCGTGACTGCCTCGCGCAGCACCATCGCAAGGGCGACCTCGGCCTGCGTGCTCAGCTCGATCCGGTCGACCCGTTCATCCAGCTCGATCCCGGCAGCCTCGAAGGCGAGCCGGGCGTTCGCCAGCTCGCCTTCCAGTCCGGTACTGCGGTAGCCGGCGATGGCCGTCCGCACGTCCTTCAGCGCCTGACGCACCAGCTTCTCGATGTCGGCTACCTCGCTGGCCGCCCTGTCGGGCACGCCGGGCAGCAAGCGTCCGGCCAGCTCGGCCTTGAGCACGACGACGCTCAGGGTGTGGCCCAGCACGTCGTGCATGTCGCGGGCGATGCGCTCACGCTCGGCGATCGTGGCGACCTGTTCCACCTCGTCGTAGGCTGCGCGGAGTTTGCGCGCCGCCTCCGAACGCTCGGCGTCTGCCATTGACACGGCGGCACCGATCATGACGAAGAGGGCCGAGAATCCGTGCGAGATGCCCGAGTACCCGCTCTGATGGATCAGCATCAGCAGCACGCCCTGGCTGATCACCAGCAGCACCAGGCGCACGTACTCCGGTACAAGCCGGTGCCTGGGCATGCTCAGACCGTACAGGTAGGCGGCGTACACGTAGAAGACCGAGGCGCCCGAGTTCAGGAACGAGAAGAGGAAGCCGGCGAGCACCACTCCCCTTGCCCACCGGACATCCGTGCTGGCGAACATCCTTCCGAAGAGCAGGGCGAACGTGACGGCGAGCGCAACGGCCAGAAGCCATGATGGCCAGGATTCCCCCGCGAGCGCGGGCTGCATGAAGAGAATGCCCAGGTACACCAGCTGCACGTACAGCATGGCGGGCATGCGTACGCGCAGGCTGGTGCGGTCCGGCTCAGCCAACGGGCCGGCCCCTGTCGCGGCGGTAAAGCACGGTGGCAAGCGCCAGGAAAATGGCGGTGAAGGCTGCGAGGTAGGCGACGCTGGGCCAGGGTGACGCGATCGACTGCGCGCCCAGCGGTGAAAGTGCGAGCTGGCCGAAGTGGTACGAAGGCAGCCAGGGCGCGAGCCCCTGGATGAAGGCAGGCAGGATCGGCAGCGGCATCCAGAGGCCGCCGAAGAAGCCCATGGGCAGGTAGATGAGGTTGACAAGTATCGGCGCGGAGTTCGGCCCGGCCATGTAGCCGAAGGCCAGCCCCATAGCGCAGAAGGGGATCGCCCCGCTCACCAGGATGCCGAACATCGACGCGAGCGTGCCCAGCGGCAGGCTCACGCCGCCGATCAGGCCCCCAAGCACGAAGAGCAGCAGAGTGATCAGCCCGCCCATCATCACGGCCAGCAGCGTCTTGGCGGCGAAGTAGGCCAGGGGCGGCATGGGCGATGCGCGCTTCAGGACCATCCAGCCCTGGCCACGCTCGGTCGCGACGCCGACGCCGAAGCCGAAGAGCGCGGCGCCCATCACGCCGAACGTGCCGAAGGTGGCGAGCATGTAAGTCGCGGTGGTGACGCCGGCAACGCTCTCGCGTCCGAAGATCAGGCCGAAGAGCGCGTAGAACATGAGCGGGAAGGCGAGCGAGGAGACGAGGAACACCGGCATGCGGACGTTCTTCAGGACTTCGTTGCGGAACTCAGTCCAGTAGATCGCGACCAGGCTGCGGCGCCGCTGCGCGCGGGCTGATACGGGAACGGTGCGGGTCATGAAGGCACCTCCCGGGCATCACCGGTGAGGCTGATGAAGGCCTCGTCGAGGCCGATCGTGGTGACCTCGAGGTCGCGCAGCTGAGCGTCGCGCTGCAGGAGCGCCCTGGTGGCGGTCTCAGCCTCGGTCACGTGCAGCTCCAGGGTGTCGCCGTCCCGGACGGCGCGGGCGACGCCGGGCAGCTCACGGGCCTCCTCGACCCTGAAGCCGGTGACCGCCCGGATCCTCTTGCCGGCGGTGGACGCCCTGATCTGGTCCGGGGTGCCCTCGGCCACGACCCTGCCGTGGTTCAGCACGACGATGCGGTCGGCCAGCGCGTCGGCCTCCTCGAGGTAGTGCGTGGTGAGGACGACGGTGCGGTTGCGGTCCCTGAACTCGCGCACGAGCTGCCAGAGCGCCTTGCGCGTGTTCACGTCGAGGCCTGTGGTCGGCTCGTCCAGGAAGAGGATCTCCGGATCACCCACCAGCGAGATCGCCAGGTGCAGCCGCTGCTTCTGGCCGCCCGACAGCTTGCCGTAGAGCCGCTTCTCCAGTCCGCTGAGGCCGGTTGAGGCGAGGATCTGCGCCACGCCCAGTGGCGCGGGGTAGTAACTGGCGAAGCCCTCCAGGTGCTCCTGCACCGTCAGCGTGTCGGGCATGCCGGTCACCTGCATCATCGTGCCGGTCCGCACCCTGTTCTGAAGGGCGAACGGATCCGCGCCGAACATCAGCGCCTGTCCCGAATCCGGCCGGTCGAGCCCCAGGAGCAGGCCGACCGCCGTGGTCTTGCCCGCACCGTTGGGGCCCAGCAGCGCGACGCACTCGCCGCGGTTGATGCCGATGCTTACCGCGTCGAGAGCGCGGACCTTTCCGTAGTCCTTGGTCGCCTGCCGCAGCTCGAGCACCGTTCCCGGCGTGGCCGCGTGTTCCATGTTGTGCACCGTGTTCAGAGTCGCCTGCATGGCAATCCCCCCCTTTTCCGTCCTCATTCTCGGTGCCGGGGGAGGGTGCCCGCCAGTTGCGCCTGTCAGCCTGGCGAGGTGACACATGTCACGACCGGTTGCCGGGCACCCGCTCCGGCGGCTGATCGGCCGCCCAGCGCGTCTGGGCGAACAGCCCGCGCAGTGCGGCGACCTCATGCGAGGTGGGCTCGGCCCGGTCGAGCAGGCGCCGGAAGAGGTGCTCCACCCCGCCTTGCCTGTTCGGATCCGTATAGCCGACGTGCAGCATCACGTCGATCATGTGCGCGTACATCGCCTCGAGCTGCTCGCGGGGAGCGGGCGGAGTCCCGCCCGCGGACGGCGCGGGGCCGGAGCCTTCAGGGTGCAGCCGCAGCCACTCGTAGCAGAGGATGTTGACCGACTGGGCAAGGTTGACCGACGCATACTCGCCAGTGGGGATCGTGATGAACGCCTGGCACAGGTCAAGGTCCTGGTTGCTCAGCCCGGCGTCCTCCGGGCCGAAGACGAGCGCACCGCCCGCGGGGGGAAGCCGGGCCAGGCCCTCGCGGGGATCCAGGACGATGTTTCCATCGCTCGCGCGCCCGCGCGCGGTGGTGCCGACCGCGTAGGTGCAGCCGGTCAGCGCCTCGGCGGTGGACGCGGTGATTACGGCGCGGTCGAGGACGTCGCCGGCGTGCGCGGCCAGCGCCCGCGCCCGTTCATCGATCCTGCAGCGCGGGGCGGCCAGGTAGAGCTCTCCCAGGCCGAAGTTCTTCATGGCGCGGGCCGCGGCCCCGACGTTGGCGGAATCCTTGCTGCCTGTCAGTACTATGCGGAGTGACACACCAGCATGCTACCGGACATAAGGAGGGCGGGCACCCTGCTGAAGAGGATGCCCGCCCGTGGTTGGCTGATAGCTCAGGAAGCCCGGTTTCAGGCGTTCTGCTGAAGGCTCCTGATGCGCTTGGCGATGCGGGCCTTGCGGCGCGCAACGGTGTTGCGGTGCAGGGTCGAGCCCTTGGACGCCTTGTCGAGCAGGCTCTGGGTGACGCGCTCGAACTTGAGTGCGCCTTCGAAATCGCCGGCCTCGGCGGCCGTGATCGCCTTCTTGCTGAACGTGCGGATGGTGCTCTTGCGCGCGCGGTTCGCGGCGCGTGCCTTCTCCGACCTTAGGATGCGCTTCTTTGCAGAAAGTGTGTTTGCCATTGCTTCTCGCTGTTCTCCTTATACTCGTGACAGGTGCTTGGATCTCCGGGCGCCGCCGCCCGAAGAGCCGGCAGCATGAAGCCTTTAACCGACGCAGTTTAGCATGCCGGCCCGGCCCTGTTCAACAGGCGGCGCGACTCGAAGGTGCCGTAAGGGGCATTCCTGATACACTCAGGTTACAAATACCGCCGGGCCGGGACGCCCGGTTCACGTGGAGGACGCATCTAATGGAGGTCAATCTCAAGATCCGCCGTTTCAACCCGGAGCGGGACCTGCTGCCGCACTGGTCGGAGTACCGCATAGAGGCGCAGCCGAGCGACCGTGTGCTTGACCTGCTCAATCACGTCAAGTGGGAGCTGGACGGCACCCTCGCCTACCGGCGCAGCTGCGCGCACGGCATCTGCGGCTCGGACGCGATGCGCATCAACGGCATGAACCGTCTTGCCTGCAAGATCCTGGTCAAGGACCTTGGCGTGAACATCACCGTGGAACCGCTCGGTGCTTTCAAGGTCCACAAGGACCTGATCGTTGACATGGAACCGTTCATGGACGCTTACAAGGCGGTCAAGCCGTACCTGATCAACGACGATGCCCCGCCGCCCGGCGAGCGGCTGCAGAGCCCCGAGGAGCGCGAGATCTTCGACGACACGACCAAGTGCATCCTCTGCGCGGCCTGCACCAGCAGCTGCCCGGTCTTCTGGACCACGGGGCGCTACATCGGCCCGGCCGCAATCGTCAACGCGCACCGCTTCATCTTCGACTCGCGCGACAAGGCTCCCCAGGAGCACCTGGCTGCCATGCAGGCGCCGAACGGCGTCTGGCGTTGCCGCAAGGCGTTCAACTGCACTGAAGCCTGCCCGCGCGGAATCCAGATCACCGAGCGTATCGGCGAGGTTCAGCGTTACATCGCTGCGGCCCGCGCCTGAACAGGCGCGCTGCCGGCCAAAGCAAGCAAGGCGTCCCGGACTCCATGGCGGAGTCCGGGACGCTTCTGTGAGGCTGCCTGTCGGCTCGGTTCAGCAGATCAGCTGCGGCGCCACTCCTGGCGACGGCCGTCGCGGCGGCGGTAGCCGCCCTGGCCGCGATCGGGCCGCGGGCCCGACGAGCGCGGCGGCGGGGCCGGGATGCTCGTGGCCCGCACGGCCCGGAAGCCTTCCAGGTCGCGGTTGACCAGCACAGCTACGTCATCCTTGGGCACGTCCACGACCGCTCCGTCCCAGATCGGCATGATCCGGCCGATGCGGGTTGCGCCGGCCTCCTTCAGGAGCCGGACGACGTGCGGGGCGGTCAGGCGCCCGCCGCTGAGCTGCAGCGTCACGTGACCGGGCTCGCCGGTGAGCAGGCTGCGCACCTCGGTTGCGCCACCAAGAAGCAGGGCGAAGAGCCCGGACAGCTCGTCCGTGCGGCCCTCGCTGATCCAGCTCTCGGCCACATCGCGCCAGGCGGCGCGGTCCTCGTCCGTCTGACCCTCCATGCGCAGGAGCAGGCCCTGGAGCTTGCTGGACTGCACCTGGTCGGGGGTGGGTGCCGACGTGGGCGTGAAGCGGCGCCTGACGGCGCGTTCCAGCATCTGCAGCTTGCGGCGTTCCCCGCCACTGTAAAGCAGTACGACGTTGCCGCCGCGGCCGGCACGGCCGGTGCGGCCCGAGCGGTGCTGGTAGGCGTCTGCCTGGATGGGGATGCGGTAGTGGATCACGGTGTCCACATCCGGGATGTCGAGGCCGCGTGCGGCCACGCCGGTGCCGACCAGGACGCTCAGCTGGCCCTTGCGGAAGCGTTCCACGACGCGCTCACGCTGGATCTGGTTGAGATCGCCGTGGATGGCCTCGGCGGGGATGCCCATGGCGTCCAGCGCCTGGGCGAGCTCGTCGACTTCCGCCTTGGTGTGCGTGAAGACGATCGCGCGGCCGCCTCCGTAGACGTGGAGCACGTCACCGAGCAGGCTGAGCCTGATGCTGTAAGGCGCCTCGATGGCGAGCTCTTCGTAGGTGACGTCCTCGCTGGTGACCACATCGACACGCAGCGGGTCGTTCAGGTACTGCTGCGATAGCTTTACGGCCCAGCCGGGCATGGTGGCCGAGAACAGCATGGTCTGGCGCCCCGGAGGCGTCGCTCCGAGCATCGACTCGACGTCCTCCTCGAAGCCCATCGAGAGCATCTCGTCGGCCTCGTCCAGCACCACGATCCGGACCTGGCTCAGGTCGAGGATGTTCTGCTTCATGTAGTCGATGGCGCGCCCGGGCGTGGCGACGACCACGTCGACGCCGGACTGCAGGTCGCGTGCCTGGCGCCCGTAGCCGACGCCGCCGTAGACGGTGACGACACGCAGGTGCCGGGCGACGAACTCGAGCTCGCCGGCCACCTGCATCGCGAGTTCGCGCGTCGGGGTCAGTACCAGCGCGCGCGGCGCGCGGCCGCGTGTGGAATCCGGCTCAAGCTGCTGCGCGATCGGAAGCGAGAACGCCAGCGTCTTGCCTGTGCCGGTGCGGGCCAGGCCGATGACGTCGCGCCCGTCAAGCGCAGCCGGCAGTGCTGCCTGCTGGATCTGTGTGGGTTCGGTGATGCCCTTGGATTCAAGAGCCGTGATTAGGTGCTCGCCCAAGGCGAGATCGGTAAACTTCATGTTTCCCCCTGTTGGGTGCATCCCGCTGATCGCGGGACTCCTGTGCGGCCAGCGCCGCGCCTCTTGTGGCTGGTAATCGGTCAAGGCGTCTTACCTCGCAACCGACCAGTCACTCGAAGGCACCCACGGGTAATGAAACGCAAATGTTACCGATTGTCTTCAGCCCGCGCCACCTGCGGCCGGGCAACCGAAGTAGTGTAACGCACCGGATCGCCCCGGGTAGTGGCGGGGGCGACAGTCGGGTCAGTCCGTGTTGAAGACGATCACGGGACACGGGGCACCCTGGAGGATGCGTTCGACGCGCGCACCAAGGTAAAGCCTGGCCGAACCGGGCCGGAGCTCGGTGCCGAGCAGGATGAGGTCCGCGCCCACCTGGGAGGCCACCGCGAGGATCTCCTCGTCCGGCCGGGCGTTCAGGCGCACCTCCACGTCAGCGTTCACGCCCGCCGCCTCGCCGATCTGCCGGAGCCCGTTGACGATCGCGTGGCCGTTGCCAAGCTGGCGCTCGAAGGCGGTGCCCGCGATGTCGCTGAAATACCCCGAGGCGCCGCCGGTCACGACGTTGAGAAGCACCACGCGCACGTCCCCTCCCCTCGCGAGGGCGAAGGCGAGTTCGGCCGCGCCGCGGGAGGCGTACGAGCCGTTGGTGGGCACGAGGATCGTGCGCGGCGGCCAGTTCGACTGGCTGGCCCGGCCCTTGACCACCATGGTCGCGCACGGCGCCATCCGCATCACGTAGTCGATCATGGGGCTGAAGACGACGTCGCTGCTGCCGCCGTTCTCGGGCGCACCGAGCATGATCAGCTGGTAATCCTTCCGGGCCTCGTCCAGGATCGCCTCCGCCGGCTGCCGGCCCACGACGACCTTGCGGGTCACGTCGAGCGGCACGAAGGAACCGGCCAGGGCG
The DNA here is from genome assembly GCA_964495325.1 of uncultured bacterium. GTDB lineage: Bacteria > Deinococcota > Deinococci > Deinococcales > Trueperaceae > CAZBVI01. The sequence continues at coordinate 15,342 of CAZBVI010000004.1, forward strand.
GCAAGGAACTCCTGGCTTCTGGGGCGTCCTGCCTCGCTGGCCAGCGTCATCAGGGTCACGGCGGGCCTGGTGCCGAGGCTCTCGAGCAGGTGCGATTCGATCGCCCGGTACTCACCGGCGTCCTGCCCAGCGCGCTGCCGGACAGGCAGGAGCACGCGGTTGATGCTGGCGACGGCGCTGGATTCCGCGAGTTTCTCCGCCTCGAGACGCGCGAGTTCCTCGCGGGCCGGCTGCACCCTCCTGAGCGACCACCTGAGCAGGAACGGAGCCATGACGGACGTGACTATGGCCATCAGGATGATGATCGAGTAGACGTCCTGCGTGATGACCCCGAGCGAAAGGCCGATGGTGGCAATGATGATCTGCACCGCCCCGCGGGCGTTCAGCGCCGAGCCGTAGGCCAGTGCTGACCAGTGGCCCTGGCCCACCAGACGCGCGCCGGCGTATGCCCCGGCCATCTTGCCGAAGATCGCGACCGCGACAACGACCAGGGCGATCAGGAACAGCTCGCGCGAGAACAGGCGGGTGACGTCGACCTTCAGGCCCGCCACCGCGAAGAAGATGGGTGTGAAGACGGCCATGGCGAAGCGGTCGATGTTGTGGATGACGGTGGTGGGCAGGCGGCCCATCGTGCCGAAGAGGACGCCGACGACGAACGCCCCCAGCACTGCCTCGATCTCGACCGCCTGTGCGATCGCTCCCCAGGCGAAGGCGGCGGCGACCACGAGCGTCAGGAGCCGGTTGGAGCTGATCATCCGGTCCTGCACGAAGTCAAGCGCCTTGCTGAGCACGAGCCGGCCCAGCGTGAAGCTGAGGACCATGAACAGGACGATCTTGACGACGGATCCCGCGACCAGTCCGAAGGTGACGGCGCCGCCCCCGACCAGGCCGAGGACGATGAGCAGCATCACCCATGCGATCACGTCGTCGATCATGCCGGCAGCCATGATTGTCTGGCCGATGTCGCGCCGCATCAGGTTCATGTCCAGCAGGACCTTGGCGATCACCGGAATGGCGGAGATCGACATCGCCGTGGCGATGAACAGCACGAAGACGGTCCGGTCGTCCGGATCGACAAGGAGGAAGTCCGGCAGGAACATGGCCAGCAGCGCCCCGCTTGCGAACGGCAGTATCAGGCCCCCGGCAGCTACGCCGGTCGCGGTGCGGGCGTGGCGGCGGATGAGCGGGATGTCCGTCTCGAGGCCCGTGATCAGCAGCAGGAACATCGAGCCGATCAGCGCCACGACCTCGAGCAGGTAGCGCTGCACCGGGGTCTGCGGCAGTATCCACTCCCCCAGTACCGGTATGAAGCCGCTGAGCAGCGAGGGGCCGAGGATGACGCCGGCCATGATCTCGCCCAGGACCGCAGGCTGACCGAGGCGCTGCGACACCTCGCCGAGCGCGCGGGCGGCGAGCAGCAGGATCGCAACGCGGGCGACCAGCATGAGAACGTCGTGGTGGGAGGCTGCAGTAAAGATGTCCATGCAAGGGGCTGTCCCGTGAGTGATGCGTGGGACAAGGGCAGAGTATGGCAGCCTGCACGCCCGCTGAACGTGCCGACGTGTATCATCCTCGGTGACTTGAGCAGCCCCGCCAAAAGCGTCGAACTCAGCCTGCCGGATGGCCGCGTCCTCACGTGCAGGATCCGGCGCCATCCCGGTTACCGCAGCATGCGCATCACGGTGCGCGCGGGGGGCCAGGTGATGCTGAGCGCACCACAGCGCGTGTCGAACAGGATGCTCGCCTCGTTCCTGAAGGCGAACTCGGGGTGGATCATGGAGCGGGTGCCGGCCGGCCGCACTCTCCGGGCACCCAACCTGCTGGAGCTGACCGCGCTGGGCGAGCGGTGGCGGATCGCTTACGGCCCGGGCCGCCGCGCCAGCGCGGACGCGGGCGTCCTTCTCCTGCCTTCGGACGGCTGGGACGAGCCCGCCATGCGGGCGCTGCGCGCCTGGCTGGTCGGCCGGGCGCGCTCAGAGCTGGGCCGCGTGCTCGAGCGGCATTCACGGGAGACCGGGCTTCCCTACTCCCGAGTCAGCATCCGGGGCCAGGCCACCCGCTGGGGCAGCTACTCCAGCCGCGGCACGGTGAGCCTGAACTACCGGCTGCTGTTCCTGGAACCTGAGCTAGTCACCTACGTGCTGCTGCACGAGCTGTGCCATTCCCGGCATATGGATCATTCCGCGGCGTTCTGGGCGCTGCTGCAACGCGTGCTGCCGGACACGCCGCGGCTCAGGGCGCGCCTGCGCTCGGCCACGCGGGAACTGCCGGACTGGCTTGAGCTTCTTGCATAGAATGTGCGGGTGACCCGGACAGGCAACCCCGCAGCGCCCCGAAGCGAGTTCAGGGTCGACCAGAGCCACACGTATGACCTGCGCAGCCCGATCAGGTGGATCCTGTCGCACCTGCTCAGGTACCGCTGGCTGCTCGCTGGCTTCCTGCTCACCTCGCTGCTGGCGACCGCCAGTTACACGCTCATCCCGCGCATAGCGGGCCTGGCGTTCGACGCCGTGCTTCAGCCCGGGGGCGGTACGGAGGCGCTCCTGAGCGCCTCGCTCCTGCTGCTCGCGGTCGCGCTGACCGGCGGCCTGATGGAGCTGCTGGGCGCGGCCCACTTCGTCGAGAACATCGCTCAGCGGTTCGAGCGCGACGCGCGCGCCGAACTGACTCTGAGCCTGCTCGGCAAGAGCCAGGCTTTCCACAACCGCCAGCGGGTGGGCGACATCATGGCGCGCGCCTCGAACGACGTCCGCCAGCTCAACATGATGTTCAGCCCCGGCGTGCAGCTGATCGCGGACAGCATGCTGGGCCTGATCCTGCCGCTCGTGCTGATCCAGGCGATCGACTGGCGCCTGCTGCTCTTCCCCGTACTCTTCGTGATCAGCTTCGCCCTCGCACTGCGCGGCTACCAGCGCAGGCTGGACCCCGTATCCAGGGCGATGCGGCGGGAGTTCGGGCACCTCAATGCCTCCCTGACCGAGACGATCACCGGCATCGAGCTGGTCAAGTCCGCGGCCCAGGAGGACCAGGAGCGCCTGAAGTTCGCCTCCAGGGCGGAAACCGTGCGCGACTGGTTCGTCGCACAGGGCGAGGTGCAGGCGCGCTACCTGCCGATCCTGCTGATCGGACTCGCGCTCACGGGCACGTTCGCGCACGGCCTGCTGCTGCTCGCGGCCGGCCAGATCACGGTGGGGGAACTCGTCGCGGTGGTCGGCATGGTCGGCGTGCTGCGCGGACCGGCGGGCCTGTCGAGCTTCACCTTCGCGCTGGTCCAGCTCGGTATCGCGAGCGCCGGCCGCATCCTCGAGCTCATCACCTCGACGACCGAACTGGATGAGAACCCCGAGGGCCACGCAGCCAGGGTCGCTGGCGACATCGATTTCGAGGACGTCACCTTCCTCTTTGAGCCCGGCTCAACGCCGGCGCTGGACCGGGTCAGCTTCAGGGCGGCGGCCGGCGCCACCGTGGCGATAGTCGGGCAGACCGGGTCCGGCAAGAGCAGCCTGGTCAGGCTGATCAACCGCACGTTCGATGCGACTGAGGGAACCGTCCGGATCGACGGTGTGGACGTGCGCGACTGGAACATGGACTCGCTCAGGCAACAGATTGCCGTGATCGAACAGGACATCTTCCTCTTCAGCCGCAGCGTCGCGGACAACATCGCCTTCGGCCTGCCCGGCGCAACCAGGGAACAGGTACTGGCTGCGGCCCGGGCGGCGCAGGCGCACGACTTCATCACCGGCTTCCCGGAAGGTTACGAGACGGTGATCGGCGAGCGCGGCATGACGCTTTCGGGCGGGCAGCGCCAGCGCCTGGCGATCGCCCGCGCCCTGCTGACCGACCCGCGGATCCTGGTGCTGGATGACGCCACCAGCGCCATCGACTCCGCGACCGAGGACGCGATCCAGACGGCGATCGCGAACGTGCTCGAGGGCCGGACCGCGTTCATCATCACGCACCGCCTCTCCCAGATCAGGCGGGCGGACCACATCGTCGTTCTGGACCAGGGTCGCGTGCTGGACCAGGGCACGCATGAGGAGCTGCTCTCGCGTTCCGGCCTGTACGGGCGCATCTTCGCGAGGTTCGACTGATGGGCTTCATCATGGACGGCCTCTCCGGCGAGAAGTACGACCGTACCTATACGGACACGCAGCTGCTCAGGCGCATCGTCCGCTACTTCCGGCCGTTCCTGCCCACGATGCTCGGCGTGGCCGGCATGGTGGTGCTGAACGCGGGCATGGAGGCGCTCATTCCCGTCCTGACCGCAAGGGGCATCGACAGCCTCGCGGGGCGCGACGACCTGAGCGTGGCGGTCGCCTTCAGCGAGACGGCGTGGCTGATCATCATCATGCTGTTCGCCGCATCGCTCGCGTGGGTGTTCAACTACCTCCGGCAGTCGTGGACAGCACGCGCGGTGGGGAACGTCGTCCTGAACCTGCGCAAGGACGCGTTCGATTCGGTCGCGGCGCGCGACATGTCGTTCTACGACGAGTTCTCGAGCGGCCGCGTGGTGAGCCGCGTGACCAGCGACACGCAGGACTTCGCGAACGTCGTCACGCTCACGCTCAACCTGTTGAGCCAGCTGATGATCGTCGCGATCGTCGCCGGCATCCTCTTCTCGATCAACCCCCGCCTCGCACTGATCGCGCTGGCGATCACGCCGTTCGTGGTGATCACCGCCCTGGCGTTCCGCGCGGTCGCGAGGCGCACGTCGACCCAGGCCCGGCGCATCCTGGCCGAGGTCAACGCCAACGTGCAGGAATCGATCACCGGCATCTCGGTAGCCAAGACCTTCCGGCAGGAGGCCGCGCTGCACCGTGACTTCGAGCGCGTCAACAACGAGTCCTTCCGCCTGACGCGGCGCGAGGGGCAGCTGTTCCAGCTGATCTTTCCCGTGCTGGGCGTGATCGCCGGCATCGGCACCGCCGTGATCCTCTACTTCGGCGGCCTGGGCGTGCTGGACGGCACGATCACGGCCGGGGAGTGGTTCCTGTTCGTGGAGAGCATCGCGCTCTTCTGGTTCCCGTTGACGAGCATCGCCTCGTTCTGGAGCCAGTTCCAGCAGGGATTGAGCGCCTCCGAGCGAGTGTTCGCGCTGATCGACGCCGAGCCGCGCGTGCAGCAGACCGGCGCGCTCGATCCCGGCCGGCTGGCCGGCAGGGTCCAGTTCGACAGGCTCGACTTCGCCTACCGGTCAGGTGAAAGCGTCCTCGAGCGCTTCAGCCTGGACATCCCGGCCGGCCAGACCGTGGCGCTGGTGGGTCACACCGGGGCGGGCAAGTCGAGCCTGGGCAAGCTGATCGCCCGCTTCTACGAGTTCCAGGATGGAAGGCTGCTGATCGACGGCCACGACATCCGTGGGCTCGAGCTGAGGGCGTACCGGCGGCAGCTGGGGATAGTGCAGCAGAGCCCCTTCCTGTTCACGGGCACGGTGCGCGACAACATCCGCTACGGCAGTCCCGACGCCGGTGACGCAGAAGTCCTTGCTGCCGCGGGCCGCGTGGCGGGGGGCGACTGGCTCAGCGGCCTCCAGCACGGGCTGGACACGGAGGTGGGCGAGATGGGTCGGGGCATCAGCATGGGCCAGCGGCAGCTGGTGGCGCTCGCACGCGTGCTGCTGCGCGACCCCGCCATCCTGATCCTGGACGAGGCCACGGCGAGCGTGGATCCGCTGACCGAGTCCCTCATCCAGGAGGGGCTGGAGGAGGTCCTGCGCGACCGCACCGCGATGGTCATCGCCCACCGGCTCTCGACCGTGCGCAGTGCCGACCGGATAATCGTGCTCGACCGCGGCCGCATCATCGAGGAGGGCACGCACGAGGCGCTGTTGTCCGAAGGCGGGCACTACGCCGTGCTTTACGACACGTACTTCCGTCACCAGTCGGCCAGCTACGACCCGGTGGCAGGACGTTGATCGAGGTCGAGGGGCTCGTCAAGCGCTATGGACGCGTGAGCGCGGTCGACGGGGTCACGTTCACGGTGGAGCCGGGCGAGCTGCTGGCCCTGCTCGGCCCGAACGGCGCGGGCAAGTCCACCACCATCCGGGCGATCACGGGCCTGCTCAGGCCCACCGCGGGCACGGTGCGCGTGGCCGGGCACGACGTGCTTGCGGCCAGCGTCGCCGCCAAGGCGAGCCTCGGCTACGTGCCGGACCGGCCCTACCTGTACGGCAAGCTGACCCCCCGGGAGCTGCTCCGCTTCATCGCCCGCCTCCACGGGGTGCAGGACGCGGCCGGTCGGATCTCGCACTGGCTCGAACTGTTCTCGCTCACCGACTTCGGCAACGAGCTGATCGAGGTGCTCTCGCACGGCATGCGCCAGAAGCTGGCGTTCACCGCGGCACTGCTGCATGAGCCGCAGGTGCTGGTGGTGGACGAGCCGATGGTCGGACTCGACCCGCGCGCCGCCAGGCAGGTGCGGCAGCTGCTGCGTGAGTATGCCGCCAAGGGCAGGACGGTGCTGCTCACCACGCATTCGCTCGAGGTGGCCGAGGAGGTCGCGCATCGCGTGATCGTTCTCGACCGCGGCCGCATCCTGGCCCAGGGTGACCTGGCTTCGCTGCGGGAGCGCGCAGGCGTGGCTGATGCCGGGCTCGAGGAAGTCTTCATCCGCCTGCTCGAACAGCAGGAGGCGTAGGTGCTGCTGCTGGGGCTGCGCGGGCGCGCCGCGCTGAACTCCGCGCTGCGCAGCCCGGCGCGGCTGGTCTTCGCGGCTGCGTTCCTGGGCCTGACCGGCTGGGGCATCTTTGAGCTGGCGTCAGCCGGCACCCGCCTGGTAGACGATTTCCCCGCGATCGACACGATCGCGGACGCCGTGCTGCAACGCAGCCTTGAAGGACTGTTCCTGATCCTGATGGCGGGCGTCGCCTTCACCAGCATCACCGGTTCGATCACGACGCTGTACGGCTCGAACGACCTGCCGTTCCTGCTTGCCCAGCCGGTCGCCGCCTGGCGCGTCTTCGGCCTCAAGCTGACCGAGACCTACATCACTACTGCTTTCCTGCCCGCCTTCCTGACCGTGCCGGTGCTGCTCGGTATCGGGGCGGCACGCGACGCGAGCCTCGCCTACCTGCCGATCGCGCTTGCGGCGGTACTGGCGCTCTACGCCATCCCGGTAGCCGCCGGCAGCCTCTTCGCACTCGTGCTGATGCGCATAGCGCCCGCCGGGCGCGTCAAGGAGGTCGCCACCGCCCTGAGCGTGCTGCTGGCCGCGGGCCTGGTGCTGGGCCTGCGCCTGTTGCGTCCAGAGCAGCTGGTTGCACTGTCCGCAGAGGAGTTCGAGCAGCTGCTGGGAGGATTCGCGGCGCTGCAGCTGGGCTGGCTGCCTTCCACCTGGGCCGCCAGCGGCGTCTGGGCCGCGCTGGAAGGCCGCATCGGGCCCATGACCATGCTGCTCATGGTCGCCGCGCTGCTGCTGCTGGCACTGACCGCCTGGCTGGCCGCCACGGCCTACCAGGCCGGCTGGGTGCGCTCGCTGGACACGGCCCGGCTCAGGCTGGACCCGACGCCGCGTGGGGCCGCGTGGTGGGAGCGCCTCCTGTCGGGCAGGACGGGCGCGCTCATCGCCAAGGACACCCGCCTGCTGCTGCGCGACCCGGGCCAGTGGTCGCAGCTGCTGGTGCTGGCAGCCCTGGCGGGCGTCTACCTGGTCGGCGTAGGCAGCATCGACGTGCCGCTGCGCCAGTTCCAGGACGTGCTCGGCGCGCTCAACCTGGTGTTCATCGGCTTCATGCTTGCCGGGGTCGGCATGCGGCTCGCCTTCCCGCTCGTGTCGCTGGAGGGTGAGGGCTACTGGATCCTGCAGACCGCGCCCGTAACCAGCAGCCAGGTCGTGCGGGCCAAGTTCCTGCACGCGCTGCCACCCCTGCTGCTGCTGGGCGGCGGACTCGGCCTCGCCATCGCCCTGTTGGTGGACATGTCCCCCGCCCTGGCTTTCGTTGCCCCGGTTGCCGGCATCTGTTCCGCCATCGCCACCACCGCGCTGGGCGTCGGGCTAGGGGCCGCCCATCCGCGGTTCAGCGCGTCGAACCCGAACGAGATCCCGCTTTCGGCCGGCGGGCTGGCCTACATGGCGCTGGCCTTCGGCCATGCCGTCCTGCAGATGCTGCTGCTGGTGATCCCCTCGCAGCGCAGCCTGCTAGGACGCGCGGGCTCGTACTGGAGCACGCCCGAGGGCATGCTCGTCCTGGGCGTGATGCTCGTCACTACGGTGGTGATCTCGCTGGCAGCCCTGGCATACGGAAGCTCGCGCCTGGCGCGCTTCGAGCAGGGTACTCCCTGAATTAATGGCGAATTATTGAGCGCTCCCTAGACTGCATTCACGGGAGGTTACACGAATGTTCAAAAGGCTCATCGCAATCACGGCAATCCTGCTCACCATCTCGGTAGCGTTCGCCCAGCCGCGGGACGGAACGTACCGTGTGGACGAACCCGACTTCACCTTCGACATAACCATCAGCGGCACGCAGACCGGCAGTGTCAGCGGTTCGATCAACGGAATCGCGGGCGACATCCCCTTCACGCAACTGCAGCTGCAGGCCGATGGCACTCTCCGCGGCGTTTTTCCCATCGAGGAGTACATGGCCGGTTTCGTTGGTCACTACCACGAGGGCGGCGAAACGATGGACATCTACTTCTACACGCTCAACGACGCCGGCATGCCACTCGCAGGCTCGGAGGAGCAGTACCTGGGCACCCGCGTGATGTCCTTCCTCGACCCCGAGCCGCAACCCGAGCCTGAGCCCGAGCCTGAGCCGGAGGAACCCACAGGACCGAGTTTCGGCGACCTGCTGGGCCGCCAGGCGCAGGACGATGAGGCTGACGACGTCATCGACGACGTGATCGACGACACGGCCGAACCGGAGGCCGCGGTACCAAGCATCGTTGCCGCCTGGCAGGGCGAGGCGACCATGGGCACCAACCACCTGAGGACGCGCCTGCGCCTGAAGTCTGACAACACGTTCATGGAGGAAGGCATCATCGACGGCGAGTCTGTCGGCCTGCTCACGGGAACCTACACGTTTGAGGATGGCACCCTGACGATGACCACGCTCGAGCATCCCGAGCAGCTCTGCATCGGCGGGCAGTGCCAGCCGTTCGTGGTCGACAACCCGACCGTCTACACCGTCAGCGACCTGACCGCTGACTCCTTCACCATGACGAGTCCCGACAATCCCAACCTGAGGATGAACATGACACTGGACACCGACGACTGACCCACTGACATCCCTCCAGCCGGCACTCCACTCCCCCCGGAACTGTCGGCACCTCCAAGAGCTGGCGGGCGTGACCACACTTCGTGGTTGCGCCCGCACTCGTTTGACGGCAGTCCGAAGGCTTCACAATCTGAGCGCCAGAGTTCGGACCGCTCACGGGGCGAGCTTGCAGCATTGTATCCTTATTCCTCCACGTGGGATTGACAGAAACTGAGTGACAACTTAGGCTTACTGTCAGAGATCGGTATGCTTTGCATCGCCGTGCAGGTTCGGGCACGCAAGGTGGTTACTCTGCTCTAGTCGTGGCATCGCCATGCACAGGGGACGGCACAGATTGGTTAGGTACTGACAGTTTGCTCTGATAACTTGAGCTGACTTCCGGGTAACGCTACCGTCCCACCAATCGGCAGCCAAAATCAGTCATTCTGCCGGACTTGATTGTCCTGCATGGGTTTTCCCGTGCATTTGGACGCAAGCACGCTGGCAGCTCCCAACAACAACCTTCCAATATGCGGACAATTGCGCATAGCATCGTCCGGGTGCCGCCTCGTTGCGCCCGAGAACTGAGGTTGAAATCATGAGGCAACCAGTGCGCCTTACAGCGCGCGCAACCGTGCAGGTGGTGCTCATGGCCCTGCTCCTGGCTTCCTGTGTCCGGCATTCGCCTCCTGGCCACGAGCCGGAGGAGCCTTCCCCCGCTACGCTGCTGGAAGTGAGCCTGCAGGTCAGTGCCGGCCCGGTGTCGGCAGAAGGACTGACCGAGCCGCTCACGGTCCTGATCAGGGCAACCGACGCGCTTGGCGAACCAGTGACATTCAATGACGGGCTGCTCGCCGACCCGGAGGGCTCACTCGATTCGTTCACGCTCGGTCCGGACATGAGGTTCGCGGTCGTGTCGCTTATCGAGGACGAGACCTATGACTTCCAGGCGCACGCGTTCGACAGCACCGGTAGCTTCGTCGCTTCCGGTACCGCACGGCACACGGTGGCAGCCGACCGGGGCAACGCGATAAACCTGGCCCTTTCCAGCCACCTCGGGGCAGTCACACTCGAGCCTCGCCTGCCCATCACGACGCTCGTGCCGGGCCAGGAGGTTGAGCTGCTGCTCAGCGTCAGCGCGCACGGACGGCCCGACCTTGTAGTTCCTGCATCCAGCTACGCTGTTTCGTTTGAAGTCCGCAACGGCGAAACGGTCGCGCACGGCGCACGGGGCATCACGTTCCGGGCCGAGCAGCACGAGCCCGGCTCAGCGACCGTCATGGCGGCAGCTACCGGACTCGTGGTCGAGGACGGAGTCGCAATCGAAGGCAAGGTTGACGCGACGTTCACCAGGGGCTTCGGCAGCGCCATCGGCGTTGACATCGAGAATCCCGAAGTGAGCGACCTGAGCTTCGACCCCGGCCGCCTCACCCTGTTCGGGGTCGCGAGCGACAACTTCGGCATCGCTTCCCTGGACGTCTATGAAGGACCAGTGCACCTGGCCAGCACCGACCTGGACCTGGTCGAAGCGCACGGTATTGCACCGGTCACCTTTCCCGGAGGCGGCACGGCCTTCTTCGCCGTTCTGGACCTTGGGCCCGGCACGTTTGAGCTAACGGCCGTGGCCACGGACGCGAGCGGAAACCACAGTGAGCTGAGCCGGGAAGTCAGCGTTCCGTGATTTCCTGCGCAGCTCGGGACCGGCCGCCCGGCAGCACGAATGACACTCTCTACAAAACTCAAGTTGCACGGAGGAACAGAATGAAGCTAAACAAAGCACTACTGGTCAGCGGTATCGCCGCGCTCCTGCTTGTACTGGCAGCATGCTCGGGCGGCTCCGAGGCCCACCGGCCATCATCCGGCACCGTCACGGTAAGCGTGGGACTTGACTCGGGCGACCTCGCCTCACTCGGCGTGCCGTTCGACGACGAGACAGGGCTTCCAGCAGTCGAGACCGTGCTGGTCTGGGTCTCCAGCGGAGAAGGTCCGATTAGCTTTGAGCTTGACGGAAGCGACTATGTTGCGGCTGACGGCGGGGACGTCGTCGACTACATCACGCTGTCCGGGGGCGCCATGACGAAGGACGTGCAGCTGCCGCTGGCAGGCAATCCGTACACGTTCACCGCTCTGGCCTATGACCTGGATGGGGCCGCCGTTGCCGAAGCCGGCTTCGATCACGAAGCCGTCAACGCCATCGCGTTCGGCGTCAAGACGCAGAGCGTTTTTGACAACACGAGCGTTGCCATCAAACTGACGTCGATCCTGGCAAACGATGAAGCGGATGCCGCCGTGGTGTTGCTGCCCCGCATGCCGCTGACTGCTCCCGCACCCGGCATGACGATTGACTTCATGCTGTTCGTGTACTCAGCCCATAACGGTGCCGGGCCCTACCTCGTGCCACTCGAGGACTTCGAGCTCGGCGAGGCCGGATACGCGGTTACCAACGCCCAATACATATCCTCCAGCAAGCGCGGTGTGCGAGTAGAGGTCGAAGGCTCGTGTCAGCCCGGGGCGTCGCTCAGCATCAGTGTGGAAGTTACCGGCCTGGCGAGCGCGACCAGCTCGGGCAATACGACCCCCGCGTCAGCCACGGCCGAACTCTCAAGGCCCTGCTTCGTGCCACCTCTGTCCCAGGGAAGCAGTGTCTTCACCGACATGGTCCCGCCGAGCGTCACCATCGAAGGCTACGGGCTGACCGAAACAGGAGGGAACCCGACAACGATCTCAGGTACCGCTACAGACAACCTCGGGATCTGGAAAGTGCATCTGTACGACGGTGCCGTCCTCGTGGCATCGACCGAGGCTACAGATGGTGTGGCGCCGATCGAGTTCAACGATGGAGCGAATCCCACGGCGTTCACTGCAGCGCTTCCCAGCCCATCAACCAGCAGCCTCGTGGCTTACGCCTGGGACTACTGGGGCAACCAGGCAGCATCAATCGAGACGGTCAACCCAAACCACCTGTACGTTGACTCCTGCAGTGACTATGACGTCGGTAATGGAGACGGCAGCTTGGCCTTCCCCTTCAAGAGCATCCATGATGCGGTCGAGATCGTATGGGAGAACGGCACCATCGAGGTTGCTCCCAATGATGGTTGTGCGGAGATCTTGACCGATCCGGTCAACATCACCGTGGATGGGATCTCAATCATCGGCGTTGGCCATGATCGGTCAGTTACCGCTTTGCAGGACGAGACACTTGCAACCAGCAGTTTTGTCAATGGCGGCTTTGAAGTCGATGCGAACGACGTCACGATTTCCGGGCTGCACTTCTCGGTTTCCGGTACGCCTGAAGGCTTCCCAGACACGGTAGCTGGAACGGCGAATCCGACCGGAAACGTGTACATCTGGTTGACGAAGGATGCTGCGGAAGAGAGCAACCTCACGGTGATCAGTCGCAACGTCTTCGTGGGAGCTGGCTCCCAGTCAGGAGACACGAGGATACGAGCCATAGTCAACGGTACGCTCGATCAAGGTGCCTTCCCCGGCATTGACATTGAGGCCAGGGCTCTGATCGAACACAACTGGTTCACCAGTCTGTCAACCGGAGTCTTTGCCTGGAAAGGTGCCGACTTCACGATTCGCCATAATCGCTTTGATGACAACAGGGCTGGCAGCGTCAACCTGGTGAGCACAAGCTCCATCGTGGACAACGTTTTCAGTGACAACCTGGAAGGCATCAGCCTGGAAGCGCCGTCAGGCAATCCGGAGATTCACAACAACTGCTTCGCGGAACTCACCCGTACCGCTGCTGTACACATCAGGAGCTATGTAGTGCCGCTCGAAGCCACGCAGTGGGGCACATACAGCAGTGAAAATGACTTCGAGGTCGGAAACGCCACAATGATCACAGAACCCGGCAGTCCTCCAAGCGAGGCCCTGATTGACTTCGCGGACGGACCCGCACAAGACTGCGGATAAACCCAGCCCAAAGTCTACGATTGACCAGCCGGGGTGAGTTCAGGTCGAAAGCATCGACGTGAACTCACCCCGGCTAATGTTCATATACACAACGCGAACTAACTAGAGTGGCGGGCTTATGAAGCGGCATTTCGTTCAGTTGACGGCAAGCGGATTCAGTTAGCGTCAAGAATGAAGGTGGAGGAATCTGGGCGCTCAAAGACGACTAGCGTTGTTGGGACAGCATTTCGATGACTAAACCGACCGGCAGTTTAGTTGGCCTAGCCATTCGGTGAGTCACTTCCAGTTGGCTTGAGACCGCAGCGGAATTAAGCCAACTGGTTCATACATGCTCACTGAATTGAGGGCCCGAGTCCTTCACTCCCACCCCCAGCCGGCAACCGGGTCACACTCTCGTCCCCCTCGGCGATCGACAGCCGGTAAGCGGGCGCCAGGTCCTCCGGCCCACTCACCTTGAACCGCAGGTCCCGCACGAGCCCATCCGCCACGCCGTACACCCAGGCGTGCACGGTCAGCTCCTGTTCCGCGGACCACGCGTCCTGCACGATGCTGGTCGAGCAGACGTTCAGGGCCTGCTCAACTGCATTGAGCTCCGCCAGCCTGCCCTCGCGCGCCATCGGCCCGGGCAGGGCGGACAGCTCGGCCTCGTGCTTCGCGGCCACATCCTTGATGTGGCGCAGCCAGTTGTCCAGCAGGCCGTGGCCCACCCGGTCAAGGGCTGCCCGGATGCCGCCGCAGCCGTAGTGGCCGCAGACGATGATGTGCTCGACCTTGAGCACCTTCACCGCGTACTCCAGCACGCTCAGCACGTTCAGGTCGGTGTGGGGCACCACGTTGGCGACGTTGCGGTGCACGAACACCTCGCCGGGGTGTAGACCGATGACGACGTTGGCCGGCACGCGCGAGTCCGCACAGCCGATCCAGAGGTACTTGGGCGCCTGCAGGTCCGAGAGCCTGCGGAAGTAGCCATCGTCTTCCTTGGCCATGCGCGCCGCCCAGGCACGGTTGTTGCGGATCAGCTCACTTGGATCTGCCATCCCGCCATGATAAACGCCAGGAGGGAATTGGTGCTGCGGGACTGTCGGTAACGCTGCACGGTGAAATCCTTGAAGCACCGGCGCTGTCCAATCGCGCCGGTGGATGGGACTATGACCATGAAACGACTGCTTATCGCGTGCCTGTGCGCACTGACCGCAACCGCACTGGCCCAGGACTTGGCCTTCACGAACGTCAAGGTGTTCGATGGCGAGAGCATGCTCGAAGGCGAACAGACCGTGCTGGTCCAGGACGGCTGGATCGCAGCGGTGGGGACTGACATCGAGATACCCGAAGGCACCGAAACGATCGACGGAGCGGGAGCCACCCTAATGCCCGGGCTGATCGATTCCCATGTCCACACCTTCTACGAACAGGCGCTGCAGCAGAACGCTGTCTTCGGCGTGACGACGGTGCTGGACATGTTCACGGACGAAGGCCTGGCCACGTCTATGCGCCAAGCCCAGCAGGACGGCGGGGTGACTGACCGGGCGGACATGTTCAGCTCGGGCATGCTCGCAACCGCACCCGGTGGTCACGGCACGCAGTTCGGCGTCCAGGTCGACACGCTGACCGAAGCGGCTGAGGCCGAGCACTGGGTTGATGCCCGCATCGCTGCGGGTGCTGATTACATCAAGGTGATCCTCGAGACCGGCGAGGAGATGGACTTCCAGGTCGACACGATCAGTGACGAGATCCTGCGGGCCGTGATCGATGCATCCCACGTGCGTGGGTTGATCGTGGTGGCTCACGTGCAGACGCTCGAGGCGGCCAAGCAGGCGGTGGCTGCGGGTGTAGACGGGCTGGCCCACATCTTCACGGACGCTGTTGCGGACGAGGAGTTCGTGGCGGCAGCCGTCGACTCGGGCCTGTTCGTCATCCCGACCCTCACCGTCTTCCAGAGTGTCGGCAGCGAGCCGATCGACGAGAGCATCAGCGGCGATCCGCTGCTGGCTCCGTACCTGTCCAGTCAGGACCTGCAGAACCTGGGGATGCCGTTCTCCGGCTTCGAGCAGCTCTCGCTGGAAAACGGCCTGGAATCAGTCCGCCTGCTGCACGAGGCCGGCGTGCCGATCCTTGCGGGTACCGACGCGATGAACCCGGGCACGGCCTACGGAGCGAGCATGCACCGTGAAGTGGTGCTGCTGGGCATGGCCGGCCTGAGCCCGGCCGAGGCACTGGCTTCGGCCACCTCGGTGCCGGCCCGGACGTTCGAGCTGGACAACCGCGGCGTGGTGCGCGAGCAGAACCGGGCGGACCTGCTCCTGGTCAATGGCGACCCGACGGAGGACATCCTCGCGACGCGTGACATCCGGGGCGTCTGGAAGGGCGGCGTGGCGATCGACCGCGAGGCATGGGCACAGGCCAACGAGGCGCTTGCTGCGGGCACCGGCGAGCAGCCCGAGGCGCTTTCGCAGGGCGGACCAGTCGTGGTCAGTGACTTCGAGTCGGGCGACCTGAGCGTCTCGTTCGGTCATCCCTGGGAGCCGACCACCGACATGCCCGCCGGCGGCGATTCGACTGTCGAGGTCGCCGTGGTCGAGACGGACTCAGGACACGCGCTTGAAGTGACCGGCACGGTCGGCGAGGCTTTCGCCTTCCCCTGGAGCGGCGTCATGTTCATGCCGGCCTCGATGCCGTTCGGCCCGGCTGACCTGTCCGCAGCCCAGACCCTTGCTTTCGATGCCGCAGGCGATCCGGGCACCTACCGGCTGCAGATGTACTGCTCCAACCTCGGCCAGCAGGCGATCGTGCAATGGGAATTCGACATCACGGAGGACTGGGAATCGTTCGATGTTGACCTGTCCACCGTCGGTGGCTGCGATCCGAGCGGCGTGATGGCCCTGATCTTCAGCGCAGGCACGCCCGGACCGTTCAGCTTCATGCTGGATAACGTGACCCTTCAGTAAGTACTGCGCGCTTTAACCTCAGAGTCCGGTGCCGTCTGCGACCCCGAGTACGCGGATGGCACCGGGCTTGACCGTGATGCGAAACGGGCCATCCCTGCCCACCGGCTCGCCGTCAGCGTATGCTTCCACGCCGGCAGCTTCCAGCGTCACATCGGTGACGCTCCTGAACTTGACCTCCGGCCGCTTCACGTGCGTGCCGGTCAGGAGGGTGGGCAGCAGGCGCAGGAACCGGAACCGGGACAGGCGGGAAACGGTTAGCAGGTCGAGCCGGCCATCCCGGATCGAGGCGTGCGGCGCGACCCGGATGCCGCCACCGAACGAGCGTATGTTCAGCACGGTAGCCAGCATGCCGCTGAAGTCGCGGGCCACTCCGTCCAGCTCGATCCTCAGGTCGCGCGGCCCGTAACTGAACACCTCAAGCAGCAGCGCGACCTGGTACTTGTAACGGCGGAAGCGGGCGTGCAGCGCGTTAGCCCGGCGGTTGACAGCGGCGTCGAAACCGAACGAGAGCGCGCCGGCGAAAAGGATGTCGACACCGGGTCCCGTGATGTGTCCAAGGTCCACGCTCACGGGCCGGTCCAGCGAGGCAAGTGCCTGTGCCAGGGCGTCCAGTGGCCGGTCGATTGGCACCCCGAGGTGACGTGCGAAGTCGTTGCCGGTGCCGACCGGGATGAGTCCGATGGGCAGGCTGAGGGCTTCCTCGGTGTTGATCGCCGCGCTCACCAGTCCGTCCCCGCCCACCAGCAGCAACGCGCGCAGGTCGCCTCGCCGGCGCCTGATGCCCTCCGCGCAGGCGGCGGCACTCGGTGCGTTCAGGTGAACCGCGCTCAGGCCACGCGCTTCCAGGTCCTGCTGGATGCGGCCGGCGATCCTGCGGGCGTTGCCCACTCCCGAGTTCGGGTTACTGACGATGCCGATGGCACCGGCTGGTTCTGGCGGCATTGCCGCCATCATAGCTTCGGCGCGGTCACGCCGGTCCGGGCTGAGCGGCTCAGGGCAGGAGCCTGAACATCCGGACCACGTCGGCAGACGATGCGATCCGCCAGTCTGTCTCCTTGTCCTCGTCGAACCAGACGATCGCCGTCAGGCGCGGAAACCAGGAGTACGCGTTAAGCAGCAGGTCCCTGACCCACTGCGCCTTGTCGCCTCCCTCGTCCGTGCTGCCGATCTCTGCGAACCAGATGGGTCGCCGCGCCAACGCCGCGATGCGGTCGTAACCGGTACGGAAGACTTCTTCGGCGCTGCGCCAGCCGCTTTCCCTGGTGGTGCCCCAGTTGAAGCCGTCCAGGGCCAGAACATCAACATAGGCCGGGCCCGGGAAGTAATGCTCCATCCGGTTGGCCTCGGTGCGCGGGTCATCCGTCACGTTTGGACTCCACACCCAGAAGGCGTTGTGCGCGCCCTCTTCCCTGAAGATTGCCGTGATACGGATCCACGCCCGGACCAGCCCCTCGGGGTCACCGTTCCAGTCGGTCCAGTCGCCGTTCATCTCGGGAAAGGGCCGCATGTAAACAGGCCGGTGGAAGTCACTGACCCCGCGCGCCCAGCTTCGGATGTAATCGTCGTACATGCCGGCGGCGATATCGCGCACGGAGCGGTCGCGTGACTGCCAGGAGATCATGGGAATGCGGCGCTCATAAGCCACGCTGGCCACGAGTTCCTCGTCCCAGTCGGTATCCCAGTTCTGGTACCAGTGGATGATGTCAAGCTCCCTGCCGAGCTGCTGTTCCAGTTCGAGGATGGCCGCGTCTCCCTGCCAGACGCCGCCGTGGGTGAAGGCGCCGAACAGGATGAGTGACGGCACCTCACGCTCGACGCTGCCCTGCACCCCCTGTGCGTTCACGCCCAGCGTGAGGCAGCAGAGAGCGAAAGCTGCAGCGAGGCGGCGCATGGCGCTCATGGTGACGGGGGCCCTTCCGGGATGCGCAGGATTCCCTGCAGGGTCGCAGACAGGGTCGCAAGGGCATTCGTGATATCGGCATTGCCGGCCAGCAGGTAATGAAAGGTGTTGTACGAGAGCCGGGAGACGCGGACATACTCGGAGCCGCTCACGGCATGGGGACGCTCGACCGGGGCAAGGAAGTGGTCCCTGAGTTCGGCGAGGAATGGCATGCTGGCCAGCACCTCCGGATCGGAGTAGAGCGCAGAGCGCGTGGGAGCCATGCCGCCCTGCATTGCCCTGTGGGCCTGTTCGTGCTCGGTGGTCAGGAACTTGAGCACCCTGGCGGCTACTTCGGGATGCCGGCTGTACCGGCTGATGCCGAGGCTCGCGCCGCCGCGCACTCCTGCCGGTTCATGGCTTGCGGGAATCGGACTGACCATGATGTTGCCCTGCAGCAGCGGCTGTGCCTCCAGCTGCTTCCAGTCTGGAGTCCAGCTGCGCAGGAAGGCAGCGTTGCCTGCAAGCATGTGGTCGAGCGCGTCCGACTCGATGAAGCCGAGAACCTCAGGAGGGCTGATGGTTCCGATCCATGAGCGCGCCCGCTCCAGCATCTGAGCAGCCCCTGCATTGTCGATCGACACGGCAGGGTCGCGCTCGACTATCGTGCCGGCACCGACAGAGGCGAACCACTCGATCGCGTTGACCATCAGGCCTCCGTAGGGCGCTCCCTGCCAGACATAGCCCCAGAACGACGCGTTGCCGGCGGCGCGTTCATGCTCCTGTATGTGGCTTGCGATCTGCTCCAGCTCGTCCCAGGTGGACGGTGGTGCGGCGAAGCCGTGTCGCACCAGCAGGTCGCCGCGGCTGAAGAGCACGCCGATATGGGCACTCCAGGGCAGGGCGACGAGCCGGTCATCGACGGTGTTCAGCCGCACCAGGTGGTCGTCGTGCAGGCTTGCGCCGGGGGCCAGGGTCGTTTCGTTCAGGTCGACCAGGTGCCGGCCCAGTTGATGGACCCAGACGATGTCCAGCTGGATGAGGTCAAGCTCGGGTGACTCAAGCGCGAGGAAGTTGCTGATCAGGTCGAAGCGGTCGTCGGTGATCTCGGGCATCAGCAGCAGCCGGACGCTGACGCCCGGGCGCACGCGGTTGTACCTGTCCGCTGCCGCCTGCATCAGGGCAAGGTCCGGTCCCGAGCTGGCGACGGCAACGTTGATGACCGTTTCTGCCCTGATGCTGCCGCCCGTCAGTACGAGCAGGAAGAGTGTCAACTGGAATGCCCACCGCTTCATGTGTCCTCCACAGCTCAAGTGGAACTTGTCGCGGGCTCGCTCCAGGCTGACTGGGCCTGGCTGAGCGATGGCCCGGGCACCATTGCTTCAGGGAAGTATGACGTGTGCCGCGCGGGAATACCAGTGCTCTCTTGACGGCCTGCGTTCTGTCAACTATGCTTCTGACACATGAATCAGTCGTCAGGTCTGGCCCCTTGGGCCGAGCCGTCCTGCAGCCACCGAGCCGGCGGACAGCGTTGACCGCCCTCCCCAAACCAGTCACCGCGCGTGGTGAATCCACCCGCCGCCGGCTGCTTGCCGCCGCCGAACTGGAGTTCGGCGAGAGGGGCTTCCACAGCGCTTCGGTCTCCAGCATCACCACCCGTGCCGGCGTCGGCCAGGGCACCTTCTACAACTACTTCCCCAGCAAGGAAGACGCCCTGCGCGAGCTTGTCCGCCAGATGGGCCGCGAACTGCGGCACAGCCTGAGCGAAGCCACCAGTGGCGCAACTGACCGCCTCGAAGTCGAACGGCGCGGCCTGCTGGCGTTCGCCCGCTTCAGCCTGGGGCACGAGAACCTCTACCGCATCGTCATGCAGTCCCAGTTCGTGGACGAAGAGATCTACCGCGAGTACTACCGCACCCTTGCCAAGGGCTACCGCCGCGCCCTGGAAGAAGCGCAGACCGAAGGCCAGATCCGATCGGGTGACGCCGAGGCACAGGCCTGGGCGCTCATGGGCGTCGCGCACTTCGTGGGACTGCGCTACGGAATCTGGGAGCGCACAGAGCCTTCCCGCGAGGTGCTCGACACCCTGAACGAGTTCATCACCCGCGCGTTGAGCCCGGAAGGGAGCGCATCGTGATCGGCCTGACCGGCCTGGGCGTGCACCTGCCTGCCGGCCGCACCACCGCCAGCGAGATCGCCGCGGCCAGCGGACTCCCCGAATGGGTGGTGCGCGACAAGCTCGGCATCACGTCCAAACCCGTAGCCGGGCCGGAAGACCAGCCCACCGCCATGGGCGTGCTGGCCGCCCGCGAGGCACTGACGGACGCGGGAATCACGGTGGCCGACGTCGACGTGGTCATCTGCATGACCGAGGAATACAAGGAGTACCCCGTCTGGACGGCCGGCATCAAGCTGGCCCATGACCTCGGCGCGACCAACGCCTATGCGTACGACATCGGCCAGAAATGCGGAACCGCCGTACTCGCGCTCAAACAGGCACGCGACCTGCTCAGGGCCGACCCCCACGTGAACACGGTGCTGGTCGCGGGCGGTTACCGCAACGGCGACCTGATCGACTACACCGATCCGAACGTGCGCTTCATGTACAACTTAGGCGCGGGAGGCGCAGCGGCAGTGGTTCAGCGCGGCGCCAAGAAGAACAGGATCCTGGAGTCCGCCGTCCGCACCGACGGCTCCTTCTCGCTGGACGTGCTGGTGCCCGTGGGCGGCACGGTCGAACCCGTCACGCAGGCCAACGCCTCGGAGTTCCGGCTCCAGGTGCCCGACCCGCCCGGCATGAAGGAACGCCTGGAGCAGAAGTCGCTTGACAACTTCATCGTCGTGGTCGAGGAGGCGGTGAAGCGTTCAGGCAGGAGCCTTGCTGACATCGCCCACCTGGCGATGCTGCATATCAAGCCGAGCGCGCACCGCCACCTGCTCGACCGCCTCGGGCTCGCCGAGGAACGCTCGATCTACCTGAGCGACTACGGCCACATCGGACAGATCGACCAGATACTGAGCGTCAAGCTGGCCCGCGAGGCAGGCAGGCTCAAGGACGGCGACCTGGTCGTGCTCGTCGCCGCCGGCGTCGGATACGTCTGGAACGCCCTCTGCATCGAATGGGGTGCCGGCGAGAGATGATGCTCGATATCGCCGCGCGACGCGCCGACCTGAGCCCCGACAGCAAGGCAGTCTGGGCCGATGGCCGCTGGCACACGTACCGGCAGATGAACGAACGCGCTGAAGCGCTGGCTGGTGCGCTTGCCGCCTCCGGCGTGCAGCGCGGCGACCGAGTCGGCATCATCGCGCACAACCACATCGCACATTTCGACCTGATGCTTGCCACGGCGAAACTCGGGTTCATCCATACGCCCCTGAACTACCGCCTGAGCGCACCCGAGCAGGAACAGATCGGCCGCCTGGTCGAGCCCAGGCTCCTGCTTCACGACGAAGCTCACGCCTCCCTCGCGCGCAGCGCCGCCACGCCTTCCACGAGCCTCAAGCCGCTCGAGGAATACTCGGACTGGCTGGACGCTGCGCCCGCGGCTCCGGACGTGCGCGAACCCGACGCCATGGACACGCAGATGATCCTGTTCACCGGCGGCACCACCGGCACGCCCAAGGGCGCAGAACTCCCGTACCGGCAGGCGTTCTACAACGCGACCGGCACCATCGTTTCCTGGGGGATCACCAGCAGGGACTGCGCGATCCAGGCCACGCCCTGCTTTCACGCCGCCGTGAACGCGCTCAGCATGCCGCTTTACTACGCGGGGGGACGCATAGTCCTGCAGAGCACCTTCGATCCCGCCGGGTACCTGCAGCTGGTCACAGACCACGGCGCGTCGATCCTGTTTCTGGTGCCCACCATGTTCGGCATGCTCGCCCGCGCGCCCGGCTTCCTGGATGCGGACATGAGCAGCGTCCAGTGGGCGATCTCGGGTGGAGCGCCGTGCCCGGACAGCACGCGCGGGGCGTTTGCCGCCCGGGGCGTGCGGTTCCGGCAGGGCTACGGCCTGACCGAGGCAGGCGTGAACTGCTTCTCGATTCCCCCGGAGGTCGCCGAGGCCAAGCCGCAGTCGGTCGGCAAGCCGATCCTGCACGGCCGCGCGGCACTGCGCGATCCGGACAACGGCGGACCGGTGCAGACCGGCGCGACCGGCGAGCTGATACTGAGCGGCCCGCACGTCTTCACCGGCTACTTCAGGCAGCCCGAGGCAACGGCAGACGTGCTCGATGGCGGATGGCTCAGGACCGGCGACCTGGCGCGTCAGGACGAGGACGGGGACTGGTACCTGGTCGGGCGACGCAAGGAGATGTACGTCTCGGGCGGCGAGAACGTTTACCCGGCCGAGGTCGAGAACCACATCGCCTCCCACCCGGGTGTCGCTGAATGCGCCGTGACGGCGATCAGCGACACGCAGTGGGGCGAGGTCGGACTTGCCGTCATCGTTCCCGCCACGCCCCCGGACGACTTTGACGCGCTGGCAGCCGACATCCGCGCGTTCCTTGCGGGGCGGCTGGCCAGGTACAAGCTGCCGAAACAGATCGCGTTTGCCGACAGCCTCCCGCGCAGCGGCGCGGGCAAGATCCTCAAGGACGAGCTTGCGCGGCTCGCGAGGGAGAAATCATGATCACGACGATAATGGACGTTCAGGGAGTAGAGATCAACTGGACGGAGTCAGGAAGCGGCCACCCGGTGATCCTGATCCACGGCAACTTCAGCTCGCACCTCTGGTACACCGAACAGCTGCTGGACCCACCCGACGGCCTGCGCCTGATCGCCCTGGACATGCCGAACTTCGGTGAGTCCGGTGACATGCCCGGCGAGATCGACATGCACGGCTACGCCCGCTATGTCATCGGGTTCGCAGACGCGCTTGGCCTGGAGGAGTTCGCGGTGGTGGGCCACAGCCTCGGCGGCGCGGTGGCGCAGGCGGTGGCCGTCACGGTCCCGGAGCGCGTCACGCACATGCTGCTCGTCGCCTCGGCCGCACCCGGCGGGCACCACACGTCGGACGAACTTCTGGCGGTGCTGGCCACGCTGAAGGGCAACCGCGAGTACCTCAGGGCCGCGCTGGCCACTACCATCCCCTCGGGATTGCCCGACTACTTCGATGCGATGGTGGACGACGGCATGAAGCTGCGTCCGGAAGGGTTCACGGGCAACGCCGTCGCCCTCATGAGCTTCGACGTCAGCGACCGCACCTCGAACTACACCGGGCCAGTGCTCGTCATCCACGGCGAGCTGGACCGTCCTCACCTGTCAACGCCCGAAGGAGCCGCCGGAATCGCTGCCGCCTACCCGAACGGGCGGCTGGAAGTGTTCGAAGGCGTGGGCCACACGCCCCAGCTGGAGGCCCCGGAGCGCTTCAGGGACACCCTCGTTTCCTTCATCCGGGAGCAACCATGAGCTGACCGGCAAGGCTGCTCCCCGCCAGAAGCCCCGAAGCAACCAAACCCTCTCTCCCAAGTCTCTCAAAGGAGCAAACATGAAGAAAGTACTGGCAACATTCGCGGCATTGGCTCTCACCGCTGCACTCGCCCAGCCCGTGCAGATCGGCATCCTGAGCCCTCTCACCGGCGGCGCGGCCGGCACGGGCCAGGCCCAGCTGGCCGGGTTCCAGCTCGCGCTTGAGGAGATCAACGCCGCGGGCGGCGTGCTCGGTGAAGACCTCGAGATCATCGTCGAGGACACTCAGGCGAACGTCGCGGTCGGCCTCGCGGCCTTCGAGAAGCTGATGACGGAAGACGGCGTCGAGATCATCGCCGGCGGCTACTCAAGCGGCGTCACGCTCGGCCTGGTCGAGAGCTTCCGCACGTTCCAGCCGCTCGTCACCTGGATCGGTGGGGCCAGCTCCGGCATCGGCCTGGATGACTTCGACGGCATCGAGGAGCTGCTTGGCGAGGAGCCCTGGTTCTTCCATATCCACCCCTGGGACTACCAGAACACCGAGGCATCGACCGGGTTCATCGCTTCGACCGGTGCCTCTGCCGTAGCCGTACTGCACGAGGACTCCGCGTTCGGCGGACCCGGCGGCGCCGCCGCGCAGCAGCTCGTCATCGACGCCGGCATGGCCTCCCCGCTGCGCGAGAGCTTCACCTCGACCCTCTTCGGCGGAACCGGCGACTTCCGCGCCGCCATCAACCGCGCCAAGGCGTCCGACGCGGACATGCTGTACTGGATCGGCTACGACGGCGACGTCGTGCCGATGGCCAGCCAGATCCGCGAGCTGGACTACCGCCCTCAGTACATCTTCGGTGCCCCTCCCGGCTGGCCCGCCGAGTTCGCGCAGTCACCCGAGGCCGAGTGCGTCACGGGCCTGATCGGCTACCTGCCCAACCTGCCCAACCCCGAGGCCATCCAGTTCCGTGACGCGTACGTCGCGATGCACAACAGCGAGCCGAACAACTACATGGCCGCCCTCGCCTACGCGAACCTGTGGGCGCTGGCCGACGCAATCAACGCGGCCGGCACGACCGAACAGTCCGCCGTGGCGGCGGAGCTCGAGAGCGGCACGTTCACCTCGCCGATGGGCGACTGGAGCTTCAGCCAGTCCGTGCTCTCGCCCCGTCAGGGCTTCGGCGCCGAGATGTGGCTCGTCTTCCAGTACCAGGGCGGCGTGCAGGAGATCGTCTACCCCGCACACCTCGCCACGGCACCCCTGGCCACCTGCAACTAGGAAGGAACCGGCTGAAGGGACGGGACCGCAAGCAGGGTCCCGTCCCCCGGACGCCTGAACCATGGATCTCTCACTACTGCTCCAGGCGATAACGTCGGGCCTGCTCTCGTCAGGGCTGTATGCCCTGGTCGCGATCGGGCTCGCCCTGGCCATCGGCGTCATCGGTATCGTCAACTTCGCACACGGCGAGTTCTTCATGATCGGTGCGTTCCTGACTTACCAGCTCGCCGTCAGCCTGGGATTCGATCCGCTGCTGTCCATCCTCGTCGTTGCGCCCCTGCTGTTCCTGCTCGGCGCCTTCCTGTACCGGACCACCGTGCATTACGTGCTGGGAGCGCCCGAACTGAACCAGATGCTGCTCACGTTCGGTCTCGGAATAATCCTTCAGAACCTGGCGCTGCTCGTCTGGGGCGGCGACCCGCGCACGGTGCCGTCCATCCCGTACCGGTCACTGAGCTTCAATATCGGCGACGTCACGGTGGGCGCCGTGATGCTCGGAAGCTTCGTTATCTCGATGCTGCTCGTCCTGGGCCTGTACTGGCTGCTTTACCGCACGCCGCTGGGCCGCGGGATGCGGGCGGTCGCGCAGAGCCGGATCGGCGCCAGCCTCGTCGGCCTGAACGTCGACCGCACCTATCTTGTCACCTTCGCCGTCTCCGCGGCACTCGCCGGCATCGGCGGCGTGATGATCGCCGTGATCCAGTCACCCTCGCCGACAGTGGGCCTCACCTTCACACTCAAGGCCTTCGCGATCGTCGTGCTCGCCGGGCTCGGCAACATCCGCGGGATCATCTGGGCTTCCGTCCTGGTCGCGCTGGCCGAGTCACTGATCGCGAACCTGGTGCCGAACGGCGACTCGCTGCGAAACGCCGTCTTCTTCTCCATAATCTTCCTTGTACTGATCCTCCGCGGAAGGAGGCCCGCATGAGCCCCCTCAGGCGCGTCCTGCCGCACGTCGTCGTCCTGGCGGTCTTCGCCGTGCTGCTGTGGTTCCTGCCCGGCACGATCCGCGCGCTGTTCGGCCAGGCCTCGGTCAGCTACGTCACGCTCGTCACGAACGCGGCCTCGCTGGCCATCCTCGCGCTCTCCTGGGACCTGCTCGCCCGGACCGGCCAGGTGTCGCTGGCCCACGCCGCCTTCTTCGGCGCGGGCGCCTACTCGACCGCGCTGCTCTCCAGGTTCGCAGACGTTCCGCTCTGGCTCGGCATCCCGCTGGGCGGCGTCGTCGCCGGCCTGATCGCACTGGCCCTCGGGCCCGTCACCCTGCGCCTGCACGGCATCTACTTCGCGATCGCCACCCTGTCGTTCACCGAGGTCCTGCGCGCGGTCGTGCACCAGCTGCCCTCGCGCATCGCGGGCGGCGCGCCCGGCCTCAACGTGCCCGCGCTCTTCCGGCCCACGTTCGTCGCGGGCGAGATGGAACGCTGGGAGGTCGCGTTCATCCGCAACGAAGGCTACTTCCTGATCTACGCCGCGGTGCTGGTGTTCACCCTGCTGCTGAGCATCATCATCCAGAGGACGCGCCTGCGCTACGCCTTCACGGCCGTGCGGACCAACCAGGAGGTCGCCGCCGTCATGGGCGTCAATCCCGCCAGGACCAAGCTGCTCGCCTTCGTGCTCTCAAGCGTGCCCGTGGGCCTCCTCGGCGCGGTCGCGGCCCACCGCTTCGGCTCGGTCAACCCGTTCGAGACTTTCAGTATCCATACCACCGTGCTCGCGCTGGTCACCCCGATCTTCGGCGGGCTCTACACCACCGTCGGACCGCTGCTCGGCGCGACCGTGCTGGCCGGCATCGAGGAGACGCTGCGGCGCTCGCTTGACAGCGGCTACATGATCGCCTACGGCGTGGTGCTCGTCTTCGCCGTCCTCTTCATGCCGCGCGGCCTGGTCGGCCTGCTGGGCAAGCTCTTCAGGCGACGCCGGGAGGCCGCGAAATGAGCCTGCTTGACGTATCTGGACTCAGCAAGCAGTTCGGCGGCCTGACCGCCGTGGCCGGGATGAACTTCACCGTGACCGGGGGCGAGATCCTCGCCATAATCGGTCCCAACGGCGCGGGCAAGACGACCATGCTCAACCTGCTCTCCGGCCTGCTGCAGCCGACGGCCGGCAGCATCCGGCTCAACGGAACGGACCTGGCAGGCAAACTGCCCGACGTGCGCTGCCACCTCGGGCTCGGCCGGGCATTCCAGGTGGTCCAGCCCTTCCCCGAGATGACCGTGGCCGAGAACGTGAACGTCGGCGCGCTCTTCGGGCAGCCCGGCACCACGGCCGTCGAGGCGGAGGCGCTCACCAGGGACGCCCTCATGACGTCCGGGCTCTGGCACCTGCGGGACACGCCCGCCGAGGACCTGACGCTGATGCAGGAGAAGCGCCTGGAGATAGCGCGCGCCCTGGCGACGAGGCCGCTGATACTACTGCTGGACGAGGTCATGGCCGGCCTGCGCCCCGGCGAGGCACGCGAGGCGATCGACCTCGTCCGCAGGATCCGCGATACCGGCGTGACCGTCATCTTCATCGAACACGTCATGCCTGTAGTGAAGGACCTGGCCGACCGCGTGATAGTGATGGACTACGGGCGCATGATCGCGGAGGGCAGCTACGCCGAAGTGACCGCGAACCCGGCCGTGATCGAGGCGTATCTCGGCACTGACGAGGAAGGAGAGGACGCGCTGTGAAAGCCCTGCAGGTGGACGGCCTTTCGGCCGGCTACGGCAAGATCCAGGTGCTCTGGGAGGTATCCCTGAACGTGGAGGAGGGCGAGTTCGCCACGATCATCGGCGCGAACGGGGCCGGAAAGACCACCCTGCTGCGCACCATCTCGGGCCTGCTGCCCACGCGCTCCGGCAGCGTGTCCGCCCTGGGCGGCAGGGTCACCGGCCAGCCGGCCGCGCGCATCGTCCGCGGCGGCACCGGCCACGTGCCCGAAGGCAGGCAGATCTTTCCGCTCATGAGTGTCTCCGAGAACCTCAACAGCGGGGCGGACTACCTGCCGGAAGCCCGCCGGGCCGCTCCGGCGACCAGGAAGTTCGTTCACGACCTCTTCCCCCGCCTCGCCGAACGGTCAGCTCAGCTGGCCGGCACACTCTCCGGCGGCGAACGCCAGATGCTCGCGATCGGCCGCGCCCTGATGAGCAAGCCCCGCCTGCTGCTGGTCGACGAGCCCAGCCTCGGCCTCTCGCCCGCCCTGACGCAGACCGTTTTCGGCGCCCTGCGCACCATCAACGAGGAAGGAACCACCGTGGTACTTGTCGAACAGAACGTGAGGCAGTCGCTCAGGCTCGCCTCGACCGCCTTCGTGCTCGAGAACGGCCGCATCGTCCGCCAGGGCAGCGGCCGGGAGCTGCTGGAGGACCCTGCCGTGCAGGCGTCGTACCTCGCGCTGTGAGCGCCCCGCAAGCGGACCGTTTCAGCGCGCTCGTCGACCGGGAGCTCGGCCCGAGCCGAAGCGTTCCGGTCGACCAGGACATGATCGACACCTTCGCCGCGGCCACGCTGGACGACCAGTGGATCCATACCGACCCCGAACGGGCCGCCAGGGAATCCCCCTTCGGCGCGACCGTGGCGCACGGCATGCTCACCCTGAGCATCGCGCCGCGCCTCGCCCTGGAGCTGCTCGGCCTGCTCGACGCGAAACTCGTGATCAACTACGGCCTGAACAGGGTGCGTTTCCCGGCGCCGCTCCCGGCCGGCAGCAGGGTCAGCATCTCGCTCAAGGTGCTGGATGTGACCGGGGTTCGGGGCGGCGTGCGGCTCACCGCCCGGGCCGCGGTGAACGCCGAAGGCGCGCCCAAGCCGGTCTGCGTGGCCGAGCTGATCCTGCAGGTGATGGACTGACATCGCGCTGAGCTACCGAAACCCGGGGCGGGAGTTGCTAGCATGAGAAATGGACACAAAAGGCAAGGCACTCAGGCTCAAGGAGCTGCACGAAGCGAGCGGGATCCTTCGCATGGTGAACGTATGGGACGCGATCACGACCCGCGTGATCGCGTCACTCCCGGAGACGAAGGCGATCGCCACGGCCGGTCACTCGATCGCCGCCTCACACGGCTACGCCGATGGCACCATCCCGGCGGACCTGGCGCTCTCGGCGCTGAAGCCGATCGTCGAGGCCACAGACCTGCCGGTCACGGCCGACCTGGACGCCGGGTTTGACGACCCGGGCGAGACCACCCGGCGGGCGATTGACATGGGGATAGTCGGCGCGAACGTCGAGGACCGCATGAAGCCGCTCGCCGAATCGGTGAAGGCGGTGGAGGCAGTGGTCAAGGCTGCCGAGCAATCCGGAATCGCCTTCCAGCTGAACGCCCGCACGGACGCGCTCATCAAGGGCGGTGACCGCCCGCTCGAGGAGGGCGTGAAGGACGCGATCGAGCGCGGCCGCGCCTACCTGGACGCCGGCGCGGCGCTCGTCTTCGTTCCCGCCGTGCTGGACCGCGAGACGACGATGGCGCTGGTGGACGGGCTGGGCAGGGGCAAGCTCAGCGTGATCGGACTGCAGGGTGCGATGCGGGCAGCAGAGTACGAGTCGCTCGGCGTGGCCCGCATCACCTACGGACCGTGGACCCAGCGTCACGCGCTGACCGCGCTCAAGCAGCTTGCCGGCAGCCTGTACGCCGATGGGGTCATCCCGGAAGAGGCCGAAGCCCTGAACTGAGCCGCAACACCCACCATCACGATCACTTATCATCTGCGCCTGGGAGTTGGCACTTCGCCCCTCTCAGGCGCGCTTTCATAATCATTCCTGATACTTCGGCAGTACTCGCGCTTGCAGGGAGCGTCGACACGGGCATATAAGGGAGTCAACAGCCCGGCCCGCCAAGGCCCGGGCATAGCGAAAGGACCACTCCCATGCTGCTGAAACGGATCCATGACGAAGACCTGTCCCACACCAGCTACCTGATCGGCTGTCAGGCCACGGGCACCGCAGTCGTGATCGACCCGCGCCGCGACATCGGCGCTTACCTCGACGAGGCTGCGCGGCACGGCCTGCGCATCACCGACGTGACCGAGACCCACATCCATGCCGACTACCTGTCCGGAGCGCGCGAGCTCGCCGCCGCCACCGGCGCCGCACTCAGGCTGTCAGCCGAGGGTGGCCCCGACTGGCTGTACCGGTTCGATCATGAACCGCTGCAAGGCGGCGACGTGTTCACCGTCGGCAACATCGCGCTGCGCGCCCTGCACACCCCGGGCCACACGCCCGAGCACCTCTCCTTCCTGGTGACCGACCGGGCCCACACCGATCAGCCCGGCTTCCTGCTGACCGGCGACTTCATGTTCGTCGGCGACCTGGGCCGCCCCGACCTGCTCGACGAGGCGGCCGGCGGGCACGACACCCGCTTCGGCATGGCCCGGCAGCTCTACGGCAGCCTGCAGAAGATCCTGGACGGGCTGCCCGACTACATCCAGGTGCTGCCCGGCCACGGCGCCGGCAGCGCCTGCGGCAAGGCGCTCGGAGCCGTCGAAAGCACGACCCTTGGCTACGAGAAGGCCACCGCCTGGTGGGCCCCCTTCCTGCGGAACGCGGACGAGAATGGCTTCGTCGCCGCCCTCCTGTCGGGCCAGCCGGACGCCCCGCTCTACTTCGGCCGCATGAAGCGCATGAACCGGCAGGGAGCCGACGTGCTCGGTGAGCTTCCACCGCTGCAGAAGTTCGAGGGAGCGCTGCTCGAGGAGGCGCTGAGGCACGGGTCCGTCCTCATCGACACGCGTGCCACAGAGGCCTACAGCCGCGGGCACGTACCCCTTGCCCTGCACGTCCCGGCCGGCGCCAACTTCGTCTCCTGGGGAGCCTGGATCCTGGATCCCGAGCGCTCTGACCGGGACGTGATCCTGCTGGCGGACAGCGCCACCGGGGCCGAGGAACTGCGGCAGCAGCTGCGCCGCATCGGTATCGACCGCATCAAGGGATACGCCACGCACGTGGACGGGCTCGCCACCCTCCCCGCCGCTTCCGTAAGCCCCGCACGACTCGACGAGCTGGACGACCCGTACATCCTCGACGTCCGAGGCGCGGCTGATTTCGCCGCGGGCCACCTGCCGGACGCGCACAACATCCATGGCGGACGAGTGCTGTGGCACCTGGACGAGCTCCCCCGCGAGCGGCCGATCGTGATCCACTGCCAGACCGGCGCGAGGAGCCCGATCGTGGCCAGCGCCCTGCGTCAGGCCGGCTTCAGCAACGTCCTGGAGCTTGAGGGCAGCTACGACGCGTGGCTGGCCCGGAGCAACGAACTTGTCGGCGCCTAGCTGCAGCACGGGCTGGTGCCCGCTCGCAAGGCTTTACCGCTGGGTCAAAGAGAGACTTTCCGGGAAGGGAACCGATGGAACCGTGATCGAGGGGATTACGCCGCCCGAAGTGGCCAGCTGGCAGGAGCGCGACGCGAGGCTGATCGACGTGCGTGAAGCATGGGAGTTCAAGTCCGGGCACATCCCCGGTGCACGCAACGTGCCGCTCAGCTCGCTGAGCTCGCAGCTGAACGGCAAGCTCAAGCCCGACGGCCGTCCGGTCGTGCTGATCTGCGCCTCCGGCGCCAGATCCGGACGGGCAGCTTCGCTGCTCGCCCGGCACGGATTCGATGAACTCGCCAACCTGGTCGGCGGCACCAACGCCTGGGCGCGCCAGGGACTGCCGATCCGGACCGGACGCTGAGCCATGCCCTTCGCCCTGCTGGGAGCGGTCGTGATCGGACTGAGCCTCGGCCTGCTGGGCTCGGGCGGCTCGATCCTGACCGTTCCCGTCCTCGTCTACCTGCTTGACCAGCCCGACAAGGTGGCGATCGCGGGTTCACTCGCGATCGTCGGGGGCATCAGCCTCATCGCGGCCTTCCCCTACGCGCTCAGGCGCCAGGTCGACTGGCGCAGCGTGCTGCTCTTCGGGCTGCCCGGCATGGCTGGTTCGGTACTCGGAGCCTGGCTCGCCCGGTTCGTTGCCGGACCAGTCCAGATGCTGCTGTTCGCCCTGGTCATGCTGCTGGCCGCCGCGTTCATGTTCCGAACGCCCGCGACCCGCGCCGGGCCGGCCCGGCAGCCCTGGTGGGCCGTGGGACTTGAGGGCACGGCAGTCGGCGTCGTAACGGGGCTCGTCGGCGTCGGGGGCGGCTTCCTGATCGTGCCGGCCCTGGTGCTGTTGGGCGGCCTGCCGTTGCGCCTGGCAATCGGCAGCAGCCTGGTGATAATCGCCCTGAAGTCGGCCGCAGGCTTCGCCGAGTACCTGCAGGTACTGGCCGCGATCGACCTGCAGCTCGACTGGTCCGTGATCGCCTGGTTCGTTGCGATCGGCGCAGGAGGCAGCTTCCTGGGCCGTCACCTCGCGGGCAGGATAAGGCCGGTACTG
This sequence comes from uncultured bacterium, assembly GCA_964495325.1. Classification (GTDB taxonomy): domain Bacteria; phylum Deinococcota; class Deinococci; order Deinococcales; family Trueperaceae; genus CAZBVI01. Next base: position 47,296 of record CAZBVI010000004.1, read on the forward strand.
CTGCAGCGTTCGTTCGCGTCCGTGCTGGTACTGGTTGCCGGCTTGATCCTCTGGCAGAACGCGCCCGTTTCAGCTGCCGAGACTGTCCGCCAGGAAGTTCAGCGCATGGACCTGATCGGGCAACAGGAACCAGTCGTTCCGCTGGATCCTGATGACGGGCAGGACCATCCCCTGCTCCCTTATCCCGATGGCCCGCAGGGCGGCGTCGCCCTTGCCGGCCTCGATGTAGCTGCCCACAGTTACGCCGATGCCCATGCCGGCGAAGACGGCGCTGCGAACGGCGGCCGGCCCGCTCACTTCGAGGATGCGTCCGGGCCTGGAGCCGCTGGCGTCGAGCGCGGACCGGACGCGCTCGAACACGATCGAGGCGGATGAGGGCAGCACCAGGGTCTCGCCTGTCAGCGCGCCGAGCTCGAGTCCGCTTTCTGTCGCCAGCGGGTCGTCCTCACGCACCAGCAGGCTGATCTGCTCCTCACCCACGTGCGTGCACTCCAGATCGGCCGTCTCTCCGGGTTCGCCCAGGACCAGTGCGGAGTCCAGCCTTCCGGCCCGCAACGCACCGAGGAGTTCCGGCGTGTAACCCTCCTGCAGGTGAAGGTTCAGCGTGTACCCGGCATCGTCATATGCTTTCGCGGCCCGCAGCAGGCTCGCCGTGTAGCGCGTTATCAGGTGATGGCTCAGCGCGACCTGCAGGCGCGTGGACGCCGGCTCGATCTCGCCGGCGATGCGCTGCCGGGCCCGCTCGAGCGCCTGACTGACCGCGCACGCGTACGGCAGCAGCTCGCGCCCGGCCGGCGTGAGCTCGATGCCGGCTCCCGCCCGGCGGTACAGCGGCTTGCCGCATTCCTCCTGCAGCAGGCGCAGCTGTCGGCTTACCGCCGGCTGGCTGAGCGTCAGGATGCGCGCGGCGGCCGTGACGCTGCCCTCCCGGGCGACGATGCAGAACGCGTTCAGGTATTCGGCGTTCACCGCACCCCGCTCAGCCGTGCTTCTCGAGCCAGAGGCGGATGAGCCGGTGGATCTGGTACAGGTGCCCGGCCTCGTGCTCAACGAGGTGGAACGTGACCCACTCGGTGCTCATCGAGAAGTCCTCGTCGGGTGGGGAGCGCAGTTCCTTCCATTCGTCCATGCTCATCGGTCCGACCACTTCGAGGTAGCGGCGCCTGGCCTCGGCCAACAGCTCAAGATGCCTTTCGAGCGGGATGCCGGGCACCTGCGACAGTCGCTCGTGCTCGTCCCACGCAGGCGCAGGAAGCAGCTCGGCCATCTCCTCGGACGCGTCGCCCAGGAGGATGGCGGTGTACAGCCAGCCGAGCTCCACTCCGGCGATGTGATACAGGAGGGCGCCCACGGAGTTGTCGCCGCCGGTAGGGCCACGCCAGTCCAGGAACTCCTGACCGAAGCCCGAGGCCCGCTCGACCCGGCCGAGCGAGTGGAGCAGGTTGGCCCTTACTTCCTGCATCGCGCCCAGGAGGATGCCGACCTCGGGTACCGAAGAATCGAACTGTTTGAACTCACGGATACTGCGGGCGTCTGCCATGACAACTCCCTTACGGTTCAGGCTGCTGCAATCTTACAGAACCGGGCTGCCCGGACTGTTCGCCTCCGGCGGGAACCTGCGCCCCGACCGGTCGCGGCGCGTCCGAAGGCGCCGGATCACCGTCCAGACGCACGAGCGCGACACCGGCCAGGATCAGTGCGCCTCCGAAGAGCTGAACGGGCAAAGGCATCTCGCCCAGCAGCAGCCAGGCCCAGACCACCGCGAATAGCACCTCGGACAGCCCGATGAACGACGCCAGCTTCGAGCCGAGCCGGCGCGCCCCTTCGATGCCACTCAGGTAAGCGAAGGCCGCCGCGACCACGCCCAGCAGCGCGATGTCCAGCCACCACGGGACGCTCCAGCCCGCCAGCAGCACATCCGCCGTGTTCCAGCTGAAACCCACCAGTCCTGCTCCGCCCGCAACCAGGAGCACGACCGTGCCGACCGCCAGTCCGCCGCCGGCGACGAAGAGTGGCGGCAACCCGTGGCTCTCGTCCGCCGCCAGGATGAAGTATGAGGCGAGCCCGGCCGCCGCAACCAGGCCCCAGAAAACGCCGACAGGATCGAGCCGGACCACGCCGAACACGTCAAGGATCAACACGAGACCTATGACCGCGATGATGCTGCCCGCCACCGTCAGCGGCCGGGGCCGCTGCCCCCGCCTGGCCCAGAGCCACAGCACCACCAGCAGCACGCCGCTGAACTCGAGCAGCAGAGCTACGGCCACCGAGAGCCGCTCGACAGCCAGGAAGTACGCAAGCTGGCAGCCGGCGACGGCGATCACGCCGAAGAGCAGCACAGTCGGCCAGCCTGTCCGCAGGGTGTGCCAGCGGCCCCGCATCGACAGCAGCGCCGGAACGGCCAGCACGGCGGCCCCGATGGCGACGCGCCAGGTGACCGCGGCGGCCGGGGTCCAGCCTGACGCCAGCAGGCCCTTCGCCAGCGCGCCGGACGTTCCGAACGCGGCGGCAGAGAACAGCATGAGGAACAGACCGGTGACAAGTTGCGGTGTTTGTTTCAATCGTGACTCCCGGCGCACAGTAATGGTGGCTACGCTCGCCACAGCCAGCAGTCTACTCCAGCACGCAAGTCTGGCCCGTCGCCGCAAATGGTGGGCGCGATTGACGTTCGCTTGACGCCATCTGCAATACGATACGCACATGACAAAGCTGGCAAACCGGACAGGACTGGCACTGCTCACCACCATCGCGTTCTCACTGCTCATGGCGTTGGCCGCCGCGCACGCCTCGGACGGACCACTGGACGCCGCGGCCCTCGAGACCGTGATAGGCGACTTCCTGGCAACTGACGGTGATTACACAGAGATCGACACGTATTACGTCGAGCTGGCGATCGAGGACCACGTGAGGGCGGAAGGTGACGAGTCCGCGCTGCTCGCCAGCGGCAGGCTCGATCCGCTCGTGAAGGCCGCCCTGGTGCCACGGGTGATGGAGGGCGACCTGCAGCGCAGCCGTCTGCACATGCATGTGCGCGTGATCGAGGCTGACGCCTCGCCGGCCGCGGACCCCGAGCGGATCGTGCTCGCCTCCCTGCAGCGCTGCAACCTGGGCCCCGCCATCCATGCCGAGAACGTGGCTGCCTACGGCGCGGACAACGTCGCGCCGGCCGAGGAGTTCGGCGAGGGCCCCCACTCCGAGTGGCGGCTGGTGATGCAGCAGCTGATGGGCAACAACGCCGTCATCTGGGCCGCCTCGTACCGCGAGCTGGAGGGCGAGGCTGCCGCCTCATGCGACGAGACGGCGACAGCCATCGAGGACGCCGCCGTCTGGCAGGGTGCCGAGGAGACCGACGCTGCCGTGGCCCTCTTCGAGACCGGCTTCGGGTTCGATGCGGCCGGCTTCCCCACGCCCGCCGGAGTACTGGCCCTGGCCGTCGAAAGGGCGGGCTTCGACGTTTACACGGCCGAGGTGATCGGGCAGGACCGCGTGGTCGCCGAGGTCACGGTCGAGCGCAATCTGGGCCAGGACGCGTCGGTCGATGCCGTCGTGGTGCAGCGCGAGCTTGCCGACGATTCGCTTGCCGCAATCTGGCAGCGCGTCACCGTCTTCGGGGATGCCCTGACGCCCGCGTTCTACACCGATGTGGCCTACGAGTGCCGCCGCGGTGACGAAGGGTTCGCACCGGCCGGGGAGTTCTGCCTCTGAGCAGGCGTGTCAGTCCGGCTGCACGATGCTGAGGCGGGCCATGGTCATGTCGACACCTGCGGTGCACGCCGGCCTGGTCGGGTCCGGCGTGGTGAAGCCGACGCTGATGTCCTCGGCCCGGTAGGCGACCGCGGGCTGTCCGTCCGGCCCGAGGGCTATCGAGGGCTGCCTGAGGTTCCAGAAGCCGACCGTGCAGTTGTGATACAGGAAGATGTCGTCCGGCGGGATGTCGCTGCTCAGTTCCGCACGCGTGGCACCCCAGTCGTCGTTCCCGCTCGCGTTGGTGCAGTCGGTGTTGCAGGTGGCGACGAGGATGCTGCTCTGCACGGTGTAGGCAAGGCGCGGGCGGTCCTGACCGTCCAGTGCCAGGTCGATGCCGTCGCCCAGGTTGCTCGCGTCCTCGCCCTGCTGCATGATGAGGCCGTCCCAGCCGCTCGCGTCCGGCTCGGTGCAGCCGGTGTCGCACTGGAAGTAGACGAGCATGCGCTCAGAGGCGTCGTCAGCCGCCAGGAAGGCGAGCCTGACGCCGCCACTGCCCGTGAGCGCCATCGAGACGGCGGGGCTGATCTCCTCGATGTAGCGGTCCGAAAATGCGTTGGCGAGCCCGACGCCCGGCCAGTTGTCTTCCACCTCGTTGCCGCAGTCGGTGTCGCAGCGCAGGTAGGCGACCAGATCGACCTCATCGACCGGTATGACTGCGGACACGTGCGCCACACCTGAAGTGTCGTAACGGAACGTCGGCTCCAGCCAGCTCTGCTCGCTGATCAGGCTGCTCGACCACGAGTCAGCCTGCAGACAGTCGGCGTCGCAGGTGAAGAACCTGGTGCCGGGCTCCGGCGCGAACAGGCCCAGGTACGCCTGGTACGAGTGCATCAGGAAACGCGGCCGGCCCGCCGGGTCGAGCGTGAACGCCTCGCCGGTGATCTCCCAGTCGCCGTCGTGCTCATGGATCACTCCGTAGCGCCAGTTGCCGCCCATCCGGCAGTCGCCCTCACAGGTGGCGTAGATGATCTGTTCGTGCGTCCCGAGCAGCACGTGCGGCCGGTCGGTGGAGTCGACCGCGACCATGGCGTTACTGACGGCGGTGTCAGTTTCGAAGGCCACGGTGTACACCAGGCTGTCGTCCGCGCAGCCCGCCGGGCACCACGCGTAGACGGCACCCATCGCGGCCACGTACGGGTAGACCATGTGCAGGTTGCCGGCGCTGTCGGCCTCGATGCGCGGGTCCCCGGTGTTGTGCACGTCCACCCCGGTGGGCAGGAAGAAGGGTGCCGCCAGGGCGCTGGCGCCCATGTGGGCGAGCAGGGTGAACAGCAGTAAGGGTACGGCAAGTTTCATGTTTGGTTTTTTCATAAGTGAGAATAATCCTAGCTGACCGCGGCAGGCAGATTGTGTGCGGAACTTCTATTCGGTCAGTTCATGCCAGCCTCAGTGCAAGGGCAAGCAGCGTCACCAGCAGCACGGGCAGCGTCAGGACGATCCCGACCCGGAAGTAGTAGCCCCAGGTGATCACCAGTCCCCGACGCGCGAGGACATGAAGCCAGAGCAGTGTGGCCAGGGAACCTATCGGCGTGATCTTGGGACCAAGGTCGCTGCCCACGACGTTCGCATAGATCATCGCTTCCCTGACCACCCCATCTGCGGTGCCCGCGTCGATCGAGAGCGCCCCGACAAGCACCGTCGGCAGGTTGTTCATGACCGATGAAAGCAGCGCGCTCAGCATGCCGGTGCCGACGGTTGCCACCAGGACTCCGTGGCCGGCGAACACGTCGAGCACTCCCGCGAGCAGGTCGGTCAGTCCTTCGTTCCGGAGGCCGTAGACCACGATGTACATGCCGAGGGAGAACAGGACTACCTGCCACGGGGCGGCCGCCAGGACGCGGCGCGTGCCGATCCTGCCGCCATTGGCCGCGACCGCGAGCAGCACCACGGCTCCGGCCGCGGCGACGGCGCTGATGGGCACGCCGGTGCCTTCGAGGCCGAAGAAACCAACCAACAGGGCCGGTAGCACGAACCACCCTGCCCGGAAGGTCGCCCGGTCCCGGATCGCGGCGTCCGGATCGCGCAGCCGCGAACGCTCATAGTGCGTCGGGATGTCGCGCCGGAAGTACCAGTAGAGGATTACCAGCGTCGCAACTACCGAGACCGCGTTGACCGGCACCATCACGCTGGCGTACTCGCTGAAGCCCAGACCGAAATAGTCGGCCGAGACGATGTTCACCAGGTTGGAAATCACGAACGGGAGGCTGGCGGTGTCGGAGACGAAGCCGGCCGCCATCACGAACGCCAGCGTGGCGGCCGGGCCGTAACCGAGCGCGTGAAGCATCGCCATCACGAGTGGCGTCATGATCAGCACGGCCCCGTCGTTGGCGAAGAGGCCTGCGACAACCGCTCCGAGCAGTACGAGCAGGCCGAAGAGCAGCCGGCCGTTTCCGCCTCCCCACCGCGCCACGTGCAGCGCGGCCCACTCGAAGAAGCCCGCCTCGTCGAGCAGCATGCTGGTCACGATGATCGCGATCAGGGTCGCCGTCGCGTTCCAGACGATCGACCAGACCTCCGGGATATCTCCGGGCGTCACGATGCCCGTGACCATCACAAGGCCCGCGCCAAGCAGTGCGCTCCAGCCGATTCCGAGGCCGCGCGGCTGCACGATGACCAGGGCAAGCGTCAGGAGGAAGATGAGAATCGCGGCTATCAAGGGATCACACAAGACTTTATGCCAACCGGCTCGGGGACGATAGTCCCTTGACGGCGGCCCCTGAGGGTTCCTGGTCTCGGCAGGCAGGAGGCAAGCGGCGCCGTGCCCGGGCTTTCACCAGCCACGGGTCGGAGGACGACACCGTCTTCGTCGCCGTCGCGCTCGCCATCTGCATCGAGATCGTGCCGATCCACTTCCTGATGCACATGTACAGCCCTCTCGCCGCCTGGATCCTTACCGCCTTGAGCGGCTACTCACTGCTCTGGGTGCTCGGTGACATGGCCGCCCGCAGGAACCGGCCGCACCAGCTGGGCGCCAAGTGGCTGAGGCTGAGTTACGGGCTTCGCTGGGAGGCGGTCGTACCGCTGGGGGCCATCGTTGCGGTGCACGGGGCCGAGGAAGCACCCGAGCCTGAACTCACCATCGGGCCCGCCTCATCGGGGTCGGCGTCGACGACACGGAGGCGTTCCTGGCCGGTGTGCTCCCGCACGTCCGCTAGAATGCCGCATGACGATCACCTTTGCGGGTGAGCTCTGGCACTGGCGCGGGCCGGCGCCCTTCTACTTCGTCAGCCTCTCGCCCGAGGCGTGCGAGCAGGTTCGGATGGTCGCGGCCCTCGTTACCTACGGATGGGGCATGATCCCGGTCACTGCCCGCATCGGTGGAACCGAGTGGACCACCTCGCTCTGGCTGAAGGACGGCGGCTACGTGCTGCCAGTCAAGGCGGCGGTCCGCAAGTCTGAAGGGCTCGAGGAAGGCACGCTCACTGCTGCCCGGATCAAGCTTGGTGCGTGAGGGCTAGCCGGGCTTGGCGCTCTCCGTGCGTACCCAGTCCAGATACTCCGGAAGCCCACCCGCCGCAGGATAGGCGACCAGACAGGGGACGTCATACGGATGGAGTTCCCTTACGGCCGCGATCAGCTCCTCACGCCTTGCCTCGGTCGTCTTGAACCACACCACCACCTCGGTTTCTGACGCGATCGTGCCGTTCCAGGCGTAAATGGAGCTCACCCCGGGAAAGATGTTGGCGCACGCAGCGAGCCGCCGGCCGACCAGTTCATGCGCGATTGCCCTGCCGGTCTCCTCGTCCGGCACCGTCATGTAGGCCCCGAGTACCGCTTTATCTGTGTCCATATCCGCAGCTTAGCGTCAGTTCACGCGGTGGGCTGGCTCATCGCCCTCGAGCACGGCCAGCAGGTTCCCGACAGCCAGCAGCGCCATTTCGGTACGTGTGCTGACCGTGGCGCTGCCAAGATGCGGTGCCAGCACGACATTGGCAAGGCCTGCGAGGCCAACGGCAAGCTCCGGCTCTCGCTCGTACACGTCGAGGCCCGCACCCGCGATCCGGCCTTCCCGGAGTGCATCGACCAGGGCGACCTCGTCCACCACGGTGCCCCGCGCGGTGTTGATCAGGTATGCATCGTTGCGCATCAGGTGCAACGCCCGGCGGTCGATCAGGCGCCTCGTTTCCTGCGTGCCTGCCACGTGCAGCGATACGAAGCGCGAGGTCGCGAGCAGTTCGTCCAGACCGAGGTAGTTGATCCGGAGCCGCTTCTCCTCCGCCTCGGACAGCCGCGTCCTGTTCCAGTAGCTGACATTCATGCCGAACCCCTGAGCCCTGGGAATCACGGCCCGGCCGATCCGGCCGAGCCCGACGAGTCCCAGGCTGCTGCCGGTCACCTCGGCACCGAGGAGCTGCATCGGCTCCCAGCCTGTCCATCTGCCCGCGCGCACCATGCGGTCGCCCTCGACAACCCGCCTGGCCGCCGCGAGCAGCAGTGCGAACGCCAGGTCGGCCGTCGCGGCAGTCAGCACGTCGGGCGTGTTGGTCACGATGATGCCCCGCTCCGTCGCCGCCTTCACGTCGATGTTGTCGTAGCCGACCGCGTAGTTGGAGATTACTTTCAGGTCCGGGGCCAGGTCGAGCAGCTCAGCGTCGACCGTGTCGGTCACGAGGCTCAGGAGCCCAGTCTTGTCCGGGAGGGCCGCGACCAGCTCGTCACGCGACATGGCGCGGTCATGCAGGTTGACTGTCAGGTGTGTACTGTCAGCCAGGATCCGGGTCGCCTTTTCCGGCAGACCGCGCGTGAGGAGCACGGCGGGCCTGGCGCTCATGCGACGGTGACCATTACCGGCACGTGGTCGCTGGCGCCCTTGCCCTTGCGCTCGTCCCGATCGATGAAGGCGTCGGTCACCCGGGCGGCCAGGGTCGGGGAAGCGAGGATGAAGTCGATCCGCATGCCTTCGTTGCGGGGGAACCGCAGCTGCTGGTAGTCCCAGTACGTGTACCCTTCGGGCACGAGGTCCCGAACCACGTCGCGGTAACCCAGGTCGATGAATCGGTTGAACGCGGCGCGTTCCGCTTCGGAAACATGGGTCGCGCCCTCGAAGAGCGCGATGTCCCAGACGTCGCTATCGAACGGGGCGATGTTCCAGTCGCCGGTCAGGGCGACCTGACGGTCGACGATGCCCGCGGCCTCGCGCGCGAGCGCCTCGAGCCAGGCAAGCTTGTAGCGGTAGTGTTCGTTGTCCAGGCTGCGGCCGTGAGGCACGTAAAGCGAGTAGACCCTGATGCCTCCCGTCGTGGCGGCCAGCGCACGCGGCTCGGCGACCTCGCTGTCGCCGAAGATCGGTACGTCGGTGAAGTAGTGCTGCACTTCGGTCAACGGCTGCCGGCTCACGATCGCGACGCCGTTCCACTGGTTCAGTCCGAGCACCTCGACGTGTAAGCCGCGCTCCTCGAACGGCGCGCGCGGGAACTGCTCCGGCTTGCACTTCGTCTCCTGGATCGTGAGCACGTCCGCACCGGTCCGGTCCAGCCACGCGACTACCCGGTCGACCCGTGTACGGATAGAATTGACATTCCACGTTGCGATCTTCATCGCATCACCTCCGGAAGTTGCCGCATGTGTCATCGCTGCACACAGCGGGGCCGCTCCTGCCGAACAGGCGATAGCGGTTGCGCGCGACCCAGGAGTACAGCCGGTCCGCTACCTGTCTCAGGCCGGGCACGTAGTACACGGAGAGGACCCAGCCGAGCGCCGGCCTGGCCAGCCGTGCTGCCCTGACGATCGCCTCGGCCCCGCCGAACACGCCCCCGTCCGGCGTCACGAGCTTCAGCTCGCGATCCAGCTCGGCACGGCTGAGCCGCGGATCCGTGCTGCTGAACGACTGATACGGACGCGCCTCGATCCTGCGGCGAGCGAAGTGACTGAGGCTGCGGGCCTGCCTGGTGCATACGGGGCACTCGCCGTCGTACAGGACCATCGGCCCGGAGTGTGTCGCGGAGCCACTCATCGGGTTCAGGATATCCCATCTGATTCGGCCTCCAGTTACCTGCGGACATGGCGAAGGCCAGCATGGCTTCGGCGGTGAGACCAGGGATTCGAAGATTCGAGATTGCTTCCGTTCAGCGCCTTGCTGCCCCTGGACGAACCGACGTCCGGCCTGGATCCACTCGTTCGCCTGCTCGACGGGGTCGTGGAACACCGGTCAGAAGGGCACCTGGCCGAGCTGACGCCTCGAGCACTTGACACATAACCATATGGGCATATAAAGTTACCCGATGGCACGGGCAGCAACGACATCAGACGTCTTCAACGCGATCGCCGAGCCCAAGCGGCGGGAGATCCTGGTGCTGCTGCGCAGCGGCGACTGGCCCGTGACCGAGCTGGCCCGGGCGCTGGGCCTGTCCCAGCCGGGGACCTCCAAACACCTGCGGGTGCTGCGTGAGGTCGGACTGGTGCGCGACCGCAGAGCAGGCAAGCAGCGCCTCTACGACCTGGACGCCCAAGGACTGCGCGCGGTCCATGAGTGGACAGGAGGGTTCGAGCAGTTCTGGACCGGGAGCTTCGACCGGCTCGACGCGTACGTGCAGGAACGCAAGCAGGAGAGGAAGGTGGATCATGAGTGAGACCAGACAGGACCCGCAGGCGCAGGACGGGGCCGCCGACCGCGAGATAGTCATCGCCCGCCACATCGATGCCCCACGCGAAGTGGTGTTCGAAGCGTTCACCGAGGTGCGGCACCTGTCGCGCTGGTGGGGGCCGCAGGGATTCACCACGACCACGCGATCGTTCGAGTTCCGCGTACGCGGCGTGTGGGACTTCGTGCTGCACGGGCCCGACGGGACGGACTACCAGGAGTGGATCACCTGGACCGAGATCGTCCCGCCTGAGCGGATCGCGATGCTGCACGGCGAGTACCGCGACGACCCGAACGCCTTCGAGTCGGTTCTGACGTTCGAGGCGGACGGCGCGAGGACCCGGATCGAGATGCGCACGGTTTTCCCGACCAGGGAACTGCGCGACGAGGCAGTCGAGAAGCACCGCGCAGTGGAGGGTGGCCGACAGACGCTGAGCAGCCTGGCCGCGTACGTCACCGGGAATGCCGGGAATGGAGCAAGCGACTGATGGCACAGTCGGAATCGTCATCAAAGGTCACGCACCTGACCTACGCGGTGCACAAGCGGTAGGCCCGGAGCCTACAGGCGGCTCCCGCTCCGCCGGATACACTCGGTCATGAGCGCCAGCGCTGAAGGCAGCCGCCGCACCACCCCGCTTCGTGACGTTTCCGAGGAGCTGCAGCACTGCTCCATCGAACGGCGCTTCGAGCTGCTCTCGCAGGCCCAGTTCTTCAGCCAGCTGCCCGACGGGGCGATGGGCGAGGCGAACCGGGCCTTTCGCGAAGTTCATTTCGCGCAGCACGAGTGGATCTACCATTTCGGCGACCCGGCCGAACGCATGTACATCATCGCGGCGGGACAGGTGAAGCTCACCCGGCAGGGACCGGATGGCACCGAGGTCCTGCTGCAGCTTGCCGCGCCGGGTGACCTGATCGGGGGCCTGGCGGCCATCGGCAACAACGCGTACGCCGACGGGGCGCAGGCCCACACCGATTGCTGCCTGCTCGGCATCGCCAGCAGCGACTTCCGGAACCTGCTGCAGAAGCATCCTGACGTCACCATGAAAGTACTGGAGTTCGCCGGCAACCAGCTGAGGCAGGCGCGGGATGCGATCCGCAGCCTGAGTACCGGCAGCACCGAGCAGCGGATTGCGACGACGCTTCTGCAGCTTGCGGCGCGTTACGGCGAGGAATCCGACGGCATGCTCCTGATCCAGACGCCGCTGCCGCAGAACGACCTGGCCGGGATGACCGGCACCACGGTCGAGACCGTCAGCCGAACGCTCAGCCGCTTCCGGCGCGACGGGCTGGTGAAGACGGGCCGCGGCTGGATCGGCGTTACGGATGAAGGCGGCCTCCGGGCCATCGCCGACACGGCGTGAGCAGCGTACTCGTGATCGGCGCCGGCCTGGCCGGACTCAGCGCCGGCATCCTGCTCGCACGCGACGGTCACGACGTCACCGTCCTCGAGCGCGACCCCGCGCCCGTTCCCGCGGATCCGCGGGCCGCGTTTTCCGGCTGGAAGCGTCCCGGCGTGAACCAGTTCGGCCTCATCCACCTGAACCTGCCGCTCTGGCGCCAGCTGGTCGAGGAAGAACTGCCGGATCTGCTTCCCCGCCTCCTGCAGGCCGGCGGCCTCAGGTTCAACGCGCTCGACGCGTTTCCGGCGGCGCGCGATGCGTTCCGGACGGACGAAGGCTACCCGCCTCAGGACACGCGTTTCGAGACGGTCACCGCGCGCCGGCCGGTGCTCGAGGCGGTGCTGGCCGGCCTCGCGGAGGAAACGCCTGGCGTGAGCGTCCACCGGGGCGAACGCGTGACCGGCCTTCTGGCGACACCGGCCGTGCCGCCCCAAGTCACCGGGGTCGGGACCGCCTCGGGCCGAACATGGAACGCCGACCTGGTGGTCGACGCCACCGGCCGCCGCTCACGGCTGCCCACCTGGCTGTCGGACGCCGGGCTCCCCTCTCCCGTCGAGCAGGTGGCGGCAGCGGGCTCCGTCTACTTCTCCAGACACTTCGCCTCAGCGAACGGAAGCCTGCCCGAGCTGCTCGGCGGCACGATGCAACCGTATCACGGGCTGTCGCTGATCACCCTCCCCGCAGACGCCGGCACCTGGTCGGTCGCGTTCGTCGGCCACTCAGCGGACAGCGGGCTGCTGGCCCTGCGCGATCCCGAGGTCTGGTCGGGCGCGCTGAGCCAGTACCCGCTGGTCGCCCACTGGGGCACTTCGGGCCGGCCGCTCACGCCAGGCGTCTCCATGATGGCCGCCATCGAGGACCGCGGCCGCAGCCTCGTGCGCGACGGTGAGCCGCTCGTCTCGGGACTCGTGCTGCTGGGCGATTCCTGGGCGTGCACCGACCCGACCCTCGGGCGCGGCTCGAGCCTGGCGCTGCTGCACGCACGCTGCCTCAGGGACTCCTTGCGCGAAGTGGAACCCGGTGCGGATCCGGCGGCGCTCGCCGCAGGCTTCGACGCACGTAGTGAGACCGTGCTGGGCCCGATCGTGCGCCGCTCATGGTGGTACGTGCGGCACAGACTGGCCGAGATGAAGGCCGACTTCGAAGGTGTCGAGGGCACCGCTGATGACGCGTGGCGCGAGGTGCAGGCCGCGCGCACGGCCGAGCTGATGGACGCGGAACTGGCCCGCGGCCTGGCGGGCGGCGCCTACCTGCTTCTGCCCGCTGACAGGGCCTTCGAGGCTCCGGAACTGGTCAGCGGGCGCATCATGAGCCTCGCCGGAGCTGCGGGCCCGTATCCCCTGCCCGGCCCGCGCCGTCAGGAACTCAGGCTCCAGCCCCCATGGCGGTGACCGCTTCGGTGACCTGGATGGCGGTGTCGGTCGTGATCTGGTCGACACCGGCATCAAGCACCGTCTGCAGGGCGACTCCCGCGTCCTCGTCCCAGGCGTTGATGGTCCAGGCGTCTACCTGCGCACCGGTCTGCTGCTGCAGGTAGGAGACCGGGTTGACACCGTCGCCGATGGCACGGCTGATGAACTCCTTGTGCAGGTAGAACTCGACCGCGCCGGCCACCTGGCTGATCAGCACGTCCAGGCGGTCCTCCAGGTAAGTTGCCACCGGCAGCGTGCGCCGGTACCCCAGTGGATGATCGTCCGCGTAACCGTAGGCGTTCACGCGGGTGGGCAGCGACTGGAACCCACCGTGAACGCTGCCGTGCAGATAGTAGGCGGGGTCGAAGCCGACCAGCAGGTCGCGATCGATCCGGCGCAGCATCCGCAGGTTCCAGTCACCCAGGCAGCCGACCACCACGCGGAGCGCGTCGTTCTCACGCAGCGGCGCGAGCATCGCCAGGAGCCGGGTCGCGGCCTCGCGCGTCAGCGGCTCAGACTTCTTCAGGTCCACCTGGATCTTCAGGGGCTGGTCGTGGCCTGCAAGGCGCGCGACCACCTGACGCAGCGTGGCCGGCGCGACCGTGCTGTTGCGAAGCTGCAGGCCGGCGATGTCAGTGCTCCTCAGCCTGCTCAAGGGGCCCAGGCCGGTCGTCTCACGCTCCAGCGTAGGATCGTGCAGAAGGACGAACTCACCGTCGGCGGTCTCGCTGACGTCGAACTCGATCACGGCGACACCCGCGGCCAGCACCTTGTCAAGAGCCGGCAGGCTGTTCGGCGGGTGCACGCCCCTGCCGTCGTTCAGCTTGTGATACTTCAGAAGTACTTCGCGCCCCTTGTAACGGAGTGACTTCGGCAGGTTCACGGCTCGATGCGCCTCCCGTCTTCAGCGAAGAGCTGAAGCTTGTCCGGTGCGAACCGGAGATGGATTGTGTCGCCGACGGAGGCGTCGGCCCGGTCGGCAGTGAGCGCCTGAACGAAGCCCTCTTCCATGGCGCAGTTGAGCAGATAATCGCGACCCAGCGGTTCCATTACCTGCAGCATAGTTGAAACCGTCGCCTCGTGGGCCGAGGGCACGATCCTGATGTCCTCAGGCCTGATCCCAAGCGAACCGGGCCCTTCCGGCCAGCTTGCTGGAACCGCCGTTTCGAGCCCGTCCGCGCGGAAGACGCCTCCGGAAACCGAGCCGTGAAAGAGGTTCATGGGCGGGTTGCCGACGAACTGCGCCACGAAGGCGTCAGCCGGGCTGCGGTAGAGGTCTTCCGGCGGGGCGAACTGCAGCAGCTCGCCGGCCCGGAACACCGCGATCCGGTCGGCCATCGCGAGCGCCTCGGCCTGGTCATGCGTCACGAGGATGCTTGTGATGCCGAGCTCCTGCTGGAGCCTGCGGATCTCGCTGCGTGCCTGCAGCCGGACCTGGGCGTCCAGGTTGGAGAGCGGCTCGTCCAGCAGCAGCATGCGGGGTTCCTTGACCAGTGCCCGCGCCAGCGCGGCCCGCTGCTGCTGCCCGCCGGAGACCTGACCCGGCCTGCGGTGCAGGACCTCGCCGATCTGCAGCTGCTCGGCCGCCTTGCTGACGCGCGCCTTCAGCTGGTCACGCGGAACCCGGCGCAGCCTGAGCGGAAAGGCGATGTTCTCGAACAGGCTCAGGTGCGGATACAGCGCATATGACTGGAAGACCATGCCGATGTCGCGCTTGCTCGGATGCAGGTCGTTCACCGGCGCGCCGTCGAAGCGGATGCCGCCGGCGCTCGCCTTGTAGATTCCGGCGATCAGCAGCAGGGTGGTCGTCTTGCCGCAGCCTGAAGGTCCCAGGAACGCGACGAGCTCGCCGCTCCTGATGTCCAGGTCGAGCGGCTTGAGCGCCTCGACCTGACCGAAGTTCTTCGCAAGCCCTTGCAGGCTCACGGAAACGCCCTTGTGAACGGGCTCTGTCATCCCTTGCTGCCTCCGGAGTACATCGTGAGCAGGTAACGCTGCCCGAAGAAGAAGACCGCGACTGCCGGAAGCATGTAAAAGAGTCCGACCGCGCCGAGCAGGCCGTAATCAGCCATCTCGAAGTCACCGATCATGCTGTTCAGATAGATCGAGAAAGTCCAGGTCCTGCCGGACACGATGAAGGTGTAGGGCAGGATGAACTCGCCCCAGGCGACCAGGAAGGTGAAGATCCCGACGGCGAACAGGCCCGGCGACACCAGGGGCATCGCGATCCGCCAGAATATGCGCCAGCGTGAAGCGCCGTCCACGAGCGCGGCCATCTCCATCTCCCACGAGAGGCTGTCGAAGAAGCCCTTGAGCAGCCAGATCCCAAGCGGCATCATGAACGACGTCATCACGAGGATGACTCCCAGCAGGGAGTCGAAGAGCCCGAGCACCACGAGCACGTAGTACGAGGCGATCAGCAGGCTTACTGCCGGGAAAGCGTGCAGCACGAGGATCAGCCCCAGGAACCAGCTGCGGCCCGGGAAGCTGAGCCGGGAAACGGCGTACGCGGCCATCGCCGAGACGATGACCACCGTCACCGAGACTCCGCCGGCGAACAGCAGGGTGTTCAGCATGACCGTCCAGATGGAGGGCCGCCTGCCGACGTTCTCCCACAGGAACCGCCAGTTCGAGAGTCCCCAGTCGCCTGCTGGCGTCAGGCCGTGCACACGGTCGTTGAACGAACTGAGAAGCAGCCACACGTAGCCGATCAGGATCGGTACCGTCACGACGATCAGGAAGATGAGCCAGAGCGGCCAGGACCTTGGCTTCAGCACTCAGTTCACCTCGATCTTCGGCCTGGCGAGCAGGTCGTTGAATCGGAACACCCGCAGGTAGATGAGCGAGGCGACGATGCCGGTCACCACCAGGAACGCGGCCATCGCAGCCCCGAGTCCGAACTCGACGTTACCGACGTAGCTCTGGAAAGCCTCCTTGTAGGCCCACAGGGACCAGACCTCGGTGGTGAAGAAGCCCGGGCCGCCGTTGGTGAGCAGCAGGATGTACTCGAACGATGCGAGCAGCGACAGCGTCTGGTACGCCGTGACGAACATGATCGGCCAGCGCATCAGCGGCAGGATGACGCGGCGCACCGTCTGCCACGTGGTGGCGCCGTCCACCGCGGCGGCGCGGAACAGGTCTTCCGGGATCGAACGGATCGCCGCCGTGAAGATGAGCATGCCGAGCGACGCGCCCACTACGCCGTTGATGAGGATCACGCTGTGCCAGGGGTAGGCGTTCACCCAGTTCTGGGACTGTCCCGTCAGCTGGCTCAGGAACCCGTAGGGAGCGCGGGCCATCAGGGCCTGCCACATCACGACGTAGATCACCGGGGAGGTGATGCGCGGCAGTAGCCACAGCAGCCTGAAGACGTTGCCCACCCGGTCGGACATGCCGGAGATCACGATGGCAAGGACCAGGCCCATGCCGACGTTGAACAGAAGCGTCACGCCGACATAGAAGAGCGTGTTGCGCAGTATGAGTGGCGTCCACCGGCTGCCCAGCACGTACTCGTAGTTGTCGAAGCCGACGAACGACGGGTCCGAAAGCGTCCGGGCGGACAGGTCCGTCATCGAGAGGTAGCCCGTCACTATCGCCGGTCCGAAGAAGAACAGCAGGACGATTATCAGGGCGGGCAGGAGGAAGAGGGCCGGCAGCTTCCAGCTGCTGGCCCTGTTTCCGCCGTGCCTTGCCGCGCCCCTGTCAGTAGCCGCGGCGGGTGTGCTCACTCAATGCTCACCTGGTCGCCGAGCGCGCGCTGCAGCTCTTCGACCGTTAGTTCGACGGCTTCCTCGGGGGTAAGCTGCCCGCTCTCGACCGCGTTGATGCTGCGGAACACGATGTCGGCGTAGCGTCCGAAGCCGTCGTGCACGGGCTGCGCGCTCGTGTAGTCCACCATGTAGCTGACCTGGCTGAGGAACTCGTTCTCGAGGAAGGCATCCTCGGCCCGCGTGCTCTCCAGTGCCGGCAGGTGGCCGCTCTCCATCGCCCGCACGTCGAACTCCGGCGTGGTGACGATGCTGAGCAGCCTCGCTGCCAGGTCGGCATGATCGGTGCCGGACCAGATGTAGTACGCCAGCGGGTGCGAGAGCGTGGTGGGCGTGCCGCCGCGCTCGGCCGCGGGCTGAAGGGCGAAACCGAAGGTCTCCCAGATGTGGTCGTAGCCGCCGTCGCTGAACTGCGTGGCCCATTCCGCGAAGCTCCAGGTGCCGGCTGAGTTGAAGAGGACCTCGCCGTCGACGACGGTGCGGTGCCACTCCGGCCACGGGGTGCCGATCAGGTCGCGCAGGATGACGCCTTCGTCGGCCATGCGCCCGAGGAGGGTGAACAGTCCCAGCGCGGCGTCCTGCGTGAAGACGAGCTGCCCGGTGTCCGGGTCCTGGAGCCTTCCGCCGTACGCCATGTAGGTGTGATAGTAGTCGGGGCCGTCGGCCGGGCGGTGCCAGTAGCCGTGACCGGGGGCGACCACGCCGGCTTCGATCGCCTCGAGGCTGACCTCGACGACGTCGTCCCAGATGAAGTCACCCTCGAGGATGCGCCCGGGCAGGGCCTCGATCTCGTCTGCACTCCAGCCGAGCTCGGCAAGGAGCGTCTTGTTGAAGTAGAAGGGCCGCGCCTCGGGGTTGATCGGGATGCCGTAGACGGCGCCCTTGTAAGTTGTGAAGTCCCAGAGGCTCTCGACGACGTCATCGAACGCGTCGTACTCAGCGATGTAGCCATCGAGCTCCATCAGGAAGCCGCCCTCGCTCCACACGGCGATGTCCAGGTGCGAACTGGCGATCAGGTCGGGCGCGAGGCCGGAGTCGAACGCGAGCAGGAGCCGGCGCCGGAAGTCGTCCCAGCTGACTGTCTCGAAGTCGGTGACGAGCTCAACCCTGTAGTCGGCGCCCTCGGCGGCCAGCTGCTCGTTGAGAATGAGAGCCGCCGCTTCGAGGTTCTCGGCGCGGTGAACTGCCGGTTCGTCAGGCCCGATGGTCCAGGCCTCCAGTGTGATCGTCTGCTGCGCTGCGGCGAACGTGACCGCCGCAGCAACCACGAAAGCGAACAGATACCTGATAGCTTTTGAGTTACGCATAAACAGTTCCTACCTTTCTCCACCGTCGGTATGCTGCGCCGGTCCCCTGTCACAACCTGTTGCCGCGAACAAGGAACACGCTGACTGCCCCGACGAAGCGGTCTGATTACCACTGCCGTTCCTGACTGCTTTCGCTGCAGGAGCCCGGTCCGGGCAGCAGCGTCGCACAAAGTGTATGCATAATAGCACAAACCCCGATAGTACCTGGCTTTCTGATGGTTTTCTTGCCAAAAATGGCCGTACCAGGCGTGCCTAACACCTTCAGAACACGGCAACGGGCCATTCGGCGTTTTTTTGCGCTAAGGTACCGGCAGAATCACGAACCGACCCGTACCGACCGGGTTGAAGAGGAGGTCGTCAAGATGCGTAACACGTTGCTGCTCCGCCTGCTGCTGCCCGCGCTGCTGGCGGGGCTCGCCCCTGTCGCGGCCTCCACCGCCACCCACTACGCGACAGGCACTTACATCGACTCCTCGCGACCGGTACCGGTGGTGCTCGAGCTTCATATCGAACCGGACGGGACGATGACCGGAACCTTGAGCGGCCTGGCCGAGCACCCCTTCCTGTCCGGCAGGCGTGATTACTTCGACGGAACCTTCCTGGAAGACACCGGGGCCGGAAGCGTGTTCCAGCTTGACGCCTCAGTCGGCATCAACCTCAGGCTCAGCGAAGGCGTGCTCGAGGCGCAGCTGCGCTTCGGCTCAGACGAAGACAGCGAACGCCTCTACCTGCTGCGGCAACCGGGACCGGGTCCCGAGGCGGCGTTCATCGCTCCTCAGGCACTGCTCGAAGAGCGCGGTGACCCAGGCGCAGTGTTTGCCAGGACGGAACACGCGGTCCTGCTCCTGGGAGATGCTTACCTCATCCGGGACATGCTCGACCTCGTCATGGCCGAGGCTGGCCACGCAGGTGATTCAAGCGAGTTCACCTGGCTGATGGCAGCCGCCCACACCTTCCGCCAATCCCCTCCGGAGCTGCAGGCGCGGTTCGAAGACAACGGGTCATGGTGGCCCCAGTGGCAGGCCGAGTGGCATGATGCCGATGCCACCGCCCGACTCGAGGTGGCGCTCGACCTGCTGGTGCTGACTTACAGCGAGCGCGTCCTGGGCGAGGCGGCAGCCGAAGATGCCGGGTCCCGGGCAGGCTGCGACACGGCGTTCGAGTGCCTGGTCATCCTCCTCGACGAAGAGCGGCTGGAACGGGCCCGGGCGCGGGCTCCCTGCATCAGCCTGAGCGGCTGCGCGTCACTCGAGTCGCCCGCCGAACGCCACGATGTCACGGGCGTCTTTGTCCGTGAGCGGGCGGATTCCCGCGACCTGGTCCTGGAGATCCACGTTGCCGAAGACGGCACACTGACCGGACTCTACACGGGCAGCGGCATCTATCCCTTCAGCGGCACCTACTACGAGGACGGTCACGGCCAGGGCTACTTCTACATGGAACACCTTCTGTCGACCGCGTTCCACCTCGAGTTCGAGAACGGCATGATCAGCTTCATGACGTATCCGGGCAGCCCCGGTGAAGTTCCCGCTGAGGGCTACGAGCCCGCCTATTACGTGCGGCGGCCGGGACCGGGCCCCGCGGGGCCTTTCATCATGCCCATGCACGTGCTGATGAACCGGGGAGACCGCGACGCCGTGGTGCGCCGGTCGAGCCCCGCGGAGCTGCAGCTCAGGGACGCGATCAACTTCGTGGGCCTGCTCGACCTGGCCATGAAGGAAGCAGGCTTCACGGGCTCGATGCCGCTGAGCGGCGACTGGGTCAACCGCGCCGCGAACGCCTTCACGCACGCCCCTTCGGACGTGCAGGCGCGGATGGCCGACAGCGAGTCCTGGTGGCCTCAGCTGCAGGAGGAGTGGCCGCAGGCCGACGCGGCGGCGAGGCTCGAGCTGGCACTGGACGTGCTGCTGATGGGCTTCACCGAAACGACGGTCCGTGACGCCCTGCAGGATGGCCCGGCAGACGCCGGCGACTGCAGTCACTACTACGGCTGTCTCGCAGCCATCTTCGACTCGGATCGGCTCGAGCGCACCGTCTCGCGCCAGCCCTGCCTGAGCCTCAGCGGCTGCGGGTCGGCCGGGGAACGGTAATCAGCATCGCAAGCGCGACCATTTGGGTAACAATGCCCTTATGTTCAATAATCGGTTACCTGGATTCAGCCTGCCTGCGGCGGTGTGCGCAAGCCTGTTGCTTCTTGGCATGCTCCCCATGACCGCGCTCGCCCAGACCCCCACCCGGACCGATGAGACGGACATCCAGCTGGTCGCCGTCCAGATGACGCTGGACCTGCATGACTACTGGACCCGTGAGGACTTCCAGCGCAAGATCGTCGAGCAGATGGACGCCGTGCAGGCTTCCACCGACCCGGACCTGCCCACGCTGGTGGTGTTCCCCGAGGACGTCGGCCTGATGCTGGTGGTCCAGGGCATGGAGGCCCGCCTGAACGGCATCGAGTCGATCGAGGAGGCGATCGGCGCGGTCGTGCGTGCCAACGCCGTGCCCCTGGCGTGGACGCGGCTGATCCGCTGGAAGTCCTGGGTGCCGGCGCTGCTCCTGAACCGCAACCGGCTGATCGCCGAGACCTACTTCGAGGTGTTCTCGGCCGCCGCGCGCGACTACGGCGTCTACGTCGTGGCGGGCACGGCTCCCCTGCCGCCTTACAGGATCGAGGATGGCGTGGTGAACTGGCGGGCCGGTCCCCTTGAGCACAACGTCTACAACACGACGTACCTGTTCGGACCCGACGGGCTAGTGATCGGCGCGCAGGACAAGGTCGAGCTGATCGAGCTGGAGCGCGAGGCGGCGCTGGACCTCAAGTCGGGCACGGTCGAATCCCTCCAGGTGTTCGACACGGCCGTCGGGCGCATCGGCCTGGCGATCTGCCTCGATGCTTTCAGCGACGAAGTCGTCGACCGCCTCGTTGAGCTTGGCGCACAGATACTTGTTCAGCCTTCGGCCAACCCGGGGCCGTGGAACGAATGGCAGCAGGAGGACTGGCTGCGCAGTTCCCACGTCCGGGTGGCGGTGGAGCAGCGCTTCCCGTACGCGGTGAACCCGATGCTGAACGGGCCGCTCTGGGACATCGCGTTCTACGGCCAGTCCGCGATCGTGGCGAGTGCTGCGGCCGGGGCGAGCCTGGGCTATGCGGCGCTGGGTCCGGCCGCCGGCTTCGTCAGCATGGCCGAAGGTGAGGCGACCGAGGAGATCCTGGTCGCGGTGGTACAGCATCCGGACACGCTCGACTGAGCGGTCAGCGGGAGTGGAGCAGGTACAGGTACCAGTCTCCCTCGATGTGGCGGTACCGGAGGCCGACGTAGGCACGGTCGAGGCTCTCTGCGAAGGACGGGGCCATGCCCGAAACGGGCAGCTGACCGCCCGGCAGGAACGCGTAGCCCTTGGAGATGTAGGAACCGGGTCCGAACGTCCAGATGAAGCTGGTCTCCAGGCCCGGCGCCCCGTTCGGTGAGCGGCGCGGCCCGATGCGCAGCGACTGGGTCCAGAGCCGCTGCGCTGCGGGCGACACGAAGGCGTAATCGTCCGTGCTGGCCAGCGCGGCCCGGTGCAGCTGGAAGCGGCTGATGAGTTCGGCGTCGGACGGAATTCGGGGACAGGCGGCAAGCAGTGTGGCCAGCACGACCCCGAGCGCGAGGACGAACGCTACCGCCCTTGAGGGAACCAGGCGCGAGTGCCGGGACATGCCTTGATCCTACCCGTGCCTGCCGGGCCCTCCTGTAAGAATCCTGCCGTCCAGTCGGATCCGCTCCTGCCGCAGGACCGTCATGCCCTTCGCCGCAGGGTGCAGGGGGTTGACCAGTACGTTCATGTCGTAAGGCATGACGAAGCTGGGAACAACGAGCGCGAGGCTGCGCCGCTGCCTGAGCCAGTCGCTGCCGAACTCCCGGGTGAGCAGTTCGGGGTCCTCCGCCGGTGCATCCGCGCGCAGGCGCAGGACCTGCTCGAGGGAGACGCGCTCGGTGTCGTCGGCCAGTTCGATCTCAAGGATCATCCGCTCGCCGAAAAGTCCGGCGTGCCGCAGGTTCGCGATCGTCTCCAGGGCGGCGAGGCTGGCGCTGGCCGCGGCGTAGATGACCGGGTGCCCTGGATCGTTCCAGCGGCCGGCCGCCACCCTGCCGCCGGCGCCGTCCAGCGGGTCGAAGCCGGGGCCCCGTGCGTACTTCGCTGTGTGAGGGTAGATGCGCCAGGCGCGCAAGTCAGTACGTTCCGTACTCGATCTGCAGCAGCTTGTTCTTCACCCGTTCGTAGCCCCTGACGGTGTCGAGCAGGTCGACCGGGCGCATGCCTTCGAGGGACACCACCGGGCTGGTGAGCCAGAGGCCGGCTTCCTCGACACTGCCGTGAACGCGTTCACCCATCCTCAGGAGCGAGTCGAGCATCTCGACCTTCGCCGACTCCGCGTCCTGCAGCTTGCCGGCCTTGGCGCGCCGCTGGTAGGTGCGGAAGGTGATCCCGATGTACGCCGCCATCTGCTCGCCCGTGGCTCCGAGGCGCTCCCGGACGGTCTCGGAGTGCCTGAACGGCTGCTCCGTGAACACGGCAAGCCTGCCCGATCCCTTGTTCTCCGCTGTTGTTGCTGCCTCCATGATCGCGCCTCCAACCTTCTAGCCAACCTGTCACATCATCATACGACAACCTGGCGCAATAGTGGGAGGCTCACGCGACCGGCCCCGCCTGCCAGGCGCCCTGGATGCCGGTGGCGTGTTCAGGGTGATCGGACGGCAGCGCGTCAGCGGGCCGCGCACCGGCCTTCCGGAGCACCTCCAGCACCGGCTCCCGGCGTTCGAAGAAGAGGATCGCGTGAGCACCGGCCATGACCTCTTCCAGCACCGCTTCCAGGGCGTCCACTTCGTCCAGCACGATCCTGCAGTCCACCTCATGGTTGCGCTCCCGCACGGTCCGCCAGATCAGCTCGGCCACCTCACCCCGCTGTCGCCCGCGCAGGTCCCCGTCCTCCTTGATCCACAGGCGGCTGAAACCATCGGCGAGCGCACGGGCCGCTTCCGCGATCACGCTGTCTGCGCGGTCCCCGGGCACCCCGGCGATCGCGATCACCGGACCGTTCCAGCCCGCGCTCAGTTCAGCCGCATGCCTGAAAGCGTCCGGGTTGTGGCCGTAGTCCAGCATCAGGCTGCCCTGGCCCAGATGCCAGAGGTTGGCCCGGCCGGGGTTGTGCTCGTTGCTGCTGAACGCCTGCAGCGCGGCGGCAATGACTTCACCAGGGACGCCCTGAGCGCGTGAGGCAGCGATCGCCGCCAGACAGTTCGAGACCTGATACGAGGAGGTGCCGCCCAGGGTCAGCGGGATCTGATCCGCAGCTGCCACCCTCACCTCCCCTTGCGGTCCCGTTTCCACCAGCAGGCCGTCGCGGACGAAACAGGCGGTGCCGCCGGCAGCCAGGTGCCGCTGCACGCGTGCGTTGTCGGGCCGGAGGGAGTAGAGCACTATCCTCGCGCCGGGCTGCAGCGCCGCGCTGTCGGCGAGGCCGGCCGCGGCGTCATCATCGGCGTTGAGCACGACCGTGCCACCGGACCGGACGCGCTCTGCCACCAGCGACT
Organism: uncultured bacterium; assembly: GCA_964495325.1. Lineage (GTDB taxonomy): Bacteria > Deinococcota > Deinococci > Deinococcales > Trueperaceae > CAZBVI01. The sequence goes on from CAZBVI010000004.1 coordinate 71,082, forward strand.
TGATCCATGTCAGGTCGTCCAGGTCCTCGATGCCGTCCTGGCCCACATGATCGAGCCGGATGTTGGTGATCACGCCGGTGTCCGCCCAGTCGAAGCCGAGGCCCCGCCTGATGATTCCTCCGCGGGCGCACTCGAGCACGGCAGCGTCGACCGACGTGTCGGACAGGACCACGCGGGCCGAGGCCGGACCGGTCATGTCGCCCCTCGCGACGAGCTCGCCGCCGATCATGATCCCATCGGTCGTCGACGCGCCGACCCGCAGGCCGGCCCGGGCGAGCACGAACGCGATCAGGCGGGTCACGGTGGTCTTGCCGTTCGTGCCGGTCACGCTGCAAACGGGGATGCGGGCCGGGGCCCCGGACGGGTAGAGCATAGACACGATCGCCTCGCCGACAGGGCGGGCATCGCCCTCGTCGGGGTACAGGTGCATCCGCAGCCCGGGCGAGGCGTTGACCTCGATGATTGCGCCGTCAAGCGGCCTGGAGATGTCAGACGTCAGCAGGTCGACGCCACATACATCAAGCCCGATGACGCGCGCAGCGCGCACGCAGGCCGCCCGGATCTCCGGATGAACTTCATCGGTCACGTCGATGGCGGTGCCGCCCTGGGAGAGGTTGGCGGCCCTGCGCAGCACGATTTTCTCGTCGGCCTCGGGCACGCGGGAAAGGTCAAGGTCCTTGAAGTCCGTGCCCTCGATCCTGGTCAGCGGCTTCGAGTGCCCGTTGCCGCGCCGCGCGTCCAGGTTGGCGCTCCTGATCAGTTCGGCGATGCTGCTCGAGCCGTCGCCCACCACGTGGCACGGCACCCGCCGGCTTGCGGCCACCACGTTGCCGTCCACCACCAGCACGCGGTAGTCCAGGCCGGCTACCTGTTGCTCGACAAGGACCTCTTCCGACACCTGCGCCGCCAGCAGGAATGCTTCCTCCAGGCCCGCCGCATCAGCGACATCCATGGTCACGGCCCTGCCCTGGTTGCCGTAGACCGGCTTCACGACGAGGGGCAGGCCGATCCGGTCAAGCAGAGGCAGCGCGTCCTCGAACCGGGTGACGACCTCGCCGTGCGGGACGGGCAGGAAGGCATCGGCCAGCAGCTGCCTGGCCAGCGCCTTGTCGCAGGCGGCGTCCACCGCTATCTGACCCGTGTCCGCGGTGACGGCCGCCTGGATCCGCTTCAGGTTCCTCCCCTGGCCAAGCTCGACCAGGCTGCCATCGGTCAGTCGCCGCCAGGGGATGCCGCGCAGTTCGGCGGCAGTTATCACCGCCTGAGTGCTTGGTCCCGGACCGGTCTCCTCCATGATCGAAGCAGCGCGCTCGAGCGGGGCCGTCACGCTGAAGTCCTCGCCACGGATCAGGGTGTCCACGAGCGAAACGCTGGTCTCGAGCAGGCAGCGCATGGCGGCCTCGTTGTCATGCCGGACTATCACGTGATACAGGCCTGGCTCGCCCGCGTATCGCGTCTTGCCGTAATTGCCCTTGCCGCCAAGCTGGCCGGCCAGCTCCAGGGCCACGTGCTCGACGACGTGCCCGAAGTACGTGCCCTCGTTCAGGCGCTCGACGAAACCGCCCTCGGCGCCCTTGGCGCAGTGGTGCTTAAAGAGTCCCGGCAACAGCTCCAGGAGCCGATCGGTAAACCCGGGAAAGCCCGTGGTCTCCTTCCCGGTCAGCTCCCCGAGCCGGAGGGTCATCACCGATACGGGTTTCGCATGATAGACATTGGGGCCGTTGATCGCCCTGATTCCTTCGATTCGCATTGCGCCCCTCCAGCGTACTTTCATCCTTTGTGTGGGCATCCCGCGGGAGAGTGGGGGGACGGTCTGCCTGACTATGAATATGCCCCGGCGCCGGCGCGGAATCTGTACCTGTCGGCACAGGTGGCGCGTGCGATGTTCTCATCTGTTGACGGGCTCCGGACAGGTCAGTGCGACCGCAGTCACAGATGGTCCCTGCCGGCAGCAACTAGGCTCGAAGGAACGGCCGCCGCTGATCGGCGGCCCGGGAGGGGCGATTTGCCAGCAAGCGGATACAACCCGAGCGGCCGCCTGCTGCTGATCGGCGGAAGCGAGCGGTTCGATGACAGTGCCGAGATCCTCGCCCACCTCGTCGCGATGGCCGGAGGGAGCAAGGCCCGGATCGTGGTGATCGCGTCGGCCAGCCGGTATCCGGACGAAGTGCTGCCGGACTACTTCGAACGGTTCACCCGCCTCGGTGCCGGCCATGTCTTCACCTGCGCGCTCCAGGACCGGCGCGCGTGCGAGGACCGGGCCGTGCTCGACGCGCTCGGGCGCGCCACTGCCGTGTTCTTCTCCGGCGGCGACCAGTTCAGGCTGACGGCGAACGTCGCGGGTACGCCCTTCGGCGACCTGATGAAGGACCGGTTCGTGGAAGACGGGCTGGTGGTCAGCGGAACCAGCGCCGGGGCCACCGCCATGGGCAGCACCATGATCGCTAGCGGACCGAGTCACGGCCGCGTGCGGCTGGCCGACGTGGACGCCGGACCGGGCCTTGCCTACCTGCCCGATACGGTGATCGACTCGCACTTCAACGAGCGGTCCCGGATCAACCGGCTGCTGACGGTGTTCGCACAGAACTCACAGGTGCTCGGGCTCGGCATCGACGAGAACACCGCGCTGGAAGTCCGCCCCGGCGAACCGTTCAGCGTCATCGGTACGGGAGCAGTGACAGTACTGGACGGCCGCGTCAGCTACACGAACATCTCGGAGGTCAGCGAGACCGAGGTGCTGGCGCTGTCCGGCGTGACCATCCACGTAGTCCCCAGGGGTTTCGGCTTCGACATCCAGCGCAGGAAGTTCCTGGCTCCGCAGACCGCCTGATCGCAGCTGCACTTGTTTGACATCCATCAAGGAATGTTGCCTCCTTGCGCCCTACTCTTGAGTCACGACAGCCCGGAAGGCAGGCGAACGGCCTGCTTCCGGAGGAAAGGAAGCAACAGCATGCGCACGATTCTCAGAAGCAACGACTTCAGCTGCCCCTCCTGCGTGACCAAGATCGAGACCAGCCTTGGCAAACTGAAGGGCGTCGAACAGGCCACGGTCCACTTCAGCACCGGCAAGATCGAGGTTCATCACGACGAGGCCGTGAGCGTCACGGAGCTTGTCGACCAGGTAAGGCGGCTCGGCTATGAATCACGCCCCTCTCCTTTCTGAGCGACGGCCGGGGTTCAGGTGGCGAAGCCTGAACCTGAGCCCGGCCAACCGGAGGCTGCTGAGCACGATCGTCAGCGGCCTGCTCCTTCTCCTCGGCCTCGGCATGCTGCATCTGTTCGGCGCGCCGACCACAGGCAACGCCCTCCTGACAGCAGCGACCGTCGTGGCCGGGGGCGGAATCGCGAACCGCGCGATCCGCTCGCTCATCCAGCGCCAGATCAGCATCGAGCTGCTCGTCACCATCGCCGCGATCGGCGCACTCTTCATCGGAGAGTACTGGGAGGCCGCCGCGGTCACCTTCCTCTTCACCTTCGGCGCCTACCTGGAGGCCCGCACGCTGCAGTCGACGAGGCGGGCGCTCGGCGAGCTGCTCGACCTGGCACCCGACGTCGCGGTCGTGCTGCGCGACGGCGTTCCGGTCGAGGTTTCGCCCTGGGAGGTCGAGGCGGGCGAGCAGGTGATAGTGCGACCGGGCATGCGGCTAGCGGTCGATGGTGACGTGACCGGTGGTTCATCCACGGTCAACGAGAGCGCCATCACCGGTGAGCCGCTGCCCACCAGCAAGTCCGAGGGCAGCAAGGTGTACGCCGGCACCGTCAACCAGGGCGGCCTGCTGACCGTAACGGCTACGGGCGTGGGCGCGGACACCACGCTCGCCCGGATCATCCAGCGCGTCGAGGAAGCACAGGAGGCCAAGGCGCCCACGCAGCGGTTCATCGAGCGGTTCGCCAGCTGGTACACGCCCGCGATGCTGGGCTTCAGCCTGGTCGTCTGGCTGTTCACGTCCGACCTGCACCTGGCGCTGACCCTGCTGGTCATCAGCTGCCCCGGCGCTCTGGTGATCTCGACGCCCGTCTCGATCGTCGCCGGCATCGGCCGCGCCGCGCGCCGGGGCATCCTCATCCGCGGCGGCGAGGACCTGGAACGCGCCGGCAAGGTGACCGCCGTGGCGTTCGACAAGACCGGCACCCTGACCGAGGGCAGGCCCGTGCTGAGCACCGTCGTCCCGCTCGTGCCCGGCATCGACCGGCAGGAAGTACTGCGCTGGGCGGGCAGCGCCGAGCTGGCCTCAGAGCACCCGCTGGCAGTACCGATCGTGGACGCGGCCAGGGAACTGGGCGAACTGCCCTTCCCCGAAGTGTTCGAGAGCGTTACCGGCCACGGCATAGTCGCCACGGTCGGTGGCCGGCGCGTCGCGGTGGGCAGCCTCGAACTTATCGCCGGTCTCGGCGTCAGCGTGAGAGGAGCCGCGCGCGAGGAACTCTCTGGCATGCAACGGCGGGCACAGACGGCGGTTGGCGTCTCGCTCGATGACGGCCTCATCGGCCTGCTCGGCATCGAGGACGGGATGCGGGAGTCCGCCGCAGCGGCGACCGCGGCGTTGAGACGCCAGGGCGTGAGACAGCTGAGCATGCTGACGGGTGACAACGCAGCCACCGCCGCGGTCGTCGCGGCCAGCGCGGGGATCGACAGCGTGCACGCCGGCCTGCTGCCGGAGCAGAAGCTGGAGCACATCCGCGCGCTGCAGGCAGACGGGCACGTAGTCGCCATGATCGGCGACGGCATCAACGACGCGCCCGCGCTGGCCGCCGCGGACGTCGGCATCGCCATGGGCGCGGCCGGGACGGATGTGGCGATCGAGACCGCCGATATCGCGCTGATGACGGACGACCTGCTCAAGCTGTCCGAAGCGATCCGCTACTCGCGGCTGACCGTGCGCAACATCCGGCAGAACACGGCCATCGCGCTCCTGACCGTGCTGGGACTGCTGGCGGGCGTGCTCGCGGGCGAGGTGCACATGGCCGGCGGCATGCTGATCCACCAGGCCTCGGTCTTCCTGGTGATCCTGAACGCCATGCGGTTGATGCGCGCGTGAACAATCCCGGGCGGCCCAGGATGGCAATATGTTGGCACGAGCGGCCAGGACCGCCCGGATTTGAGGAGGCTGCCCATGAGCGAAATCAGTTCAGGTAACGCGGAGCTGGAGCCGGAGATCAGGTTTGTGGAGGACGCGAGGCGCTACGAGGCCGTGCTGCCGGATGGCGAGGAAGTTGCCTACATGACCGTAGAAAAGTCGCCCGGCCTGTGGACGATCAGGGGCACATGGGTGCCGCCGAGCTTCTCTGGCCGCGGAGTCGGCAGCGCACTGGCCAGACGGGTGCTGGACGAGGCCCGGGCGGAAGGCGTGCAGATCTATCCGCAATGCCAGTTCCTGGCCTCCTACATCAAGCGGAACCGGCATGAGGCCGACCTCGTCCATCCCGAACACCTGCATCTGGTTGAACGCTAGTCCTGCGGCTGCCAGCCTCGGGTGATGTCAACCCAGCCAACCGCCCCGCTCAGCTTCTCGAGCTCGTCAAGACCCAGCCGGATCGCCGAGTTGGTGCTGCCCGCGGCCGGCCAGACCGTGTCGAACCGCCTCAGTGATTCGTCCAGGTAAACCCGGGCGCCCTCCGGATTGGCGAACGGGCATACGCCACCGACGGGGTGGCCCGTGAGTTCCTGAACCAGTTCGGCGGGCAGCATCCGTGCCTTGAACCCGAACGCGCGCTTGAACGATCCGCTGTGCATCCGTGCGTCACCCGCGGCCACGACCAGCAGCGCGCTGTCCTGATCCTTACCGAAGAACGCGAGTGTCTTCGCGATGCGGGCCGGCTCCGTGCCTGCCTCTTTCGCCGCCAGCTCGACCGTTGAACTGGAGGCCGCGAACTCGATGACCTCATGGTCCTTGCCGAACCCCTTAAGGTACTCCCTGACCGCTTCTATCCCCATGCCGCTTCCACCGACCTCAGCTGAATCATGCCCGGGATCATATCCTGCGCCTTGCCGATTGTCCGTCCGGGACACTGTTCCGGCTTTGCGCGAGTGGTCTGCGACCGAAGCGTGTACCATGAGCGAAATGCTGACCCGCCCCGTACCGCTGCTCCGCCTCGAGGGCCTCGCGCTGCTCGCGTTCGCCGTCACGGCCTACGCGGTGCTTGGCGGCTCATGGTGGCTGTTCGCGGCGCTGCTGTTCGCACCCGACCTGTCGATGCTCGGCTACACGAGGGGGCCGCGGCCGGGCGCAGCCATCTACAACCTGGGTCACTGGACGCTGCTGCCAATCACCCTTGGCCTGCTCGGCTTCGCCCTGGGACATGCGCTGATGATGCAGCTCGCCGCGATCTGGCTGGCGCACATCGGCCTTGACCGGGCGGTGGGTTACGGCCTGAAACTGCCGGATGACTTCAGCCGGACGCACCTGGGGGCGATCGGACGCGGCCGACGAAGGACCTCCTGAGGCCCGCGCAGGGTGATGAGGTCGTTCCTGTGTCCCTGCCCATCGCCACAAGTCTGGCAGCGGCCGCCGCGGTGAAAACGTGCGGCTGCGCTCAGGCCGGTTCCACCCATCGGCTGCGCCATTCAGGGGCGGCGAAGTTGGCCCGGCCCCGGATCCGTTCGGCGGACTGCGGCCAAAGGAGTTCATAACCCTCCGCGAGGAGTTGGCTCGCTGCCTGGAAGTCGTTCGTGTTCATGACCTGCCAGAAGTTCTCGATCGTTTCCTTCGGACTCATGCTTCACCTTCGCATGGTGTGGACCGCGGGGTGCGGACTGTGGGGTGCAGACAGGGCCGCTACTCGCCCTCGCCCGGACGGCGAAGCAGGAAGCCCCGCCGGCAAACGACACTGGCGGATTCAGGGTCACCTGCCCGGCCGCATCATGACGCCAGCAGTTCCTGAATGATCACAGCGTGATTGTGAGCCTCGTCCCGTGAGCCATACAGAAGCGTGACTCCGCGGTGCTTCGCCACGACCTCACGCAACTCGTCCAGCGCCGGATTTCTGCCTAGCTCTTCCCTGTAGCGTTCCCCGAACTCCGTCCATCTTGAAGTGTCGTGGTGGAACCACTTCCGAAGCTCGCTGGAAGGCGCCACTTCCTTCAGCCAGAGGTCCAGGCGTGCTTCATCCCGGCTCAGCCCGCGCGGCCAGAGGCGATCGACCAGCACGCGATAGCCGTCCTTCTCCTCTGCCGGCTCATAAACCCGTTTTCTGACGACTGTTGCCATGACTCCCTCCTTTTCCAGCATGATAGCCGGTGCAATACTGGCCGAATGATCAAGTACATCGATGGCGCTGGGACCGTTGTGCCCGAGCAGCTCGAGGGATTCTTCGACGGCTGGCCGAATCCTCCGGAACCCGCAACACACTTGCTTCTGCTGCAGCAGAGTGGGGAAGCGATCGTGGCAGTGGACGAGACAACAGGGAGAGTTGTCGGCTTCATCACCGCACTTACCGACGGTGTACTCAGTGCCTATATCCCCCTGCTCGAAGTACTTCCCGCCTACCGCAGCCGAGGCATCGGCTCGGAGCTGCTGAAACGGATGTTCGGGAAACTCGGCCACCTCTATATGATCGACCTGCTGTGCGACCCGGATAAGCAAGCGTTCTATGGACCGCTTGGCTTCCAGCCGGCGTCGGGCATGATGATCAGAAACTATACCCGGCAGGCTGGCACGGCACACAAACCCTGAGCCACGGGTGGTAACATGTATGGTATGCGCAAGACAACCGTTTATCTGCCTGAGGATCTCAGGCTTGCGATAAGAGCTCATGCTGCCCGTCGCGGAGTGTCCGAGGCGGAAGTCATCCGTGAATCGATTCGCCAAGCGGTTGTCGAATCTCGGCCGCTGCCCCGATTTGGCCTCTTCGCGAGTGAAGAGCCTATCGCGGATCGCGTTGATGAACTTCTGAACGGCTTCGGTGAGTAGTGATCGTCGACACGAGTGCGCTTCTTGCATTCTTCAATCGAACTGAACCGAGACACGCAGACACGGTGGAGGCGATAACCGGCCATGCCGCCAAAGGTGAGAGCCTGGTGGTTTCACCATATGTCATTGCAGAACTCGACTATCTCGTTCTGAGCAGATTCGGTTCAGGAGTTGAACGGACGGTGCTTGCCGAGCTCAGCAGCGGAGCCTGGGAGCTTGCTTCAATCTCGCCAGCACGCCTGGCATCTGCGCTTGAAGTGGTCACAAAGTACTCAACCTTACGCATCGGCGTAACAGATGCGGCTAACATCGTGCTCGCCGACGCTTACAGGACACGCATGATAGCGACACTCGACCACAGACACTACTCCGTACTGCGACTGGCGGACGGTACAGCTCCCCTGGTGGTTCCCTGAGCCAGCCGAAAGGACCCGATTTGATCACCGGCTTTCATCACATCGTTCTGTTCTGCACTGACACCGACACATCGAGAAGGTGGTACGAGTCTGCCGGCTTCGCCTACCTGCGCGGCTACGAAGGCATGCACTGGTTCGCCCTTGGCGACGGCGAGATCATGCTGCACCCGGGCGGCAGAAAGCTCCCGGATAGCGCCTCGGTCGTGCATGTCGGCGTCTCTGCTCTGGACGAGCTGTTCGGCAAAGTGGTCAAGGCTGGCCTGCGGCCCTTCGACCACCAGCAGCCGGGAGCAGTGCTCAGCGGGCCGGTCACGCGCCCCTGGGGTGACCGGGAGTTCGAGATCCAGGACCCTGACGGGCACCGCTGGGCGTTCACCGAAGTGACCGCCTAGACCGACCGGTCGTTCCTACGCCGCGTCCACAAGCTTCTGGAAGTCGTCCGTGGTCGCATCCGGATGGAAGGCAACCACGAGGATCTCGGCGCCGTCCGGCCCCGTCCGGGCGAAGTGCTGCGGGTCACCCGGGTGAAACAACGCCATCGAGCCGACGCTCAGCACGTTCAGCTTCGAGGCTTCAAACTCGGCGCCGAGTGCGATCTCGAGCTGTCCGGAGATCAGTGTCAGCATGGCGAACTTGCCTGCCGGCAGTCCGTGTGGCGGCACATCGGTATCCGCCGGCAACGATGCCTGAAACAGCACGGTGCTTTCGTTTCTGACAAGAAGTCTCCTGGTCAGCGTATCGCGCGCCTGCCTGCCGCCAAGGTGGGTGAAAGTCTCCGGGCTGATAATGGTCAGCTCGCGAACCTGCTGCGTCTGCACTGGTGAGTTCATGATTCGTATCGCTCCGACAGTCGGCCCCCTGGATTCATCGGGCGGAGTGAGGACAGTCCCCTGCTCGATGGAGGCGACCCTGCATAACTGCGCCAATCATATCCGAGTTGCGGACTCGGAATCCAGATGTGTTCACTGTGCCGCATGTTGGCGTAACTGGTCCGGCTCCTCAAGACTGGCCTGGCCCAGGCCCGCCAGCCACCCGCCGAACTCACGCAGGAGCATGACCGTTTCATCGTCCGTCACCGGATTCATCGCCAGTTCAAGCACCCGGTACATCGCGGCTTCCTGCTCCGGATGGTGCGTGGCAAAGCTCTCGTAGCACAGGTAGAGGTCGCGCGTGTAGCGCTTCTCCCTCTCCATCACCAGCTCCATTCCCAGCCGCAGCATCCGCTTCGCCAGCCAGGCGATGAATCCGGGCCGGTCCTCTTCGGGCTCGCGAGGCCATTCGGTGAGGAACTCGTCCATATGCTCGCGGAAGTAACGGGTCTGATAGTTGACCTCACTCAGGTGGAAGGGTTCGAGCAGGCCACTCAAGTCTTCACCGTGAAGGCAGACGGCCTCGCACTTCAGGACGAAGGAATAGAAGTTCCGGCGGTCCAGTACGGACTCCACAGGCAAGAGATCCACTTCCACGCCCGACAGGAAGGGGAACTGCCCGTGCAGCTCTCGGTTGATCGCAGCTGACCAGCCGGCCAGCCCAGTCCGGCCTGTGCCTGCTTCCGGTCTGAGCACGCAGAAGCTGTCAAGGTCGGACAGCCCGGGTACCGCCAGATTCCTGGCCACAGAACCACGCACGTAGACGCTGTGCACGGCACTCCCCCACTCGTCCAGGTAGCCGCCCACAAGCACCCGCACGGCAGTCGACCATGGTTCGACCATTGCGCCGCCCGGTGGGCGCGCAGGCAGGAAGCCGTGCACATCAGCTGCCAGGTAGGTGCCCATGCGTGTCAACTGCTGCTTCTTCACTGCGGACTGCGGCCCTGTTTGGACGGTGCCGCCCCGAGCGAACCGATGTCCGGCAGGCGAAGATGGAGCTCTCTCTCGAGCAGGTTAGTGGCCACCCCCACCACTGTACTGACCGTCCAAGACCCTAGGTGTCAACCGGCGCTACACTGTATCCGGTGGCGAACCTGACGATCACAGTTGACGACGAGCTGCTCAAACGCGCCCGCATCAGGGCACTTGAGCTGGACACGTCTGTCAGTGCTGTTCTGCGCGAACACCTCGGGGCCTTCGTTGCAGACGAACGCGATGTCAGTACGCGCAACTGCCTGCTTGAACTCTCGGCCAGCAGTGCGGGTGGACCTCCACACGTCCAACGCAGCTGGACCCGTGAAGAACTTTACACTGAGCGACGCTAGTGGCGCACTTTCTGGATACGAACACACTCGTCTACGCATTCGGCAGGGCGAGTAGTGGTCAGGAATCCCATTAAGGAACAACTTCCGGATACCTGAGCAGCCCGGCTCATTCCAGCCCGTCCAGCCAGTCCCGGGCTTCACGCGGGCTGCGCAGGCGGACCAGTTCGAGATGGTCATGCTCCGCGGCAGCTTCGAGTATCTGTTCCCGGTTGCGGGCGTGCGTGTCCCAGGCCCAGCGGATGATGCCCTCCGGGTTGGTGAACGCATGCCAGAGCGATGGTTCCCTGTTGCCGTTCCACAGCTCCGTGTTGCGCACGAATCGCGTAACCGTCCGCCTGAGCACCCTCCACATCACCAGCCAGCGCGGGAAGTCCAGCCATACGATCGTTTCGGCGCGGCTCGCAAGCATGGGCCTGACGGCCCGGTACTGCCACTCGCAGATCCAGCGGTCACCGCGTGTGAACCCGTCCACCTCCGTAACGAACTCCGGTCGAGGCGTCCATGACGGTCCGTGGAACAGGGAGTCGAGCTCGACGTACGGCAGATTCAGCGCTTCCGCGACTTGCCTGGCGAGCGTCGACTTGCCCGCCCCGGCGGTGCCGGCGATCAGCATTCTTGTGGGCTGCCCGCTCGCGTTGGCTCCTGAGACATGCACGGAGAGTGATTCTACAGCAGGATTTGTGTCATGCCACCCACGCCGGCACGAGGGCAAGGCTCACGGAAGTCGCACCGGGTCGAAACGGGAACTCAGCGCACGTGTACAGCGTCCACGAATCATCGGAATCGACCTCGGCCACAAGCCTTGTCCGTTCCGGGCTTGCCTGTCGCAACTGCCGAATCACGCGGGAAAGCATGGCAACGGTGAGCTGCTGGTGCATCCCCAGTTCTGACTTCGTCACGCCGAAAGGACCAAGCTCGATCGTGTCTTCCTGTTCGCCGCGATAGACGGTCGCCAGTCCCACGGGCCTGTCACCTCGGAACACACAGCAGGAGAGGTCCTTGTCAAGATCGGGATCCGCAAGCAACTCGTCCGTCCAGTCCTCGGCGGATAACTGCTCAGGGGTGGCCGGGTCGAGCCTGGAGGTCCTGGCGTAGATCTCGACATACAGTTCGACGAGTTCGCGGTGCAGGTTCCGGTCGAGCGCGGAGCTGAGCGGTGTCAGCGCCGTTCCCGTTGGCGGCACGAGTGGCGTCTCTGGCACGTCCGCCGGGTATAACCACGGCTCGTATACACGGCGGGTTTCCAGAAAGCCCATACTTCTGAGTACAGCAAGGAGCGGCGAGTCCTTGGATACCGTGCTGCGGAACAGCAAGGGCCGTGCTTGTGCGGTGACCTGAAGAAGCTCGCGGAGGAGCATTCCGAGCCCGATGCCAAGGTCCTCCGGCTGGCATTCACCAAGCTGTTCCAAGTGAAGCCGGTAGACCCTCGGATGGTAGTGGTATCTGTTTCGGGAATAGCGCAAGCGGATTAGCGGGCCATCGAGCTGAAGCTCAAGTGCACTCTCGTACCGCGCTACCGACAGGGCCATCCGGGCAGCCTAGCAGCTTAACGGCGGGATCACCACAGAGTAATCAGTGCCGGTATCGACCGGAACACAGCGTCTTTGGTAACCAACGGCACATCAAGGCGAAGAGCCTGGGCGGCCAGCACCCGGTCGAAAGGATCGGCATGATCGGAGACAACGGCTGCTACCGCGAGGGCGGTTTCACTGTCCAGCGGGAGCTCCTGGAAGCCGTAGCGCTCCAGTGCGATCCCGTATCGGGAAATGAGCCTTTCGGCCTGAGGCAGCTTGCCGAGCCTGAACTTGACTGCGATCTCGAGAGCACTTACGGCTGATACGAGTACGGTCGTCGACCTCTGCTGAAGAAGCGCCCGAACGGCCGGTGACAGCTGCTCAGGTGCTGCGTCGTACCAGAGAAGGACGTGTGTATCGATGAGGACCGACTCGCTCAAAGTTCACTCTCAATGAGTGGGTGGTGCCAAGCCTCCAGGTCCTCGCCCACCAGCGGGTTGAGCGACTCCTCGAGGTACTCCTGTGTGACTTCCTCGGGTGGCAGTGCGTTGAGGCCGATCGGCCGGAGTCCTGCATCCACCGAGACCGGAACCAGGCGCACCAGGGCACGGCCGTTGCGGGCCAGCACGATCTCCTCACCCTCCAGAGCAAGCCGGACGAGTTCGGACAGGTTTGTCTTTGCCTCGTGCATGTTGTATTGCCGCATGCCGAACCTCCTATCTGGATTCTATCACGGGTTAGCTAACTGCTCCCGTGCATGGACTAAGCAGCCGGCACGTGCCGGCCCTCCTGTTGCGGTCATGGCCGCGTGTGGTCACCTCGCGGCATAGCAATGCCCCGCCCGCTAGAATGGCATGAGCGAAATGAGAGGTGGTATCAGTGCTTCTGCCCAAACATCCGGCATTGCGCTTGCTGGCTTTCCTGATCGTGATGTGCCTGGTCGCAGCGACTTATGCACAGAACGCGAGTGTAATCGTCGTCGCGCCTGCCGGCAACAATCACGCGACGAACATGGAGGCCCAGAGTGTGATGCGTGCCAACAACTGGACGCAAGGCTATGACCCCCGGCAGTCAGACGGTGTCTTGGTCGCGGTGCGTTCCAGCCGGTTCTGGCCCCTTGCCGACCAATATGAAAACCTAGACACTGTTCGGAACGCTGCCGAGTGGAACGAGCAGCATGACGGCTACAGTTTCCACGTCTACCTGTACCAAATCAACCAGGATCTGAGCTTGTCCCAGATCGCCTACGAGAGTTACGCAACTGCCTCCAGATGCTACCTGAGCTCGAACCCCTGCTGGTTTGACGAGAGCTGGCGCAGGCTCGAGGTCATCAGGTACTGATCCGGACGATCGCTGCACAGAAGCAAGGCAAGGGCTCTGTGCAGTTCCCGCACGACCAGCCGCTGCCGGTCGATCTCATCGAGCGCATCGTGGTGTTTCGGAAGAAGCAGCTGTCGCAAGAGGCTGACGTCGCGCGGCCAGCCTCAGCGACTCCAGACATACGGGGTGGTCGTCGAGACCTTGACGAGTCCTGAACGCTCCAGGATCGGCCGGGAGTACTCGGTCGAGTCACTGTGCACGAGCGTCTTGCCTTGCGCAAGTGCAGCACGCGCCCGCGCTGCTGTCAGTGCCCTGTAGATGCCCTGACCACGCCAACTTTCGAGTGTCGCCCCGCCCCAAAGGCCTGCAAAGGGTGTCCCTGGCACCGGATCCATCCGACCCGCCGATACAATCTCTCCGCCGGCTTCGGCAACCCAGAGCTCGAAACCATCATCAAGCTCGAGCCGACTCATCAGCTCGACGGCACGCTCCTCGAACACCTTGCCCTCGAACACGAGGTCCTGCATGGCACTCATCGCACGCACGTCCCGCTCATCGCGCACCTGACGAAGCACGACACCAGCGGGAACAGCAACGTCCCTGGCAAGCTTACGGAATCGCCCAGCATGATCGACTCGGGCTCCTGAGGCACGAATCCGTGAGCGACAAGCGCATCGTGCAGGCCGGATGCGTGATCATGCGCCCGGGTCTTCCACTCGGCGTTCTGAATCGATGAGTCGGCCTCGAAGCGGTCCCGCACACCAGCAACCAGGCGCTCGGTCTCAACAGCATCCAGGTTATCCAGGTCGCGGTACGTGACGAACCCTCGACCGCCGGCAAACGCGGCCAACCACAGCGGACCGTGCCGCTCGACAGACTTCGCGCCCCGCATCTCCACTGCCGTGCGAAGATGCTCGTCATAGGCACGAAGCAGTTCGGTGCCTTCCATGCCGGCAATGGTATCCCGCGCTGACAGCTGTCGGAGAACCGGAGAACCGGAGGGTCGGGGCGCCATCGCGATTCAGCGCGTAGCGACGCGGGCGCTGAGCCCCACGAACACCATTCCCAGAGCGACCAGCACGAAGGCCGTGCCCAGCGAGGTCAGATCGGAGACGAAGCCGATGGCTGCGGGACCGACGAGAATGCCGAGGTAGCCGACAGTTGTGACCGATGCGATCGCCAGGCCGGACGGCATCGTCCGGCTCCTTCCGGCTGCCGAGAAGAGAACCGGCACGACGTTGGCGGCACCCGCGCCAACCAGCAGGAAGCCGAGCAGGCCGACGACTGGTGACTGCATCAGCAGCGGGACGAGGAAGCCGGCCGCAGCGATGATCCCGCCCAGCAGCAGGACCTGCCGCTCGCCGAGCCGAGCCCGGATGCGGTCGCCGGACAGGCGCCCGACGGCCATGGCGACCGAGAAGACTGCATAGCCCAGCCCTGCCATGGCGACGCCCGCACCAGTGTTTGCGATGAGGAAGACCGCGCTCCAGTCCAGGACGGCCCCTTCTGCAAGAAAGACGATCATGCTCAGGACACCAAGGAAGACTATCGCGCCCTTGGGAACGACGAAGAGCGGGCTCTTCTGGCCACTGTCGTCACCGTACGGGAGCAGCATCGGAGCGGCCACAGCCAGCAGAAGCAGCGCGACCAGACCTACTCCGACCGTCGCATGAAGCGGCAACACGCCGGCTCCGATAAGCAGGCTCACTCCACCCGCCCCAAAGATGCCGCCGAGGCTGAAGAGCCCATGGAAGCCCGACATCAGGGCTCGGCCCGCCTGCCGCTCGACCATGACTGCCTGGACGTTCATCGCGACATCGACCGTTCCGACCGCTGCTCCGAAGATGGCCAGCGCGACGGCCATGCCCGTCCAGGTGTCCAGTACCGCCAGGAACGGCATCACCAGCGCAACGACAACGCCGGCAGTGACGATCACGATGCGGCAGCCGACGCGCGTCGTGAGGACGCCTGTGATCGGCATGGCAATGATCGAGCCGATGCCCAGGAAAAGCAGGAGCCCACCCAGGGCACCGTCATCCAGTCCGAGCCTTGCCTTGGCAAGCGGCACCAGCGGTGCCCATACTGCCATGGCGATGCCTGCCAGCAGGAAGGTGATGCGGGTCGCCAGTATCGTGCGCCCGGGTCCGGTGACGGTAAGATTCATTCCCTTTGCAGGTACGCGGTCAATTCAGCTTTCACCCGACGTACCTGTGTCGCGCGACTCCATCAGCCCGGCTCTGACAAGCATCGCCGGCACTCCGTTACGGGACAGGGCCGCCGCGATGAAGACATTGACATCAAAGACAACCTTCACTCGCTTTGACTCGCCCTCACACTCTCCTGGGCCTCAAGTGCCAGCGCCATCGCTTCCTCATCACCAAGCTCGTTCCGGGACCAGAGTCGTCCGAACACATCCAGGCCCAAACCACGGCGAAGGGCGGCCTCGATTACCTCTCCCTCCCGCTTTCCCGTGCGGGCAGCACGTATCTTCACAGCCTTGACCACTTCATCGCTTACCGTTACCGTTGTACGCACCTTGGCCATGAAAACATCATGGCATCATTGCACGTGACTGCTAGCGGCGCATACCCACACTCATCAAGTAGGCCCAGCTTGAGATTCGGGTCCAGACTGCGGGACGAGGCTTCACGACCGCAGACCATGGAGCACGCCATAGCCTGTGAGTATGCGGCGCGCTCCAGCCGCTCCGTCTGGCCGCTCGAAGACCTCCGCGTTCATGCCCGCCAGCCTCGCCGCCTCGACGTTGGTGCTGCTGTCATCCAGGAACAACAGGTTGCGTGCAGGCATGCCGACCCTTGCGATCACCTCACGGAAGTAACCGGAGCTCGGCCAGGAACTGGTCGGTTTGAGACGGATCAGGGCAGAAGCCTCCGATTCGCTTCAGCCAGTCCTCCGGCACGCTCTGGATGACGCCATCTGCGTCAAGCAGAACGGCTGTGATGGCTGCGCCAAACCTCACAGCAAGGCAGCCTGCGCCGCCTCGAGTGCGTCCCTGACGAGGAAGTCGGGGCGGCTGTTCTGCGCGTTCACCTCGGGATGCACCCGCGCGTAAGGGCTCGCAGCGAGCGCCTCCTCGATCACGCCGTCCAGGCCGGGGAAGTCGACCCTGCTGGCCAGTGGCAACTCCAACAGCGCAGCGGGCAGGTCCGGGTTCAGCCAGACAGTCCTTAGTCCGGCGGCGCGTGCACCGTAGATGTCGTGCACGAGCATGTCACCGACATGAATGCTCAGGCCCGGTACGGCGTTGAACATGCCCGGTTGGGGCTTGGCCGAGCCGGTCAGCTCCGGGGTAACCAGTTCGCTGAAGAACCCTTCGATCCCCAGGGCTTCAAGCACGGGCAACTGGAACTTGCGGTAACCGTTGGTCAGGGCGTGGATCACGGCGCCACTCTCCCGCAACAGCTCGAGCCCTTCGCGCGCACCGGGCAGGAGGGCGATCATGCCGTCCTCGCGGCAGAAGCGCTCGACCAGCTCCGTGATGTCCGGGACCGCCGGGCCTCCGAGCTTGCCGCTTGCAACGTTCAGGATCGAGTCCCAGTCGTACGCGCCGACGAAGTCACCGGCCATCATCCGGGCGGCCCACTCCTCGTTGACCGTAGCGGTCATCAGCGCGTCCTGTTCCGCCTGCTCGAGACCGGCGAGTGCCGTGGCGGTGCCCCGCACGTGCTCACGCACCCAGGGGAAAACGCCCTTGCCGAACGGGTTCTCGATGAGAACGCCGTCCAGGTCGAAACTGATGACGAGGGGATCAGACATGCCAGACAGGATACCGGAGATGACCGCGGGCACGCCTGATACACACATGACCTGATCCGATATAGGATTGACGCCAGTAATCGAGTTGAAGGAGGAACTGTCATGAAGGCAATCCGTTACCTGCTGATAGTGAGCCTGCTGCTGGGCCTGACCGGAATCGGTCTGGCGCAGGGCGAGGGCGACGACCCCGAGATCACGCTTACCTGGTGGATCAACCCGTGGCGAATCCGCCCGCCCGGCTTCCCGGCCGACCAGTCACCGACCGGCGACGAGTACCCGCAGTGGATCAGCGATGAGTTCATGAAACTGCATCCCAACATTACCGTCGAGTGGGAAGTCGTTCCGAACAGCGGCTACCTCGAGAAGATCAACACCGCCCTGTTCGCGGGCAACCCGCCCGACGTCATGCGCAGCCTCGACTTCAACCCGGAATGGGCGCGCGAGGGACTGCTGGAACCGATCGACGATTACCTGACCGACTTCGACTACGAGGACTTCGTCGATTACGCCCTCAACGACGGCTTCATCGACGATCACTACTACATCTGGCCGTGGAACAACTCGAACAACGGTATGGGCTCGACCCTGCTGCTCAACCCCGCGATCTTCGAGGAGCGCGGCGTGCCGCTGCCGGACGGACCCGGCCGCCACTGGACGATCGACGAGTTCCTCGAGGCTGCCGAGCAGCTCACCTTCACGCGTGACGACGGCACAGAGGTATACGCGATCACGGTGGCGGCCCAGGACGTCGAGAACTCGATGGCCTGGATCTACCGCTACGGTGCCAGCTACATCAACGGGGACATGACCGGCTTCGCCCTGAACTCCGAAGAGGGTGTCCGCGGACTGCAACTCCTGGTCGACCTGGTCAACGAGTACGGCGTCGCACCGCGCGGCGGCGAGGCGCTGGACGTTTACGGCACCATCGACAACTTCCACCAGGGCCGCGCCGCGATGGGCTACGGCGGCATCTACGAGATCGGCCGCATCGACCGCTACCTCAACGAGGACCGCATCACCGAGGCGATCGACGTCGTCGTTGCGCCGTTCCCGCATGACCCGGAGACCGGACCCGTGGCGTACGAGACCAGCGGTGGCTTCATCGTGTTCAGAC
This sequence comes from uncultured bacterium, assembly GCA_964495325.1. Lineage (GTDB taxonomy): Bacteria > Deinococcota > Deinococci > Deinococcales > Trueperaceae > CAZBVI01. The sequence goes on from CAZBVI010000004.1 coordinate 89,327, forward strand.
AGTCCGATGATTACCGCCGGGACATGGCGATGGAGCTCGCCCGCTTCATAACGAACACGGAAAACACCGCGCTGCTCGAGGACCTGCTCTATGTGACGGCCCGCCACAGCTCGAACGAGCTCCTCACCTTCGAGAGCGTTCAGGCGTACACGGACGTCCGCGAGCAGGTCGAGACGTACATGGACGCCATCAGCTACGGAATCCCTTACTTCGGCCCCCGCACGCTCGACACGAGCGGGGCGACCGACTACTTCAAGTCGGCCGTACAGGCTGCGCTTGCGGGCAACGCGACGCCGCAGGAAGCGCTCGACGACTTCGTCCGCAACGCCGACCGGGAGGTCTTCGGCCGCTAGAGCCGGACAAGTGGAGTGCAAGTGAACCGATCTGCCAGGCGGCCGGCCCTCGGACGGGCCGGCCGCCGCCGCGTCAACATCGCGGGATACGCCTTCCTGCTGCCGCAGCTGAGCGTGTTCCTCGTGTTCTTCCTGCTGCCCGTGCTCTTCGCGGTGGTGCTCGCCTTCATGGACTACCGCCCGACCCGCATGAGCTGGGTCGGCTTCGATAACTTCAGGCGCGTCTTCGCGGACCCCCTTATGGGCATCGCGCTGCGTAACACCAGCATCTTCACCATCGCCGTCGTGATCCTGTGGCTGGGCAAGGCACTCCTCATCGCGTACCTGATCGACCCGCTCAGCAAGGGACTGCAGACGTTCTACAAGTCCGCGTTCTACCTGCCCACGGTCACCTCGGGCGTGATCATCTCGCTTATCTGGCTGTGGATCTTCAACCCGAGCTTCGGCCTGCTCAACGCGATGCTGAACACCTTCGGCTTCGAGAGTGTCGCGTGGCTCGGCAACACCAGGACGGCGCTCGCGTCGCTGATCGGGATGCAGGTGATCATGGGCGGCGGGTCCAGCATCGTGTTGCTGTCCGCCGCGCTCGCAAGGATTCCGCGGGACCTGTTCGAGGTGGCCATCCTTGACGGCGCCTCGCGCGGCGCAATGTTCCGCAATATCATCGTGCCCCTCATCCGTCCCGTCCTCCTCTATCTGGTGGTCACCGGGACGATCAACACGTTCCAGGTTTTCGAGAGCGTGTACATCATGACGCAGGGCGGCCCGCAGTTCGCGACGATCACGCTGGTGTACAGGATCTACACGACAGCCTTCCAGCAGTTCAACCTTGGCCTGGCCTCGGCCCAGTCTTTGGTGCTGTTCGCCTTCACCTTCGTGCTCGCCTGGATCCAGTTCAGGTGGCTGGGCCAGAACGTGGAGTACTGACGTGGCCCGGTTCCGAATCAAACCCCTGTTCGTGGACATGGAACACCCGGTGCGGCCGCGCAACGGCACCACGTTACTGTTCATCGCCATCGTCACGGTGCTGGCACTGATGACTATCATCCCGCTCTACTGGATGGTCACGACCGCACTGACACCTGCCGCGTTGACGGTGAGGTTCCCGCCGGAGCTGTTCCCGTCCGAGCCGACGCTGCGGAACTTCCAGGAGATCCTGCGCCGGCCCGGCTTCATCATGTGGGTCACGAACTCGTCGATCATGGCCATCGTGGTGACGGTGTTCACCGTCCTCACCGCGAGCATGGCGGGTTACGCCTTCGCGAAGCTGCCCTTCCGGGGCCAGAAGCCGCTGTTCTGGGTGCACATCATGGCGGTGATGCTGCCCGGCGAGGCGATCCTGGTGCCGCTCTTCATAATCGTCACCCGCCTGGGCATGGTCGACTCGTACCAGGGCCTCATCCTGCCGCTGCTGGCGGCTCCGTTCGGAGTGTTCCTGATGAAGCAGTTCATCCAGACCCTCCCCTCCGAGCTGCTCGACTCGGCCCGTGTGGATGGCGCCAACGAATGGCAGGTGTTCAGCAGGATCGTGCTGCCGATGGTACGGCCCGGCATGGCGTTCCTGGGAATCATCACCTTCGTAAACATGTGGAACCTGTTCATCTGGCCGCTCGTGGCCACCCGCTCGGCGGACATGCGAACGCTACAGGTGGGCCTCGTGCTCATCAGGGACGAGGAACCGCTCTTCTACGGCCTGCACATGGCCGGCGCCACGCTGGCGGCGATCCCGATCGTCATCGTGTTCTTCGCGTTCCAGCGCTACTTCCTGCGTGGAATCACCGTGGGAGCGCTGAAGGGCTAGGAGCGGCTCGGCCTAGGCAGCCGGGGTGTAGCCGCGCCGGGCGCTGGCGCCCATACCGCCGGCCCAGCCGGCCACCGCACCGAGCAGCACCAGGGCGAGCGCTCCCCACAGCATGGTCCTGGTCAGGGCAGCCTGAGCCTGTTCGGCAGCCCTTGTGAGCTCAGCCTGCAGTTCCTCGACCCGCTGCTGCGCCACAGCGTAGTTCTCTTCCCAGGAAGAAACGACTTCCTCGGCCTCGGCAGCTGTCAGGTCGGTCTCATCGGTCAGCAGTTCCACGACTGCTGCGCGGTTGTCCGGACTGAAGAGCTCATCGTCACCCGAGAACGCGTCCTGGACCAGCTGCTGGACCTGAATGTCGGCCAGGGCAGGGTTCGTTTCGACAGCGTCCGTCCCCTCGAGCAGCAGGTTTCTCAGTTGCTCCTGGATGTTCGCGCCACTCACATCGAGCTGCCCGGTGGCGTCTTCCAGCCCTTGGCTGACCGCAGGAGCCATCGCCCCGATACCCTGGGCCGCCAGGTTGAGGCCAGACCCGAGCACGCTGCCAACGCTGCCCAGCACCGTGCCCAGGGCCGAGGTAAGGAGCCACGCGCTGGCCAGGATCATCACTGCCCATGTCAGCAGGCCATGCATGAAACCGCGGCCATGCCGGTAGGGCCCAGCCAGGCGACCTGCGACGTAGCCGCCGAAGGCATAGACGATCAGGTTGATGATGATCATCGACCAGCCCAGCCCGGCGCCGATGCCCTCGAACGGCGCGCTGTCCCCGGTCAGGTCGATGCTGTTGATGCCGATCCCGAAAGCCAGCATGTTGAGAATCGCCATGAGCACGAACGCCAGTACTACGCCTGCGAACACCGCTGGCCAGGAGACGCTTCGCCGCACCGGTACCGCTCCCGCAACTGCGGGCTCCGCCTGCCTGGTACGCTTTGATGTTTCCATCTCTATCCTCCAGTAAATCGTCATCCGTGAAATCCGGCGATGATGCTCCCGGATGCCTGGAGATTAGCAGCTGGTACACGGTGCGAGTTGTGGGCCTGAGTGCTATCTGAGAGCGGCCTGTGAGCCTGCCGGCGCACCCCCCGCCCCGGTCAGCGGAACGTGACCGTCGGCCGGATCAGTCCGAGCTGCCAACCTCGATCCCGGCGCTGCCCGTGCAGCGGTCACGTTCGTTGTCGTCTCCGAAATGCACGTCCAGCGGGTCGAAGACGCTCAGGTCCTCGTGCTCGATCATCAGCGCGCAGTTGGCGCTGCCGTCGATGAAGACGTTGTCGAGCATCTTGCCGCGCGTGTCCGTCCCGATCTCCACGAAGTAGAGGCTGCCCGTGTAGACGTCGGAGCGGCCGCCCCAGAGGATCTCGACGTTCTGGAGAATCGCAGCCGAATTGCTGATGGTGACGCCGTTCCACGAGCCGCGCTCCTCGTTCAGTCCCGTCAGGACGACCGGGTTGTCCGGTGTGCCGCCGAGTCCGACGGCCGAGCCGTCGTACACGTACAGTTCGGAGTCCCCATCGAAGACCAGCCTCGTGCCCTCCTCCACAACCAGCGTCGTTCCGTCCGCCGCCGTGATGCTCGCGGGGTAGTCACTCTCGCTGGACGAGGCGAAGTAGGGCGCATTCAGGTTCAGCCAGATGTGATTCGCGGCCGTGTCGCTGATGTGACCACCGGCGTAGACGAACGGCTTGCCGTTCACGGCACCGTGGTTCGCGCCCAGGTAATCAGTTTCGGCGTCGAGCCTCAGGATCTGGGTGGCGTGCGCGGTCACGCCGTACTCGCGGTTGCCGAAGAACGCGTTGGCCGAGAACTCCCCGAGCGTCAGGTCGTGCGCACTCAGTCCGCTGGCGTAGGATCCTGACACGGTTGTGTTCAGGATGTGCACGGGCTCTCCACCCGGGTACATGCCGGCGATCGCGCCCTTGCAGGCCGTGCCGGAGGGAGCCCAGGCTTTCCCGGCCGAGCGCATGTCGACATGCTCGAGCCTGCTCTCGCGGCTCTCCTGGAAACAGACGCCATGCCAGTAACCGTCCAGAGCCTGTTCACCCTCGAAGGTGATCCTCGAGTCCGCTGTGCCCAGCGCCGTTATGCTTCCGCCCGCGCGGACATAAAGCATCGCGTTCACGCCGAAGCGCACGACCGTGCCCGGTTCCACCCGGAGATCGCTTGTCACCCTGTAGTTCGCGACGTCGCCTCCGGGGAAGTAGTAGTCACAAGCCTCCGGGCCGTTGGAGAGCACCGTCGGCACGCTCACGTCGCCCGTGATGGTCTCGCGGCACTCGGTCGGCGGCGGCGGGTCGCCAGGGCCCGGGTCCCCGTTACCTGGCGCGGCGTTGCCACCGCACGCGGCGAGCAGGGCGACGGTTGTCAACAGTGAGACTGTGCTGGCTAGTGTCCTCATGGGCTACAGGCTGCCACTCCGGAGCGAATAACGAGCGTAGCCGGCGCCACGGAGTCAAGGGGCCGGGTCTGGTACAGCGAATGTTGCCGGTGGCAGCTACAATAGATGTGAGGGAGGCGCACTTTGCCTGCAACCCGAGTCAATCCCGGCAGCGTCACCACCATCCGCGGCGGAGTCGTGGAGGTGCGCTTTCGCGACGCGGCACCCGGACTGAACGAGATGATCCACGCCGGGCCCGACGCCTCCGTGCGGTTGGAGGTGGTGGAGCAGGTCGACAGCAGGACCGTGCGCTGCCTGGCCTTCAACTCCACCAGTGGCCTCGCCCGGGGGCATGAAGCCGTCGCGACGGGCGGCAAGCTCATGATTCCTGTGGGCGAGGGCCTTCTGGGCCGTGTCTTCGACGTGTTCGGCGAGGCGATCGACGGCCGCGGCGACGTCCCGACAGACCGCTCGAGTGAAATGTTGCGGCCGCCCGTGAAGCTGGCAGACCGCTCGGTTCACTCCGAGATCCTGGCCACAGGCATCAAGGCGCTGGACCTGCTGGCCCCGATCGAGCGCGGCGGCAAGGCCGGGCTGTTCGGGGGTGCGGGGGTCGGAAAGACCGTCCTGATAACCGAACTGATCCGCAACATGGCCACGCACCATCACGGCGTCAGCATCTTCTGCGGCATCGGTGAACGCTCCCGCGAAGCCGAAGAGCTGGTGCGCGAGGTCGAGGAGTCCGGCACCCTGAAGGACACGGTGCTGGTGTTCGGCCAGATGAGCGAGCCGCCGGGCGCACGCTTCCGGGTTCCCCATACGGCCAGCACGATGGCCGAGTACTTCCGGGACGAGGCAGGCAGGGACGTCCTGCTGCTGATGGACAACGTCTTCCGTTTCGTCCAGGCAGGCTCGGAGGTTTCGGGACTGATGGGCCGCCTGTCATCGCGCATGGGTTACCAGCCGACCATGGCGAGCGAGCTCGGCGAGCTCCAGGAACGCATCACCAGCACGCACGGTGCCGCCATCACTTCGGTGCAGGCGGTCTACGTACCGGCTGACGACTTCACGGACCCGGCCGTGGTTCACATCTTCGGTCATCTCTCGGCGTCCGTGGTGCTGTCGAGGCAGCGTGCCAGCCAGGGGTTCTACCCGGCGGTCGACCCGCTTGCCTCGACCTCCTCCCTGCTGTCACCCGAGGTCGCGGGCGAGCGTCACGCCCGGCTGGCACGCCAGATTCGCTCGACACTCGCGACTTACGAGGACCTGAAGGACATCATCGCCATGCTCGGGTTCGAGGAGCTGTCCGAGGATGACCAGCGCGTTGTTTCGAGGGCAAGGCGCCTTGAGCGCTACCTGACGCAGCCGTTCCAGGTGACCGGTGCTTTCACGGGCCAGGAGGGCAAGACGGTCGCGCTGGAAGACGCCCTTGACGATGCCGAGCGGATCCTGAACGATGAACTTGCCGACGTGCCCGAAGGCGAACTCTACATGATCGGCACACTGGCGGAGGCGGGGCTGTGAACCTGCTCCTGTCCGTGCCCACCGGAGTGCTGGCTGACACTGCCGTGCTGAGGGTCGCTGCCGAGGCTGACTTCGGATCGTTCGTGCTGCTGCCGCGGCACGCCGACACGGCCGCGGTGCTCGTGCCGGGCCTGCTCGCCTGGCATCTTGAGGACGGACAGGAGGTGTTCGCGGCGGTCGATCACGGCATCCTCGTCAAGGCTGGAGACCGGGTGCGCGTGGCCGCGCAGCGGGCGATCGTGACAGGCGAGCTCGGGAAGGCCGAGGCTGCGGTCCGGGACAGGTTCCTGGTCCGCAGCGAACAGCAGAAGCGCGCCCGCAGCGCCCTGATCGGCCTCGAGTCCGAGATACTCAGGCGGGTCTCGGAGTTGGGGGGCTGACATGGGTGAGCACAGGGACCACAAGGACGATGAAGGGGCCGAAGACCTGATCGAGGTGGTCGGACGGAAGGAGGCCCGCAAGCAGCGGGCCCGCCGGGAAGGACGGCGCGGCCTGGCCCATGGTCTGGGCACGTTCGGCATGGTCGGCTGGTCCGTGGCCATGCCGACCATAGGCGGAATCGCGCTCGGGGTCTGGATAGACGGGCGCAGCGGCAGTCCATACTCATGGACGCTGATGCTGATGTTCCTTGGCCTGATCCTGGGCCTCGTTAACGCCTGGTACTGGGTGAGCAGGGAGAGCGACCGTGACTGAGGCCGGGACTTGCCAGCCGTGAACGACGCGCTCGTCATCGTGGCGTCATTCCTCGGCGGCGCCGTCCTTGGGGCCGCCTGGCTGCTGGGGCTGTGGTGGACGGTGCGGCAGGTGGCAGCCACGGGCAACCGCGGACTGCTGGCCGGCAGCTTCCTCGTGCGTGCGGGCCTGCTCCTGCTGGGGTTCTACGGCACCCTCCAGCTCGGTCCATGGAGCCTTCTGGCCGCGCTCGCAGGCTTCCTCATTACACGCATGATCGTTACCGGAATCGTCCGCGGTGGAGGTGGCACACAAGATGACACTGTCGCCTGACGAGATCATTTACTTCACCGTCGGTCCGTTCAACGTGAGCGCCACGCTGGTGTTCACGTGGGTGGTGATGCTGGTGCTGGTCGTCGCTTCATGGCTGGTGACGCGGAACATGCGGGCAAGCGCGCCCTTCACGCGCGGTCAACACGTGCTGGAGGCACTCGTCGCGTTCCTGCTCAAGGAAATCCAGGATGTGACGCAGCACGACGCGAGGCCTTACCTGCCGTTCGTCGGCACGCTCTTCCTGTTCATCGTCACCTCGAACGTCCTGGGGATCATCCCCGGGTTTCACCAGCCGGCCGGCTCGCTCATGACGACAGCCGCTCTCGCCGTCGCCGTGTTCTTCGCCGTGCCTGCCTTCGGAATCAGGCGGGTCGGCCTGGGCCGCTACCTCAGGAGCTACGTGGAGCCGAGTCCGCTCATGCTCCCTTTCACGATCATCGGCGAGGTTTCACGCACGCTCTCACTCGCCATCCGTCTGTTCGGCAACGTGATGAGCGGCAGCGTCATCGTAGTCGTGCTGCTGTCGATCACTCCACTGCTCTTCCCGGTCGTCATGCAGGCTTTCGGCCTGCTCATCGGCGTGCTGCAGGGCTACATCTTCGCGATCCTGGCGATCGTCTACATCGCCTCGGCCACCACGATCGACTCGGCAAGGCTTGAGGCCGAGCCCAAGTCAACCAGTTCTCAGAAGGAGGCACCACATGAGTGAGCTTGTACTGATCGGCATAGTCTCGGTATTCACGGCGGGAATCACGGTCGCCATCGGTTCGATCTCGAACGCGCTCGGACAGGGTCGCGCCCTGGCCCAGGCGCTGCAGAGCATCGCGCAGCAGCCGGATGAGTCGAACTCGATCACCCGCACCCTGTTCGTCGGCCTTGCGATGATCGAGTCGACCGCCATCTACTGCTTCGTCATCGCCCTCATCCTGATCTTCGCGAACCCGTTCTGGAGCGCGGTATCGGGCGGCTGATCCTGATATGACCTTCGACTGGTTCACCTTCATCGCCCAGCTCGTCAACTTCGGGCTCCTGCTGGCACTGCTGCGCATATTTCTGTACCGGCCGGTGCTCAACATGATGGACCAGCGCGAGGAGCGCCTGGCCACCGCCTGGAGCGAGGCCGAGAACGCCCGGGCAGAAGCGCACGCGCAGTCCAAGCGCATCGACGCTGAGGTCGCTGATCTCAAGGAGCGGCGTCGCACAAGGCTCGCTGAGATTGAGTCCGAGGCACGCGAACTGCTTGAGAGGCGCATGGCCGAGATCGAGGCCGAGGCGGGTTCAAGCCGGGCGAGACAGCTGGCCGCGCTCGAGGAAGGCAGGGAACGCACGGTGCAGCGCCTGCGCCATCGGACCGCAGTGCTGTTGCTGGCCGAGTTGCGCAGCAGCCTTGCCGACCTCGCAGGCGACGGCCTGGAGGAACACGCCGTCCGAGTCTTCCAGGGCAGACTGCGCGAACTTCCCGAAGTGCACCTTCGTGACCTCCGGAAGGCGGCCCGCGACGCTCCGGTCGAACTCACGAGCGCTGCCCGGCTCACGGAGCAGCAACAACAGGAACTGACCCGCGTCGTTCAGGAAGTCATCGGAGCGGAAGCCCGACTCCGCTTCAGTGTCGATCAGGACCTGCTCTTCGGAACCGAACTAAAGGCCGGGCCGATGCTGGTCGCGGTCTCGGGCCGGCAGCGGCTCGAGTCGCTTGATGCCGAGTTCTCAAGGACACTGGCCGGCCTGGCGAAGGGAGCGCCTGGTGCAGCGGGCTGAGTCCGACGAGCTGGAACGGAACCTGCTGAGCGGCCTGGACGAGCTGGACGCCGCGCGTCAGCGCGTCGGCGACACGCTCGGCTTCGGCGAGGTTGGCACGGTCGAGTTCAGAGGCAGCGGCGTCACGCTGGTCCGTGACCTGCCGGGAGTGGCCGTGGACGAGGTCGTGACGTTCGAAGGCGGCAGCCGCGGCGTCGCCGCCGACCTGGGCAAGGAGCTGGTCGGCGTGACGCTGCTCGAAGGTTCGGACGACGTCCGGGCGGGCTCGAGGGTGACCAGGACCGGCAAGGTGCTGGACGTGCCCGTCGGTGAAAGCCTGCTCGGCCGGGTGATCGATCCGCTCGGAGTGCCACTTGACGGAGCAGGCACGCCCGCGACGTCAGAGCGCCTGCCGATCGAGCGACCCGCCACCCCGATATTTGAACGCGATCCGGTGAGCCGTCCTCTGCAGACCGGAATCAAGGTGATCGACGCGCTCTTCCCCATCGGCCGCGGCCAGCGTGAACTGATCATCGGCGACAGGCAGACGGGCAAGTCAAGCGTTGCGCTCGCGGCTATCCTGGCCCAGCGCGGTACCGGGGTGCGCTGCGTCTACTGCAGCATCGGTCAGCGGGGCTCGCAGGTCGCCCGAACCATCCACACCCTGAAGACTCACGGAGCCCTGGACTACACCACCGTGGTGGTGGCCGGATCGGAGGACACGCCCGGCCTCCGGCAGATCGCGCCCTTCGCGGCGACCAGTATCGGCGAGTCGATGATGGAAGCGGGTCATGACGTCCTGGTCATCTATGACGACCTTACCCAGCACGCGCGTGCCTACCGCGAGCTTTCGCTCCTGCTCAGGCGCCCGCCCGGACGCGAGGCCTATCCGGGCGACATCTTCTACCTGCACGCGCGGCTGCTGGAACGCGCCACTCAGCTTTCCGCGGCGCACGGCGGCGGCTCGCTCACGGCGTTGCCGGTGATCGAGACGCAGGAGCGCAACCTGTCGGCGTACGTGCCCACCAACCTGATATCGATCACGGACGGGCAGATCGTCCTGTCTCCCGAGCTGATGGCGCGTGGCGTCCTGCCGGCGGTCGACATCGGCCTGTCCGTCTCGCGGGTGGGCGGAAAGGCCCAGCTGCCCGCGCTGCGTGGTGTGGCCGGCCGGCTCCGCCTGGCTTACGCGCAGTTCGAGGAGCTCGAACGCTTCTCGCGCTTCGGCGCCGACGTCGACCAGGCCACGAGGCAGACGCTGCTCCGCGGCCGCCGCGTGCGCGCGTCGTTCCGGCAGGGACCGCTTGACACCGTGCCGGTCGGGGAGCAGTTCGCGGTGCTGCTTGCCGTAAGCGAGGGCATCCTGGACGATGTCGCCTCTGCCGACCTGCCGGCCGCTGAGCAGGCGATCAGGGAACTCACCCGCTCCAGACACAAGGACCTGTTCGCTGATGTCGGGTCCGGTGAAGAGCCCGGTGCGGGGCCCAGACAGGCGCTGCTGGACACGATCCGTGAGGCGATAGCGTGAGCAGCATCGTCGCCACGCGGCGTCGTTTGGAAAGTGCCGAGACGCTCCAGGGCGTGGTCACTACCATGAAGACGCTGTCAGCCGTCCGGATCAACCAGTACCGGCGCGCAGTCACCGCCCTACAGGAGTCGAACCGCACGCTGGAGCTCGCCGTCCAGGCCCTGCTCTCCATCAACTCGGCCCCGCTGTCCCTCGTGCAGAGCTCCCCGGACAGCAGCGTCGCTGCCGTCGTACTCGGTTCCGACCGCGGGCTCTGCGGGCCGTTCAACGAACGCATCGCCCGGCACGTGGCCGGCCTGCTCGACATGCGCACGCCGGCCGGACAGACCGCCAGCGTCCTGGCTGTCGGCCGCCGGCTCCATTCACGGCTGAGTACCGCCGGCCATGTCCCTGACACACAGGTGCAGCCACCGGCCAACGTCGAATCGATCGATGACACGGTGTCCGAAGTGCTCGGCCACCTTGACCGCTGGCGGGAAGCCGGTCGAGCCGAACGCCTCTACCTTGCGTACAACCGGCCCACTCGCGGGGCCAGCTACGAGCCGATGGTGCTGCGCATCCTGCCGGTTGACGGCAGATGGATCGAACGACTCAGGTCAAGGGACTGGCCCTCCAGGCGGCTGCCGATCGCCCTTGGAGAACCCGGGCAGCTGCTGCGGGGCCTGGTCAGGCACTTCATCGCGCACTCGCTGGTCCAGGCGTTCGCCGCCTCCCAGGCGAGCGAGAACGCGGCCCGACTGGCCGCCATGGACGCCGCCGAGCGCAACATCGAGGAACGACTCACGGCGCTGCGCGCCACCTATCGGCAGGCGAACCAGAACGCTGTGACTGCGGAGCTGCTGGACGTCCAGGCGGCGTTCGCGGCGGCTTCGAAGGAGTAGCGGGCCACTCCCGTTCGGCCGCCAGAGTGATTCAGGTAACTTGGTCCACGCTCGACTTGCCCTCAACGAGTAGAAACGGTACATAATTTATCCGCATGCCGAGGAGCAGGCACTGTATGAAGGCTCATGAGTTTGAATCAGAGTTTGATGATGACGCTTGGCACTCACGTTGTAAACTCACGCGCATGAACGGGTACGAGGCTGAAGCAAGGCACCTGAGCGAACTCGTGAAGCTAAGGCGAGCCCGTGACCGTATCGACAGGGAGTACGCCCTGCCCCTCAACGTCGAGGAACTCGCACGCGGCGCAGGCATGTCCGCGGGCCATTTCAGCCGGCAGTTCCGGCAAGCCTATGGCGAGTCGCCGTACTCGTACCTGATGACCAGGCGCATCGAACGGGCGAAGGCGCTCCTCCGGCGCGGCGACCTGAGCGTGACGGACGTGTGCTTCGAAGTCGGCTGCTCTTCGCTCGGCACGTTCAGCACTCGTTTCGCCGAGCTGGTGGGTGTCCCTCCCAGCGTGTATCGCCTTGATCTCGCGCAGGAGGCTGCCGGCATGCCGGCCTGTTTGGCCAAGCAGGTAACGAGGCCGGTCAGGAATCAAGAAGCGCGCAAGGCCGCCACGGCTCTATAGTTGCATCCATGAACATAACCATCCAGAACTCGTTCCTGCCGCACGATGACCCCGAAGCCTCCCTCGCTTTCTACCGAGACCTGCTCGGGTTCGAAGTCCGCAACGACGTCGGTTACGAGGGCATGCGCTGGATCACGGTCGGGCCGACCGGCCAGCCTGACACCTCGATCGTCCTCAACCCGGTGGGTGCGGACCCGGGTGTCACCGACGATGAGCAGCGCGTGATCCGCGAGATGATGGCGAAAGGAACCTTCGGCGGAATCGTGCTCGCAACCGAAGACCTTGACTCCGTTTTCGATAAACTGCAGGCCGGCAATGCCGAGATCGTGCAGGAACCGACTGACCAACCCTACGGAGTCCGTGACTGCGCGATCCGCGACCCCGCGGGCAACATGATCCGCATCCAGGAGAAGAACTGACCCGTCAGCGTTTACATTGGGTAGTTGCAGATTCGGCGGAGGCCACACCTGGTGGCCCCGCCTTCATGATGGAGGCGAGAACATGGCGAAGCAGAGCGGACACGCAGCCGACCAGCACGACATGATCCGGGTGATCGGAGCCCGCGAGAACAACCTCAGGAACGTAAGCGTCGAGATACCCAAGCGTCGCCTGACCGTGTTCACCGGAGTATCCGGGTCAGGCAAGAGCTCGCTGGTGTTCGACACGATCGCGGCCGAGTCGCGGCGCATGATCAACGAGACCTTCAGCGCCTTCGTTCAGGGCTTCATGCCAACCCTGGCCCGGCCGGAGGTCGACGCACTGGCGGGACTCACCACCGCCATAATCATCGACCAGGAGCGCATGGGCGCCAATCCCCGCTCGACCGTGGGTACGGCAACGGACACGAACGCGATGCTTCGCATCCTGTTCAGCCGCCTCGGCGAGCCTCACATCGGCTCTCCCAACGCGTTCTCGTTCAACGTGCCTACGGTCCGGGCAGCCGGCGCGATCACGGTCGAGCGCGGCGACAGGAAGACTGTCAGGGCTGACTTCACCCAGCTGGGCGGCATGTGCCCGCGCTGCGAGGGAATCGGCCAGGTGAACGACATCGACCTGGCGCAGCTGTTCGACGACACCAAATCGCTCAACGAAGGCGCCATCACCGTGCCCGGCTACACCGCGGACGGCTGGTACGTGAAACTCTTCAGCGCGTCCGGTTTCATGGACCCGGACAAGCCGATTCGCGACTACACGGAGCAGGAGCGGCACGACTTCCTGTACAGGGAACAGACGAAGGTCAGGATGGACGGCGCGAACATGACCTATGAGGGACTGGTGCCCAAGATCCAGAAGTCGATGCTGAGCAAGGACAGGGAAGCCATGCAGCCGCACATCCGGGCCTTCGTGGACCGGGCCGTGACGTTCACCACCTGCCCCGAGTGCGACGGCACCCGCCTGGCTCCCAGTGCGCGGTCTTCGAAGATCAAAGGCGTCAGCATCGCGGACGCCTGCCGCATGCAGATCAGTGAGCTCGCTGAGTGGATCGCGGGGCTCGACGAGCCTTCAGTCGCGCCCCTCCTCAAGAACCTGCGGCACACGCTTGATTCCTTCACGGAGATCGGCCTGGGCTACCTCTCGCTTGAACGGCCGGCCGGCACCATGTCAGGCGGCGAGGCACAGCGGACGAAGATGATCCGGCACCTCGGCTCTCCCCTGACCGACGTCACCTACGTGTTCGACGAGCCCACGATCGGACTGCACCCGCACGATATCGGCCGCATGAACGAGCTGCTGCAGCAGCTGCGCGACAAGGGCAACACCGTGCTGGTCGTCGAGCACAAGCCCGAGGTCATCGTTATCGCCGACCACGTGGTGGATCTCGGCCCTCATGCCGGTTCGGCCGGCGGCGAGATCGTCTTCGAAGGCAGCGTGGCTGACCTGCGCAAGAGCGGGACGCTGACCGGCAGGCACATGGACGACCGGGCACAGCTCAAGTCGGAAGTGCGCGCTGCAACCGAACAGCTCGAGGTCAGAGGGGCGAGCACCCACAACCTTAAGGACGTTGATGTCGACATCCCCCTCGGTGTGCTGACCGTGCTCACCGGGGTGGCGGGCTCGGGCAAGAGCTCGCTTGTGAACGGTTCGATAACTGGGCGCGACGGCGTGGTCGTGATCGACCAGACCGCGATCCGCGGCTCACGCCGCAGCAACCCCGCGACCTACACAGGCCTGCTTGATCCGATCCGCAAGGCGTTCGCCAAGGCAAACGGGGTGAAGCCCGCCCTGTTCAGCGCCAACTCGGAGGGTGCATGCCCGGCATGCAACGGTGCCGGCGTCATCTTTACAGACCTGGGGCCGATGGCCACCGTCGAGTCGACCTGCGAGGAGTGCGGCGGCAAGCGCTTCCAGGCGGCCGTGCTGGAGTACAGGCTGAACGGCCGGGACATCAGCGAGGTACTCGCCATGCCGGTCGACGAGGCAACCGGCTTCTTTGCGGCTGGCGACTCAAGAGTGCCGGCAGCCCATAGGATCCTCACGCGCCTGTCCGACGTCGGCCTCGGCTACGTGAGCCTTGGCCAACCGCTCACGACGCTGTCAGGCGGCGAACGCCAGCGCCTGAAGCTGGCGGTCCAGATGGCGGACAAGGGGGGCATCTACGTGCTGGACGAGCCAACCACCGGCCTGCACCTGGCGGACGTCGAGCAGCTGCTCGGCCTGCTCGACCGCCTGGTCGATTCCGGCAAGTCGGTGATCGTGATCGAGCATCATCAGGCGGTCATGGCACACGCCGACTGGATCATCGATCTTGGTCCCGGCGCGGGCTCCGAAGGTGGCCGGGTCGTCTTCGAGGGCACACCGGCACAGCTCGTGGCGGACAGGTCAACGCTCACGGGTGAGCACCTGGCGTCGTACGTCGCTGTCTGACCCATTTCCGTTGATTCGCGACAGGTACTTCGTTGATTCGCGGTCCCGATTCCGTTGATACGCGGCGCGCTGTACCACCGGTTCCTGCGCCCTACTTGAACATGTCGGCCATGCTCCGCTTGAGCAGGCGGCTCGCCGCGAACACAAGCACGAGGGTGATCACGACGACGATGCTGCCAAGCGCGGACGCGGGGGCGATCCGGTGCGAGGTCAGGTACTCGAAGATGGCGATCGAAACGGTCTTCCACCTGCCGGAGAACAGCATGATGGTCACGCTCAGCTCGCCGATGAGCGTCGAGAACACGAGGATGCCGCCGGCGAGTATCCCGGGCGCGATGAGCGGCAGGGTGATTCGTCGCATCGTTCCCATCCAGCCCGACCCACAGATGGCTGATGCGGCCTCGAGCTGCGGATCGACCTGGCCGATGGCCGAGGAAATCGACCGGAAGGCGTAGGCGATGCGCCTCACGAAGTAAGCGAACACCAGGATGACGGCGGTGCCCGTGAGCACGATCGGGCCCGAGTTGAAGGTGGTCAGGTAAGCGACGCCGGTGACGATGCCCGGGAGGACGAACGGCAGCATGATGGTGAGGTCGATCAGCCAGCTGCCGGTGAAGCGTTTGCGCAGCGAGACGTAGGCAGTGATGACGCCGAAGGCCAGCGCGAGAACCGTGGCCACCGATGCGAGCGAGAGGCTGTTGATGATTGGGCTGAGCACGTCGTTGAGGATGAGGCGGTAGTTTCCGAGCCCGTACTGGACCGGAAACAGGGTGCCCGTCCACCGCTCCGCGAAGGACGAGAACAGCACGACGGCCTGCGGCAGGAGCGCAAGGGCCAACAGACCCCAGCAGTAGACGATCCCGAAGATGCGGGCCCGCCTGGATACGCTGCGGCGCGCGCCGCGCGTCGTGCCGGTGACGGTCACGAAGCGCTTCTGGCCGGAGATCCGCCGCATGATCAGGAGCACCACGAGGACCAGCAGCACGTTGACGATCGCGATCGCCGAGGCGCCGTTGAGGTTGAAGAACCCCTCTACCTGGAACAGGATCAGCGTGGGCAGGACGTAGTAGTCACCGCCCAGCACGCTGGGCACGCCGACGTTGCCGAGCGCCCTGATGAACACGGTGAGCGATCCGGACAGGATCGCGGGCAGCACGAGCGGCAGTGTGATGGTCCGCAGCATGCGCCAGCGGCCCGCACCCATGAGCGAGGCCGACTCCTCGATGTACGGGTCGGCCGCCGCGAGCGCGCCCTGCACGATCAGGAACACGAACGGGAAGTAGGCGAGCGAGAGCGCCAGGATGATTCCGAACGGGCCGAACACGCTCGGCAGCTCGATCCCGAACCAGCTGTTGAGGTAATGGGTGAATATGCCCTGGCGACCAAGCAGGATCACCCAGGAGTACGCGCCGATGAAGGGGGGCGCGATCAGGGGGATCACGGACAGTGACATCAGCAGGTTCCGGAAGGGAATCTGGATCCTTGCCACTGCGTAGGCGGCCGGCAGCGCGATGAGGGTCGCGATCACGGTGGTGCTGAGCGATACCACGAGGGAGTTAAGGAACGCCTGTTTGTACAGCGGCGAGGTGAAGAACCTGGTGAAGTTGTGGAAGGTCAGGTTCCAGATGCTGAGGTCGTCGCCCTGCCTGACGAAGCTGCTGAGCATCGTCTTGCCGATCGGGTACAGCAGGAAGAGTCCAAGTACCAGGGCCGTTATCGCGCCGACGATCCAGGGGGTCCAGTCGCGCCTGCGGGTACCGCCCGCGGACAGGCGCGTGAAGGTGGTGCCGGTCGAGTCCAGTGGTTTCATCGCCGGAACTCAGCCGTTCCCGGAGCCGAACCAGATCGCGTTGCGTGGTTCGAAACCAAGGCTGACACTGCCGCCCTCCTGCAGGTGGGGCAGGCGTTCCGGCAGTTCGACCATCACTTCACGCAGGGCATCAGGCGTCTCGACGAAGCAGCGCGTCATGCTGCCGAGGAACAGAACGCGGCGCAGGATGCCGGGGATCCCGGGCTCCCCCTCCGGCTGCAGCACCAGGTGTTCGGGCCTGACGGCGAGGACGCCGTCCATGCTGATGCCGAACTCCGCCTTCTCTTCGTCCGACAGCTGCTTCGTCCGGTCCAGTACCGCCTCGAAACCGCTTGCGAGTCGGATGCGGGCGCCTCCGCCGTCCCCGCTGAGCTGCGCGGCCGGGAAGAAGTTGATCTTTCCGATGAAGTCGGCGACGAACAGCGAGGTCGGGTCGCGGTAGATCGCCTCGGGCGTTCCGACCTGGCGCAGGTGACCCAGCTGGAACACGCCGATGCGGTCGGACACGCTCATGGCCTCCTCCTGGTCGTGCGTCACGTAGAGTGCGAGGATGCCGAGTTCACGCTGTATGCGCCTGATCTCCTCGCGCATCTGCACCCGCAGCTTGGCGTCCAGGTTCGCGAGCGGCTCGTCGAGCAGGAACATGTCTGGCTCGTACGCCAGCGCCCTGGCGATGCTGACGCGCTGCTGCTGGCCACCCGAAAGATCGGTCGGGTAGCGCGATGCAAGCCCGTCGAGCCCGAGGATGCCGAGCAGCTGATCCACCCGCCGCTTTACCTCGGAGCCCTTGAGCTTCCGGATGCGCAGTCCATACGCTGCGTTGTCGAACACCGTCAGGTGCGGGAACAGCGCGTAGCTCTGGAACACCATGCCGAGGTTGCGCTGCGCCGGAGCGAGGCCCGCAAGGTTCTTGCCCTTGAAGACGATGTCACCCCGGGTCGAGGTCTCGAGGCCGGCGATCATGCGGAGCGTGGTGGTCTTCCCGCAGCCGGACGGACCGAGCAGCGAGAAGAACTCTCCCTCCTCTACATCGATGCTTACGTTATTGACTGCGGTGACCGGTCCTTCGGCGGTCTCGAAGACCTTGGTCAGCGACCGGACTTTCAGGTCAGGCTCTGGCATCCTGGGGGGCGTCCTTTCTGATTATCAGTACGGTTCTGTCGTCGGTGAAGCTGCCGGGAGCTGATCCCTTGGTGCTGGCATGCTGCCCCGTCTTGTAGGGATCGGTACTCTCGACGGTCGCGAGATGGTTCTCCCAGTGAACGACGCGGCCGGTTTCGGCTGGCTGCCCGAAGTAGCCGTCCGAGTAAAGCTCCAGGCAGTCCAGCTCCGACAGTGGGAGGGTTAGTTCGTTGATGTATCGCTCAGGCACGTCCGTGCCGTCGAGGCAGGCGAATCCAAGCGGCGCCTGGCTGTTCCGCAGGCCCGCCAGGTAGAGGAGGCCGGAATCGGCAGTGGCGCGAACGGCTTGCGCCGGCAGCCCGGGGAACGTTCGAGTCAGCTCGGCATGGATGTCAGTCCGAAGCACCTCCCACGCCCGGTCGCCCAGCGCGCCATTGCGTTCGGGCAGCCGGTTCAGGCCGTGCACGGTGCACGTTCGTGCGATCGCGAGGCTCTCGTCCAGGTCCGTGCCTGCTGCCCGGAGGGCGGCGAACACCCTGGACCTCAGTACGGCGAGGACGCCGTCACCCTGCTGTTGGTCATGGAACATGACCGCGCCGTTGAGCCTCATGCCGCAGTCGCCGACGTGCAGGAGGCGGACGGAACCGCCGCTTATGTGGGCCAGCGCGAGCTGCGCTCCGAAGCGCACGTTTGGTTCGTCTGCGATGCGCTGGGCAAGGCCGAACCTTGCGTATGCATCATTAAAGGAGGCGTTGATCGCCTCGATTATCCCGGTGGCCGGCAGGGTTGCCAGCCCGCCCGTGTCCACGAGGCTCCTGAGGGTGTCCTCGATGATCCGGCCCGCCAGCTGTCCGCCGGACTTTCCTGCGAACCTCAGGCCGCTCTTGTCGGTCACCCCGTCGATGACGGCGAACAGGCTGTCGCCGCAGGCGACCAGCCGGTCTTCGTTAAGGTCCTGGCGCGCAGGATCCTTTGCGTGTGTAAATGATTCCAGATACATTCATTCGCTTCCAGATAGATACAGGGTAGGAAAATGCAACCCTCCGGCAGGACTTCACCGGAGGGTTGTGTTCTGCAGAGTTTCGTCAGGATTGGCCCGCTGCTGTCAGCCCGGCGTTACTGGCTGAAGACCTCGTCGAAGCGAGCCAGGTTCTCGTCGCGGGTGGACGCAGCCAGGTCGGGATCGTAGTCAAAGGTTGGGATGTCCGTCGTGGCGGCAAGGCCCTCGGGGGCGGGCGCGTCGGCACGGACCGAACGGCGCCGGTCAAGCGTCGCGATGACGTGGTTGTCCAGCGAGGTGGCCCAGTCCATGAAGACGCGGGCGGACTCGGGGTTCGGGCCGCCCTTGATGATGCCCATGGCGTCAAAGCGCAGGCCGGTGCCCTCGCTCGGGTAGACGGCTGCGACGGGCCAGCCTTCGGCGATGAGCGTGGCGATGTTGGACTCGCCGGTCACGCCGATCTCGATCTCGCCCCGGGCTACGTTCTGGAACACGAGCTGCGATGAAGTGACGAAGCTGGTGTTGCGGACGACGCCCTCGACGAGGTCCCAGTCATAAAGCTGCAGAATCTGGGCGAGCTGCGCGTAGGCGGAGCCCGAGAGCGACGGGTTGGCCATGATGATCTTGCCGGCGAACCTCGGGTCTGCCAGGTCGGCCCAGCTCGTGGGCGCTTCATCAAGCGGCAACAGGTTCGTGTTCACGATGAACGCCTGGAGCGGCTGGGAGTAACCGTAGTACCGGTTCTCGGGGTCAACGAAGACGGGATCGTACTCGTCGTGATGCGCAGCCTGGTAAGGCTCGAACAGGTCGATGATCGCCTGGAAGCTTTCGACGCTGGCGCCGAAGAACACATCCCCGCGGGGGTTGCTGGCTTCGGACTCGATGCGGGTGGTGTGCTGGCCCACTCCTGCCGAGACGACGATCACGTTGATTTCCGGATGGGCTTCGTTGAACTTTGCGACCGTGGCCTCGATCAGTTCGGACGTGCCGGCGTTGTAGAGGACAAGCTCCTGGGCCGAAGCCGAGAAGGCGAGAGCTGAGGCGGCCAGTGCGGCCAGTACCATGCGCTTCATGTAAAACCTCCGTGTTCTGCCACTCACGCTTCCTCACGAAGCCGAGTGCAGTTTTTCATTCTTCGGCACATTATCACGGCGTTAACGGCCGTGCAATCCCACTCCTGAGCACGCATCTGTGCGTGCATGAGGCTCAGAGCTTCTTGATGCGACGCTTGAAGTCGGCCACGTTCTTCCTGTTCGCTTCGTCGCCGCCCGGGCTGTTGGCGCTCTGCCAGATCGGCGGATTGATTCCGCGTGCGGCCAGTTTGCCGATTGCGTTGAGGGTGATCAGGTTGAGTGCCAACGCGTTAAGGAAGGTACTGCTTGCTCCGACCTTCTGGCTCACGGACGGCACGCTGACGAGCGCGTCACCCATCGGCACCTTGCAGTCGACGACGATGTCCACCAGGTCTGCAAGGTCGTGCCCGTCGGGGTGCCGGCTCGCGTGTCCTGCCGGCAGCTCCCGCTGCAGGTCCACGCTCGTGACGGCGATCGTCGTGCAGCCGCGCGTCCGGCCCTCCAGCGCGGACTCGATGGTCACCGCGTTGATCCCGTAAGCGTTCACGATGAGGAGCACGTCACCCTCGTTGACCTCGTACCAGTCCAGCACCGCCTTCGCGTAGCCGGGCGTGCGCTCGATGTACATGCTTCTGAACGCCCCGCCCTGGAGCATCACGCCATCGTCCAGGATCGCGTTCACCGCCATGAGGCCGCCGGCCCGGAAGAAGACCTCTTCCGCGCCCATCGCGGAGTGGCCCCCGGTGCCGAACACGTGCAGCAGCCGCCCGTCTTCTATCGTGTCCGCGACAGCGGTCGCTGCACGGTCGATGCTGTCGCGCTCTTCGGTGCGCAGCCGCTCCATCAGCGTGATCACACTGTCGAAATACCCGTCTGTGAGTTCCATCTGGCCTCCTGGGGCAGTGTATGGTCGCTTTCGGTTAGATTGCAATCGACAGCCGGCCGGAGGCGAAGCTTCGATG
The DNA here is from genome assembly GCA_964495325.1 of uncultured bacterium. Classification (GTDB taxonomy): domain Bacteria; phylum Deinococcota; class Deinococci; order Deinococcales; family Trueperaceae; genus CAZBVI01. The sequence continues at coordinate 109,991 of CAZBVI010000004.1, forward strand.
ACGGAAACCAACTCATCGCACAGGTTCAGCGCCGGTTTCGCGAGCAGCATCATCACGCTGCCGGGTCCGGTGCAGATGTCGGGGTTCGCGGCGCGGACCGCCCCATCGGAGGGCGTGCACGATCCGCTGTACGCACGCGCGGCGGCCTTCACTGACGGTGGGAACACCGCTGTTCTCATTGTCCTGGACCTGATCGGCGCGGATCACTTGCTCACGCGACTGGTCAGGGAGAAGGTGGCAGCAATCTGCGCCGTGCCGGCCACTCAGGTCGCGGTAACTGCGACCCACACGCATGGCGGCCCGGCTGTCCTGAGCGGCGGGCAGCTCGGCGAGGCCGATCCGGCCCTGCTCGAGTCCATCGCGACGCGGGCTGCCGAGGCCGCGCGGCTGGCCCTGGACCGGCTCACACCGTGTGAAGTCCGGACCGCTCGCGGCAGCGAGGACACTGTCGCCCGCAACCGCCGCGATCCCGCCGGAGCCGTCGATCACTCGCTGGACGTGATCCGATTCGACAGCGGCGACCGGTGCCTTGGCATTGTGGTCAGCTACGCGTGCCACCCGGTTGTACTGGGTGCGGATAACCTCCAGATAACCCGGGACTATCCAGGATTCCTTGTCGACGATCTGGAAGCAGCATTTCCCGGTACTACAGTCCTCTTCCTCACTGGGGCGGCCGGCCAGCTGAACACCGGACACCGCGCCCACGACAGCTGGACCCGGGCCGCAACCCAGCGACGCAGCTTCGTGGAGGCTCGTCGGATCGGCCGGCTGCTCGCGGCCGTCGCCTCCCGGGTGGCCGCGGACGCGCGACATGGACCTGCCCGGGGCCCGGGACCGGTGCTGCTCGCTGGCTCGGCCCTCACGCTTCCACTGCAGGAAGACCCAGCGATGCCGGACATAAGGTCGCGCTGGGCGGCGGAGCTCGAACGGCTGCCCGCCGGCCATGACACGAGGCCCCTGCTCGAGGCGAGCCTGCGCTGGGCAGATGGGCTTGAGTCACTTCCGGCTCAGGCGGGCGTCGAGGTCCAGGCGCTCGGGATCTGTGGGCACGCTCTCGCCTTGTTTCCGGGCGAGGTGTTCACCGAGTACGGGCTCGCGCTCAAGGAGCGGTTCCTTGAGCGCATCACCACCGTCGGTTACGCGAACAGCGCGCCCGGCTACCTCCCGACCGACGCCGCGCTGGCCGAGGGTGGCTACGAGGTGGCCGAAGCCCACCGGTTCTACGGGCAACGGGGGCCGTTTGCTGCCGGCACGCAGGACGCGGTTGTGGGAGCGATGATCAGGTGTGTGGGGCAGGTGCTTGGATGATTCGTGAGCGCTTTCCGGGCCTCGGCGTCCGTCGTGTCAGTCCGGGATCCCGGTGTTGTGGTGGTCCAGGTTCTCGACGCCACGCTGCCAGTAACCGCTGACCATCACCCGCTCCCGGGGCAGGGACAGCTCCTCCCGGAAGTAGTTGCGCACGGGCTTCAACTCGCCGACCTCACCGGCCGCGAACACGAACCAGTCGTCGTGCGCGGGAAGCTCGACCTTTCGCACCGCCAGCTCGAGGCTGCCCGTGGCCTCCTCTGACCTGAACAGCCAGGAAACCGAGATGCCGTCCCGGGTCGCGAGGTCCTGCTTCTCGGACTCGTCCTCCACCTGCACGACCATGTGAACCTGTGCCTCCGGCGGCAGCTCTTCAGCGAACCTTCCGAACGCGGGAATCGCCGTTTCGTCACCGACCAGCAGATACCAGGCATAGTTCTCCGGCGACACGATGTTGCCACGCGGACCCATCACCCCCAGCCTGTCCCCAGGCGCGGCGGCCTCGGCCCAGTTGCTGGCGACGCCCGCACCGTGAACCACGAAGTCCAGCATGAGCTCGCCGGAATCAGGCAGCCAGCCCCGAACCGTGTAATCGCGGGAGATCGGCTTGGGGGAACCCTCGGGCACGGTCCAGCCCAGTTCAGTACGGGTCGGAATCACCAGTTCCCCGGTATCGGGCTGCGGGAACAGCACTTTTACGTGGTCGCTCACCGCCATTTGCATGAAGGGAAACCCTTCGGCGAGGTCGTCGCCCCGAAGGTAGATCCTCCGGTAATGCGGCGTCAGATCCTCGATACGGCTTACGGTGAGTATACGTCTGGCCGGCATCCCGATGCGGTTGACCTGCGTCTTCCCAGTCCTGTTCGGCCCGTACCAGGTCCGTGTGTTCGCTTCACTCATCGTCCACTCCCTCGGTTCATAAGTCGGTGGCGGCGGTTGAAACCGCACCACCCCTTAATCCCGAGTCATCTTATCTGGATTGATGTCGTGCCGGCAAGCGCCCGCAGGGGCCGTGACGTCTCCACCCCGCAAATCAGTCGGCGGGCTCAATCCTCACCGTCTCGCGGGCCATGCGCCCCGCCACCAGCCGATCGGCCAGGTCGGGCGCGACCTCGGCGAGCAACGGCAGCAGCCGCAGGTAACCGGGCACGAACACTCGGCGCTTGCGGCGCAGCATCGCCTGCAACACGGCGTGCGTGAGCGTGTCGATGTCGACCGCGCTGCGGCTCTGGTGCGGGTAGGCGCTCCCGCCCGGTGTGCCGTTCGGACCCAACGCCCGCGCGCGCAGGTTCGTTCCGCGCACCCAGTTCGCCATCACTGTCAGGACGCCGACGTCGCTGCTTCGCAGCTCGATGCGGAGCGAATCGCAGAGGCCCTGCAGGGCATGCTTCGAGGCCGCGTAGCCGCTGCGACCCGGCACACCGACGACACCCTGAACCGACGAGATCGCCACCAGCATGCCGCGATTCGCGCGCACGAACGGCAGGGCCGACAGGAACACGTTGGCAACGCCAAGCAGGTTCACCTCGAACAGGCGCTGCAGCACGCCGGTGTCCTCGAGTTCGTCGAAGCGTGCGAGCATGCCGAGGCCGGCGCTCGCGACGACCGAGTCGATCCGACCGAAGGTCTCGACCGTACGCTCCACCAAGGCGCTGCAGTCCGCACCGCGCGTGACATCGCCCGTAACCACCAGCGCCTCGCCCCCGACGCGGTGGCAGGCCTCGGCCACCGCCTCAAGCCCCGGCCCGGACCGAGCGAACAGCGCGACGCGTGCCCCCTCTGCTGCCAGGGTGCGTGCCAGCGCGGCACCGATGCCCGAAGAGGCGCCCGTTACGATGACCACCTGGCCCGAGAAGGCACCCTGCGCTCGCGACCGGGTCAAGGCGCTTCATCACCGGGGTGGGCGGCGGCAAGGCCCGGGACAGGGCCGGAGCCACCCGCGCGCGTCGTTGCCTCCGGGCTGTCCTGCGCACCGAAGGCGTGGTTCGCGGCACCGAAGACATCGTTCGGGTCGAGCGAACGCTTGAGCGCCCGCATCGCGTCGATCGATGCCTCGGTGTGCACCTGCGGCAGGAAGGCCTGACGGATCTTGCCGATGCCGTGATGGTGCGATAGCGAGCCGCCCTGCTCCAGGACGACTTCGCGCATGCGCTGCTCGATGTCGTGGAACGTCGCCACAGGATCGTCGAGTCCGCGCGCGCACAGGCCCATCGTGAAGTAGATGCACACGCCCGCCCGGTAGCTCTGGGATATCCGGAACGACAGGTACGGCCTTCCCGCCACACCGCGTTCGGCGCACATGCGGTGAAGCTCCGCCTCGACCGCGTCGGTAATGGCATGGATGCGGCTCCAGGGAGCCGAGGTCTCGAAGGTCTCGCCGAGAATGCCGATGGTGTTGAGGAAGTCGCGAATGTAGGCGATCGCGAAGGTGACTGCGTAGCCGCGGCGTCCGTTGCTCGGGCCGCCGGATAGCCCGCCCTGCGCCTTCAGCAGGCCGAACAGGCTGCGCGCCTGCTGCTGTACCTCCGCCGCCGACCCCTCCATCACAACGGTGCATGCGACCATCCGCTCAGGGTCGAAGCGCTTCACCCGGGTCAGGAAGTAGTTCGTGAGCGTCTGCGTCAGCGCCGCCCGACCGGTCTTGGCGCGGCCAAGTGACTGGCCGAGGCGGAACTCGGTGTTGTTGGTGAGGCGGATGCTCGCCGGTTTCACACCGGTCGCCTGCACCGCCTGCAGGTAGCGCACGCCGGCAGCGAAGTCGGGAAAGACGAACGAGGCGTAGCGCTGCACCTCGGGGAGCGGCCACACCTGGAGCACGGCGCGTACGACGATACCGAGGCCGCCCTCGCTGCCGAACGCGAGACGCTGCGCCTGGATCCCGGTGGCGCTGCGCGGCACGACCGGATTTGTACGCACCTCGCCTTGCGGAGTCACGAGCACGGCGTCGAGCACGACCTCCTCGATGTTGCCGTAGCGGTTCCTCTTCATGCCGCTGGCGTTGGTGGCGATCCAGCCGCCGACAGTGGAGAACTCCACGCTGTCAGGCACGTGGCCGGTGGTGAGCCCTTCGGCCTCGAGGTGCGCCTCGAGGTCCTTGCCGGTGATGCCGGATTCGACCACGACCCAGCCGTTGACGCGGTCGATCTCGAGCACGCGGTTCATCTGCCGCATGTCGACCGACACGATCATGCGCCGCTCGTCAGGCGGACAGCTCAGCGCGCCGGAGACGTTGGTACCGCCGCCGTACGGAATGAGCACTACCCCGTGCTCGTCCGCGAGGCGGACCAGCGCATGCACCTCGTCCCCGCCTTGCGGGAAGGCGACCAGGTCGACCGACCGCTGCGGGGCCACGCCGCCAAGCAACCGATAGATCTCGTCCACACTGAGCTGGCCGTGGCTGTGGATCAGCCGCGTAAGGTCGTCGTCTTCCGTCCGCAGTTCCGGCGCAGCCGCCCTGAGCGCCTCCAGGAACGGCGCGTTGCGCACCGGCGAAGGCAGCGGCCCGGGCCTTACTGACTCCTGCAACTGTTCAGGGCCGGCCGGCACGCCAAGCAAGACCTCGACGAAGGGCAGGAAGTGCGGCAGCGGAGCACCCGCGAGCGGGTAGCGCGAACCGGTCAGGCGGACGGTGCGCGCGTCGACGAACTCGAAGCGGGTGTCGTCGTAACCCCACAGGTGTGAGTAGCGCTGGCCCGGCGCCGGATCGTAGGGGCGATCGCCCGGTGCACGCTGGGACGCGGACTCAGGCGACCTGTCGGAGCTCGTCATGTCGGTTCCTCCTCGGATTGTTGGGCGCTGCGGGCGAGCTGTTCGACCGCGGCCTGTGCGTCCTGCGCCAGGCGCCGCGAGACGCTGCCCACACTCTCGCGGTCAAGGTTCTTCAGGTAATGCTCGATCGGGATAGGTGGCCCGAAGCGCACGCGCACCGGGTGGTGGCGGATCACGAGACTTCCCTTGGGAAGCGCCTGTGCAGCACCCGTGATGTGCGCCGGTACGATCGGCGCAGCGCTGGCGAGCGCCAGCAGGCCGAGGGCACTGTGGAACGGACCGAGTTTGCCGTCCAGGCTCCGGGTCCCCTCGGGAAAGAAGATGAGCGAATGACCGTTTCGGAGCACCTGTGCCGGCAGTGCGAGCGCGCGGGCGATGTTGCGGCTTTGGCGCTCGAACGGGACGCCGCCGAGCGTTGCGCTGAGGAACCACCCCACAGCGGGTCGGCGGAACCAGTAATCCGCGGCGGCAGTCGGGTGCGTCTGACGGGCGTGCGCTCCGATCGACGCCAGCAGCATGCCGGTGTCTATGTGGCTGGTGTGGTTCGCGATCACGATGAACGGGCCGCGCGCGGGCAGCTGTTCGCTCCCGTCCCAGCCAAGCTCGAGCCGCAGGCGTGCGATCACGCGAATGGCCAGCAGGCTGGCGCGGCGGGTGGCCAGCTTGTACGCCGGCGTCGTCCAGGTTGTTGCCTGAGCGGGGCTCGTCGAGCGCGTAAGCGCAAGCATCTGCTCGGCGCCGCGCCAGCTGGAGCGTGTGCCCCGTGCCGGTGGAGTGTTCTGCCGGCCGTCCTCGGCTGCCCCTTTGCCTGGCGCACCGTCCGGGCAATCGGGAAGTACCGCGTCCAGGGCGACGGGCGCCTTGCGTTGCCCGCCCATGTTCAGCAGGTAGCGCTCGATACCGGGAAGGTGTACGTCCTGGACGTAGCGTTGCCAGTCAAGGCCACGCACGTCGAAGGGCAGCACGGCCCGGTCCTCCGCCGGTGCGGCGCGCCAGGCGCGGTGCAGGTTGAACGCAAGGAACCGCGTCCTGCTCTCGGCATAGGGGCCGTAGATCGCCGCCATGTCGCGCAGCCAGGTGAGGCGCGCCCGGCGGGCGCTGAGTGCGGCGCGGCGGCCGCTGCCCATGCCGGCCCGTTCGAACAGACGGTACGCGGACTCCATCACGCGTACCGGCAGCAGTTGACGGAGCTCGATTCGGCGCAGGAAACGCTGCAGCTCCGGTAGTTCCAGGGCGGACAGTTCGCTCCCGGGTCCCGTGTGCGAACGCCTCACGGGCCAGCACCGGTAGTGCTCCCGCATCAGGTCGCAGAATGCCTGCACCCTGAGCGGGTTGTCGGCGCTGGACGCTACCTGGTAAACATCTGGGCCACCGCCTTCGTGCGCGAAGGGAATCACCATCAGCAACGCGTTCACGACCGTATCCACCGGCACTACGTCGAGGATGGCCTCCGGGTTGCCTGGGAACGCGGTCAACTGACGCCGGGCATAACCGATGATCAGCGGATCCATCATCCTGTAGCCATCGATCCAGCCGGGCGCGGGTGTCCTCAGGGCGCTTTCGATGATTGCAGGGCGCAGGATCAGGCCCGGCACATCGCCGCGGTGGCGACCGAAGAGCTGCTCGCCCAGTGCCTTGGTGAACGTGTATGTGTCGCGCCAGCCGCGTCGGCGCGCCCAGCGCATGCCATCGGCGACGAGGCGTTCGGCTGCATCGTCTGTGCGGTTACCGTTACCACCTGGGCGCTGCCGGGCGGCATCGTACCCGGCACCAGCCCGTTTACCCAGTCGTGCAGCCAGTGCCCGCCACCAGGGTCGGGACACGGGCCCTTGGCCGCCGCTTCGGACCAGCTCCACGTGTTCCAGCAGCCGCTCGACCTCGCGGTCGACATCGAACAGGTCTGAGGAGTCCGGGCCGGCTGGCGTCCAGTCTGGGGGCAGGTGCGCTTCGAACACGGGGCCGGCCGCGTTGTTGACGTAGCACGTGGACACGTGGGCCACGAAGGGTCGTCTGGCTGCACCGCGCGCGAAGTCGAGCAGACGCTTCGGCCCGAGTGCGTTGGTGTGGACCGCCTGGTCGAGCGGCGCGTCGAATACGGCCATAGCGCCGTTGCCGATCACGACGTCAACCTCACCGCGCAGACGCTCGTATACGGCTTCTTCGAGCCCGAGTCGCTCGATCGAGATCTCGCCCTCAACGGCGACGACCTTACTTACCGCGAACGCCCGAACTCTTCACCGTGTCGCTTGCGCAGCTCGTCGAATGCCGACGATGCAAACACCTCGTCGTACAGGCGGCGCTCCACACTTACTTGCCGCCCGGCCGCGTCGGTGCGGGGGCGTATCAGGACGTAGAGACGTTTGATTGCGGGCAGCTCCCGGAGAACCGCCTCGATGAAGACCTTGCCCACCAGACCCGTCGCGCCAGTAAGGAAGAGCGTCTTACCGGCGTAATAGGCGCGCCCGACGTGAGCGTCGGTCTCGGTCATGAAGTGTCGCAGCCCACGATTGTCATGAGGTATCGCGCCCTGTAGGAGACATGTTGTGTCGCACCCTAGCAGAAGGGAGTGTGCTTCTGCCACTCGCGTACTTTCCCGGCAGCGCTTCCGGGCGTTGCGCTGCCGATGCACGGCTCTCAGGCGCGGATCGCTCAGGGGTTGTACCGTGGGGAATGCCTCGAGAACTCGTCAACGTGACAGAAGGCGTCTGGCTGGCGACCAGCCGCAACTACGCGACCACCAGCACTATCGTAGCCAGGGATGGCCGTGCGCTCCTGATCGACCCGGCCTGGGAGATCGACGAGCTGACCGGCCTGGCCGAAGCGATCTCGGCGCTCGGGCTGAGCGTCGCGACTGGCTTTCACACGCACGCACACCACGACCATCTCCTCTGGCACCCGGGCTACGGTCCGGCGCCGCGCTGGGCAACTGCAGTGGCCGTGGACATGATCGGCCGCTTCAGCAGCGAGCTTCGCGAACAGCTGGGCGAGGAACTGGCCGGGTTCATGGGTGACGAGTTCGCACGCGCCGAGCCGCTTCCGGGAGACCGGATACCAGCCCCGTTCGGCGAGGACGGACCGGCTGAGGTGATCGAGGTCGTGGAGCACCACGGCCATGCATATGGGCATGGCGCCCTGTGGTTCCCTGAGCGAAAACTGCTGGTAGCCGGCGACATGCTGAGTGACGTCGAGCTCCCGCTGCCGTTCACTCCGCATGGGCTCGAGGCGTACCTGCCCGGGCTTGACAGGCTTGAGCCATACGTCGCCCAGGCTGACTTCCTGATACCTGGCCACGGCACTCCCACTGACAGACCGGCGGCACGGCTGGCTGCCGACCGGCGGGTACTGGACGCCCTGCTCAGAGGCGAGGATGTCGATGATCCGCGGCGAGGGCTCCCCGGCGGGGAAGACACTTACCTGAAGCTGAAGGAAGAGGCGGCCAGACACCTGGCAGGCTGAAGCCTCGGGGTCGCAGCTCAGGGAGCGTACGCACCGGGCCACGCGGGCAACGGATCGTCGAGCGTTGATCACATTGCCAGTCCCTTGCTGAGAATCAGTTATCGCCACCTCTGATTATGCGAATACCAGAGAGCGATGCAGACCCACAGCCGCCGTCGCGCCGCTGGATACCGCCACGGCGATGCTGCCGGCCATACCGGTGCCATCTCCACATGCGAAGACACCGGAAACGCTGGTCTGGCCGAACCTGTCCGCCTTTATGTGTTGCCCGAAGTGACCGTCTTCAAGTTCACAGCCGACCAGCGATGCAAGGTCGCTTGCCAGACTCGTTCGGGCTGCGGTGAATATTCCAGCGAAGGGCTCGCTCCGGCCATCCCTCAGCTCGATGGTTGTGGCCCCGGAAACCCGTAGCACACGCTCTCGTTCGATCACCACGCCGCGATCCTTCAGGTGACGTTCCTGTTCATCATCAAGGTCCACGGCTCCGTTCGTGAAGAGGGCCACCTCTCCCCAATCCGCAACCATTGCAGCGTGATGGTAGGCACTCGCACCGGTGGCGATCACAGCGATCCTGCCCCGGTTGAGTTCATAGCCGTGGCAGTAAGGGCACTGAAAGACAGTCGTGCCCCAGCGCTCGTCCAGACCCGGGATCGCTGGCAGTTCGTCCTTCAGGCCCGTCGCAAGCAGAAGCCGCATACCGCGATGGCTGTCGCCCCTGTCCGTTGTGATACGGAAGTCGTTCATCGAGCCCGCCGCTTCCGTCGCAGTTGCCCGAAGAAAGGTCACCGTCCCGTATTCCAGCAGCTGCTTCCGCGCATCATGGAGGATCTCGTCTGGCGACCTGCCATCCTGCGCCAGGAAGCCGTGTGCCTGACTGACGAAGCGGTTGCGCCTGAGGCCAGCGTCGACGATCAGGATCCGGCGGCGCGCACGCGCCAGCTGCAGTCCTGCAGAAAGGCCCGCGTAGCTGCCGCCGACTATGATCGCCTCATGAAGTTCCTCGCTGGCCGCACGAGGTCCCTTGATTCGGATTCCTGTTCTTGCCATTTGCTCGACCTTCCAGTCTTCATGGTATTGATAAACAGTTATCACTAACACCAGGTGTGAAAGATACAGCGGCAGGCGTCCGCTGTCAAGCGACAAGGCAAGAGCTACCGGCAGACCGGCTTCACCAACTACAATGCAGCCTGACAGGCCAGTACTCCAGAGCACTCTGGGCAGGACACTTTCGGGAGGGATCCGCATGTCCGACAAGGCAGACAAGTACGTTGCGACGGCAAACAGCAACATCGAGGCCAAGACCGGCCGAAAGATCGAGGAGATCTACGCTCTGGTCGAGAGCTGGGGACCGCTGAAACACGGCCAGATCGTCTCCCGCCTCAAGGAGGAGCTTGAGCTGGGACATGGCCACGCCAGCATGATCGCGCACGAGATCCGGGCACGGGCAGGGGGCGGCGACGCGCCGAGCGATCCCATTGAGATCATCTACAAGGGCAGCAAGGCCAGCTTGCGGCCACTGCACGACAAGGTACTTGAGGCCCTGCAGGACGTGGGCAACTTCGAAGTGGCACCGAAGAAGTCGTACGTGAGCCTCCGGACCACGAAGCAGTTCGCCTCGGTGGGCCCTGGCTCAAAGGGCAGGCTCGAGATCACAATCAACAATCGGGGCGCAGATGCGACAGAAAGGCTGGAAGGACTGCCGCCGGGCAAGATGGGCTCGCATCGACTGTTCCTCGCCAGCGAGGACGAGGTAGATGCCGAGCTCGTAGGGTACGTGAGGGCCGCGTACGAAGCGTCCAGGTAAGCAGGCTTCATGAACCTCGCATACCTGGAACCCGATGACTGGGAGCGCTACCGCGACATCCGCCTGCTGGCGCTGCGCACCGACCCGGACGCCTTCTACTCCACCGCCGAAGACAGCGGAAAGTTCACCGAGAAGGAGTGGCGTCGCCGACTGAGCGAGCCGCAGTGCGTGACCATGGTCGTCACCGATGACGCGGGCGATGATGTCGGTCTGGCCGCTGCGCTCCCCTACGACGAGGTCGATGCCCGACCCGGCGACTTTCAGCTGGTCGCGATGTGGGTGGCCCCATCGGCCCGCAGGTCCGGTGCCAGCAAGCTCCTGCTCGAGGCAGCGATCGCCCACGCGCGTGAGCGGTCAGCCCGCAGGCTGGTGCTCTGGGTCGCGTGGGGGAACCTGCGCGCGGAGGCGCTCTACCAGCAGTACGGCTTCAAGCGCACCGGGGAGACCGGCAGCTTTCCGCCGCCGCGCGACACACCCGAGTTCCAGATGGCGCTCAGGCTTTGACGGCGGGTGTGCTCCATGCAGCGCACACCCGCCCGCCCTTAAGCCGCCTCCGGTCCTATCGTGCTTCGTTGGTTCCCAGGGGCATCACGAGCGACCAGTCGACCTGCGAGGCACCGTAGTACAGGAACGCAGGCAGCAGGTTGTACGCGCCGGAGCAGGTGTACTCGGTCTCTGGCGCTTCCACGCACTTCCGGTCACTCTGGTTCTGATTGATCGCGATGAAGATGTCGAGGCCGTCCGGCAGCGACAGCGCCACGGGTGAAAGGTTGCCGAAATCGTCCACGATGCGGCCCTGTTCGTTGATCGGCGGCAGGTTGCGGCTGGCCGGCTTGTTGGGACCGCCGACCTGAAGCGCCCAGGCGTACGTACCTGCAAGCGCACCGTTGTGCCACACGTACCGGGACCAGTCCCCGTTCCGCGCTTCCCCGATACGGGGATTCGCGAAGTCACTGCCTCCATCGCCGTTGACCCAGTACCTGGCCAGGAACCTCAGTATCGCCTCGGCCTCCACGGCCAGCGACCCCGTGCCCGGGCTGACCCCGGACAGGTCGTGGCCCATAGGCACCTGCTCGACCTGCCATGCCCAGTTCGTCATGCCCGGGTTCGCATTGCGCCAGCTGTCGAAGCTGCAGCCGGCGGCAGTCATGACGCAATGAGGGCGTTTCTCATCCCACACGTCGCGGTAGTAGGAATCACCGTTCCAGTCGCGCTTGGTTGGCTCCCGGTCGACATAGCCCTCGAGGCTCGGGCCTGCCAGCGACAGGAATGCACCCGTGTTTCCGCTGGTGGCAACGCCAACCCTGGTGCGGAAGAATATGTCGAGTGCGGAGCCGGAATGGGTGGATGGACGTCCGACCTCGGCTGAGTACCTGCCGGACGCCATCAGCTGCTGCACGATGATGGTGGGAAAGGCCGGACTGGTGTTGGAGTAGACCCGCTGACCCAGGGGGTAGCGCAGGCACCGGCCCGCAACCACCCGCATGGTCTCCTCCAGCGTGTACCTTGGCAGGAAGTAGCCCTGGCCAGTGCCAAGGCCCAGAGCGGCCCGCGCCGAGGCGACCCTCGCATCGCCGAACTCGTCGCGCAGTTGCTGCTCCTGAGCCTCGAAGGCAGCAACCGAAGTCAGGCCGCGCAGCAGCGGCAGGTTAGGTACCACCACCTGTGTGCCTCCGGGGGCGCTGCGCCGCATCCCGCTGCGATGACCGAACAGGTGTCCAAGCGTAACGTCCTGCCACTGGGGATCGGCGAAGCCGTCCAGGTCGGCGCAAAGCGCCTGGGAATCACTGTCGCCGCTGTCGCTCACCTGTACCTGGTACCGGGAGTGACCCGCGAACACGTTGTACAGTTCCCGGGGGATCAGCGGCACCGGATAGTTGATGGCAGTGCCGGGGATGAGCGGCGGGAAATTGTCGGGATCGAAGAGCCTCAGGCCCTCCACCTGGTCGTCGCTGAGCGTGATACCCGCCTCCTGCAGCGCGACAGCCTTGACGGCCCACCGCGTCATCGCTGCGGTGATCGTCTTGCTGATGCTGCCAATCCGCATCGGCGTATCCGGACTCACCGGCTCACCCAGCGGTTCACTGAAGTCGTCGCCGCACTCCTCGTCCCAGTCGTTGGCTGCACGGCCATCCATCCTGCCCAGACCCCAGATCCCGACCGGCTGCCCCCTGAGCGACACGCCAAGGATCGCTGCACCGACGCACCTGTGCCTCATGAAGTCCATCGCGGCAAGCACCAGAGGATCCAGTTCCGGGTCTTCCGTGCCGGTGACCGGTATGCCGCTCGGGCCGCCGTTGGCCAGCAACACTGCGGTGAAGCGTGGCCGTCCTTCGCCGTCCATATGATGTTCGACGTCGATGACGCGTGCACCGTACTTGTTGGCTATCACGTTGATGCTGTCCATGCTGCCATCGCGCCACCACCACCAGCCCTTGCCCTGCCTCGCTTCGATCACCGCCACGTAGGTGTCCGGGCCGGTCCTGTCCAGATCCACCAGCCGGGCATCGTACTCATCCAGTCTCTCGCTGATGAACTCGGCAGACACCCCGTAGTACCACCCCCAGTCCTTCCTGTTTGCACCACTGTTGCTGACGAGCACGGCACTGAAGTACCAGTTCCCGTTGAGCGAGTAACGCTCGAGGTCGACGATCCGATGATCGTGCTCGTCGATCACGTCCTCGAGGAACTCTGCATCCACGTTGTAGTACCAGGACCATCCCACGGCGTCCTCGCCGCTGTTGGAAACGAGGACTGCGGCGAAGAGCTGCTGGCCCGCAAGCACGTACGTCTCGAGGTCGATGATCCTGGCCTCGTGCCGCTCGACGGCAAGCGAGAGTTCGTCGGCGGTGACCCCCACGTACCACCACCAGTCCTTCTGGTGCACGCCGGTGTTCGACACCAGGGCGGCAGCGTAGGTCGGAGCCGAAGGATCGATCAGTTCCAGGTCGATGATCCGGAAACCCTCGTCGATCTTGTCCTCCAGCTGATCAAACGTTACTCCGCTCAGCCACCACCATCCTGTCGGCTGTGTCAGCGACCGTTCGGTGAGTTCATCCATGGGCTCAGGCGGCGGATCGGGCTCCGGCACGTTCGATGGCGGGGGCGTGGAGCACGCGCTGAGCAGGACTATGGAAAGTACGACCAGGGCAATGATTCGGTAATGGGCGATGACACTCATGGTTCCTTCTCGACCTCCTTGACCAGACAGTGGTGGGAAGGGTACTCACCACGGAAGGCAAAGCGTAGTCGAAAGGGCGTTCAGAACCGTTGCAAATACTAGGACGTCTGCCCGCGGGGCCGCGTACCGGCACTGCCGGGGACGGGCGTCCCGGCGGCGATCCAGTGGTGGGCCACGTGTGCGAGATCCGCTCCGCCCCGGTCAAGGGTCACCGCTATCTGCCGATGGAGCAGTTTTCGGGTGTTCTCGGACGTCAGGCCGATGACAGCCTCGCGCATCAGGTCGTGTACGAATTCCTGACCGTCGCAGATCTGCACGGCCTCCAGGTCGGCAAGCGCCTCATTGACTTCAGGTGTGCTTACCCGCAGTACATCGGCAAGGGCTTCAGGGCCGATCGGCTCGTTGAGGACGGCGAGTATCTGTGCAAGGCGGAGCGTGGGGGTTGCAAGTCCCGCAAGCCGCTCATTGATGAGCAGGACCAGGCGCTCGGACAGGCCGCTGCTCTCCGACAGCTCAGCCTCCGGGCCTCCGGCCACGAACATGTGCTTCAGGACTTCGACGATGAACTGCGGGTTTCCTCCGGTCAGAAGCCTCAGGCGGGGACCGAACTCGGTGGCCGCGCTGACCTCAAGGCTGTCGAGCAACGCCAGTACATCGGCAGACTCCAGCGCCTGAAGCTGCAGGTGAGCGACTATGCCGAACTCCTCCGCCAGCGCGAGGCCCTGCTCGAAAGCGGCCGGCAGTGTCCCCTGCCGGAACACCGCTATGAGCCGCGCGTCTCCGAAGGCTGAGCGGTCGGTGAGGAGTCGGGACTGCGCGGCCATCCCTACCTCGAAGCTCCGGGCATCCAGGAACTGCAGGTCGTCGACAAGCACTGCGCGCACCCGCTGTCCCAGCAGCCCAAAGATGGTGAAGATCGCCTCGAAGAGGCGGCTCTCCACCTCGTCGGATGGAGGCAGTTGCGACGCGTCAGGGAAGAGGTTCGGCAGGATCCGCGAAAGTTCGGCCCTCACCCACGGCTCGGCCGCGGTTACGATTTCCGGAAAGAGCCTCATCGCCTCGCGCACACCCCTGCTCAAGCTGCTGTAGGGGACGGCCTTGTCGCCCGGCCTGCCCTGAAGCAGGAAGTAGCTCCCTTTGCTGCGCGCGAAGTCGAACATGAGCCGCGATTTACCGATCCCTGGCGGCCCCGAGATGTTGATCGACTGCTGTGCGTCCCAGGCGGACTCGAGGCGGACCCACTCCGACTCGCGGCCGATCAGGATGGGCGGGCGAAGCAGGTGGGCGGGCAGCGGCAGCCGACTCGGGACCGGTGGCGGCAACAGCAGCGCATCACTGCGACCGATCGTCGCCGCGAAGTCAGTCGTCTCGTCGAGCGGGCTGACATCAAGCTCCTCCTTGAGCACACGTCGGCACACCTCAAACGTGTGCAGCGCCGCCTGCACGTTCCCCCGCATGTACTCGAGACGCATCGCAGTCCGGTAGGCACTCTCGTCCAGCGGGTCGAGCGCGAGCAGCTGCCTGGTTAAGCGGAGTGCCTCGACCAGCGAGTCCTCGGTCTCCAACTGCAGCGCGCGCCCGCGTAGGGCATCACACTGGAGTGCCGAGAGGCGCGTTCGTTCGAGGCTGAGCCACTCCTGGAACGCCGGGGCCGCCCTTGGTTCAAGCCCGTGCAGCAGCACGGCCGACGGCGGACACATGGCGAGGGCATCGCCGAAGCGCTCTTCTGCCATGGCCTGCCTCAGGCGAGCCAGGTCGGTGTCGGCCCTTACCGACACCGTACCCTCAGTCGACAGCCAGGAGTCGGCGCCCGGCAGGCTGCGCAGCCGGTGCAGTTCGGGACGGAGGTTAGCCAGACTGCCCGGCATCCACAGCAGCTCGGAGAGTTCGCTGCGCGGGACCCCCTGGCCGCTAACCGCCAGGTAGCAAAGGATAGCCAAAGACTTCCGGGTTGGAACCTTGAGCATGTCTGCACCCCACCGCACCTGTGGCTGACCGAGCAGCCGGACGGTGAGGCAGGGCACTTCCGCGTTCATGGGGCAGTGTAGACAGGCGGAATAATCGGTGTCAACGACCCTGGGCTCGCGCGGTCGCCCGCACAGCGTACCGGGCAAAGCGGGGATAATGGCGCATGGACGAGCGAATTCCCCTGCTGATCGATACGGATCCTGGCGTCGATGACGCGCTGGCGATCATGATGGCGTTCAACGATGCGCGCCACACGGTGGCTGGCCTGACGGTTACTGCCGGGAACGTGGGCCTGGAGCACACCCTGGCGAACGCCCTCAAGCTGGTTGAACTGTGTGGCAGGCAGGTGCCCGTGTACGCCGGCTCCCCTTCCCCACTGGTGCATCCCGCAGGTGACGCCTCCAGCATTCATGGCCGCGACGGCTTCGGCGACGTGGGATACGAGCCTGCTGGCCGCACCGCTGAGTCCGAGCATGCAGCACTGGCTATCCTGCGCCTGTCGCACCTGCACGCCGGAAAACTCATGCTGGTGGCGCTGGGACCGCTGACGAACATCGCCCTGGCGCTGCGCCTCGATCCGTCGTTGCCAGAGAGGATCGGGCGGCTCGTGCTGATGGGCGGGGCAGTGACCGCACACGGCAACATCACCCCGGCCGCCGAGTTCAACATCGCGTTCGATCCCGAGGCGGGACACATCGTGTTCAACGCGTTTGCGAGGCTCGATCTCGTTGACTGGGAGGCGACGATGACCCACGGTCTCCGCATCGCCGATGTCGAGCGCTGGCTCGCCAGCGGCACCGGGCGGGCGACGTTTTACGAGCGGATCTCACACTACACAAGGCGATGGTCTGCGGACAGTCGCGGCAAGCTGTGGTACTCGGCTGACGCGCTGGCGATGGCCTGGGCCCTCGCGCCCGAAGGCGCGCTGGATACTCCGGAGCGGCCCGTCGCAGTGGAACTTGACGGCCGCCTCACCCGTGGGGCAACCGTGGTCGACTGGAACCGGCAGACTGGTGCTGCGGACAACGTCCGGATACTGGCCCGCTACGACCAGGCGCGTTTCGAAGCACTGGTCCGTGAAGCACTCGAAACCGAATGACGGCTAGACCCGGAGGTTCTGCGGAGCGGTGGACGGCATGAACCTGCTGAGGGCCATCGAGCAGGCAGCCGTCCTGCAGGACGACTGGCGCACGGTGACCTCCTTCAGCGACTTCGTCTTCCGGCTGACCATTGAGGAAGCGTCCGATCTCATGGACGAGCTGCACGCTTACCCACGTGATGCCGACTGATACCGACTCGGGGCGCTGGCGTGGGCTGACAGCCCTGCTCGGTGCGAACGCCCTCGCGTGGACTGGCACACGACTTGCCTCGCTGGCGGTTCCCTGGTTCGTCCTCACGACCACCGGAAGCGCACTGCAAACCGGCCTCGTAGTCTTCGCACAGATGGCGCCATACGTGATTTCCCAGGCCCTGTCCGGACCCCTGATAGACCGTGTCGGTCCGAAACGGATCAGCGTCCTGGGCGACTCGATCGTTGCTGCCACACTTGGAGCGATACCTGTTCTCCATGCGCTGGACATCCTCAACCTGCCCCTGCTGATGCTGCTGCTGGCAATATCCGGAGCCGCGGACGGACCGGCAAACGCTGCCAAGAGCGTGTTCGTACCTGAGGTGACCAGACGAGCCGGGGTTCCGCTCGAGCGAACCACCGGCCTGATCGGTACGGTCGAACGGACCGCCTCAACACTTGGCCCCGCCCTCGGTGGACTGCTGATTGGCGCCTGGGGAGGCGCGGGCACGCTAGCCGTGACTGCGGCGCTCGCGGGACTCAGTGCAATCATCACTATCCGTTTCCTGCCGGACCCTGTGACCGAGGCAGCTCCCGGAATCGAGCAGCCAGTAGGCTACTTCGAGCGCCTGCGTGAGGGCTTGCGGTTCATCCGGAACGACCCCCTGCTGCTGGCCATCTACGGCATGGTGGCAGTTACCAACCTGCTGGATGCCGCCGCCTTCTCGCTCCTGATGCCACTGTGGGTGATGGATCGTGATTTGGGGCCCGAGTTCCTCGGCCTGATGCCCGCAGTGATGAGTGGCGCTTCGATTCTTTCCAGCCTGCTCGCGGCAGCCTGGGGCCACAGGTTGCCGCGCAGGACCGTGTTCCTGTTCGGTTTCCTCCTTGCCGGCGCACCGCGGTTCCTGGTCCTTGCCCTTGGATCAAGCGTTCCCGTGGTGCTCTCGGTCTATGTCGTCGCCGGTTTCAGCAGCGGCTTCGTGAACCCGATAATCGGTGCGCTGCAGTTCGAACGCATCCCCGGGAACGTGCTGGGAACCGTGCGTGGACTCGGAACCTCCTTCGCCTGGGCTGGCATTCCGTTCGGAGGACTGCTGGGTGGTGCGCTCGTGACGTCATTCGGACTGGTCAGCACCCTGTTCGGTGTCGGAACTGCATACCTGGTGACCACATTGCTGCCAGCGTTCATGCCGAACTGGTCCCGCGACACCACCCGGACTGTGCCGCCAGATCGCTGATCCGTTCGGCCAGAGTGCAGCAACGGCAAGTCCCGGACGGCCATAGCGTGGTCTACGGTGACGGGCAGCTCAAGGAAGCGTAATCGGGCGATTTCGGCCGCAATGTCATCGGGCGCCGTCAGCTTTCCCAAGGCCCGCTTTATGGTGATCCTCCAGGCGGTAACCGCACTGACATAGACGGCGTTGTCCTAACCAGACCAGGTCTGCTGCAGGTGTAATCGAGATTCACAAGGAGTTCGTCGGAAAGATACCCCGGACAATCATCAGCCTTACGGACGGGGGCAGGAAGTCCGTTGCTTCCTGCTGGGAAGAACTGGAACGACTCAAGACGGAAGCCGCAGCCTGGGAGCCACAAGCGAAGCCAGGGGTGGCGTAGCCCGGCCACGTCCTGTTATCAAACTGTCAGCCCCATCAACCCCTGGCCGCAAACGCGGCATCAACGGCATCAGCGAAAGCGGCGAGCGACTCGAACTCCGCGTCAGGGGTCACACTCACCCCGGGATCCGGCGTGGCTCCCCAACCGGGGCGATCATGACGACGGTTGATCCAGACCGTATCGAGGCCAGCGTTCTTGCCGGGGACGTGGTCGTGGAACAGTGACTGCGCAACGTGCAACAGCTGCTGCCCTTCGATGCCAAGCCTGGTCACGCGCTCGAGCAGCACCTGGAAGTTGCGGGGGCTGGGCTTGTAGGAGCCGATCTCCTCGGCAGTGTTCACCTGGTCGAACTCCACGCCCATCAGCCTGATGCTGCCATCGACGCCCTGCCGGTGGACGTTGGAGAGGATGATCAGCTTGTAGTGCTGCTGCAGGCGGGTAAGCGCCTCGTGCGTATCCCCGAACGCGGGCCACTGCGGCACGGATCGGCCGAGCACCTGGACCTCCTCATCGGTGACCGGCAGCCCGAGGTCCCGGGCGGTGCGACGGAACGCGGCCTGCAGCGTCTCGCAGTACGCGAGAGTGGGAAAGTCACGCTCGACCGCTGCCTCGTTGTCGGCGTAGGCGAGCAGAAGCGCCTCGTCATCGAGCGAGGCACCGCGTCTCGCGGCCCACTCACCAATTACCTTCGCGATACCGGCCTCCCAGTCGATGAGGGTGCCGTACACGTCGAAACTCAGGGCCGAATAGGATGTCAGGTCTATACGGATGGTATCCGGGTTCGCAGAACGCAGCTCGGCGCTTCGTAAGATGCAGTCATGACGCATGTTATCAAGCCGTTTAGGCTCCTGAACAGTGAAGACAGTGCCGAGGTGTGCGGGCCTGACGGCTGTATCGCTCCTCGCAGCGGCTCTGTTCCCGCGGACGCATCGCGTTCCGCGGCTACGGAAGGGCCCCGAGAGGATCAGCCGGCCGGCTTGGCCCACACTGCGGACAACTCACCGTCCACCGGATAGTTGGCGACCGCCTTCCAGTTCTGTGACTCCAGGTACTTCCAGATCGAGTCCCGGTTGGCATCGCCTTCTTCATACGACTTCTTGCGTGGATAGACGATCCAGACGCGCAGCGTGGCACGGAGGTCGGGCAGCAGCTCAGGGAAGCGCTCCGCAAGCTCATCGACCTTGGTGACCAGCCAGTGGATGGCAGCTGGCGTTGTGCCTCCCGTCGCAATGAACCGGACGCCACCTGGCAGCTCCCCAAGTCGCTCGACGTAGTCCTCCGGTGTCGCCAGCAACCGGACAACATCGCCTTCCTTGATCCGCAGCTTCCGTGCCGTCGTCATGCTTTCACTATGCCATGCGTGACGAAAGCCTGTTCGTCAGCGGCTGGCGACCAGGCGGGTCCCGCACCGGCGATCCGCAGCACGCAGCAGATCAGGAACTCAATCCTCTCATTGGCGGTGTTCAGCTTCCTGATCGCGAACGGGCAGGCAGGATCACTGCTGCGTACTCTGCCTCCACATCCTCGAAGCTGGCGAAGAACGGCTCGGGGGTGTTGCCCGCAAGCCGGTCGGTCAGGATGCCCAGGTGGGTGTGCCAGCCAGCGCTGACGTTCGCGAGCTCGGCAAGGGTCTCGGTCAGACGCCGGTGTGTGAGGATGAGCCGCGTCCCTGTACCCGACTCTGCGAACTCGAAGATAACCTCCGAGGGGTGCTCACTGCCTTCTTGCCATGTGAAGGCGAGCAGGCGTGGCGGCTCAAACGCGGTTACGGTTCCGAGCAGGACGCTGCCCGCCTCGTACCGGGAGAAGCGTTCGGGCAGGGGCACCCGCCTCGGCGAAAGTTCGTCGTGCCGGAACCGGAGCTCTACCCTGCCACCGACCCGGGGTTCTATGTTGCCGCCAGCCAGCCACTGTGCGCGCTTGTCGGATTCGACAAGGAACGCCCAGGCCTTAGTGACGGGTCCGGGCAGGTTGCGCTCGAAGCGGATCGTGCCCGGTGCCACGAGCTGGCCCTGTCCCTGCAGATCAGCCATCAGTCCGCAGTGAGAGTTGCCAGGACACCCCGAAACGGTCGCTCAGCCAGGTGTACTTTGCCGCGAACGGGTACTCGGTCGAGAGGGGCATCATGACGAAGCCCCCTTCGGTCAATCCCGCTGCCAGCGCATCGATCTCCGCCTCGCTGTCGCAGTGTACGAAGAGGGATTGCGACGGGGTGAAGTCGAAATCATGAACGGGCGGGCTGTCGAACGCCATCAGCACCTGATTGCCGATCCTGAACGTCGCCTGTGTGACCGTACCCTCCCGGTCGGGCTCCTCCGGACCGTAGTGGCCGATCTCCAGAACCTCGGCGTCGGAAAAATGCTCGAGGTAGAAGTCCAGGGCCTCCTGGGCGCGTCCGGTGAACATGAGGCAAGGCGTGACTTTGCTGGTGGCTGTTTCGGTCATCTTTTCTGCTCCAATCGGGCTTCGTCGTCGCGGCGCATCGCTGCCTCGAGGGCGTCGAGCCGGTCTGTCCAGAACGCCCTGTAGTCAGCCAGCCATCTGTACGCCTCCTGAAGCGGTTCCACGGCGAGCCGGCAGGTGTGCGTGCGCCCGACGATACTGCGCTCGATGAGACCGGCCCGCTCCAGCACCTTGACGTGCTTGGAGGCGGCTGCGAGGGAGATGTCGTACGGCCGGGCGAGTTCGCTCACGGTGTGGTCACGGCGGGCAAGGTCGCCCAGCATCGACCGTCTGACAGGGCTGCTCAGCGCCTGGAAGGCATGATCAAGCTTATTCTCAACCATACGGTTGAATATAGACGCGTGGCCGGGCAAGTGTCAAGTGGACGGCGCCCACTCCCCCGAGCTGCCGATCGTCAGGTGCTCAAGCGTGAAGCTTCGGGTGATGAGTGCCCCAAGCGGATGCTAGGATTACGCGGCAATGTACCCCGAGGAGCTTCATGCCGATGGACGCGCAGCGTCAGTCCTGCTCAAGGATCCTGCTGGTCGCGTTCTGCTGGTCCGGCATGCATACGGCTTGCGGCGATGGACGCTGCCGGGTGGGATTGTCGAACCTGACGAGACGATGGAGGATGCGGCCGTGCGGGAAGCCCGGGAGGAGATCGGCGTACGTGTCAGGCTGGACGGCCTGCATGGCTCGTACCTCGTACATGGAATGAACCGGCCCGCCATCCTGGCTCACGTGTACCGCGCGAGCGCGCTGGAGGGCGTCCCGCACATCGCCGATGAGAAGGAGATCGCAGAAATCAGCTGGTGCGATCCTGACTGGCCCCCGACGCCGCTTACCAACGACGCGCAGGCGGCACTCATGGATCTTGCGGCCGGTCGCGCCGGGTGCAGCCGGGCCATAGCCCGCCAGAGCTGACCGGGCCCGTACTGCTGAGGCGCCTCAGCGCGACCGCCACGGGGCCCTCACACAGAACGATGAGTTGAGCCAGGATTGGAACTTGATGCATTTTCCACTACCTGTGGCCAGGCCTCAGCCAGCAACAGCCCTGTCCGCAAGACCCGCCAGCCGGGTCAGCTGCAGCGGAGCCATCTGACTCCAGCTTCCATGCGTTGTTTGTCCCAGGAGCAGCACCGCGTGTGCCCGGCGGGATGCAGCGTACATCTGCTTGACTCACAACCACGGTGATTGTAGCATCAGTTACATTCGCGCAATTCCCGGTTTTTCCGCTGCCATTGCGGTGGAATTGGGGTCGTGCACCGACGATCTCGTTCCCGGATCGGAAGCGGCTGGGAATAATTATACGAAATCGTCAGTTCTGGGAGGAAGAATGAATCTTCGCCGCCTTACCCTTGCCGTACTTTCTATCGCCCTTGCGTTCGGCCTGCTCGTCAATGCCAACGCTCAGGAGCCCCGTTACGGCGGCAGTATCACCGTCGCCGTCACCGACGATCCACCGAACCTTGATCCGCACATCACGAACGCTGCATCGGCCCGTAACGTGCTGCATAATGTCTTTGCCACCATCGTCGAGATGAACCTGGACTTCGTCCCGGTGGGCGGCCTTGCCGAGTCGTGGGACATCTCGGATGATGGCCTCACCTACACCTTCAATGTTGTGCAGGACGCCCGTTTCCATGACGGCACGCCGGTTAACGCCGAAGCGTTCGCGTACAACTTCGACCGCATCCTGGACCCCGCGATCGGCTCACCACGCGCTGCAGACCTTAGCTTCGTGGAATCCTACGAAGTGGTGGACGAGTACACGTTCACCGTTCAACTCAACCAGCCCTACTCTGCGTTCCTGCCTGCCCTCGCCTCGTGGACCGGCATGATCGTGTCGCCGACGGCAGCGGAAGAGCACGGCGATGACTTCGCGCAGCACCTGTCCGGCGCCGGTCCGTTCAAGTTCGTGGACCATATCCGTGACGACCGCGTCCTGCTTGTGCGCAACGACGACTACTTCCGCGAGGGCCTGCCGTACCTCGACGAAGTCATCGTCCGTCCCTTCGTGGACGGTGAGTCGCGCGTGATCAACGTCAAGTCCGGCGCGCTCGACATGATCTACACGATTCCGGGCAAGGACCTCGAAGACCTCATGAGCTACCCTGGCGTGGTCGTCGAGTCCGTGCCGGGCCTGGGCTACTCGAGCATGTACATCAACACTCAGTCCGAAGCTCTGGGCAACCCGTACCGCCGCCAGGCGCTCAACTACTGCATAGACCGCAGCATCATCATCGACACCGTGTTCGCCAACGGCGGCGCAGTCGCTGGCTACAGCCCGTTCTCCCCCGCCACCTTCGTGACCGACGATGACGACGAGCGCATCCCGCAGCGTGACGGCGAGAAGGTACGCGAACTCCTCGAACTCGCAGGCTCGCCCGAAGGCTTCTCCTTCGACGTCATCTACTCGGCGGACGAGGAGAACACCCGCGTCATCACCCTCGTACAGGCCATGTGCTCCGAGTTCGGCATCCAGATCAACCCCCAGGCCACCGAGTTCGGCCAGATCCTCGCGCTCGCCGGCGAAGGCAACTACACCGCCGCATGGATCTCGCTCACACCCCGCAACGACCCCGACCTGAGCGCCTTCCCGTGGTTCACCACCGGCAGCACCAACTGGGCCCAGATCAACAACGAGATCATCGACGACTCACTCACGCGCGCACGCGCAGTGAGCGACATCGACGAGCGCCGCGAGCTTTACCGCGCTGCCGCTGACGAGATGCTTCTTGAGATGCCTTACCTCTTCCTGTTCCACCGCGCGGAGATCAAGGCTTACCAGGACCGCCTGCAGAACTTCCCACACATTCCGGACGGCATGATGCGCTTCGAGTCCGTGTGGGTCAACGACTAGTTCCGACTGACTGACAGCCGGTTGGTGGGCGGCTCAAGACGGGCCGCCCACACCTTCGTCAACGCTCTGGAGCCGAATGCTACGTTTCCTCGCCAGCCGCCTTCTAACAACCATTCCGATCATCCTCTTCATCACCATCGCGGTCTTCTCCGTGATGCAGGTGCTTCCGGGCGACCCTGCCCTCGCAATCCTTGGTGATGCCGCCACTCCCGAGTCGCGTGCGGTCCTGCGGGAACGCATGGGCCTCGACCGCCCCATGTACGTTCAGTATTTTTCGTGGCTCGGCAACCTTATGATTGGCGATCTGGGCCGTTCACTGGTGGACAACACGCCGGTGACGCGGGCCGTGTCCTTCGCGTTCCCCGTCACGCTGCAGATCGCGCTCGTGTCCCTGTTCATCGCCATCGTCGTCGGCGTCCCGCTGGGCATACTCGCTGCCGTGCGCCGCGGCGGCTTCATCGACGCGCTTTCCTCAATCTTTGCTTTGTCCTCAATATCCATTCCTGCGTTCTGGGCGGGCATACTGCTGATGTACTTCGCTGCCCTGCAGCTCGGCTGGTTCCCGTCATCCGGCTTCGTCAGGTTCGCTGACGACCCCTGGCGCAGCCTGCACCATTCGATCCTGCCGGCGACGGCGCTGGCGCTGCGGCCGATCGGGATCTTCATGCGCATGACGCGCGGCAGCATGCTCGAAGTCATCAACAGCGACTACGTGCGCACCGCGCGCGCCAAGGGTGCTTCGGAGTCCAGCGTCACGCTGCGGCACGCCCTGCGCAACGCACTTATCCCGCTTTTCACACTCATCGGACTCGAGTTCTCCGGCCTGATGGGTGGCGTCATCGTGATCGACACCCTCTTCGCCATCCCAGGTTTCGGGAGGCTCATCTACAGCGCGTTCCTCCGCTCGGACTTCGTGATGATGCAGAGCCTGATGGTCCTGTTCGCGCTGGTGGTAATCGTGATCAACCTGTTGACCGACCTCTCCTACAGCCTGCTTGACCCAAGGATCCGTTACTCATGAGGTGGCGCTACACGCTTCGGCAGTTCATGCGCCGCCCGCTGGCCGTCGTCGGCCTCGTGATCGTGGTGGCAGTGGTACTCGTCGGCACCTTCGCGCCGCAGATCGCGCCGCATGACCCGACGAAGGCCGACTTCCTCGCCATCCTGCAGGCGCCCAGCGACCAGTACCTGCTCGGCACAGACGAGATCGGACGCGACCTGCTCTCCCGCCTGATCTTCGGCGCCCGTTCTTCCCTGCAGGCTGGACTGCTCGCCGTCCTCATCGCTGTCGGACTCGGCGTTCCGATCGGCCTGATCTCAGGCTACATGCGAGGCTGGGTCGATCAGCTGGTGATCATGCGCGTAGCAGACGCCATGATCGCTTTCCCCACCATCGTGCTGGCGCTCGCCCTGGCTGCGGCGCTTGGCGGCAGCCTGACCACAGCCATGCTGGCGATCGGCATCGGGGCGGCCCCGGCGTTCATACGCCTGGCACGTGCTCAGGCGCTGAGCCTCAGGGAGCAGGAGTTCGTGGAGGCGGCGCGTGCCCTGGGAACTTCGAGCAGCAAGATCATGTTCAAGCACGTTATTCCGAACATGATCGGACCGCTGCTCGTGCAGACTTCGATCGCGATCGCCGCAGCGATCCTGGCTGAGACCGCCCTCTCCTTCCTCGGGCTCGGTGTGCAGCCGCCCACTCCATCGTGGGGCAATACGCTGCGCATAGGAGCGGGCTACATGACCACCGCCCCCTGGCTGTCGCTCTATCCGGGCATGGCGATCTTCGTGACCGTGCTGGGAATCAACCTGCTGGGCGACGGGCTGCGCGATGCGCTCGACCCGAAGGACCGTGCATGAACGCTCGATGCTCATAGCCGTCAGGATCTTGATCGGTACGGTGCCGGAGGGGCTGGGGCACCGCTAGCTGGAGCTGTGGGCCGGGGCAGACTCAGGTCGCCCCAGCCCGCACCCGCGGTTACCGTTCCGGCGTTCCGGGCAGACTCAGGTCGCCCGAGGCGACGTCGAAGACATCGACTACGCACAGGAGCGGATCGTGCACGTTCGCGTTGACGCGCAGTCCCGCCGTGACGCCGTCGAAGTGGGCGTCCTCGACGGCTTCGATGTTGTCGAAGGGCACGCGGATCGTCACGTTGGCGCGGTCCATCAGGGGCTGCCAGCCGGGGCTGTCGATCAGCAAGGGCAGTCCGGGCCAGGTCTTCGGCAGGCGTGGGCTCGCCCCATCCGGAATGTCGATCACCTTGAGCGCGTCCGGACCACATTCGTCATCCGGTCCCAGCACCACCCAGTGGCTGTGCCAGACGTGCCCGTCGTTGTCGGTATCTCCGTCACCGTCCTCATCGAACAGCGGCGTGTCGTCGAAGTCGGGATGCGCCGTAACGGCAAGCGCCAGCAGACCGGCCTCGCGGTCGAAGCCGACCTCGTACGGATCGATGCTGGTTGGCCAGACGTAGGCGAACACGTCAGAGCCGGCCAGCTGGCCGGTGGGCAACGGAGTGGGCTCCCCCGCCCGGCCGGAGACGGCCATGTGGAACGTGGCGACGTTGCCGCTGATGGTGATGCGCGCTGTGACGATGTCGAAGTCGGCGGCTTCCGCCGTGCCACTGCCGGCCGAGATGCCACCGACGGTGCTCTCGCCGTGGTCGTGACCATCGCCGTGGGCGAGCGCGCCGCCCAGGCCGAGGGTGACGAGGAGTGTCAGGGGAAGAAGGCGCACGAGGCGGGCTGCGGGCCCACCCGAACGGATTCGGTGCTCTGGTCGTGTCATCATCTGAGTGTTTCCTTCCTGCGTTTGAGTTCGCTGCGATCGGGAACGACCTGGCGCCGGTTCGTTGCAGCGGACCGGCGCCTCTGACTGTGCCGCTTCAGCGGCTCGTGCCTGTGTTGAAGCGCTCCCAGCTGGCTTGCCGAGCGGCCTCATCGGCCTCTGTGTGATCGCCGCAATCGACGCGAAGGCCGGCGTCTCCGAAGGCGACATCCAGGAAGGCGCAGTGATGCGGACTTGCCGGGTCGAGATGGGCGTGCGGCCGGAAGTGGGTGCAGGTGACGCAGATTCGCTGGACGGGCATCCTGCGGCTCAGCTGCAGTTCGCGGATCAGCTTGTTCAGGGCGCGCAGGAGCACGCCCCGCTCATCGTTGTCCAGCACATGCAGTGCGCCAAGGATGGCGTCCGGCCAGGTCTCGATCGCCTTTGCCGCCTCGTGTCCGCTGGCGGTCAGGTGCAGGCGCGTGGCGCGGGCGTCCGCCGGGTCGCGTCGCTTGCTGATGTGACCCTTGCGTACCAGCGCACCGACGGCGTCACTGGCCGTGGGCTGGCTGATGGCCACCTGCTCGGCAGCCTCGCCGACGCGCGTAGGTCCGCGCTGGGCCAGCAGCACCAGGATCTGTGTCTGCGTGGGCGTCAGTCCCAGCGGCTCTGCGTTGTGCCAGGTCTGTTCGCGGATTACCGCGCCCAGGCGGGCCAATCCCATCGTGATCTGCGGGAGCGCTGTCATGATCCTCCTTTCCTGCCGCGCATTATATACATAGGAGTCCTATGGGTATCATCGGCCGGCGTGGCAGCCCCCGGCAGGTAAGCTGCAGCATGGCAATTCTGTTGATTCACGGCGGCGCCGGCAAGATTGCTGAGCGCTTCCAGCCGGAGTACGAAGCTGGCCTCAGGGCCGCACTGGAGTCAGGCTACGCAGCACTCACACAGGGCGCGCACCACGGCGCCTCCCGGGCACTGGCCGCTGTCCTGGCTGCCGTCACCAGCATGGAGTCCAACTCAGAGGCCTTCAACGCCGGTATCGGCGGCGCTCTCACACGGGACGGCACGGTCGAGCTGGACGCCTGCGTGATGGTGTCACGCGCGGAACCGGGAACGCGCGCCGGAGCCGTCGCAGGCGTCACGAACACGGCAAACCCGGTACTGCTTGC
Organism: uncultured bacterium; assembly: GCA_964495325.1. GTDB lineage: Bacteria > Deinococcota > Deinococci > Deinococcales > Trueperaceae > CAZBVI01. Next base: position 137,619 of record CAZBVI010000004.1, read on the forward strand.
TGACCAGGTCCGGCGGAGCACGCCGCACGTGCTGATGATCGGACAGGGAGCCGAGGCACTCGTTCAGCAGCCGGTATCCAACGTGTCGCTGATCACCGCGAAGAGCCGTGCCTCACTGGACTCGTGGCTGGCCGGCAACGCGCGTGACCTTGAGCAGCCCATATCCGGACGGCAAGGCGGTTCCAACACCGTCGGCGCCGTCGCACTCGACGATGATGGCAACCTCGCCGCTGCGACCAGCACCGGTGGCCGCACCGGCCAGTGGCGCGGCCGAGTGGGCGACGCACCCATTCCGGGCCTGGGAACCTATGCCGACGAGCTCGTAGCCATCTCCTGCACGGGCAAGGGCGAGGCGTTCATGGAGGCTGCCGTGGCGGCCCGGCTCGCTGCTGCGCTCGAGTCCGGAACTGAACTAGAAGAAGCGGTGGAGCGGGCGCTCGCTGACGTTGTCCGCATGGACGGCGACGGCGGCATCATCGCAGTGACCGCTGATGGCAGGCTGGCGGTCGGTTTCAACAGCCCCGACATGGCGTACGGCATCGCAACGCAGGACTCCCGATCATCGGAAGTTGCGCGTACGCGGTTCGTGAGGGTGATGTAGCCAGCCGTCGGAGACCAGCCGGTATCGAGCGACGAACTCAGCCGCTGTCGGCCAAATATGCCTTCGCCCGCACCATCTCAAGCTGCCACTCGGTGCGCGCCTTGTACGGCTGGAACCCGATAGCCTGGTTGATCCGCAGCATCGGTTCATTAACTGCGCTTGCGGCGAGCGCGACACTGGCTTTCGTGTCCGCACGCCAGGATTCCCTCACCTCGAGTACTCGGAGTAGACATCTACCCAGTTGAATCCGCTGGCCAGTGAACACGTGTTCTCGCCGGTCCAGTCGATGTCGACAGCTGCGGCAAGCTCCCCGTACGAGTCAAGGGCAAGTGCCATCGGCCGCCTGGTACCACCGGGTTCGATGACCTCGGCGCTCAGACGGTACGGACCGATGGGGATGCCGCGAACGAGGTTGCCGTCACTCGTTGTCAGAGTGCGCGTGAATGGCTCTGGCATCGTGCCGTCGATCAGCGGCCCGGTCGGCGTGAACGTGAACTCGATCTGTTCGCCCCTGTCCGCAAGGTCGATGGCATCGAAGAAGTAGATGGCACCTCCGAAGTGCCCGTCGATCGCGTCGCGCATGTCACCGATGGGCCCGGTCAGCTGCATCCGGAAGTTGCGAACGGCGCCGTTCGTGGCCGTGAACGAATCGTAGTCCGCGTCCGAATCCATGCCCAGCCGCATGCATACCTGCTGCCCGCCGTACTCAACGAAGGTCCAGGCGCGGGCGTAGTAGGGAACGTCGGGGAGGCTCGCCGCGACGTAACGGCCATCGGCATCCGTCCTGAAGTCGGCCTGGCCGGTCGTGAGCGCGGGGCGCAACGTTACCTGCGCACCGGCAATCGGCGTGCCTTGAGTGTCGACGACCGTTCCGGTGACGGTGCCCGGCTGTAAGGCGCCAGTGGGTGTCGAAGGCGTGACGGGCGTCCCGGAGGCCTGACCGGCGGCTGACAGGGTCAGCGCGTAGCCACCGGACTCTCCAGGCGAGAAGCTGGTGATGATCACGGTATAGGTGTCGCTCTCCGGGAGCCTGAACACCATCCGCACGCCGGTACCCGCGCCCGCGCTGTCATCTTCCTGGGCGAGAACGGTGTCGCTTGCGTCGATGATGATGAGGTACGGATCAAAGTCCGTTGACGTCAGCTCGATGACAATCTCGTCCCCTGCCACGCCGGAGAACGTCACCCGGTCGAAGTACTCTCCGGTAGCGAGCTGTTCATCGCCCGGGCCGAGGGTGCCGGCCCCCGCCAGGGCAGTGGCCGCAAGGCTGGCTGCAAGCAGGAACAGCATGATGGAAAACCGCTTCGGGCTGTATAGGCCATCCGGCAGGCAATGCCGCTGGCGCCTTGACATGGCATTTTTCATGCAGGGATATTACCCTTTCCAGACTCCGCCGGTGGGAAACGTGACAAGCTGGGATTCATGGCTGTTTCTTCTATCCTCATCCGGGTCTGCGTGGGCTAGTCATGCGCTCAACCAAAGTCATTCATGTCGTTTCCTGTCACGCCGAGGGCGAAGTCGGCGACGTCATCGTCGGTGGGGTGGCTCCCCCACCGGGCGACACGGTCTGGGAGCAGCGCACCTGGATCGCCGAGGACCGGACGCTGCGCAACTTCATGCTCAACGAACCGCGCGGCGGCGTGTTCCGGCACGTCAACCTTCTGGTGCCTCCGAAGCATCCCGAGGCGCAGGCGGCGTGGATCATCATGGAGCCTGAGGACACGCCACCGATGTCTGGCTCGAACTCGATCTGCGTGGCAACGGTGCTGCTGGATACCGGCATCGTTCCCATGCAGGAGCCAGTCACCGAGATGGTACTGGAAGCCCCTGGCGGCCTGGTTCGCGTGCGCGCCGAGTGCGCCGATGGCAAGGCCCAGCGCATCTCGGTCGAGAACATTCCGTCGTTCGCCAGCAGGTTGGCAGTTCCGCTCGAGGTCGACGGACTCGGCTCCATCACCGTGGACACAGCCTTCGGCGGCGACAGTTTCGTCGTTGTGGACGCCCCTTCGCTCGGCTTCAGCCTCGAGCCGGACGAAGCCAAGGACCTGGCTCAACTCGGGGTACGCATCACCAACGCGGCCAACGAGCAGCTGGGATTCTTCCACCCCGAGAATCCCGACTGGCGCCACCACTCCTTCTGCCTGTTCGCTGGCGCCCTGGAGCGGGATGCGGATGGCCTGAAGGCGAGGTCGGTCGTCTCGATCCAGCCCGGCAAGCTTGACCGGTCACCAACGGGCACCGCGGTGTCCGCGCGCATGGCAATCCTGCATGCCAAGGGCGAGATGGCTGTCGGCGACCGCTTCACCGGGGTCTCGATCATCGACTCAACGTTCCACGGCGAGATTCTTGGCACCGCGACCGTTGGCGATCTGCCGGCCATCCGGCCGCTGATCACCGGCCGTGCGTGGATCACCGGTACGCACCAGCACATGCTCGATCCAAGCGATCCCTGGCCGGGTGGGTACCGTTTGTCGGATACGTGGCCAAGGAAAGTTGACTAGAAGCAAGACAGGCTGGGTGACTGCCTGGAATGAACCGCACTCAGTGTCCTGAGTCAGTCTTCCCACCGTTCCCGGGAGATTTTCTCTCCAGGTTCAGGAGGCCTTCGGTCCTGGTCGGGTTGCGCCAGGTTGCTTGGTGACTGCGCGTGCAGCCTGTGCAACAGAGCGTCCTCTTGCAAGTCGAACGGCCGGTCCTCAAGTGCTGATTCGTTCTCGGTCAACGAGCCGATCATGCTTCTGAACTGCGTCTCCAGGTTTGCCAGTGAGTCGGCGGTCAGTTGCGGTACGGCCCGCTCCGCTATCTCGCCCACCCAGGTGCCGTCCTCAAGTTCCTGTGCGCGCAGCGTGTATCCACCTGCTTCGATCACTTCAGTATCAGTTTCCATCGCTTACCCCCTGCTACTGAAGGTACGGTAGCGGCTGCCTTGCGACGTGGTGACAGCTCACAGGTTGCTGCTAGTGTCGCGGCCTACCGCATCGGTTCATCCCGGTGCGCATCACTGAGCGCCACTGAACGCTCTGTCGGGATGTCAGACTTGAAGCCATGAGGCCGTCAGGTTGAACGGGTGATGACGACCGGTATCGCGCTTGTCCTGGCGGCCGGGCTGGTGACCGGCGGGCTGATCGGCGCCGTTGGCGTAGGGGGCGTGCTCATCGCTCCTTTGCTCGTACTATTGGCCGGATACGACGTCCAGCAAGCCATCGCGATAGCGGCCGGCAGCTTCGTTTTCACGGGACTGGCGGGCACGCTGGCCTATGCACGGCGCGGCAGCGTCGACTGGCCCGCTGCAGGTTGGCTGGCGGCGGGCGTAGTGCCCGGTGCGCTCGTCGGCGCCTGGATCAGCGGCCTGCTGCCCGCCGAAGCCCTTACCTGGCTCATCTGTACACTCATCGCCGTGCTGGGCGCGAGGGAGCTGTTCATGCGCCCGGCCCGATCCGGTCGGATTGGGCAGATGCCTGGCATATCGATCCTGCTGCCGCTCGGTGCGGCCGTGGGCTTCGGTTCGGCATTGACCGGCACGGGTGGGCCTGTGCTTCTGATCCCGTTGCTGCTGGCGGCCGCGGTGCCCGCTCTCGCGGCCATCGGCGTGGCGCAGGTGATTCAGTTGCCGGTAGCGCTGTTCGCCTCGCTCGGCTTCCTGCTCTTCGGCCAGATCGATCTGCTCCTGGCCGCTGGCCTGGGCGTGACTCAGGCTGCAGGCGTCCTGCTCGGCGCTCGCCTGGCACATTCCCTGCCTGCCAGTCTGTTGAGGCGGCTGGTCGCGATCGCGCTGCTGGGCACCGCCGTCCTGCTGCTGGTACGCCTATAAGCGAGGCGTCTCGAGCCTGCTGAGCAGCAGCAAGGGCACCGGAGCCTTGAGGACATTGCGGGACAGTAAGATACCACTCGATAGCCCACCACCACCGAGCAAGACACGATCGAGGAGACACCTGAAATGCTGACCTTGCCGAAAGTGACCGACCGGAAAGCGACTCCATACATCGCGGTCAAGGCCATAGTGGAGCTGCCGTTTGACGATCTGATTCCCGGAATCATGGAAAGGCTGTTCGGCCATCTCAAGGAGAGCCACCTTGAAGCAACCGGTCCCGTGTTCTTCAAGCACAATGTCGTCGCCATGCCGATGATCGAGATGGAGTTCGGCGTTCCCGTCGACCACGCGCAAACCGCCGGAGGCGACATCGTAAGTGGCGTGCTGCCGGCCGGACAGTATGCCGAAATCACCTATTTTGGACCGTATGACGATCTGGTGACCGTAAACGGCGTACTGATCGGCTGGGCCCGGCAGGCGGGGTTGTCCTTCGACGCGCGGGATGTTGCTGACGGTGAATGGTTTGCCAGTCGCCTTGAGATCTATCACAACAGCCCTGAGGAGGAGCCGGACCCGCAGAAGTGGCAAACCTCGGTCGCAATCAAGTTGAAAAGCCAAGACCAGTGACCGGTTAAGAAACGTAGTGGAACGGGTGAGGAGACACAGTCTAGGGTGCTTCACTCGGAAGCCATCGCCTCACAGGTCTCATGTTTGGCTTATACCTGTCGCAATGAGAAGCGCCAAGACTGCTACCGGCAGCCTGACTGCCGGCCTTGCCTGGACCCGCAAGGCCCGCCTGGACAGCGTTAAGCGCAATTGTAGTCTGGGCAGGGTGCTTCTCACCACCGACTTATGAATCCCAGATTGCGTGCAGTTACGGTGAACACAGCAGCCCACGGATTTCCGCGGCCATGTCGGCTTGACCGGGGAATGAAGCCCATAGCCGAATCAGACGCTGTTAGGAGAACCAATGAACAAGCCAAGTGTTCTCAAATTGATGGTAAGTGCTGTTGCGCTCGTGCTGGTGCTCGCCGCCTGCGGCCCAAGCGGCCTGAGCGACACTGATGCAGAGGAAATCCGCAGTCAGTTGCAGGACATCAACGTTAGGCTCGACGCCATAGAAACCACCGTCGAACAGCACGCCGCAGAGACAGCGAACGGCGAGGAGCTGGTGACGGAAGTACAGGAAGAGCTGAGCATGGCACGTGATGTGTTGGCCCAGGTGGATGACCGACTCGCACCACCGCCTCCGCCTGCTGACGACTTCGGCACAGAGCCGATGCCCGGTGGCTTCTGAGCGACCGAATAAAACGGCTGCCTGAGTACCACACAGGCTGAGCAGCACTGGCCGGTGCGGTACCAGGCAATCGGCACAGATGCAGCATCCATCAAGAGGGCCTTGTCGCAGGCATATTGCGACAGGGCCCATTCTCTTCTTCCCACGTCTTAACGATCGCAACCTTGGCCAGGTCTTCGGGCGTCTCCGAGAAGGGAATCAAATCGAACCTGAGGACACACCCGCCTGGATACGCTCTTCCGGCGGCAAGGACATGCCGGCGAGCGCTGTTTCCACCTGGTCTCGCCTGGTTGGTTCAAGACTGAACCACGCCCACCTTCCCCGCTGCTCCCGTACCAACAGGCCGCCAGCGACCAGCAGGGACAGGTGGTGACTTACCGTTGCCTGGCTCCGCTCAAGCGGCTCATTCAGGTCGCAGGCGCACACCTCGCCCAACAGACTGTTGGCGACCAGGCTCAGCAACTTGAGTCGCACCGGATCAGCCAGCAACCTGAACAGGGCAGCCAGGGCGGCCAGCTCGGCATCATCGACCGCACCCGCCGTTCCCCCGGTGCAGCAGCCGTCAGAAGCAATCATGCCGCCAACTTAACACATTGACAGTCATCGATATGGCAGCTATAGTGACACACAATCACATCGACAGCTGTCGATACGAGGAGTCACGTCATGCCCCAGAACACCGAACTGCGCGAGAAGGTACGCGAGCGCTACGCCAACGCGGCCACCGGACGTTGCTGCACCGATCCAGCGGCAGAGGTTGACATTACCTGCGGAACCTACAGCGGCGAAGAACTTGCCGAACTGCCCATGAGGGCCGCCAGCGCCAGCCTGGGCTGCGGCAACCCGACCTCCGTCGCCGACCTGGCCGAAGGCGAAACCGTACTCGACCTGGGCTCAGGCGGCGGCATCGATGTTCTCCTGGCAGCCAAACGTGTGGGCCCGACCGGCTTCGCATACGGCCTTGACATGACAGTCGAAATGCTTCAATTGGCCCGCCAGAACGCCAGCGAAGCCCAGGCAAACAATGTCGAATTCCTCGAAGGCTATATCGAAGACATTCCGCTGCCCGACAACAGTATCGATGTCGTCATATCGAACTGCGTCATCAACCTCTCCACCGACAAACCGGCGGTATTCTCCGAGATCCGCCGCGTCCTGCGGCAAGGCGGCCGCATCGGCATCACCGATGTCGTTGCCGACGACACCCTCACACCCGACTTACGTGCTCAACGCGGAGAATGGGCAGGCTGCATCGCCGGCGCCCTCTCCTTCAGCGAGTACCGCACCCTCCTCAGCGGCGCCGGCTTCACCGATATCAGCCTCACACCGACCCATGAAGTCACCAGCCAGATGTACTCCGTGATCGTTCATGCACGAAAAGCAGCCTCGTGAGGCCAGCCAGCAACCTCACTCACTTATCGGACGTCGACCTGCACGAGCCCTTCCAGATTTGCGAAGCCCGCAGCGTCCCTTGTGACCACGGCAAAGCCATGGGCAAGAGCAGTTGCGGCGATCATGCGATCAAGCACATGGGTGCGGGCGCTACCTCCGCGCTCGACTACATGGCGCAGCACGTTATCATGGGCGTACACGCAGGCATCGTCGAACGCAATACCAGTCCCGAAAGCTGAACGAAGGGCATTGAAGCGCGCGAGCCGCGCCTTGAACTCCACAAGGCTGGCCGTGACATGCAGACCCCTGGTCAGCTCAGACCAGCTGAGTGAGCTGACCACCAGACCATCGTATCCGGATAGATCCGGCGCAGGCTCGCCGTCAGCTTCCCGGGCGATGAGGATATTGGTATCCAGTAGCGCGATCACGATGTCTTCAGCCAAGGATCACTGCCATCAAAGTCAGCAGCGGATTTCTGGAGTTCCGTTGCCCAGTCCTTGGACAAGGGTGTAGCCCGCAGCAAAGCCCGGAACTGCTCTGGCGTTACCGCTGCGGCCGGTGCTGGCGGCACCAGCCTGGCGATTTCACGGTTATGACGAGTGACGATGTAAGTCTCGCCCCGCTCGACCTCCTCCAGTGCTTGCGTAGGATTCTGCCGCAGCAGGGCCACCGGAATCGTCTTCATATCTAGATAGTAGCATAAGTAGATTACTGATTGAATAGCCTGATTGATCCTGACGCCCAATCGCAGCATCAGTCAGCCGTTGGCTCCGGTACTACAAGCGGATTGATTTCTGCAGCGGCGCCGAGATACGGGGCCGACACCGACTTCTACCTGGCTGAAGGAGAACGCCTTGGCTGTCAGGTCATCGCACGGGATGAGACCGCGGCAGCTGCGGGAACTAGACCCTTTAGCGTTCCACAGCCTGCCTCCATGCTTCCCCCGATGCGGGCAAGGCCCGCCCGCTCTCCCTGGCGCGCTGCCGGCCCGCAAACGTACCTGATGGGCCTAAAAGCTGAGGTTGACGAAGTTCTGGAGGAGATCCCGCGCCATCGGAAGTGCTACCTGGAGGATGAACTGGCGGATGTTCTCTGGGACTATCTGAATGCCGTGATTGGGCTAGAGGAGCAGTGCGGAATCTCTTTGGAGTCGATTATTGCCAGATCGCGTCGTAAGTACGAGGCTCGGGTTGATGCACTGGAGAACGGCGAAACATGGGCAACGGTAAAGCGCCGGCAGCAACAGGAACCTGCTGCTGAACATGACCAGCAGGAACTGGCAAACCCGGGCCCACACAAGGATGCGCCATGAGGCCCAGTGCCTCTCCACCTGCCATGACGTCAGTCAGGACTGTTCTCGCGAGCGGGCGGTGCGTGGGCGATGCCGTGTAGGTGCTTGAGCTGCCGCTGAAAGGGCTGCCGGCGTGTAAGGATCTCGCGGCGCTTACTCGAATGGCAAGGGCGCTTCTGGTTTGTCCGCGGAATCCACGGCCGTTCGCAGACGCCGGAGGGTCCCGCGCAGGCCCTCCAGCTCCTCGGGCGACAGGTGGGAGCGGAGTCGGTCCTCGAACCCGTACGCCACCTCGCGCAGCGCCTCATACACCTTCTCGCCATCGTCCGTCAGGGCAACCTGCAAGACGCGCCGGTTCGCCGCGTCGCGTCGGCGCGTAACCAGGCCACTTCGCTCCATTGAGCTCAGGTGATGCGTCAACGTCGCTTCCTGGATGCCAATGGCCGCTGCCAACTCGCGCTGCGTGGCCGGTCGCCTGGTCTTGAGAGCCAGCAGCACGAACCAGATCGGCCTGCTGCCGCCGGAGTCCGACAGCTCGCTGTCAAACGCACGCGTGACCAACTGTACGGTCTCCCAGAGATCGATGGTGACGGGCCTGTTGGCGGGATCGTGCATCGACTCCAGCCTAGCACCGGGGATCATGTATTCTAATCCTTTGACATCTAACCTTCCGACATCATACGCTTTGATCTCAAAGGGTGCTGCCCGCCAAGCATTGGAAGAACCATGGAACTCAAGCAAGATTTACTCGCGAGCCTGCGCGCGACCGGAGCGGAACTGTTTACGCGCGAAGACAACGGCTTTGCAACTGCTGCCAGCATCGTCTACGCTGGCGATCGTAGGACACCGGCCGCAATCATCCGGCCGACGACGCGTTCGCAGCTCGCCGCTGCACTGCCCAGGCTCGTCGCGGCGCAGGTCTCTCTGGCAGTGCGCGGCGGGGGCCACAGCCTGGCGCGCCACAGCCTCAGCGATGGCTGCGTTGTCATAGACATGCGCGGAATGAAGCACCTGGACATCGACGCTTCACGGCGCCGCGCCCAAGCAGGAGCCGGCCTCACGGCAGGTGAGTACACAAGGGCGGTTGCCGAGTACGGGCTCGCCACAGGCTTCGGCGATTCTCCCGATGTCGGCATCGCGGGCCTGACGCTCGGGGGAGGCATCGGCTACCTCAGTCGCCGACTCGGGCTCACCATCGACCAGCTCAGGGGCGCAGAGATGGTCACCCTTGACGGGCGAATCGTCCAGGCCAGCGCAGACACGAACCCGGAGCTGTTCTTTGCGCTGCGCGGCGGCGGCGGTGGCTTCGGCGTCGTCACCAGGCTCGACTTCGACCTGCACGAGGTATCCCGGGTAACGGGCGGCGTACTCGCCTTTCGGGCAGACACCGACGCCATCCTCGCGGCGCTCGCCGCGGCGGACGCCGCCCCGGATGAAATTTCCGTCATGGTCAATGTCATGAAGGCGCCGCCCATGCCCTTTCTGCCTGAGGCAGTTCACGGCAAGCCCATCATCGCCATCCTCGTCTGCCACAGCGGGGACCCCGCCGGGGCCGCCGCTGCGCTGGCGCCGTTCCGCGCAGCCGGAGCAGCGCTGGCCGACACCGTTTCGCTCATGCCCTATCCGCAGATGTTCAACGAGTCCCCCGACCACACAGGCCTGGTGCCGGCCTCAAGCAGCTTCTACTTCGACACATGGACCACCTCGCAGGCCGCCACCGCAATCAAGGCAGTCGCTTCAGCCGACGCTCCCCTCGCGCTGATCAACCTCCGGCCAATGGGCGGCGCGATTGCCCGGGTACCACCGGACGTGACCGCGTTCGGGCAGCGACAACGAGCGGTCATGGCGTCAGCCGTGGCAATGTCACCGGACGCCCTGGATGTTGCGGAGCGGCAAGCATGGACACGCGACCTCGCAGCAATCCTTGGAGACCCTAAGGCGGGCGGTTATCTCAGCTTTGCCGCACAGGCGACCGCGGACGAGGTGCAGGGGGCGTTTTCCCCCGACAGCTGGCGGCGGCTTCGCGCCGTCAAGGAACAGTACGACCCCGACGGCGTCCTCTCGGCGAACTTCAGCGTCGCGGCACACTGAGCATTCGATACGAGCCCACAAGATCCAACGCAGACTGAATACCGTCAGGGCGACACAATCGGTAAGGAACACAAGCACTGGTTCCGGGCCAAGTTCTTCCAGCAGTACCGCCTGTGCTTCCGCTACAGCCTCAGCGAGAGAACCCTCATCCTCGCGTGGGTGAACGACGAACAGACCCAGAGGGCGTACGGCAGCCGAAGTGACGCCTATAGGGTCTTCCAGAGAATGCTCAGGTCCGGCCCATCCACCCGGCTCCTGGGAGCAGCTTCTCGAACAGGCCCACAAGAACACATCACGCCTGAACAAAGCGGTTCCCGAAAGCGACTCCTAACCACAAGACACTCCGCGCCCTCACTGGGAAAGGGGACCGTCCAGATACTGCCTGCCTGAGAGCCACTGAAAACTGCGGCCCTCTCGAGCGGACCGCAGGTGCTTCTGCATACCCAGGCTTCCTCGCCCAGCTTCCGCCGGAGACGAAGAGCCCTGGGACTTCACAAGTAGAAAATAGCAGCGATCGACGCCGCCGAGAGATTAGGGCACTTCTGGTCGCGGGTGGTGACCCAATGCGAGCCCGCCGCTCCTGAAGTCGCCTCAAGACTGCCCATCTGTTCGGAAATCCTTCGTTTTTCGGACGCATACAAGATGAGCTCCAAGCTGTGCAGCGCTAGCGTAGAGTATTCGGCGCACCGTCGTTAGCTTGCGTACGTCGAGGTGGCCGCGCCTGCGTTCGCATTGTTATAGTCAGCGTAATGCACAGTCATAATCCGGAACCAAAGAGGTTCTTACCCTTGGCGCTGCACCATCATTTCGGGGGCAGATTACCCGATCAAGAGGAAGCTCTACTTGCTTGGACAACGAGTTTCTTACGAAAAGAACCATTGGCTGCCGTCGATCTTGTACGACGGTTCACCGATAAGTCCTGTGTTCCGCAACCCATTGCCATTGAACGTCAGGAAGCAGAACAGTTGCTGCGCCTCGGGGTGAGCTCAGGTAAGTTCCTCCTAAACAAGAACAATCAATATGAACTTCGCCCAGATGAGGCCGCGCATTTGTTAAGAGCCGATGAGCAGGCACGGCGTGATAGCGCAAAGGCACGTACGGCATTCCGACTGAATGTGCTTGAGCGTTTTCCCATGATGCACGAGCAGTCAATCGAAGAGTCTTGGTTGGGGTTGCAACAGTTTACGTTAGCGGCAGTCCTCGGATACATAAACAAGACCGCAGCGCTCGATAATCATTGGAGTGCGCTAGCCCTAATAGATGACATCTTTGAACCAGGTACAACGCACCATAGAGTGGCTTCCGCGCTCTATGCAGACTTCCTTCAAACCGTGCCGGACGGCAAAAACCTCTTCGCCACGGCCCTTTCTTCAGCAATCTATGCCTTTAGAACGTCGATTTCAGATGGCGCCCAAGCAGATATCCATCGGGCACTTAAGTATCGGGTGCTTTACCTGGACACCAACGTGCTCTTCTCTGTGGTTGGTCTTAGAGGAGAACCGGAGTTCGAAGAAGCTACGCGAAGGCTACTCGAACTAGCCTGTCGCCAAGGATTCACACTGTTGTACACGGCCGCCACAAAACGCGAGTTCTTAGAAGCCTTGGATCGTTTCGGCAAGCGCTTCAGGTCATCTAACACGATAGATCATGAGCCTCACTACGTGACGAATCGGAGAAAAGGCTCTATCTCTCGCGCATACTTTCTTCAACGCCAAGACCGAACCGTGGAAGAGTTTCTGAATTACTACTGCGACCTCCCGGAGAGATTAAAGGGTCTTACCAAACTCAGAGTGTACGAGGCGAACTTTTCCAAAGATCAAGAAAACGCTCTGCTTGAATCAGACTTGTTTGACACTGTTATAGAGGCCTTACAGCCAATTGACTACGATAGGTTTCGCCGGGAGCATGACGCTTATAACATTGCGCTGGTCATGCTTGAACGTGGAGGCAGCGAACATTTTAGTGATACGCCGTCATGGCTCTTAACACATCACCGCGCCCTTACCCACGCTAACCGCCGTCTCAATGTTCGCTTCCCCGTCGTCATGACACTGGACTCGTGGGTTCTGCACTTTCGAAAATTCTTGCCGCGTGTCGACGATTTTGACAGCTTTCTGCTAGATATGATTCGCAACAATGTCTTGAGCGAATTTCGGCTGGATGACAAACAAGTTGAAGCGGCAAGCCGCTATCTTCAGGCTGGCACTAATCGCGAAGCAGAAGAGGTGATTTCGTCTCTGTTCCAGCGCATTCCCTTTACAGCACTACAGGACGCCTTGGAGTCAGGCGAAGATGCAGACGCAGTGGCCCGGCTCATCCTGGAACACGATAAAAACTTGCTCGAAAGACTTGATAGCGAAAGTCGACAGCTGTTAACAGCTGAGGCCGAGAGAAGTCAGCAGCAGGTCGCAGGTATACAGGAAGTCTTAGACAAGACGAACGAGCGACTCCAGGAAGTAGAACAGCGAGACCAAACTAAGGACAAAGCACTCCACGGATACACGAATGCACGCAAGGCTCATGACGTGATTTTGAAGGCGTTGAGCGAGCGCGAGGCGCAAGCCAGAGAGGCTCGCGACAATCTTGCTCAGGTAAATCAGAGCAGGCGCTGGCTCAGACGGGGCGTCGCGGCCACCGTGTTCATATTGTCAAGCGCAGTCATGTGGCAAGTGATGGATTTACCTAGCGAGTCCAATACAGTGCAACACTTGACGTATCTCGGCATTACTCCCGGACTTCTCGCTTCGCTAGGTTGGTGGCTGTCCCGGTACATTCTCGGGGGACGGATTGATCAGCTCTCCTCCGAAAGCGAGAAGCTTGATCAGGAGGTCGCGTCTCTAAGAAGCGAATTGCAAGTGCGAAAAGCGGGATTGGAAGCGAGTGCAGGGGCAGCTGGACTGCGCTAGTCACCACGCTGGAGCGTGAAAACCCCGCGGACATTCTCGAGAATCCTCACTCGAAACCACAACCTCCGGCGGCAAACTGATCTGCCAATCTTCGGAGCACTCGCCGAGTTCGAACGCGAACGCACCATGGCTGGCCTTGCAGCAGCAACAGTCCGCGGCCGCAAAGGCGGCCGACCCTGCAAACTGACGGCCAAACAAATCGCTATGGCCAAGCAACTACTTGCCGACCCTGGCCAGCAGTTCACTGAAGTGGCGAAGATGCTGGGTGTCGCCAGGTCCACACTGTACATGGCTTTACGGAGCGAATCCACCGCAAAGGGGGAACAAGAAAAGCGCTGGTGCCACCGACGCATCCTGCTGGTGACAGCGGTGGACCCTATGGGTTGGACAGATCCTCTTGGTTCTTAAGTTCTATCACGCACTTACAGCCTGCGCTCCTGGTTGCTCTGCTACCGGCAGTGGAGGCGTAGCCGGAACTGCCGGTAGCAGCCTCTGATAAACACTGTCCGGCGTCATGTCATCCAACTTCGAATGCCGCCGCCTGCCGTTGTAAGTGTTCATGTACGCACTGATGCTGTGCCGGGCTTCCCACAGCGTCTCGTAAGCCCGTAGGTAGACTTCCTCGAATTTTAGGGACCACCAAAAACGTTCCACGAAAACGTTATCCCGCCAGGCTCCACGGCCATTCATGCTGACCTTCACACCCGCGTCCGTCAGGATCTTGAAGAATTTCGGTGTCGTGAACTGCGGAGGTCGTAGTGAAAGTGAACGCCTTCGGAGCCTCTTGCGGGGATCTCATGCACATCGATATCGAACGGGCCGCTTAGTAGTTGTTCGATCTGAGCTGATCCAACGCCCGTCTCCTCCTCCAGCTCACGCTGCGCTGCATCCTCAAGGGTAGCGTCCAAGCCAGGCTCGCAATGGCCGCCCGGTTGGAGCCAGCGCTCGAGCTTCTTGTGCCACAGAAGTAGCACGCGCTCCAGGCTATGGTCGACCAGGACCGCAGAGACAGTGACATGGCCTGCGCGCGTGTCTCGCGAGAAGGGGTTGCAACATGACTGCAGGAACGAGATTGTCTTCGCAATATCGGCTCTTTCGCGTGCATCATGAGGCTGATAGGAGTGAAGGAGTTCCAGCAGATTCAACGCTGTCCTCTGAACGTCCATGATCCTTACAATCTAACCGTCGCGGCGTTGGTGCTCTCGCACCCTGAGAAGCGTCGGACCGACCGCTCAGTAACGTCTTTGCCACTCCTTTCCCGTCCAGTCCCAGAAGGTACGCCGAACGGCTCTTGACGGGAACCGGTCAAACAGATCCGTAATCTGAGTAACCACCCAAAGCCTTGAGCGCTTCCTGCCGGTAAACTCCCTGATGATCCCGGCGGCCTGCAATTGTTCCAAGGCGCGGCGGGCAGCTGTGCTACTCGCCTTGAAACGCTGTTCCACAGCGCTCGCACTCAGCACCGACTGCCTGGGCAGCTCCTCAAGCACCTTTCTTGATAGTGCGTCCTGGCGGGCGACCAAGTGCTCACGCCATAATCCATGCCGTTCCTCGGCTGCGCTCATCAGCCACTGCGCTTCTGCTATCCCCCGGAATGCCACCTCACCCAACAACACGATCTCCTCGGGATTACCTTGGTGATAAGCAGTCAGGCTTGCGAAGTAACGCGACGTATCTGCCAGCAGCCCGGCAGACATTGGCCCAGTAACGTTCTGCAACAACCCTTGGATCCAAGCATGGCGTGGAGCAGCACCCTGCCTATCCTAAAGATGCCGCGACAATTGGCGGAGAATCGGCGATGGAAGACAGGTTACTGTCGGCCATCAGCGCACTTATGGTAGAACTGACATAGTGACCAAGGGTGGTGCCGGCACATGAAAACGGAGAAGCCCGTCAAGTGGTAGGTGCGTCACTCAAGGACCTGCAGGCGATGCCCGAGGAGGTAAAGGATGAAGTTGGCTTCGTACTCGGTCGCGTCCAGGAGGGGAAAGGCCACAGGGCCATCAAGTCACTCTCCGGCTTCCAAGGCGTGTCCGAGATCAGGTCCGACTCCGACTCTGACACTTACCGTGTCGTATACATTGTCGATCTCCACGATGCAATTTATGTTCTGCATGCCTTCAAGAAGAAGTCGAGGAAGGGAACCAGCACTCCGCAGCACGAAATCAATGTGATTCGAGCACGCCTGAAGAGAGCAAAGGAGGCATCCTATGAAGAAAGAGAACAACGATAGGGTCATTAACGGCAGCGGCAATGTCTTTGCCGACCTGAAACTGGAGAACCCAGAAGAGCGGAGCGTAAAGGCAAAGCTCGCGAGCAAGATATACGATCGGATCGAGGAAACTGGCTGGACTCAGACTCAGGCTGCCGCTGAACTCGGGATCAGCCAGCCGGACGTCTCACGCCTGACCCGCGGCATCCTGGGCGACTTCTCGACTGACCGATTAATGCAGCTGTTGGGAAAACTCCACTACCGCGTGAGCATTCATCTGGAGAGTGAAAACGGACCTTCGGAAGAGATTCTAGTTTCTGCCTAGAAGGCCTCCCCTCCCTGCCAACCAAGCGTCGCCAGTCGGTGACGCCAAAACTACTCCACTCAGACCTGCGTCATGCACCATCCACTTGCTCGCGCTTCAACATTCTATTTCCCGGTTTGGACTCCCGCTCTGCGGATGCAGCCCTCGGCAAGGCTTGGTGAACGACAGTCAATCCATATGCGCCGAGAGAAGCCGACCATGTTCTGCGCCAACTACGAGAAGGCAAACTGGATGCGCTGGACTTGCTCCAAGCACATCACCCGTTAATGGCCAGCTAGCTCGAGACGAGGTTTTGACGTTGACCACCACCAGAAAGTACGAATCTATGCCTCAATCGTCGGGCAGCGGCACTCCACACAGGCAACTGCTGGTCAAGCAGATCCGTAATGTGGGTGCCCACCCAAAGCCTTGAGCGCTTCCTGCGGGTAAACTCCCTGATGATCCCGGCGGCCTCCAATTGCTCCAGGGCGCGGCGGGCAGCTGTGCTACTCGCCTTGAAACGCTGTTCCACAGCGCTCGCACTCAGCACCCGGGTCACCTGAGACACCCGGGCATCCCAGCTGAACAACCACCCTATGTCACCATGCCATACGTCATTGTGGCATATATTGTGGTTGTGAACGTCATCGCTCCCAGAACCCTGCGTGCATTCTGGCAGCGCCACCCGCACGCGCTAGAACCCTTGAGAATCTGGCTGAAGATCGTGCAGCAAACCAACTTCAGCAATTGGACAGAAGTCAAAGCCGCCTTCCC
This sequence comes from uncultured bacterium, assembly GCA_964495325.1. Classification (GTDB taxonomy): domain Bacteria; phylum Deinococcota; class Deinococci; order Deinococcales; family Trueperaceae; genus CAZBVI01. The sequence continues at coordinate 154,298 of CAZBVI010000004.1, forward strand.
CAGCGCCGACTACCTCGGCAACGAAGAACTCGTAATCTTCAACATCGGCGGCAACAAATACCGCCTCATAGTCGACATCAGCTTCAACCAGAACCGCATCTTCATCAAACGCATCTTCACGCACGCGGAGTACGATAAATGGAACCGAGGAGGCCGAAAATGATCATCGAACGCGTACCGGAAGCATGGGCTCAGTTCCAGATGCACGTTGGTGGCCTCTCACGCCCCAACAGCGAGGAAGAATACGAGCAAATAATCAGCCTCATGCACCATATCTCCGATAACTACAGCACAACAACTGAACCCTACGCCGGACTCTTCGACTACCTCGCCACACTTGCACACGACTGGGAAGTCGAAAACGAACCCGGCCTGAAGAATCCTGACGTTGCACCGCACAAGGTGCTGGCCTACCTCATGGAAGAACACGGCGTCAGCCAGTACCAACTCGCCCAAGAGGGAATCGCGGATCAAGGTAACCTCAGTCGTATCCTTGCCGGGGAACGCAGCATCAGCAAGAACCTGGCGAAGAAACTGGCTGAGCGTTTCCATGTAAGCGCAGCAGTCTTTATCTAGAAGGCACAACCTATCGACAAATTCTTCCCCGCCTGCAGTAGGTTTGCTGCCAATTCACACTCCTTGCTGTAAGCTTGAACTTCCTCCCTGCAAACGATCCGGGCAGATTCAGGCTACTTATGTACTGGCTGCCTAGATTTATGACAAGCCTGTCTCAGATGTACTTCCGCCCTGTCTCAGATAGATCTCAACTAAACCTCCGTTGTCTCAGTCAGGACTTCCGCTCTACAACTGTAGAGAAGAATGTCAAATCGAGAGTATCAGCGCGATTAGCACAGCGCCCCACTTGGGGTGAGGAAGTCGAAGTGAGAGTTTCCTAGAAGCCAGGCGCTCCTGATCGGCAATTCGAGCAGTCTTTATCACTGGGCCAACCCGCAGCTAAGGAACGCCTTCTCGGTACTCCAGCGTGCGATGCCAGTGTGCACACAGTTGTATTACATGTCATACTTGAAGCGTTGAGACGTCACGGAAGGAGCTTGCACTATGTTGACCGTCAGATTGGAGCCTGAACTCGAAGCCCGCCTGAGTGAGCTGGCTGAAGCAACTGGTCGCTCAAAGAGTCACTACGTGCGCCAGGCGCTGGAAGAGTTCCTTGAGGATAGGGCCGATTACTTACTTGCCATCTCTCTTCTCGAAAGGAACGAACCCACCATTGGGATCAACGAGCTAAGGCACGAACTTGGCGTATGAGCTGCGCTTCAGCACTACGGCCGCCAAGCAATTACGCAAACTGGATCGCACCGAAGCAAGTCGCATAGTCGATTACCTCGAGGCCGTGGCGACACTCGATGACCCCACAGTTCGTGGCAAGAACCTGACCGGTGAACACAGCGGCATCTGGCGCTACAGAATCGGCAGCTATCGTGCCCTTTGCGATATAGACAAGGGTGCCCTGAAGATCCTGACCCTGGAGATCAGCCACCGCTCAAAAAGTTACAGATGAACTAGATCAGCAACATCATGACCACCATGGTTCTCGCTGCAGGAATTATACCGCTCGGCACCTTCGCACTCTCACATGTACTTCCTCCCTGTCTCAGATAGGTCTCAACTAAACTTCCGCTGTTGTAGAAGAGTTGAGGCACGTGTACTGGCCCGAACCCGTACCCTCCTTCCATGCCGTGGCGCTCCAGGATCTCCGGGCTGGCCCAGTACACGAACCCGTCCAGTTCACCGCCGTCGGCGAGGTACTGCACGTAAAGCGCCATCATGGCCGCGAACTCTGCCGTGGCGGAGTTCGCGAAGCGGAGGTAAGTCTCGCGCGAGGCCCCTTCGTTCCCTGTACGGAAGCGCAACGCAGGAGCGCCGCGCCAATCGCTGCCCGTCAACTGCTCCCACGCCATCGTTGCGGCGAACTCGTCTCGACCGCCCGCTAGACCGGGGTTCATGGTCGCCCGCTTGGCGATGAAGGCCCAGTCCACCGGCGGGACGCACGTGAAGGTGGCGAAGCGCGTCCGGCGCTGGGCATAGTCCACTAGCCGCTCGCTCGTCGACAGCGCTTCAGCCACGGCGTGCAGTTCAGCGAACGCCTCAAGGGCCGCGCCCCGTTCTCGTAACAGGAAGATGGCCTTATCGACACCGCCGCGAACGGCGCTTCTTTCTACTCCGAGCGCTTTGAGCGCTTCCGCGCGCGAACCGCCGACCACTAGCTCCGCGAGAAGGACTGACAGGGTTAGCCGTACGGTCTCCTCCCTGAGGGCCAGGCCATCGAAGAACTTCCGGAACCGGGAGGCGTACTCGCCGCGCCAGAAGAGCTGGGGGATGTGGCGCGGTTCGAACGCGTAGCTGCCCTTGGAGGCCGTCTGGGCGGGACGGCGTGGATCGAACAGGTACTCGCGCTTCGTGTCGAACGTGAGCGAATACAGTTGCATGAAGAACGGCGGCAATCCCAGCCGGGTGATGAAGCTCGAGGTCCCGCCGCCACGTGCGCTACCCATCTCGAGCAAGGGCGCCATTCTGTGAGCGGCCTCCATGACCGATCCAGCATCGAGGTACGCGGTGGCTGCGCTCAGCAGCCCGCCCATCAAGGCGGGGTCGGCTGGTGCGAAGGCAGTCATCTTCTGCGGCGCGATGCGTCGCTTCTCGCCGGCCTGGGCGGCGACCTCCTTGCTTCGCTGCAGCCTAGCGAGAGTCGCATCCCGCGTGTCGAACCAGCGCTCCAGGCTCTCTTTCACCTCGCGTGGCGCTGTCTCTCCGACCAGGCTCGACACATCCTTGGCCGATGCCGCGTACATGATCAACGCCACCGTTCCGCGCAGCACGCGGAAGAACTCTGGCGCCGCCACCGTGGTACCCGCCAGCGTCGCCGAGCCCGCCTCCAAGACCTCGTCAATCCGAGCCTGCACCCGCGATAGCTCCGACCCGGGTTGTACTGGTACGACGTCGACCGTCCTGAGGTCGTGCCTACACTGGCCCGCTCTTACGCCGCGCTTGCCGCTCGAGGGGCCCGTGTTCGTGCACAATCCAGGCTTGGGAACTTGGCTTCCGAACATGGGCCGCAGTTGACCGTCGCGCCGCCAGGCGGCGAAGCGCAGCTCGCATTGCGGGTACTCTGCCGCCAGGAGGTTCGAGTGCTTCACGCACATGAACGACCACGGCAGCTTCCACGCCACCCGCCACGCGCCGCCGTCCTCCTCGATGCAAGCAGGACAGAGGTGCGAGCCGGAGGCGTACACCCACTCGCTAAGCCCGAGGGCCCCGAGTTGCGTCACCTCGCCCCGGTAGAGCGCGCTGAAGTCGAGGCAGACATCGTGGTACCGCTCCAACAGCAGCGCCCTCGCTTGGGCGGTGGTGAGATGCGTGGCGCGCGCGAAGGCCGCCAGGGCTTCGGGAGCGAGGTACGCCCCGTAGCCGGATGGCACGTCGCTCATCCGCTCGGTGCTCGTGATGCCGACGCGCTGGAGGAGGGTGATGAGTGGAACGTCGAGGTGGTGAGCCAAGCGGTCGATATAACTGGCGAACCATTCCCCCGCCACTGGCCTAAGGGAACGCGGTAACGGCATGGGGTGCCGCGAAGGCGCGGGTGGCAGTGGGTTCATGAGGCATTGAGGAGGCGCGCGACCGCTTCCGGGGAGTCCTTGATGGCCGCGAGGGCCGCCTTCTTCTCGGCGTAGTAGCGTTCGGCGCCCTCCGCGAGCCGGATGTTTTCAAGGCCAGCCCGAGACAGGGTCTCACTGCCGTCCCGGATCGCCGCGTTGGCGGCGGCGCGCACCAGCCGGATCAGGCTGCCGATGCCGCCTTCGGTACGGAGGTAGAGGTAGCGCTCCTGCTGCACCAGCCAGCCGGGCCTGTACTCGATCAGGCACAGGTGCTCTTCGACGCTCGCGAGGAACTCCAGCCACGCCGACTTGCCCGCCAGATGGACGTCGTACGGGAACGGGTCGACCTTGTGCAGAGCGAAGCGGTACTGGGTCTGGGTGAAGCGGCCCTTCCCCCCGGTGCGGCTGTCCATCAGCAGCACCGAGTCCTCGCAGTTGATGCCGGCGTAAACGAACGTCGCGGGGATCAGGTTCGCGAGTTCCTTGATGAGGTCGTTGACGCTGTCGGCGCTCTTGTTGCCGCGGTGCAGGTTGTGGATGTCATCGAGGATGAACAGGCTGGTGCCGCACTGCACGGCGATGTCGTGTAGCCGGCTCTTCAGCTTCGCTTCGGAGTCGCGCTCCGCGAAGGGGTTGCCGTAGAACTTGTTCAATGCCTGCAGCAGCTTCTTGGGCGTGGTGCTCGAGGGAACGCTGCTGTAGACCACCGGGATGAACTCGACGTGGGTTCCGTGCAGGCCCTTGCCCTCGTAGGCGCGCTGCGCCAGCCCCTCGTAGATGCGGCCCATGTGCAGCACGATGGTGGTCTTGCCGAGCGTGGCTTGCCCGTCCACGATCGCGCCCTGACGGGCCCCGGGAGCGGTGCGGAGGTTGTCCCACGCGAGGCGGATCACCTGGTCGTGAACCTTCTTCATGGTGCGGGAGGTGAGCGGCCCGAAGGTGTTGTGGTACATCTTCCGCGCCAGGTCGAACGAGGCCTTCTCCGCGTCGCTCATCGCCTGGTACTGCGCCATGGAAGGCAAGAGCGGCTTCTTCGGATCGGGCCTGGCAACGAACTCGCGCCACGCCACGTAGTTCTCGGGGTTCTCCCGCGCGAACGGAACGTCCTCGGCCAACAGGTCGGAGAAGTTGGCAAGCATGTTGTCCACCACGTCGGCTATGGTCATCAACCTCCCAGTGCCGCTCTCAGGCGGCGCCCCCCCGCTAGACGCTGAAGTCATCGGGGTCCAGCACGGCGAGGCGCTTACGGGGCTCGCTCCCGGGCTCCTCAGGCTCAGGGTCGAGCTCGCCTGCGGCCGGGAAGCCCTGAACGGTCGCGCCTTCGGGCCCGAGTGAGCCCGCATTCTGCAGGGGCTCGTCGGGGCCGAAGAGGTCATCGAGGTCGGCTTCCGTGTCGGGCTCCATCACGCTGTCAACCTGCCGCTGGGGCGCGGCGCGCCTTGGCCGCCCCGAAGGTGCCGCGCCCGGCCGCCATCCGGTCGACA
>CAZBVI010000005.1:0-146912 GCA_964495325.1 uncultured bacterium
CGCCAAGATCGGAAGAGCACACGTCTGACTGGAGTTCAGACGTGTGCTCTTCCGAGCTTGGTGCTTTCCACGAAAATCGTCGGTACGGACAGCTCAACCACCAGGTCTACTGTCTCCCTGATGTCGGCGACCGCCGCCTCGGTCTCGGTGCTGAGCCCTTGAATTCCGGCGACCTCGATCCCATAGGCGGCTCCGTAGTAGCCGAACGCATCGTGTGCTGTGACGAGGATCCGGTGCTCCTCGGGGATGCTGGCGATCGAGTGGGCTATCCATTCATGCAGCGCCTCCAGCTGTGCAACATACGCATCAGCGTTGGCCCTGTAGACGGCGGCGTTGCCTGCATCCAGTCCGGCGAGTGCATCCGCGACTCCGGGCGCGACCAGGCTGAACAACGACGCATCCATCCAGACGTGCGGATCGGCTGACCCCTCGGCCAGTCCAGAGTTGGCGAGAATCCGATCAGCAGGCATGGACGCCTCGACTACCTTGATCACCGGTTTCAACTCGCCGAAGCGCCCCAATACTTCGCCAAGCTGCCCTTCAAGCAGCAGCCCGTTATACAGGATAAGGTCCGCGCCCTGCAGCGCCCGAATGTCACTCGGCGTGGCCTGGTAGAGATGCGGGTCGGTCCCGGGCCCCATCATCGACCTGACCTGGGCCAGCTCACCAGCCACCGCGCGAGCGACATCGGCGATCATTGCTGTCGTTGTGACGATCTGCATCCTTGAAGATGCGGCCCCCGAAAGAAGCAACGCCATCAGTACCACTATCGCTCTCATTGACTCCTCCTGTCATCGGCCGCCACCGCACAAGCAGGTTTAGGCGCGCCTAAATTTAGCTTAGGCCCGGGCCGCCCTCCCGTCAAGTACGGTGATGACTGCCGTCGCTGCGCCCAGACCGGCCGGGGCTTGCCCCGGCCGGCGGAATCGGATCAGCCGGTCCGGGTTATGACCCGGTTTCGGCCTTGCTCCTTGGCGTCGTACATCAGACGGTCAGCCTCCCGCATCAGGTCCTCTGCCCCACTGGAGGGAAAGTCCCGTGAGTGAATCACGCCGGCGCTTATCGTCAGGTGCAGGTCCGGATGCAGCTCTCTCCACGGGTTGGCCTCGACCATCCCCCTGAGCTTCTCGGCAATCCTATGTGCGTCACCGTCAGTAGACCCCGGAAGCAGCAGGGCGAACTCCTCTCCCCCCCAGCGGGCAACGACGTCGGATTCCCTCACGCCCTTCAGGAAGATCTCGCTCAGCTTCTGCAGTGCCAGGTCCCCCAGCTCATGTCCGAAGCGATCGTTGATCGACTTGAAGCCATCAACGTCGAGCATGATTATGCTGAAGCCGTGGTCGGCCGTCCGGCTGCCCTTGATGACCTTCTCGAGCTGTTGTGTGAAATAGCGACGGTTTCGGAGGCGCGTCAGGTGATCGGTTGTCGCAAGGGTTGCCATCTCCCGCCCCTGTTCGGCAAGCTGCCTGTTGGCCTCGACGAGTGCACCTGCAGTCACCCTCACCAGCTCGTGTTCGCGATCGAGCATGAGCTGCAGCTCCACCACGTCACTCTGTACGCTCAGCCCCGAACCCTCTTGCTCGACCCGGTCGCGTACGTTGAGCAACTCCTTGAGAATCCCAAGCGCGCCAACGTGATCGCCTGCCTGTTCAAACGCATCCGCCAACCACTGAAGTGCGCGTATTTCCAGCTGCTCGGACCCCGTCTCCCGATACAGCTCAAGGGCACGCTCGAGATGCATGATTGCCTCCTCGAACCGGAGTTGCCGGAGCAGGAAATCTGCATACGCCTTGCGCGCCTCGCCTTCGTACGGCCCTGCTTCCCCAGAGCCCTCCGCTGGCAGCGAGCGCAGGAACGCCTCCTCAGCCTTGTGCTGTTGCCCCAGCAGACTGAGCGCGCCACCAATCTTGTACTCGGTCGCCTGTTCGAACACGCTGAAGCCGCCTGCCCGGAACTCACCCAGCGCCAGCCTGAAACAGGCAAGCGCCTCCTCCGCCTGGCCGACGCGCTCATACACCCGCCCTTCATTGGCCTTGGCAACCGCGGAATGAAGTTCGTTGCCCATCCGTACGAACGCACTCCGGGCCCGCGCAAAGCATGCGAGGGCTTCCTCGTTTCTGCCAAGCTCGAGATAGACAACTCCCAGGTTGTTCATCAGGATAGCCCACTGCCTGGTCGATGACTCGGGGGTCAGCTGCAAGCTGTGCATGAGGTGGTCCAGACTGCGTTTCAGGTCGTTGCACAGACCGTAACTGGCCGCCGTGTCGCTGTGGGCCAACCCCAACAACCCATCGTCACCAAGTTCACGTGCCAGCTCCAGGTTGACCAGCGCCCGCCTCAGCGCCTCCGCCTCGTGGTTCAGCACAAAAGCATGCCGGGCGTGTACGCGTCCGATCTCGAACCTGATGTGGTCATCTACCAGTTCGACCTCGTTGCTCAGCAGTTCGGCACGCGCGGATGCCGCCATGGCGGCATCCGTGTCGTTCGATGCTACGAGCGCAGCCGCGCGGCTTGCATAGGCATAGACAAGTGCTTCGCCCGACAGCCGTACGCCGCTGGAGAGCAGCCGATCGATGATCTCAAGCGCCGCTGGCGGATCACTGCGACGGCAGTCCCAGGCCAGCTGCAACTCCTCGGGACCGGGGACGGCCTTCAAGATGCCCCCGTTGACCTTCGGGCCCGGCTGATTACTCTCATTTCGATCATCACACTACCACTGAGACAACCGGGTACTGAGCGGCAAGCATGGGCTTTCGGCTTAATAGGGCTCAACGGGCTCAGCCAGCCGGCATGCTAGAGTCAGGCCCATGTACTCTGCCGCCGGCCTGACCACCCTGATCATCGCCATCATCGCGGGCACCATCATCGGCAACATCGTGCAGCTCCGCTACCTGATCGGCAATCCAACAATGAAGTCCCCTGTAATCCGCTTCGGTTCACTCGCTGTCGCCATCATCCTCATGATCTTCGTCGTACCGCGACTGCCGGACCAACCAGCAACCTCTGACCTGATGCAGTACGGCCTGGGCTGGGTGGTCATAGCGTTCCTGGTCAGCTTCATCCGCCCGCCCCAGCCGCTGCCGCCCCGCACGCCGCAAGAAGAGCAGGACCCCGCCGCGTCGGAAGACGAGAGCGCCATGATCGAAGACAGCCGGCCGGATCAGGGCAACAGATAGATCCACTCCCTGGACGAAAACTTGCTTTCTGCGAGCTCCAAGGCAGCGGCTCTCTCATCCGGACTGATCTCAGACTTCGTCAGGCCATGCAACTGCCGGAAGGTGGCTGTCAAGGAATTGATCACGTCAGCCCTGCCCATCTGCGTCTGATCCAGCAGAGGGCTGACCCGCCTGTTGGCGCTCTTGGTTCCCTTGTCGCTCATCTTCTCACGGCCGATCCGCAGTACCTGAAGCATCCTGTCCGCGTCGATGTCATACGAGAGCATCGCATGGTGCAATACCGCACCCTGCCGCCTGGTCTGAGCCGCACCGCCGATCTTGCCCTTTGAAGACGTGATGTCATTGATCGGCTCATAGAAAGCATCGATCCCCAGTTCTCTCAGGCCCCGTATTACCCAGTCATCCAGGAAAGCGTACGATTCGACGAAAGACATGCCTCGAACCAGCTCTTCCGGTACGTACAGGGAGTATGTGATCGTGTTCTGGGGCTCGTTGAACATTGCGCCACCGCCCGTTATGCGGCGTACAACAGTCACCCCCAGCTCCTCGGCCGCCTCAAGGTCGACCTCGTTCCTTACCGACTGAAAGCGTCCCAGAACGACCGAGCTTGACGCCCATTCCCAGATCCGGAGCGTAGGCTTGCGCACACCACGCGCGACGTTGGCGAGCAGCACCTCCTCCAGTGCCATCTGCACATAAGGCTCCTCCTGCGTGCCCTGCAGGAGCTGCCAGTCATATCCGGTCCAGTCGTTCATTGCAGCGCCCGGCGTACAGCAGTAGCGATTCCTGCCGGGCCAAAACCGACAAGCTCAGCGCCGGCTGGCACTGCAGCTTGCAGCGCACTGACCAGCTCAGCATGATCAGCGCCCTGCGGCATTCCCTCAAGGGCGTGGTTCAGGCTCGTGAGCGTCTCGGGTGGTTCGAGGAAGAAATCCCCGTTGATCTGAACGTCCACGATCCGTCCGTCCCGAACGCTGAAGTCAACGATCACCAGCTTGCCTCCGGGTTCTTTGTACTCGCCGTGTCTCATACGGACAGGTTTGCACATGACGGGTTACTGCGTACTCTCCTGTCAGACACGGCCGGGCTTGGAGATGCATCGCGGCGGCGTGTACCATTGACACGTGTGGGGGACTCGGATAAAGGCCACCCTGCTCGGCAGCCCGGCACTGACCTGGGGTGAGGAGCACGTGGGGCCGGCTTCATTCAAAGCTCGACTCATGCTCTACATGCTGTGCGCCCGTTCTGACGGGTTCAGCCGCGCAGAGCTTGCGGAGCTGCTATGGGCCAAAGGGAAGGTAGGCAGCGTGCGGCAGGAGCTGAGCAACCTGAGGCGGTTGCCAGGGGCTGAAACGTGGCTCGAGGCGGGCGATCCTGTAGTCGTCAGGTCGGAGTGTGACGTGCGCGAGTTCCGGCTGGCCATGGCGGAGCGCCGGTACGCTGAGTCGATCGCACTGTATCGGGGCGACTTTCTGGCTGATGTCGAGGCCCCCGGGAGCCCGGTTTTCACGGACTGGCTTCACCTGGAGCGTTACGAGCTGGAGGATGCACTGCGAGAGGCACTCCAGAAGCAGGCCTCGAAACTGGAAGCCGCCGTCGACTACCAGGCAGCCCTCGAACTCACCGAGAGGCGACTTGCGCTGGACCCGCTGGACGAGACGGCCCACAGGACAATTATGCGTCTGTACTACAAGCTTGGCAATTCCACGGCTGCGCTTGACGCCTTCGCGGAGTGCCACCGGATCCTGAAGGCAGAGCTGGGCGCAGAGCCGCTCGCCGAGACCCTGGAGTTGCGTGAGTTCATCCGGGCTGAGCTAGAACGGACATCCAAGCCCGCAGAACGCGTCCTTCGTGGCGTGGACGAATCCATCGCAAGCCTGACCGCGTTGAGCCTGCACCTGGCACGCTCCATGACGCTGCTGGATCATGATGTGCCCGTAAGTCTGCTCTCGAGAATCATCGAGGCTTCGGAGGCGGAAGTGACTTCCGCGTTCTCGGAGCTCGCCCGCTTCGACCTGCTTGACAACCGGCGAATATCTACGGCAACCCGGCGTGCGCTGCTGGAATCCATGCCTGAAAGCGTCCGGCTGCACCTGCATGCCCGGATTGCCTCTGCGCTTGCCCACGGCAGTGAGTCACCAGCTGTTGTTGCAAGGCACCTGCTACTCGCTCACCTGCACGAGCAGGCTGTCGCGCCCCTCCTCGCCGCTGCGGAAGAAGCCGCGAAGGCACTCGACGGCGCCGCCGCCAGAGCGCACCTCCTGCACGCCCTGCTGGCCTGCGCCGACCGCCACCGGAAAGTAACCGTCTTGCTCCGGCTTGAGCGGCTGCTGAGGCAACAGTCGCTTCCGGAGCTGCTGGACGCAGTCATAGATCAGCTGGAGCAACTCGCGTTCGAGCTGCAGGACGACGAAGTCCTGATCGAAGCGCTGCTCTGTCGTGCCTACCAGCAGCTTGCCGTCGGTGAGCTCTCCCGAGTGATCACCCTGGCCGAGGACGCGATCGATGCGGCCAGGCGAATTGACAGGCATGAACTGGCAGCCCGGGGCTGGAACGTACTGGGTGGAGCCAGGTACCACCTCGGGGATCTGGATGCTGCCCGTGAGGCCTTCACGATCGCCGCCTCACAGGGTGCCGACACCGAGAAGCTGCGGGCGTACAACAACCTCGGCACAATCAGCGGCATCAGGGGCGACCTGACTGAAGCACTGGGATTCCAGGAGCAGGCACTGACAATCGCCAGGCACATGAACGATCACCGGCTTACCGCAGGGATCCTTCACAACATCGGCGCGACGGCCGAGAGGCAAGCCGGTTACGACAAGGCAGCACGGAGTTTCGCTGAGTCCGCACGCCTGTTCGAAGCGATCGGAGATCACTTCGGACAGGGCACGGTTCAGGCCAACGTCGCGATTCTTCTGCTTCGTCAGGGCAAGCCCGACGAGGCAGCCTGCAACATCGAACGCCTTGATGAACTCGCGAAGCAGACAGGGTCGAAGCTGCTCGCGCTCAGACACTCGTTTGCCCTCGGCATGTGGTTCGATCTGACCGGAGCGCCGCAGCAGAGCCTCATGACTTACGATCTTGCGTACAGCCAGGCTGGTGAGCTGGGCGATGACCGACTGAAGGCCCAGATGGCCTTCAACGTCGAACGCGTGCGACTGCAGCTTGATCCGGACCGCGACCCGGCACCCGCGGTCGCCGCCCTGAGGGCGATGGAACAGATGAAGCTCCTTGACACCATCCCCTGGGCCTGGGCAGAGCTGGGCGGTTTGATCAAGGATGCCGGCCAGGTCCGCGAATGGGCGGAACAGCTCGTCGGGATGGCGCACAACCCACACCTGGTCAGGCTCGGGACTGAGCTGGCCGCCCGGGCCGATGCCCTCGAAGCCTCAGGCAGCGACCGGCTTGAGCCTGAGTGAACAGATCACTTTTGACGTGTCCTTGACACCCGCCAACCTATCGTTGCGCATGCGACGAGAACTCAGGTACCTACTACACCTCTGGTGCGACAAGGCTCCCGACGGGCCCTGGCGAGCCAGGCTCGAGCAGCCCGCATCGGGCACAAGCCGCGTCTTCCGCTCGCGGGAGGAACTGTTCGCCCATCTGGACAGTGAGATGTCCGCCCAGGATTCCGCTGCTGAGCAGCAGGAGCACTGACCGCTGCAGCTCAGTCCTGACCGAGCAGCTGCTCCAGTCGATCCAGGTACTCTTCGATGGCATCGAAGGCGCGCTCGAACGGTGCGTCATCGGTCAGGTCAACCCCTGCGCGACGGAGCGTCTCGATCGGCGTCAGATGACTTCCTGCACTGAGGAAACCCAGGACCGCTTCCGTCGCTCCCGGCTTCGCTGAACGCAGGTCCGCGGCCAGCGCGGCGGCGGCTGAGATGCCGCATGAATACTGGAACGTATAGAACGGGATGAAGAGGTGGCCGAACGTGGCCCACGTGATGCCGGTCCTCTCGTCCGTCTCGATCGCGTCCCCGTAGCCCAGCTGAAACAGCTCCTGCATGATGCTGCCCAACCGCTGCGCGGTCAGCCCTTCACCAGCACCAACGGCATCGTGCACCCTGAGTTCGAACTGCGCGAGGATCGGCATGATGAAGAAGTAGCGGTGCAGGTTGTAAAGAGCCTCTTCGATGATCGCAATCCGGAAATCCCGGTCCCCAGCCCTGTCGAGCAGCTGGGGAAACAGAAGCGCCTGAATCAGGTTGGATGCCGTCTCTGCCACCACCATGCTGTAGCCCGCGTACACGGGCGGCTGCTCCTCATAGGTGTACTGACCATGCATCGCATGACCGAGCTCGTGTGCGAGCGTACTGAGCCCGGCGGTGCCGTCGTCATAGCTCATCATGATGAACGGCTGAGTGCCAGGGGCACCCGCGGCGAACGCACCGTCACGCTTGCCCCGGTTCGGGTAGATGTCCACCCAGCGGCCCCGACGCAGGCCTTCTTCCAGACGCGCAACATAATCCTCTCCGAGTGGTTTCACCGCGTCAAGGATCCAGGCCACCGACTGTTCATAAGGCACGTGAAGCGGCTCACGCGTCAAAGGCGCGAAGACGTCCCAGGGCTCGAGCCGCTCGACGCCAAGCAGGCGCCGCCTGACTTCCCAGTAACGGTGCCAGACCGAGACGCGCCTTCCGAATACGCGCAGGACAGCGTCAAGCGTAGCGCGTGGCACTTCCTTCGGTTTCAGCGCCGCCTCGACGGTATCCGGATATGTCCTCGCTCGTGCCGTGTACACCTCCTGGCGGACACGCGTCAGGTACAGCTCAGCAAGCGTGTTCCTGACGCCCAGGAAGCCATCTGTATGGTTCCGGAATGCCTGTTCCCGCACTGATCGATCCGGATGGCCAACCAGGTCTTTGAGTGTGCCCGCTGCGAGCTCGGCCACCGTGCCGTCCGGAAGCGTGACCGGTTCGAACTGCAGCTCACCGTTGACGAGGCTGCCCTGTGCCCTGCCCACACCAGCAAACGGGTCCGACAGGCCCGAGAGCAATGCTTCGGTCTCCGCTGAGAGGATGTGCTGACGCTGTTCCTCGAGCTTCGAAAACGCACGGTCATAACGTTCGAGCCGTGGCTCCTCCGTTCGCAGCTTCGCCAGGCGCACATGCCCGATCGCAAGCAACTCCGGGTCGATGAACGCGAGGCTCCGGTTCCAGCGTGCCACGCGGCTGGAGAACTCGCCTGCCGTTGCCCGGGCTGCCTGATCGACTCCATCAACCGCCACCGGCAGGTTCGCGTACAGGCCCAGGCGGCGGATGGCGGAAACCGTGGCATGCAGGTCCTCCAGGAAGGCGTAGAGTCCGAGTCCGTCCGAGTCGAGTGTGCCGGCCGCAGCTGCCAGGCGGCTCACGTTCTGATCGGTTGCCTCAAGCTCCCGCCGATACTGATCCATGTCGGCGAAAATGCTTTCCAGGTTCCACGTGTGCTCCTGCTCTACATCCTTGCGGGCCTTGAGCTCTGTCATGGGTTCACGATAACCCTCCATGGCAGCTGCGGCCGGCCGGCACGCGCTTAGTATGTACTCGTGGGTACAGGCGTCATCAACCTTGTTGCAGATCTCCTTGGTACGTTCGTTTTCGCGCTGAGTGGCGCTGCGGCAGGGGCACAGCGCCGGCTCGACCTGTTCGGCATTCTGGTGCTCGCGTTCGTAGCCGGCAACTTCGGCGGCATTACCCGCGACGTCCTCATTGGGGCCCTGCCGCCGAACGCCCTGGCTGACCCGCGTTACGTCCTGACCTCCGTGCTGGCCGGCCTTGCCGTATTCTGGTTCTTCGGGGTCGTGAGCCGCCTGCGGAGTCCGGTGATGCTCTTCGATGCCGCCGGATTGGCACTCTTTGCCGTCGCAGGCGCCCAGAAAGCCTTGCACTACGGTCTCAATCCGCTGGCGGCTGCGATTCTGGGAATGCTGTCCGGGATTGGAGGAGGGATGACCAGAGACCTGCTCATCAACGAGATACCCGGCGTGCTGAGGTCAGACCTTTACGCAGTTGCCGCTCTTGCAGGTGCAGGCGTAGTCGTTGCCGGACACGCTTTGGACCTGCCGGGCCTGCCGGTCGCCGTCACGGGAGCAGCCGTGTGCTTCGGGTTGCGTTTCATGGCGATAAGGCGGGGTTGGCGCCTGCCAACGCTCAGGCGGACGGATGCCCCAGCGGACCGGCCGGGGCAAGGACGCAAGCCATGATCCCGTGGGAGAAGCTTGGAGAGGCACCAGTACCCGGCAGCGATCTTGCCCTCACCCTGCACCGGCGAGACCGCGAGTTCTCCCTGCGGGTAGGTGGAGTGGAACTGATGAACAGCCGGATGCACGGCTCGGAAGAAGCCCTGGCAGAACTGGCGCTCGCGGGCCGTGGCTTCTCCGGCCGGCCGCACATCCTGATCGGGGGCCTTGGCCTCGGGTTCACGGTGCGGGCTGCTCTCGAGCACCTGCCAGGCAGCGCCTCGGTAACCGTCGCGGAGCTCGTACCTGCGGTGCACTCCTGGAACCGTTTGCACCTTGGCCACCTCGCGGGCCATCCGCTTGATGATCCTCGCGTAACAGTCCGGGAAGGAGACGTTGCAGACCTGATCAAACGGCCGCCTACACGTTTCGACGTTGTCCTGCTCGACGTCGACAACGGCCCGGAAGGCACGACCAGCGACGGGAACGAATGGCTTTACTCCAGTGCCGGCGCAGCGGCGGTCGCCTCTGCCCTCAACCCTGAAGGGGTCCTGGCCGTATGGTCCTCATTCCCCAGCCCGGCTTATGTACGGCGGCTGCAGGCAGCCGACTTCAGGGTACGTGAGCACATGGTGCGGGCAAGGGGAAAGCGCGCAGGTCGCCATTTCATCTGGCTCGCCAGTCACCCCGGCTGACTGGCATACACTTGGGGCCAATGTATTCCGGCAAACGCGTTCTCGTGATCCTGAATCCCTCGAGCGGCCGTGAGGTGGCCACGACGGTCTCATCACGCGTGGAGGACGCCTTGGGGCGACATGGCGCCTCGCACGTCACGATGCGCTTCACGGCGGGTCCGGATGACGCCCTGGCCTGGGCCGCAACAGCTGCCGAAAGCGATTTCGACATCGTTCTGGCCGGAGGTGGGGACGGCACGGTGGCAGACGTCGCGCACGGAGTGCTCGGCCAGGCCCGCAAGCTGACCATAGGCATCATCCCACTCGGGACGGGCAATGGTCTTGCCCGGGTTCTCGGGATTCCGATGGATCCAGTGGCTGCCGTGGACGAGATGGCCCGCGGCGGGCTGGCTGACCTGGACGTGATCAGCGTCGTTTCACACGACCGGACCAGCCTGCTCTTCCTTGGCGCCGGGCTGGACGCCGAGATCAACCGGGATGCCGACAAGGCTGAGAAAGCACGACTCGGGTTCCTCGCCTACGTGAAGGCCACACTTGCGAACGTCCGCGGTCGGCGCAACCATGAGCTGCGCCTCGTGATCGACGGCAAGGAAACCGTGAGGCAGGGACATACAGTCATGATGTTCAACGCCGCCAGAATCGACATTCTCGGTGCGACCTTCGGCCCGAACTCGGATCCGCATGACGGCATAGCCGACCTGGCCGTTCTTTCTTCTCCCGGTACGCTCGCCGTAGTGCTCCAGGTGCTGCGCCTGCTGAACCCCACTGCGAGTCAGCCGACCCTGATCCCGGTACGGGAGCTTGAACTGCATGCCGACCCGCCCCTGCTTGTACAGATCGACGGGGATGTCATCGGCCAGACTCCGCTGCGTGTCCAACTGAAGCCGGGGGCGCTGCGCTTGATCGCCGCACGCAACTACGGGCCCCGCTGACGACTGCAGCGCAGCGCTTCAGCCCTTCTTCAGTCCGAAGTGCCTGCTGACTTCAATAACCGCATCCCCCAGCCCGGTTTCGGCGTCGAGCCGAAGCGCCTCCTGCGGGCCGGGAACTTCCAGCGCCTCCAGCTGGCTTGGCAGGAGGCTGGCAGGCATGTAGTGGCCGCGGCGGTCCTTGAGGCGGGCAAGCAGTAGCTCCTCTCCTGCGTGCAGGTAAACGAAGCCGACCCCGTCATTCAAGCCTTCGCGGAGTTTCTCACGGTATCCATGCTTCAGGGCCGAGCATGCCAGCACCACCCGCTCACTCTCACGCAACAATCGATTCAGGCGCTCGAGCCAGGGCACGCGATCCTCATCCGTCAAGGGCTGACCGGCCCTCATCCTTGCGACGTTCTCTTCCGGGTGCCAGTCATCGGCGTCCTCGAAGTCCCAGCCAAGGCTTCCTGCGAGTGCCTGTCCGACGGTCGTCTTTCCGCACCCGGATACTCCCATCACCACGATCGCCCGTGGCGCTCTCATGCCTTCTCCCTGACGCGATACAGGATCTCGCCGGCCTTGGGTACGTAAAGTATCCCGTCGTCTTCCCTGTTCATGAACTCGGACGGGGCGATATCGGCCGGGTCGCGCCACGACAGTGCGATTTCCTCCGTTTCCGCCTGACTCATGCGGGAGCTCAGGGTCACGGCTGCTCGTGGCAGCTCCACGCCATTCTCGAAGCGTCCGTCTCCCCTGACGTGCGTTGAGTGAGCCAGAATCCCGAGTGGCACGTCCCTGAACCGGTCCCACTGCTCAAGGAAATAAGGCAGAACGTGATACCCGATCGCCTTGATCTGCTCGCCATGCACGACGCTGACTTCACTCAGGTGTGGCGCATGGATGATCAGTTCTCCTCCTTCTGCAAGCGCGGGCTCGAGCTTGTACATCGCCTTGCCGGCTGTCCAGAGGTCGCTGTACATGGGAGGTGCAACGCTCAGGATCCGCCTGAACGGTTTGTCGACCCACACGATGTGCCGCTCGGCTGACAGGTCCGCCGCCTGCTCCCAGGCGCTGATGTGATCCCCGATGAAGACACCGCTCAGTTCGCCCTGCTCGACCACCAGGGCAGCCAGTGTGACGGGGGTGGGCACGAGCTCGGTTGCGGCATGAATCATCGCCCGTACGGGAGTGTCCTTTATGCCGATCGTGCGCCGCACGCCGGCAAGCGCCCCCAGCCAGTGGGTGACATTGATCATGTCCTGACCACTGATGCCGGGAAACAGGTACTTCGCTCCACCCGAGAAGCCCACCACTTCGTGCGGAAAGGTGGGGCCCAGGATGAGGATGTCGTCATGCTCCAGTACGGCACGGTTGATCAGTACGTCAACATCGCCACCGAGCGTCTCGTGCCATCGCTCGCCAGCCAACCGCCTGATGGTCGACCGGCTGAGCGTTCCGATGCTCACGAGGGTGTCAGGGTCGTACCACTCATGGTTCCTGATCGAGACGCCAGCCGGCAGTCCCGTATCACTGGCGCCGACGAGGCTGAGCAGCTCCTCATCACTGAGTGGCGCATGGGTGCCGAGGGCGGAGACGAAGGTGAGGCTGGCAGCGTCCCTCATCGCAGCCGTCACATGGCGGAACACCTGCGGCAGCGGGACACTGCGCGTGGCGTCCGGGATCAGTACCAGTACGCGACGTCCTGCGAAGCGTCCGGCGAGGCCCTCGTGAAACGCAGTGCGGACCTGCTCGTCCGTGAGTATCGTTCCAGCCGGTGCTTTCAAAGCGATGTCAGTCATCGAGCCACCAGATGGGTCACCAGGAAGTCGGCGATGGTGCTCCACCACTTGACAGCGGTCTCGCGATCGGATGGACCATGCCCGCTGTGCTCATCGACAATGTATTCCACCGGAAGCCCGTTCGAACGTAACGCCTCGACCATCTGGTCACTTTCGGCCTGGACGACACGGGGGTCGTTCGCACCCTGGTACACGAGCAGTGGCGCACGGATCTGATCCACGTAGCTGATCGGCGAGCGCTCAAGCAGCATCTCGCGATCGTCATCGGGATCCCCGACGACGCTCCTGATCATCGCCTTCCAGTAAGGAGGGACGCTCGAGGCGAACGTGACGAGGTTCGAGGGTCCGACCGCGGCCGCCCCCGCGGCCCAGTACTCAGGCAGGCGTGAAAGCGCGGAAAGGGTGGCGAAGCCTCCATATGATGCACCAAAGATCCCCAGGCGCGCCGAATCCGCCCAGTTCATTTCCCTTAACCACTGCGCAGCAGCCTCTATGTCCCGGAGGTCTCCGCCTCCCCAGTCGCGGTGGATGAGCGACTGGTATGACTTGCCGTAGCCGGTTGACCCTCTGATGTTTGGTGCGACAACTCCGATTCCCTGCGTCAGCAAATACTGGTACAGACCCTGGTACATGTAGTGCGGACGCTCCTGTGACTCAGGCCCACCATGAATCGAAACGAGTACCGGGTGTGGGCCGGGTCCGTCTGGCAGGAAGAGCCAGGCGGGGATCTCGCGATCGAAACTGGGAAAGCTGACCAGCTCTGGAACTGTCAGGTCATCGGGGTCAACGCCCCCGAGCATCGCCTGTTCCCTCCGTTCAAACCGCCCGGTGGCAAGGTCCAGCTCAAACACATTGGTGGGTTCACGGGGCGTGCTGAACGTGAGCAGTGCGTGGCTCCGGGTCGGATGCAGGTCAAGGCTCTGCAGCACACCGAACGGAAGTGCCACGCGCTCGACCGGCTCGCCCTTGCCTGAAGCCAGCACTTCAAGGGCGCTGGCACCGTCCCTGTTCTCAACAACAGCCCGCAGGCCTCCCCCGCGACTGAGGCGGAAGCCATCAACGTCGTGCTCCGGCGTGTGCACGTACTCCCAGCCGCCCGACTCCACCGAGTAGTGCGCGAGTCCAGTGAACTCGCGGTCAAGGTCGGTGAGCAGACCGAACCCACTGCTGTCCGCATCCCAGTCTGCGGGCAGAAACTTCGCGTCGCCCTCGTGCCTGGTAATCAGCTCGTGCTCCAGGGTGTTGAGGTTCACCAGGTAAACGTCCTGGTTCATGTTGCCGATGGCCTTCACCACCGTGAGCCAGTTGCCGTCCGGCGACGCATGTGCGGCGTAGTGCAGCGCCCCTGTCATCAGCCGGGTGGTTTCCAGACTGTCCGGATCCAGCAGCTGTGGGTCCACCTCCGTAGGCACGCGATCGTTCGCGCTGAAGACGATCCTGCCGTCCGCCGTCCAGCCGGCAAGGCTGTGCTGCACAGAGGGAAGGTCCGTAAGCTGTTTCGGCCAGGAGCCCTGCGGCCCGACATCCAGCACGAACAGCTGATGCATCTCGCTGCCGGCCCGATCGGCCGCAAACGCGATTCTCCTGCCGTCTGGTGACCACTTGAAGCTGGTCACCCGCCAGTCGGCGAGAGCAGTGAGCTGAAGCGGGAAGCCTCCCCCTGCGGGTTGCAGCCACAGCTGCAGGCTGCCACTGGTGTTCGCAAGGTAGGCGAACCTGTCACCGTCGGGGGAGTATGAGGCGTCCCCGAAGATGCGGATGCTCGTGAGCTGATCGAAGGATGGTTTTCTGCGTGTCATGGTGAATCTCCCGGTGAATTGAAAGTATCCTGCCGTGTTGTGCGTCCCGAGGTCAGCCTGCACGTTCGGGGTTGACAAGGCTGCGAAGGGCGCGTTCGCGCAACGTGCCCGCACGCCCCAGAAGCCTGGCTTCATCGTCAGCCCCATCCTCACGCCGCGACCAGTCGGCAGCGCGTTCGCACATCGCAGCAGCACCCCGCAGGTCCTTGAGGTCTTCTAGCAGATCACCGCACTGCTCTGCGGAGATCTTCGCACCGTGCGTGAAACCGATGGCCTCGGCGGCTTCCAGACCCTCCATCGCGAGGTCGAGCGCTTCAGCCGGGCCGACCAGTCCGAACTCCCGGTATATGCCGACGAGCCGCCAGATGGCAAGCACGAGGCCACTCTTGAGCCCAAGCTCCCGGTAAGCATTCACCGCACCGAGCAACGCATCCTGGGCCTCTGCCGGCCTCTTGCTGTCCGCAAGGACGTACGCCTGGTTGCCACGCGCCTGAGCCTCGCCAATCGCATCGCCCAGCCTTGCCCTCAGATCCGCGGACCTGCCAAAGTACTCGATCGCCAGCGCAGCATCCGTTTCGGGCTGCATATGTACTATCATCCCCGCGGTGTTGTAGATGAGTGCCGTCGTCTCGCTCTCGATGTCCGCAATGAGCTCCAGGGCTGTCCGGATGTGCTCTCGGCTCTCTTCAGGTCGCTGCAGCTGGATCGAGTACAGGGCCAGGCACTCTCGCACCCAGGCGCGCAGTTCAACGTCGTTGCATTCGGCAAGCTGCGAGTCCGCCAGCGTGAACAGCTCGAGCGCCTGGTAGCGGCGGGCGCGCAGGTCGCAGTACCCCCTCAGCAGCCGCGCCAGTGGCCAGAGAAGTTCCGTGTCCTGACGTTCGAGCAGGTACTGCCATGCCACGACGAGGTTGGGCATCTCGGCGTCTGCCTTCCGGTAACCGGCAGCCGTCAACTCGTCCCGTTTCATGGCAGTTATCCTTCGGGCGAGCGCTGACCAGGTCCGTGCCACCCGCGACCGGGCGGCATCCGGATCCCGCAGGCCTGCCCGGAAGCGCTCTGCGATAGCGGCGTGCACGGTATAGCGGCTGCCCTCCCTGCGCATCAGCGAGCGCTCGAGGAGGGCCAGCAGGAAGAACGGTGATGCACCGGCTGCCTCTGTCGCCGCTTCGGCGGTGAAGCCGGCGGGAATCAGCGTCAGTACTCCGAGCATCTCCTGCTCCCGCTCACTCATCAGTTGGCGGGTGACATCGATCAGCCGGGTGGTGCGCGGCTTGAGTCCCGGCGCCTCCACCAGCAACTCCGGTTGGGCATCAAGCGCCCCTGTCAGCTCCTCCACCGTCAGCGCCCGCGTCCACGCAGCTGCCATCTCGAGTGCAAGCGGACTTGAACCCGTCCGCGCGACCAAGGCTTCGAGCTCTGCATCGCCGACAGCCACCACTGTGCCCGCCCGGGTCATGCCCTGGCGAAGGAGCTCCAGCGCCGCGTTGTCGGCAAGCTCGGGCACTTCGATCACAAGCTCGTCACTTATCCGCAGTGGCATCCTGCTGGTCAGCAGGAGCCTCAGGTCAGGCAACTCGCTCAGGAGTTCGGCAAGTACGCCGGCTTCATCAGCGATCGCATCGACTTCATCCATGATCAGCCGGTGCTTCTGTCCCTTGAGAAGGGCTTTGATCACTTCCAGGTCATCGGTGCTGTCAAGCTCCAGCGCTTCAGCGATTGCCCGGGGCACCTGTCCGACAGACCTCACCGCGCGCAGGTCCACCCAGGCTGTGCCGTCCGGGCTGTCGGCCGCAAGCTCCAACCCCAGCTGAGCCGCCATCCGCGTCTTGCCTACCCCACCCGGGCCCGTGAGGGTCACTAACCGGCTGGACCTTAACGCAGGGAGCAGGGTCTCGATGAGCCTGGTGCGGCCGACCAGCGGCGTGCCCCAGTCGCGAAACTTCGGGCGAACCCCGCTGCCGGTGAAGTCCATACGTGCCGTGAGCCGCTGTACCTCCTCGATGTCCCCCGTCAGCCTGCCGTCCACCGTTCGAAGGGCACCGCCTGCCCTCAGCTCGGTCACGATGCGGGCGATCCTGCCGGGCAAGCCATCTCCCAGCGAATGTATGGTTTGAACCAGCCCTGAAGCTGCCTGACCCACTCCCGCTGCAGCCAGCCAGTTTCGCGCGTCCTCGATGCCAAGCCGCTCCAGTTGCACATCGCGGCCAGGACCGAATGCCCCCTGCTCACCATCAACCAGGGCTTCGAGCAGCAGAGCTCCCCCTGCCTCAAGCCGCTGGGTGATGACCCGCATGCTTGCCGGGTCCAGCCATTTGCCCCCTTCAACAAGCAGAACCAGGCCGTGCGCCTCCGCTTCCTGCCTGAGCAGTGCCGCGAAGTTCTCCTCCGAGGGATCCGCACTCAGTTCTTGAGCGAAGGCGACTTCGAGGGCGCGCAGGTGTACGTTCGCGTGCGTCTGTTCTCCGTTGATGTGCCGCACAGCTTTACCGGCGAGCCTCGCACGGACTTCGACCTCGTTCATGACCCGTGTGAAGCCGGCACCATCAGGTCCCAGCAACCTGGCGACCCGGTCGGCCCTGGACCCGGAAGAGCTGGCCTCCCTGGCAAGGAAAGCATCAAGCTGGCTGATCGCGGCGTCCTGCCCGAACAGCCTGGTGCCGGCGAAGTTCAGCTCTGTCCTGTGCGTGCCGTCTTTCGCAACCAGGGTATTCCGTCCGGAGCGCTTGGCGGCATAAAGCCGTTCATCGGCCCGGGCGAGCAGCTCGTCAACCGTGAAGCCCACGTCGGCGCCGTCACTGCCTGCTACGCCGATGCTGAGGCTCAGGGTTATCCATGAACCAGCCTGGACGGGATCGGCGATCACATGGTTCCGTACCCGCCGCATCACCGCAGCAGCCTCGGCTTCCCGGGTGGCAGGCAAAACGACCACGAACTCATCGCCCCCGTAGCGGAACAGCAGGTCTTCAGACCTGAGGGCATGCATGGTGCGGAGGGCTATTGTCCGTATCGCTTCGTCGCCGGCTGCGTGCCCGTAAACATCATTCACCGTCTTGAGGTGATCCAGGTCCAGCATGGCAACGGCGAACGGTTCATCGCTCACCACTGCCCTGTTCCGGAGCGCAGCCAGAAGGCCCTTCAGCTCGGCCCTGGTCCTGGCTCCGGTAAGTTCGTCAAGCTGCGGCCTGTCCATCAGGGCATTCTAGCGCCACAGGCGCAGCGCCACTGTGTAAAGTTCAGTTCTGGAAGTAGTCCCGGAGGGTGAGCTCCTGCTCGCGAGTAAGGTTTGAAGTGATGAATTCAGGCTGCAGGTAGGCCACAGCCTCGGAAACCTTATCCGGTGCGCTGGCATCCGCCAGAAGAACGAGCGCGGACGTACCAGGAACCACTTTCGCACGCATCTCCTTGATGAAGTCATCGTTGATGCCGATATCGGTGAGGGCACCGCCGACTGCACCGGTAGCCGCACCGATCACAGCGCCCAGGGCTGGCATCAGGAAGAGCATTCCCAGCAGAAAGCCCCAGAAGGCTCCGCCGATCGCGCCAGTGGCTGTCGTATTGATTGCCTGCCTGATACGTGGCGCCTTCGCATCAGCTGCCCACGTGATCGACGCGGCATCCGCTACCGCCACGAGGTTCCTCTTCTGAAGATCCTGCAGAACGCCAAGAGCTTCCTGCGCATGAGCGGGATCCTGAAATCGCCAGACTGTCAATGCTGCCATTGTGTTCCTCCTATGGATTTGCCGGACCGCAGCGGGCCCGAGACCATGCTAGCCGGGGCGTACGCCGGCTTCGGTGTGCAAGCCCGCCATCACGTGAAACAATTGCCATGGACCTCCTGCCCCGCTCAGTCCAGGCTGACCCATTGCCACGGTACGGCCGTCGAGAGGTCGACGGTATCACGCCACAGCGCGAAGCCCGTTTCGACCCTGATCACCTCGGTCACGATCCGTTGCCAGCCACGACCAAGGTTCAGGTCGGCCTGATACCGGTTGCCGTCGCCATAAGCGTGGTTGATGCGGACGCGGGTCGGTTCGCTGCTGTAGATATAGCCGGTCCAACGGTCGCCAACCTCCGGCTCGTACACGTCTGCGTCGGGGTCATGCGAGTTGTCCTCGAAGACATAGCCGAACGGCGTCTGCCTGCCCGCGTAGAGATTGAACGTGTACAGGACCAGCACGCGTGCGTTCGGATTGCTGGCTGTAACGTCGATGCTCGAATCGGCCCATGCATCCTTCACCTGCCAGAGTCGCTCCCGGGGTGGGACCAGCAGGTCGATGGCCAGTTGCCCATCGGCCCCGATGGTCCCTTCGGCAAACACGTACTCAGTGCCGTATACGGTCTGCTTCGCATCGACCGTGCCGGACGGACCGTCATAGTCTGCGATCCGGCCGGTGATCCTGGTCGAACCGTCGGAGCTGGCAGGCAGCGTCACGGCAGCAGCATGCGGACTCTCCGTGACAGGAACGCCACATGCCGCCAGGAGCATGGCGAGACCGACGAAGAGCATCACAGGAAGCTTAAGGGAATATCGCATTGTCACTCCTCCATGCTGGCGGCATCTTTGCCAGGGACTCTCACGACAATAACAGTATGTGCGAACCCGACTGTGGCGTGCACCGTGGTGTCAGAACAGCCGATAGGCTCAAGAGCACTTGGACCATCCGCAGGCCACGTTCGAGCAGTTCAGACAGCCTTCACTGTGCGTAAGTGGTGCAGCACAGTGCGGGCAGGTAGTGGCTCCATCGCCTGCAGTCGTCGCGGGAACGGCACCGTTCTCACGCGCAGCCGTCTCCAGCGCTACTGCTACGAGGTCCGCTTTGCTCGTGACGATCCGGCCCTGGTAAGTTCCGAACATCCCCCCGTTGATACCCCGCAGCGTGGAGACGACTGCCGACGGTGGCACGCCGTACTGCAGTGCGATGCTGACGACGCGACCGAGCGCCTCGCTGTCGCCGTTCGCCTCGTCGCCAGCCTTGCCGCTGACGATGAATACCTCACGCGGATCGCCAGAAGAGTCGCTGTTGACCGTGATGAAGAAGCCGCGCCTGACGCCGTTCGCATTGACCAGGTTCACCTTGTCGGTTATCCCGTGCATCCGCTGCTCGCGCTCGTACTCGAGCCTGGGGTCTGGCCTTGTGACCGTTGCTTCAGGACGCGCGGAGACAACTTCCGGCTTATCTTCATCTGCCTTCGTACCGGTTGTCGTGAGCACCTGCAGGTCCCTGCTGCCGTCGCGGTAGACCGTGATTCCCTTGCAGCCCTCGCTCCAGGCAAGCTCGTATGCCTCGAGCACATCCTTCACCGTCGCCTCGGTAGGCATGTTGCAGGTCTTGCTGATCGAGTTGCCCGCCAGCGTCATGCCGTTGCGGTTCCCGGACTTCCAGGCCGAGTCACTGACCCAGTCGAACGCACGCTGGACGACTGCCTGCATGAGAACATGGTCCCGGCCGCTGATGTCGTGAGCGATGACGAAAGCATCCAGCCGTGCATCAGCCGGAAGATCATCGCGTATAGCCTGAAGGCTGCCGTGGTGCTCGTTGAGCGCAGCAACGATGGCTTCTTCGTCCCAACGTCCGTCCCCGCCCTTGAAGCGACCCTGTGGAGTGAGCGTGGAGAGGATCTCCGAAAGCAGCGGGTGGACCACCTTGACGTACTCCGTGCCGATCCGACGGGTATAAGTTGCCGCAAAGACCGGTTCGACGCCCCCGCTGACGCCCGCCAACATGCTTGTGGTGCCCGTGGGGGCAACGGTGAAGAGCGCGATGTTGCGCCGCTGGAGACCGGCCCGTTCCACACCGGTCGGGATCCCGCGCTCGAGGGCCAGGTCAGTGCTTTCGGCCAGAGCCGCGTTCCGGAGTGTATCGATCACGGACCTGACAGCTGCCCGGCCCTCGTCCGTACCGTAGTTGAGCCCAAGCCTGATCAGCATGTCGGCCAGTCCCATCACGCCGAGGCCGATCCGGCGCTTGTCCTGGATGGCGTCGTGAATCTCGGGCAACGGTGACTTCTCGGCGGTCAGGACGTCATCCAGGAACCTAACAGCCGTCCGCGCAGTGCGTGCAAGTGCCACTTCATCGATCCTGCCATCACTGACGTGTGCGGCGAGATTGACAGCGCCAAGATCGCAGGGTTCGCCCGGATAAAGGGGAATCTCGCCACATGGGTTGGTGGCCATGATCGGGCCGTCGATCTCTGCAAGCGGGTTATGACGATTGATCGCGTCCATGAAGATCAGACCGGGCTCGCCGGTCTGCCATGCGTGGCTCGCAACCTCAACCAGCCGGGCGTGTTCCGGTGAGTCGTTACTCGCCTCGGCACGCCGCATGAAGTCATCGCTTGCAAGGACCGAGATGTTGAAGGTGCTGATGTCGCCTTCGGCCGCCTCCCGCTCCAGATCCTTCGCCGTTATGAAATCCTTCAGATCCGGATGTGTCGCGCTGAGCGTCGCCATCCCGGCCCCCCTGCGCACCCCCGCCTGGCGGATGACCCGGAGCGTCGGCGCGAACACATAGCGAAGCGTGGCTACCGGGCCGGCGTGCTCGGCGCCGCCCAGCGCTGCCCAGTGGCTGAAGTTCTCGAACACCTCGACCGCGAAGCTGGCCGCTCCACTGCTTGTGCCGCCACTGCCAAGGACGGGTGTTCCTTCTGCCCGCAGCCCACTGAGGTCCACTGTGACGTCGTGCCCCGCAAGCAGGGAGTTGACCATGTCTGCTGCAGCGATCCAGATGCCGTCGACACTGTCCTCGACATGGATGACGTCGGAGCCAGAGGGCACCCGGTCCCGTTCAACGAACTCCAGGAAGCGGTAAGGGCGCGTGGCGTATTCCCCGCGGACGAGATCCATGTAGGTGCCCTCCCGGACCCGGCCCGCGTCTGCATGCGTGCCGGATATGGTGAGGCTTGCCTTGCCTTTCGGACCCCGGTAGTCCTGCCTTGCCCGGATCGGGTCCAGGTTCAGTCCGTTTCCGCCACCTACTTTCGTGACAAGAGCCAGCTTGCGTGCAAGCAGCAGGCAGCCGCTGGTCGAGCCTGTATCGAACGGAGCACCGTCCTGAACGAAGCAGTTCAGCAGGTTGCCGTGACTGCTGCCAGCCCCTGCCAGGATACGTCCCCCCGGCATGAACCTCTTCGAAAGGACCAGTCCTGCGTATGCGTCGGCGTCCGATTGACTCAAGGCGATGCTGCGACCGACCCGCCGGGTACCCGCCGCGAAATCCTCCGACTCGCTGGCTGCATACTGCCTCTTCCAGATCATGTCTTCCAGGCTCGTTGTGTTTGCCTCGGCACTGGTTCCAATACGGCTCGTCATGAGTAAGCTACGCCTCCTATGTTTCGCTACAGCCTACCAACTGTGGGCCCACGGGGTACCGTTTGATCTACATGTTGACGGAAATGCTGATCCAGGCCTGGCGTTTGCTGACCGAACTGCTGCGGCTCGATACCGAGTTCCTGGCAAGCCTGGCGGGGGCACCGGCAAGCAACCGGCTCGCAGTTCTGATAGTGGTGCTGGCCGGAGTATCCGAAGCGCTTGGCAACAGCGTCGTCCTGTTCATCAATCGTGTCCGCTTTTCGCGTTTCGCGCTGACGCTGGCAATCAGCGGGCTGTTGCATGCGGTCACGTACCTGTTCTGGACAGCAAGCGTCTACACGGTGGCTGGTCTGGTGTTCGGGGTCGATGCCGGATTCGGGGCGGTCGCCCGAATCGTGGCCCTTGCCCAGGCCCCCAGAATCCTCGGGTTCCTTCAGTTCCTGCCACTCTTCGGCCGCCCCGTCGGCCTGGTACTGCAGGTGCTCAGCTTCCTCGCAGTCCTCTGGTCAGTGCAGGAAGCGCTCAGCCTCGCACCCTGGCAGGCACTTGTGAGCGTTCTGCTCGGAGCGGTCGGGCTCGTCGCCCTCGAGAACACCGTTGGCAAGCCGCTCAATCGACTTGCACGCTGGATGCGCCACCGCGCGGCAGGAGTATCATTGGTCACGGACAGGGCGCGCCTGAGGGCAATCGTCGAAGCAGGCCCGGACACTGAAGCAGAGGGTCAGCCGTGATCGGCATGGTGATCACGGCAGGACTCGTTGCTCTGCTCATCGCGATGCTGCTGGCACCTATCGAGGCGCTCGGTTGGTGGGCAGGCTGGTACGGCGAGGAGCTTCAGCAGCCCACGCTGCGCAGCCTGGACAGCTACAGCCCTTTCGGGGCAGTGAGACGCCCGGGGCATTACGTGGTCTTTCTGGACGGAATCGCAAAGGTAGGCGAAAGCAACTACGCGAACGTCGAGCTGTTTCTGGACCGCCTGGCACGGGAGCTGCCGACCGCTGAGGTGCTGGGTGACGTGATGCCTTACTCCGTGCGGAACGTCGGCCTCCTCGAGAACCGACCCCTGGCCGCATTGTGGCGCTACGCCCACAGGCTCAAAACCGAAGGCCGTCAGCCTCTGATCAACTTCCTCATAAACATCCGCAATCTGATGCAGGTCCTCGTGGCCGCCGACAGCCGCTACGGCCCGATCTACGGCCAGGGCGAGGCACAGCTCATCGTCAATTCCCTGCTGAAGCGCGGCTACGAACCGGCCAGTGGCGTTCCCGTTACGATTGTGGGGTATAGCGGTGGCGCACAGATCGCGCTGGTTGCCGCGCCGTTCCTGCGACGCGGGCTGGCTGCCCCGGTAAGCCTGATCTCTCTTGGAGGGATCATGAGCAGTGATGCAGGTCTGATGGCTGTGGAGCATGTCTGGCACCTGCAGGGAACGCTGGATCGCGTGCCTGACATCCCCGCCTGGATGCTCCCGGGGCGCTGGAGCCTCATGGGTCATTCGCACTGGAACCGGCTGTTGCGCGAGAACCGCTTTACACGTGTTTCGGCGGGCCCGATGCGCCACAGTGGCAGGGGAAACTACCTTGATCCCATCGCTGCCTTTGACGGGAGGAGCCATCTGGATCATTCGGCTGTATTGGTTGGAAACGTCGTGAACCGGATTGATGCCAAGCTGTCCGCCCGTGCGAAACGGACGCAGGTTCGACCGCGGGACTGAACCTTTTGCTCTTATGGGCGCGCGCGGGCGTGCTCTCGTGTCGGTCTCAGGCGTCAGCGCTGACTGGAGGCTTGAAAACCGTGGTGCTGGTATTTTCTACCGGCCAACCCGGTGCTCAGCGTTCAGGTACGGGCCGGGCATGGCAAGCCCGAAGCCCTGGAACCTCGTGGCACCCAGGCTCGCAAGCTGCGGCAGGGCCGCGACGTCATCGATTCCTTCTATGGTCACATGCAACTTCAGCTGGCGGAGCGCCTTCAATACCAAACTCGCTGCAGGTTCTGCACGAGGCCCAATCAACCGAGGGAGGACCGAGCGATCGAACTTCACGCCACTTACCGCCAGGCCGTTCAGCAGTCGCTGCTCAATATCCTCCGGTACCACATCATCCAGGACGACATTCACCCCCAGATTAGCGATCTCGCCGATACCGAGGTGATACGACTCCCGGTCGGTGATCGGATCCTCAGTAACCTCGATCATCAAGCGCTCACGCGACCCCTCGCTGAGACCGTCGAGCCGTTCCAGGGTGCTGTCCATACAGAGCTGGTTCGGACTGAGGTTGATGCTGATGCAGTGGAGGCCCGGATTCTGTTCCAGTGTACTGACAGCGCAAGCTATCGTGAAGGCCGTGAAACCTGCGATTCGCTCAGGCTCGAGCAGGCTGTGCAGGAAGTCTACCGGGGCCCGCACGCCGCCGCCTGGACGATGCCACCGCACAAGTGCCTCGTGTATCACTGCCTGCCCGCCCGCGTCGAAGATCGGCTGGTAATGAAAGGCCAACTCTCCGGCGACCGGCAGTACCTGTTTCGACTCTATCCGGACTGAAGGAGCGGCTCCGTGAAGCGCCCCGTTGACCAGCAACGCTTTGTTGGGGTCCTCGGAGCTGCGCTCTGATGTGTCGGCGTTCACTGCGGCACCTGGCTTCTACTCATGGTCGAGCGTATGGGACTGGGCCAGACGAGTCCGGCGGCCGGTACGGGCTTGCGGATGGCTCAGCCGACGTCGGGGTCTATCACCCAGATGTTGGTGTCTGCCACTGTGCTGGCTACGTTGTCCGCCGTGAACAGGCTGACGCCTCCGAAAGCGATAGCTGCGGTGAGGGTGAGGCTCAGAATCAGTCTGCGAAGGTTGGTCATGGCGCATTCCCCGTTCTTTTCTGTCAGTTTCCGCCTCCCGGCCTTTCGGGCCATACAATGGGAAACGGTGCTGAACCAAAGATAGGCTGCGACCGATTTAAATCCAGTTTAAGGTTGGGGGGTTCAGCGGGGCGCGGGTCCTGAATCTGACGGCCGTACTCTTTGGGCTGAGGAGAACACGATGACCAAGGAAGAGGCACGCCGAGAACTCAAAGGGACATGGAACTTCCGAACACACGAAGGGAAGGTACTGGTTTCAGACGCCACGCTTCTCTCCGATGTTCTTGCCTTTGCCGACTCTCCGGAACTCATGGAAGCAGGGGTCCGGGCAACACCGATCCACCGCCCTGCACCCCATAGCTCGTTACACGCCCTCTGGCACACCTGAGCACGGGCGCATTCAGGGTGTCAGGAGCTGGCCGATCACCTCGAGGGGAAGGGCTGGAACATGATTGCCGTTCCATCCTGACATTCCCTCGGCCATCGAAAGGGAGTTGAGGATGGCCTCCTCAGTCGCTTCGATCGCGGCAAGGAACAGTGGGGACATCCTGTCATTGGAAAGGCCGCCGGCTTCATGGCTGGCGTCACGCAATCGCCGCACTTCTGCAGAAGTGGAAAAGGCGACAGCATAATCTCCCGACCCGTTACTCATCGCTGATCCGGTCCTGCCGAGGCCGATGATGCACCTCGCTGCGAGGCGCCGCAGGTTTCTGTCGGTTACCGGGGCATCAGTTGCGAGCACGATCATTATGGACCCATCCGCGCTGCTCCAGGCGGGCAGACTGTCGCCGCCCAGCTGCTTGCCAATCGCCAGACCATCGAACTGCAGGACCCCGCCATAATTACTCTGTACCAGAACGCCGACGAGGTAGCCTCCCAGGTGTCCGGGAAGTTGGCGGGAACTCGTACCTATCCCACCCTTGTGACCGAAACACACTGTGCCCGTGCCCGCACCAACCCCGCCTTCGTCAACGGGTCCCGCCCCCGCGCTCTCAAGGGCTTCCACCACGTGCCCTGATTGCACCGAAGGCGTGCGGATGTCGTTCAGAACGCTGTCGTTGGTCTCCCCTACGAACGGGTTCACGGAGGTCACGGCTTCGTTTCCCGGCTGCCTGAGCACCCAGGAGACAAGGGCGTCAGCAGCCCTTGGTGCTGCAAGCGTGTTGGTCAGCACTATTGGCGTCTCCAGCTCTCCCAGCTCATCCACCTGTGTCGCACCGATCAGCTTGCCGAAGCCGTTGCCGACGGCCAGTCCAGCCGGGACCCGTTCCCGGTACAGGTTTCCGGCATGCGGGCGCACTACCGTGACACCGGTCCTCACGTCGGTTCCCTCGATCAGGGTTACCTGACCGACGAGCACTCCCGGAACATCCGTGATCGAGCCGGCCGACCCCGTTGCCAGCACCCCGGGCTGGATCCCCAGTTCCCGCACCCTCGCCCGCCGACCACCGCTGGATCCCGAACCGCTGATGCCTCCTTTGAACTCATTCACACCGCCATTGTATGAGACGCCGCTGACACCGGATGCCCGCACGGCTGACTCTGCAGGTACTATTGGCAGCAGTGATGCATTGGCTGCAACGCGTAAGCGCCATACTCGACAGGGGGGGCCGCCAGATCGTGATAGCCGGCGGCGGCCCCCTCGGCCTCCCCTACGTGCTCAACGCCATGGCTTCGGAGCGCCGGCTGGCCTGGCTTGAAGCCGAGCCCCGGGGGATGCGCGACGAGATCAGTCAGGGGAACAGCCTCGCAGACGCACTGAACAGGGCTACCGGGTCCCGCATTTTTCCGCACGGGCTCCCTCCCCCGTTTCACCTGCGAGCACTGGTGAGGCATGGAGCTGAACTGCTGCCGCTCACGATCGCGCTCACCGGATCCGCAAATGCCCCGCAACTGGTCCAGGAGCTGCTGAAGTTCAGGCACCATGGCGTTAGCGTGATCATGGATTTCGATCTGAGGGAACAGGTTCCTGAGGGCATGAAGGTCCTTGATGTGTCGCAGATGCGCCTCTCCGAGTTCGAAGCTCTAGCCATCGCAGAGTACGGCGGCTTGCCCGCGGAAGACGCAATACGGGCCTTACGTGTCACCGATGGAAGACAGCCGGACTTCATAGCGTGGCGCAACGAGCGGCTGGGACTCCCACAGGAAGCGTTACCCGGACCCTCCCCTATCGCCCGTGCGACCGATGCGGCTACGCCCGTGGCCCCCGAGAGGGTAGTGGCGGCGCTGGTCCGCCAACGGCGCCTGATTGATGCACTTGAGTTGTCGGTGATGGCAGCGCCTGACCGCGTCGAGGACCTGCTGCAGCGTGCAGGACCTGAGTACCAGCAGCGCGGCCAGCTGGGCAGGCTCCACCTTCTGCTCAGTTCCCTGGACGACGAGTGGCAACAGGGCGAACGGACTCTGGAATGGCAGTTGGTGGCCGCAGTGGCTGAAGGTGACCAGCGTGACGTGCTGTCCAAAGTCGACAACCACCTCTCGCGTCACCCGGCTCCGGACCTTCGTGCACGCAGGGCCGCCCTTCTGTCTCCCGAGCGTGGCCGGGCTGAGGCTCAGCGCGCGCTCGCCATTGCCAGAACACCGCTGACGCTCTGGCAGGCAGGCAGGATGAGCACCGATTACGTGACGGCCATAACGTTATTGCATGAAAGCGTGCGCCTCGCCGAAGAGAGCGGCGAGCCCTATGACATCGCCCGGAACATGGGTACGCTCGCAGAGATGTACCAGCTCTCCGGAGCACTGCAGAAGGCGGTGCATTGGGGGCGACTCGCCCTGTCCATGCTTGACGATGCGGAAATCAACGACGTGATGCGGCGTGCCCGGATTCTCAACAACCTGGTTTTTGCAAGCCTTCTGACCGGAGATACCATCGGAATGCGCCACCGGCTCGAGGAAACCGCCCGGACGATAGAGGGCGCCGGCGCAGAGGTGGCAGTGGTGATCCGCCTGACACTCTCCGCACTGGAGCTAGCAGAAGGCAGGATCGACGCGGCAGGAACCATGCTCGAAGGACTGCCGGCGAATCTCCCACGGAGGCTCCGCTCGCGCATCGCTCACCAGCGCCTGCTGCAGAACCTGTACGCGGGAGACACGACAACGGCGAGACAGCTCGCTGCGGAAGCACGCGCCCTGGGAGCGGGTGAGGACCCCACCATCAGCAGCGTTGCCGACCTTGCTGAAGGCATGATCCTGGCATTGGAGGGCGTGGAAGGCGCGCTTCCACAGCTGCTGCAGCTTGCCAACAGCCGGGAGTTGCCCCTCGAGGACCGGCTGAGGGCTTATCTGTACTCCCGCCTGCTGCCCGAAGCGCCAAGGAGACCACCAGCCGACCTCGCAACTGCGCTTGGCGAACTCGCTCCGGCGGGACTGCGAGCCCTCAGTGGACCCGAGAGTGCTTTCTCAACGGTCTGGCGCGAGATCCTCGGTGAGCCCCGTGAGCTTGGTCTCCAGGTGCTCGGAACGCCCAGGGCCCGCCTGTTTGATGAGGAGGTCAGGCTCACGAAGCGCATGTGGGAGATGGCGCTACTCATCGCGCTCCATCCGGAAGGGGTCAGTGACGAACAGCTGCACGACATCCTCGTCGGCGACAGCGAGGCCTTCGGAATCAACGCCCTGAGATCGCACGTGAGCCGTGTAAGAAGCCTGATACCGATCAGTGACAATCCGTATCGCCTGCTGGTTACTTACTCGCTTGATGTGCTTGACCTGCGAGAGCACCTGAGGGCCGGTGACCTCCGAGCGGCGCTGGCGACTGCGCGGGGCACGCTCCTGCCATCGAGCGACTCTCCCGGCATCGAAGACCTCCGGTCCCAACTCGACGAGGAGCTGCGTCAGGCGATACTGGCCAGCACTGACGCCGACGCCGCGTTCGAACTTGCTGAGCGCACCGGCCTGGATCTGGAGCTATGGGAACATGCCGAGTCCCTGATCAGCGCCAGCGACGCGCGACGGGCGGTTGCCCGCGCCCGGATCGAGCGAATCCGACATGCCTGGCACGACTGACCACCGCTTGGCAGAACAGCACGATTAGCCGGTGATTGCCGGGTTCGGGGACAGCAGTACGTTCGCGAACCGCTAGCATTCCGTCAATGGGGACGCTCCCGGGCCCAAGCACGTATCAGCAGGCGATCCTGGACCACCTTGCAAGACCAGGAGGGCACGTCGTCATTCACGCCACTGCCGGCGCGGGCAAGACGACGGTACTTACTCAGATCGCGGCAGCCCAGCCTTCCAGGAGCCGCCAGCTCTACCTGGCTTTCGCCCGCGACGCGGCCAACGAGCTGCGCCGGCGGCTGCCTCCACTCGTCGACACACGTACGGTGCACAGCCTCGGCCGTCAGGTGCTGGCGCATGACCTCGCAGCCACGGCCAGCCAGCTACTGCCCCCGCAGCCCGACAAGTACAGGCGTCTGGCCCGCAACCTGCTCGAGGAAAGACTCCCGCAGCTGGCTTCGGGCGATGCTGCTTACTTCCTCTCCGAACTGGCCGGAATCGTGCGCCTGCAGCTGATCGAGCCCGATGATGAA
The DNA here is from genome assembly GCA_964495325.1 of uncultured bacterium. Classification (GTDB taxonomy): domain Bacteria; phylum Deinococcota; class Deinococci; order Deinococcales; family Trueperaceae; genus CAZBVI01. The sequence continues at coordinate 29,235 of CAZBVI010000005.1, forward strand.
CGAAGCGTCGTCGAGGCCGCAACTGAAGCGGGTCTGTGGCTTCCCGCCCGGCCGGAAGCTGCCCCCGCGATATCCGCCCTTTTACCGGAACTCATCGGCAGAGGTCTGAACCAGACCGAGAGGGGCCTCGTCGACTTCACCGACATGCTGTACGCGCCAGTCATGCGCCGGCTGAGCGTTCCCCCGTTCGATCTCGTGTGCATCGACGAGGCCCAGGACTACAGTGCCGCTGCGCTCGAACTGACGCTTGCGCTTGCAGCAGCCGGGGCAAGGCTTGTCTTCGTGGGCGACCCCAGGCAAAGCATCTTCGGCTTCGCGGGCGCGCGCCCAGACGCCATGCAGCTGATAGCGAAGAGGCTCACTGCCACCGTGCTTCCACTCTCTGTAACCTATCGGTGTCCGAGAGTCCACGTGGAACTTGCCCGGGAGATCGCGCCTGAGATGGAAAGTGCACCGCAGGCAGCGGCTGGCCTGGTAGCGGTCATCACGGATGAAGAACTCGAAAGCTGGGTCCAGCCCGGGGACCTGATCCTCTGTCGGCTCAACGCCCCGCTGATGGCCGCCTGCCTCCGAATCACCCGACAGGGCCTGGCCGCTCACCTCAGGGGCGCCGACCTGCGTGACCGACTGGTTCGGCTCGCCTCAACCGTCTTCAGGTCGGGCATCTCCCAACCGCAGCACCGGATAAGCAGCCACTTCGCGGCAGAGGAAGCAAGGCTGCTGGATGCCGATCCGGGTGCTGCCGGCCCCTCGCTTGGCCGCCTCAAGGATGAACTCTCATGTCTGGAAGTGCTTTGTGGAACCAACCGGGTCGACTGGCCAGACAGCCTGCCCAACCTCGAGGAGCGCATCATGTCCATGTTTGGGGGCAGCAAGGGGGCAGTGGTGCTCTCCAGCGTGCACCGCGCGAAGGGCCAGGAGGCCGATCGGGTCGCCCTCCTCTATCCCGAACTCATGCCGGCCACACATGCGCGTTCCCTTCTGGCGCTGCGTGGTGAGGCCTGTGTCCAGTTCGTGGCCCTCACACGAGCGAAGCGCGAACTGGTGTTTGTTCGTGCAAGTGAAGGCGACTTGCCCAGGCTGCCGGAGCCTCCGGAGGACCTCTCCGCAGAAGATGCCGAGCGCGACGCGATCCTGAGGGCCTGGCAGCGGGTGCTCTCACTGGCGAGTGCCGGACGCAGGCATCGGGGCCAGCCCGGTCGGAGTACAATCACCCGTGTTGGAAGGACGGGGCGCGCATCCGCCCGCCCCGGCAGGTGAAAGATGCTGCCAGATGCGTTCATGCGGGCTCTAGAGGAGCTGCTGTCTCCCGCACGGGTCCTGAACGGCGCCGCAGAGCTGAGTACTTTCGAGAGTGACGGGCTGACGACATTCAGGGTCCGGCCAGAGGCTGTCCTGCTTCCCGAGACCGCGGACGAGGTTGTTGGAATCGTGCGGCTTTGTAACGAGCACGCCGTTCCGTTCAGCGCCCGGGGCAGTGGCACAAGCCTGTCCGGTGGCTCCACTCCGGTTCCGGGGGGAGTAGTCATCGCCCTCAACCGACTGAACCGCATACTCAAGCTGGAGCCTGAGGCGGGCCTGTGCGTGGTCGAACCGGGTGTGACAAACTCTGCAGTCTCATCAGCAGCGGCGCCCTACAGGCTGAGGTATGCCCCGGATCCCAGCAGCGGGCCCGTGTGCACGATCGGAGGGAACGTGGCGTTTAACGCGGGCGGTGCGCATTGCCTCAGGTACGGCATGACCGCGAACCACGTGCTCGGACTCAAGGTAGTGCTACCCGATGGAGAGCTTTGCTCTCTCGGGGGAGAAAGCTTTGAAGCTTGCGGCCCGGATCTCGCGGGCTTCTTCACAGGCAGCGAGGGGCTATTCGGCATAGTGCTTGAGGTGACTTTGAGGCTCGTGCCGATCTCAGAGTCATTCGATACGTTCCTGGTGACGTACGCCAGTCTGGACCAGTGTGGTGAAGCTGTCGCTTCGATCATCAGTACGGGCCTGCTGCCCGGTGCCCTTGAGATCATGGACCGCCTCGCGATGGACGCCGTCAATGCAGCGATGCCGGCTGGCTATCCGGACGATGCCCAGGCGGTGCTTGTAGTCGAGCTCGAAGGTCCTGAGGACGAAGTACGTGCGGAACGCGACCGGCTGCTGCCCCTGCTCGAGAAGTCACACGCCACTTCTGTCACCCGGGCTGATACGGATTTCGACCGTGACATGATCTGGAAAGGGCGCAAGAGCGCCTTCAGCGCAGCCGGGCGCCTCGCGGCCGAGTACATTGTCCAGGACGGCGTAGTGCCGAGGAGTCGGCTGGGAGAAGCGTTGCGCATGATCGACTCCCTCTCGGAGCGCCATGGGATTCGCGTCGCCAACGTCTTTCATGCTGGCGACGGCAACCTACATCCACTTATCATGTTCGACAGTCAGGCCGGCGAGCTTCCTGCCGCCGAAGCGCTCGCGGGTGACATTCTGCGCATGTGCATCGCCCTCGGTGGTGCGATCACGGGAGAGCATGGCGTGGGACTCGAGAAGCGCCCGTACCTGCCTGAGCAGTACCCCGGCCTCAGCTACGCACTGATGGTAGATGTTCAGACAGCCCTGGATCCGCTCTGCCTGGCCAATCCCGGCAAGATGCTGATCCGCGAGGCGGCCTGATGCAAGACGACTTGCAGCTCGCCGTTCGTGAGAGCGCTGCCATAAGGATGACAGGCGGCGGAACGAAGTCCGCCCTGTCGGAGCGTGCCAACCGGTCGGCGGCAGCCCTGACCGGCGTTGTCGAATACGACCCCCAGGAGTTCACCGTGACCATCCGGTCGGGGACCACACTCAGGGATCTCCACGACCTGCTCGGCGAGAACCGCCAGCATCTGGCCTTCGATCCCCCGTTCCGTGCGTCGGGAGGAACGGTCGGTGGAACGGTCGCGGCTGGCCTGAGCGGCCCGGGACGGCTTCAGTTCGGAGGGATCCGGGACTTCATCCTCGGAGTGGAGTTCATCGACGGCCGCGGTGAACTGCTCAGGGGCGGGGGACGTGTCGTGAAGAACGCTGCGGGCTTTGACTTCCCCAAGTTGATGGTGGGTGCTCTCGGTGAGTTCGGCATCCTGACGTCGGTTACCTTCAAAGTGTTTCCACGGCCGGAGGCGAACCGGACCGTCAGGGCATCGTTCGGCTCTCTTCACGAGGCCGTGGTCGCAGCAGGCACGCTCTACAGGAGCCCACTTCAACCGGCAGCAATAGAGATTCACCCTCCAGAGACACTGTATGTACGATTCAGCGGGAGTGCGGCGGCTTCGCATGCAGGGCTCAGGCGTGCACTGGAATACCTCGGCACCGACACTGTGGAACTGCAGCCGGAATCAAGCAGGGAACTATGGCACGGTGAACGGGAGTTCGAGTGGGCTCAGCCCGCGCATGCCCTGGTCAAGGCAGCGATCAACCCACTGCTGGTGTCCGGCTTTGACAGTGCGCTGACTGCCGTTGCCGGCGAAGTTCCCCGCCGCTACGGCGTGGCCGGTCATGTCGCTCATTTCACATGGCCTGACAGGCTGCCGGCTTCAGCGCTTAACGAACTGCTGACGGGCATGGGCGTCCCCGGGCTGGTTCTTCGTGGCAGCGGGCTTCCTGTCCGACCTGGCCTCCACAAGGGCGGCTCCTTCGCCGGACGCATCCGCAAGGTGCTCGACCCCGACGGGAAGTTCCTGATGAACAGGAAGGACAACGGTTCGACATGAGACACCAGATTGACATCACTGCGTACGGTGCCTTCGGCCCGGTGATGGCGGACGCCATCGAGGCTTGCGTCCACTGCGGGTTCTGCCTCCCCACCTGCCCGACTTACCGGTTGCTGGGACAGGAGATGGCCTCGCCACGCGGACGCATAATCATCATGAAGGAAGCACTGGAAGGCCAGCTCGGCCTCGAGGTCGCCAGCGAACACCTCGACCCCTGCCTCGGCTGCCTGGCATGCGTAACCGCATGCCCCTCCGGCGTCGAGTACGGCGAACTCATCACAGCGTTCCGGATGACCACCGAGGACCAGCGCGAGAGGCCGCTCATGGATCGTGTCGTCCGAAAGGCAGTCAGCAGTACCCTCCCCTATCCCCAGAGGTTCCGGATAGCCGCCCGGATGGGCAACCTGGCCAGAAGCGTGGAACGCATACTGCCCGAACGGCTGCGCGGCATGCTTGACCTTTTGCCCGCCAGTTTACCCGCCCGCAGGGACCATAGTGGCGTTCATGCGCCCGTCGGCGAGAAACGCGGACGCGTTGCGCTCCTGCTCGGCTGTGCACAGCAGGTGCTCGCGCCAGACCTGAATACTGCCACCATCCGATTGCTGACGGCGAACGGGATCGAGGTAGTCGTACCCGATACACAGGGTTGCTGCGGAGCCCTCGCGGCACACACGGGCCTCCTGCGTGAGGCCAGGACGGCCGCGCGCAACAACATGGACGCCTTCGATGTTGACGTTGATGCGGTGATCACCAACGCTGCAGGCTGCGGCAGTGGCATGCATGAGTACGGCCTCTGGCTGCGGGGAGAGCCGGACGAGCAGCGTGGTTCCGCCCTCGCCGGAATCACGCTGGACGTGTGTGCCTATCTCGCGCGGATCGGCCTGAGGCCGGCGACTTCCGAGGACGCCGCACCCCGCCTGCGCGTCGCATATCACGACGCGTGCCACTTGGCTCACGGGCAGGGGATTCGCGATGAGCCGCGTGAACTTCTCAGGTCCATGCCTGGTGTCGAACTCGTGGAACTGGGCGACGCAGAGATATGCTGTGGATCTGCAGGGACCTACAACATCGAGCAGCCCGCCATCGCCTCGCGGCTCGGACAGGACAAGGCTGAGCTGATCAGGCAGGTTGAGCCAGACATCGTTGTCACGGGCAACATAGGCTGCATGACCCAGCTGAGCGCCCATGTGCAGCCTGGCGTCCCGCCGGTGATGCACACCGTTGAGCTTCTGGCGGGCTTCTACGAGTGGGGTGGACAGAATGTTCGCTAAGCGCTTTGCTAGCATTGCAGGTGTGGTGTTACCAGCGGTAACACCCGGAATAAGAGAGGTCTGTTGAATGAATGAAGCCATCGCCGATATCGGCCTGGTCGGACTAGCCGTGATGGGCCAGAACCTGGTCATGAACATGGCAGACCACGGCTACACCGTCGCTGTCTACAACCGCACCACGGCACGCACCACAGAGTTCAAGGACGGACCGGCAGCTGAGATGAGCGTGATAGCGACAGCGGACCTTCACGGACTAGTTGCACAGCTGAAACGCCCCAGACGCGTGATGCTGATGGTACAGGCGGGCGCACCGGTAGATGCGGTGATCAGGGAGCTGGTGCCGCTGCTCGAGCCCGGTGACATCATCATCGATGGCGGCAATTCCCACTATGCGGACTCGGACCGCCGGGTCGAGGAGTTGCAGGAACACGGCATTCACTTCATCGGCGCGGGTATCTCCGGCGGAGAGGAGGGGGCACGCCATGGGCCATCCATCATGCCGGGGGGCAGCGCCGGAGCCTGGCCAGATGTCCGGCCGATCTTCGAAGCAATCGCGGCCAAGGTGGATGGCGTTCCGTGTTGCAGCTGGCTGGGTTCCGGCGGATCCGGGCACTTCGTGAAGATGGTGCACAACGGGATTGAGTACGCCGACATGCAGCTGATCGCAGAGTCATACGACCTCATGCGGAGAGTGCTCGAGCTCGATCACGACGCGATGAGCAGTGTGTTCAGCACCTGGAACTCCGGTCGCCTTGAGTCATACCTGATCGAAATCACGCGTGACATCATGGCGTATAGAGACGACGACGGCGAACCGATCGTCGAGCGCATCCTTGACAGCGCCGGGCAGAAGGGCACGGGCAAGTGGACGGTAGTCAACGCCCTTGAGCTCGGCACTCCGCTCTCCCTCATCGGGGAAGCAGTCTTCGCCCGCTTCCTCTCGGCGCTGAAGGAGGAGAGGGTTCAGGCTTCCCGCCTGTTGCCAGGCGCGCCTGAACAGAACGAGGCTGATCGCGACGAATATCTTGTCTCACTCGAACAGGCCCTCTACGGCGCCAAGGTCACGACCTATGCCCAGGGCTTCATGCTGATGCAGCAGGCATCCGCTGAGTTCCGGTGGGATCTGAACCTTGGAGCCATCGCGCTCCTGTGGCGAGGGGGCTGCATCATCCGCTCCGCATTCCTCAACGACATCGCTGCGGCATACGTTCGGGATCCAGGCCTCGCCAATCTGCTCATCGATTCCTATTTCCGCGCAGAGATCACTGGAGCACAGGCCGGCTGGCGCAAGGTGGTGGCCGATGCGATGCTCCGTGGCGTACCCGTTCCGGCCATGGCTTCGGGCCTTACGTTCTTCGACGGCTACCGCACCGAGAATCTCCCGGCAAACCTGATTCAGGCTCAGCGCGACTACTTCGGGGCACACACGTTCGAACGCACGGACCGTGCGCGCGGCGAGTACTTCCATGTCAACTGGACCGGCAGAGGCGGTGACGTGTCGTCCACCGTTTACTGAGTGTCTGGTGACCGGCACGGCTACCGGCCAGGATACTGAACTGCCCACTGTACAGGAGTAACATCCTGCCATGGACAGAAAAATCGATCTGGAAGCGTTGAAGAAGAGCCTGACGCGGCTCGAATACTCAGTGATGTTCGAGGATGGCACTGAGCGGCCGGGAACCAGCCCTTTGCTGGGAGAACACCGGGACGGCATCTTCGTGTGTGCCGCCTGCGGAGAACAGCTGTTCGATGCCACGACGAAGTTCGAAAGCGGCACCGGATGGCCGAGCTTCCACGATGCCCTGCCGGGAAAGCTCGAGACCAGGGCCGACCACAAACTCGGCATGGAGCGCACGGAGTACCATTGTGCCAGGTGCGGCGCCCATCAGGGCCATGTGTTCCCGGATGGGCCGGCTCCCACAGGGCTGCGCTACTGCAATAACGGCGTATCCCTCCGGTTCGAACCAAGGGGAGAGTGAGGCAGGCCAAGTAGGGGGACAAACTATTCCATGCCTGCCCAAGCGGTGAGGTGAGCCGAAGACGTTGTCCCCCACGGCCTCAAGCAGCGATCTGTGGACAACTCATTCTCCGAATGTGGACAACTCATTAGTCAGGCACCGGAAGCCGAATTCTCTGTCCCCCTTGCGGCACCGCCACGAGTTATCCACAGGCTGTCGGCAGGCTCCGTCAGGTTATCCACACGCTTATCCACAGGCGCTTGCGAGCGGCCGTGCCGCTGCGGAGGGCGTTTTTGCTACTTATCCACAACTTCACCGTAATCGCTCGAGGCCTCTGCAAGAAACTGTGGAGCTCCTTTGAACCTTTCCGGAGGGAGCTAGATACCACCGGCTCAAGGGGGGACAGAATATGCGGCTGCAGACAGCTGTACGAATTCCGTGTCCACCCTGGCGTTGTTATGGCCGCGTCGAACAGTTTGCCTCTCGCCACCTCGCAGGGCAGGCCAGGGCGAATTCTTTGTCCACAGTGTTCGTGATCGAAGAGCCTGCCGGGCAGTGAACCGCTTCCTGGAACTCCTGTGTTGATGACATCAGATTAGTAGATTAACATCATTAAGTATTTGTCATCCCTAGAAACAGCGTGCCAGACGGTATTTCTGCCATGCTTGCGTGGCAGTGTATTCGCTTGGGGTGGGCAGGGAGTTCGGCATCGGAGGCAGAACCTTAGCCAGGCGGGGGCGAATGATTCGCACGCGTGGACACAGTGTTTGCCCCGGGAGACAAGGTCTGCGTCCTGGGGGACAACTACTGCGCAGTCAACCCGAAGGCGAATTTTGTGTCCCCCTTCGGGGTGGTTCCGGCATCCGCGCAGCCATGTGTGGGCAATCTATTCGTAGGTGATGCCACGAAGCGTGGTATAGAGCTTGACAGCTTCGTCCACACGTCGTACTCTCGGCACATTGTGACAGGACCGTTGCTCCGGAAGGAAGGCAGTTGAGCGAGGCCAGGGAAAGTGTGCCCGGTCTACGCGGACAGGCCATCATCACGGATGAGGCATCGCTGGACGTGGAGCTGTACAGGGAATCCGGGCAGGCAACTGACTCGCAGATCCGGCAGGCGAACGCACTCGCCAAGAGCAGCCAGGAGCTCGACCTTCTTGAGAAGAGACTGCTCCTGATTGCGATGAGCAGGATCAACAGTACTGATACGGAGCTTCTCACGCACCGGATCTACATGCATGAACTCACCGAGGTGTTCGGCGAGAACCCATACGCCCGGGCGAAGCGGGCAGCAGAGGGCCTGTTGCGGCGCGTCGTTCACGTCGCAAGGGGAAACAACAGTTACGACCAGTTCCAGTGGACAACCCTTGCGCGGTACGTCTCGAGCGCCAGTTCGGATACCGGCGAGTCGTACATTGAGATCCGTCTGAACGAGGAGCTCAGCCCTTACCTGCTCGAACTGCGTGACCGCTACAACGTAATTCCTCTGCTTGACGTCCTTCCGCTCCAGAGCTTCAATGCGCAGCGGCTGTACGAGATCCTCTGGCACGATTCACACGCAATGCGCAAGCAGTTCCTGACCTATGACCTCAAGGAGCTCAAGTGGGAACTCGGTCTGCGCAGCCGGAAGACCGAGAGGGGAAAGACAGTTTGGGTGGAGAAATACAAGAACTGGCGGGACTTCAGGAAGCTGCTGCTGAGGGCACAGAGCGAGTTTGAGGTACACGGACGCCTTAGCTTCGAGTTTGAACCGATTACTCATGGTCGGGTCACGAGGCAGATCAGGTTCCAGTTGAGCTACAAGGAGGGGGCCCTTCCCTATGCACTGCCATCCTCGGGACGAAGCCAGCCCGAGGTCGCTGTAGCTGACGAACTTTACGCACTGGGATATACGCAGGACCCTTTCCGGCTCATCGACGAACACGGCACGGATGTCGTCTCCCAGGCCATTAGAATGGGTCACCGGGCACACGCCGCGTCCCAGGGTACGCGCAACCCGCTCACGAACCTGCCGGGATTCGTCAGGCACCTGCTCACCAGTGGCATGGCCCGTGATTCACTGAGGGCAGAGTCCACCACCCAGGTCGCGGTTGCCGTGGATCCGGTTGCGATCAGCCAGACGATCCTGGAAGCGTTCGATAACCATCGCAAGGAAAGCCTTGTGAGGCTGTGGGAGACGCTGCCTGAAGAAGTAAAGGACCGGACGCCATCACTGCTCAGGCTCGACCTCGAGGTCCGCAACCCATTCCTGTATGACACGCTGGAGCGTACCGGCTGGGAAGGGCCAAGCTATACGAGTGCCCTGAACACGTACCTGCTGCGCAACCACAGCGACAGCCTGGACGGGGACGTGCTTGACGTAGGCATGTTCGCTGAATCGCGGGGCTACCTCAAGGGGCTCGGCAAGGCACTTGTGAAGCAGGTCACCGATTTTCTCGAGAAGGAAGCTGGCTGAGTCTTGTCTGACCTGCACGTGGTGAGCGTCTCGATCGGCAGCAAGGCACGCAACACCAGCCAGCAGATCGAACTGCTTGGCAAGACGGTGCGTATCGAGAGAAGGGGTACTGACGGCGACCTTAAGGCGGCGGGTCAACTCATAAGGGACCTGGATGGCAAGGTTGATGCCATCGGCCTTGGGGGTCTTGACCTCTTCCTCGTGGCAGCCGGCAAACGTTTCTACCTGCGCGACGGGCTGGCGCTGGCCAGGAACGCAAGCGTGACCCCGGTAGTCTGTGGCGCAGCCCTGAAAGACACGCTGGAGCGCATGGTTGTCGAAGCGCTTGACGAAACGGTGAAATGGCAAGGTAAACGCGTACTGATGGTAGCAGGTGTCGACCGGTTCGGCATGGCTGAGACCTTGGCTTCGTACGGCGCCCAGGTCACCTATGGAGACCTCATCTTCGCACTGGGGCTTCCGATCCCCCTCAGGACGCTGAGGCAGCTGCACACTGTCGCCAGGATACTGCTTCCGGTGATCACAAAGGTTCCCATCAGCTGGATCTACCCGACTGGCGAGAAGCAGACCGAATCAACATCCGGTACGCATCGGGCAAGATACTTTGAGGAGGCCGAGGTGATCGCCGGAGACTTCCACTTCATAAGGCGTTATGCACCCCGGGACCTGAGCGGCAAGACCGTCCTGACCAACACAACGACCAGTGAGGACGTAGAGGATCTGCGCCGCCGGGGTGTTGCGCAGCTGATAACGACCACGCCGCGCTTCAATGGTCGCAGCCTGGCAACCAACCTCCTGGACGCTGCCCTGGTAGCCATAAAGGGACGGGGCGGCCTCAGCGCCCACGAGTATCATGATCTGATCGTCGAGGCGGGGCTCGGGCCCGACATCATGCAGTTTGGGACTCAGCAGGCCGGAGCCGCACCGTCGCCTCCTCAGCAGACAGGACAGGGCTGAAGAGGAAGCCCTGCAGCTGTGCACAGCCGGCAGCGATCAGCATGTCCCGCTGGAATGAGGTCTCCACTCCCTCGGCTACTACGGTAACCCCCAAGTCACGACCAAGCGCAGTCACGGTCTCGATCACACGCACCGCACCGGTATTCGTGCCGCTGGGCTCCAGCGCGGTGACGTACTCACGCGAGATCTTGAACGCATCAAGCCGGAACTGCCTGAGCACTGCGAGGCTTGCATAGCCGCTCTGGATGTCATCCAGCAACAGGCGAAAGCCCACGCTGCTGAGTCTCTGAAGCTTCTCAGCGGCATCAGGGACCTGGCGTACCACTGCGTCCTCAGTGATCTGCAACTCAAGCATGTGAGTAGCAACATTGTGTCTCTGCGTAAGCTTGACCACTGATTCCACGAAGTCTGGTTGCGAGAGCTCGAACCTGCTCACGTTGAACGAGAGCATCGTAGAGAGTCCCTGATCGAGCCAGCGCCTGAGCTGAGCACAGGCGTGGTCCAGAAGGGTCATCCCGAGCTTACCAAGTACGTTCTGTTCCTCTGCGAGTGGGATGAACTCTGCGGCTGATACCAGACCACGCAGGGGATGGTTCCACCTTGCAAGTGCCTCGACGCCGCAGACGGTATGGGTGGCCACGTCGATTCGTGGGTGGTACCAAAGCTCGACCTGATCAAGGAATCCAGGGTCACGGATGTCGCGCTCAAGCGCAACCCGTGCGTTGAGCTCCTCATCGAAGATCACGAACCTGTTCCGACCCGTGTTCTTGGCGCGGTACAGGGCGGAATCAGCGTTCATCAGGAGGCTGCCGGGTGAGGCGGCATACCTGGGATAGTGGCAGCCCCCGATGCTGATCGTATTGACAAGCTCCTGGTCATCGAGGTTGATCGGCCGTTTGACCTCGTCGAGCAGGAGTTGCAGCTGCCTGTCAAGAAGCTCGGGATCAGGCGGATCGGGAACAATCATCGCAAGTTCATCCCCGCCCCAGCGTGACAGGCTTGCCCCAGGCGGCAGCCGGTTCGAGAGCCGCCTCGTCACGACCTGCACGAGGCGGTCTCCGAATGCGTGGCCGAAGCGGTCATTAACCTGCTTGAAGCCGTCGATGTCGATCAGAAAGAGCGCCACTTGCCTGCCGGTTCGGTTACTCTCGCTTACCGCCTTGCTCAGCTTGTCATCGAAGTAGCGCCGATTTGGCAGGCCGGTAAGCTTGTCGTAATGGGCCTGTTGGCGCAGGGCCTCCTCAAGTTTCCGCCGCTGCAGCATCACCCCCAGATGTTGGGCGAAATCGCGGGCCATGGACACGGCCTCCTCGTCGAAGGCATCCGCATCGGAGAAGTTGTCCACGTGAAGGATCGCGAGTGACCGCTCGTCGATACTGATCGGGGTGACAATGGTTACCTTGATCGCAGCGGGACGCCCGCTCGCCTCCAGCCAACCGCGACGTTCGTCATCAAGGGATTCATCGACCCGCTCGAAGCCTCGGACCAGTGTGGGCTCGCCTTCAGGGAGGTTATTCGAGTACGGTTTTGCCAGCCATACCCGCTTCAGCATCTCCATGTCGTAACCAGCCGCAGCCTCGAACCTGAACAGGCCATCATCGCTCTGTACCAACAGCGAGGCTGCCTCAGCAGGCTCGATAGTCTCGACAAGCTGTTCTAGTACCCAGCTGTGGAACCCAACTTCACTGCCGTGCTTCAGCGACTCCCGCACGACTTCCGAAAGGATCCTCCGGAAGTTGCCCATGCGTTCCAGGCGGGCTTCGCCCTCCGCTGTGACGCTTACGTCAACGACCACCTCGGCCAGGACCTGGCGGCCATCGAGCTGGGCTGGCTGCCAACCGTGCCTCACGCTCAGGGGACCAAGCTGTACCGTGCGGTCGACGAAGAGGTAGGGGTTCTCTTCCAGCGCAGTACGGCGCTGTTCCGCTGAGTCCCAGAGACCCACCTGAATTACGTCAAGCTCGCGCAGTTCCTCCGCGCTGCGACCCAACAGGTCCCGCATGACGCGATTGGCATGAAGGATCTTGCCCGAGTCACGCTCACAGACACAAACAGCTGCCAGGCTGACGTTGAGCAGAGTGCGTGCATCAACTTCAGGCCCATCCGGAAATTGCATGATGGCCATAGGTCCCAATCATCTTACCCCTTGTCAGTACTTGCCGTGGCGGTCACGACACAGGCCACCTGCAGGGGTTATCATTGAACGTAATGAAAACTGCGGCCAATCAGGCTGCGAGGAGCGTGCCCGCACTTCTTCGCAGCCGCAGCAGCGATACCGGTGTAGCTCACCGGGTCAAGAGACTTGGGCTATGGCACGAGATAAGTTGGTCAGAGTACGCGGCTGATGCCTCGGCGCTGGCGGCGCGACTGGTGGGCCTTGGCGTGGAGCCCGGGGACCGGGTTGCCCTGCTTGGCGAGAACCGGCCCGAATGGCTGGTCGCTGACCTGGGGATTCAATCGGCGGGTGCTGTCACGGTCGGGATATACACGACGAGCGGAGCGGACCAGATCCGCTACTACCTCGAGCACTCAGGCAGCCGCGGGCTCATCCTTGAGGATGCCGAGCAGTTGGAGAAGTGGCTGGCCATCCGTGACAAGTGTCCGGACGTTCGCTGGGTGTGTGTAATTGAGCAGGAAGCAATGGAGGGCGTGGAGCAATGGGATGAAGCCATTGCGCTGGGCCGCAAGCTCCTGAGTGCGACTCCCGATGCCGTCGATGCGCGCATCGACGGCATCGATCCCGACGACACTGCCCTTTTCATCTACACCTCGGGCACCACCGCGGACCCGAAGGGCGCGATGCTGACCCACAACAACCTCTTCTGGGCGACAGAGTCGCTTGCCGAGGCCATCCCCACGACAAGCCGGGACGAGTTCATCTCTTTCTTGCCGCTCAGCCATATCGTTGAGCGGCTGATTACGGTGGTGTCCCCGCTCAAGCTCGGATACACCGTGAGTTTCTGCGAGAACCTCGACACCGTCATGCAGGACATGCAGGAGATACGCCCGACAGTCTTCTTCGCCGTTCCACGCATCTGGGAGAAGATGCTTTCGCTGGTTGAGCTGCACATGAGGGACGCGCATGTGCTCAAGCGGGTTGCCTATGGATGGGCGATGAAGAGCGCCAGGGGTAGCGCTGGCGCATCCAGAGTCATCGCACATGCACTGGTGCTGCGCTTCCTCCGCATCCGCTTAGGGCTGGACAGGGTGCGAGTCGCCATATCGGGTGCGGCTCCGATCTCACCAGGCATCCTCGCCTGGTTCCGGGCGCTCGGTGTGGACGTGCGCGAAGGCTATGGACTGACCGAGAGCACGGGTCTGATCGCAATCCACCGCGAGGATGGCAAGCTCGGCAGTGTCGGGCCGGCCTTCCCGGGAGTTGAGATCCGGATATCGCCTGACGGCGAGATATTGAGCCGCAGCCGCGGGAACTTCAAGGGCTACTTCGGGGACGCCGAGGCAACTGCTGAAGCCCTTGCGGGCGGCTGGTTGCACACCGGTGACGTCGGGGAGCTTGACCAGGCGGGCAACCTGAGCATCACGGATCGGATGAAGGACATCATCATCACTGCGGGGGGCAAGAACATCGCTCCGCAAAAGATCGAGAACCAGCTCAAGTCGAGCGTGTTCATCAACGATGCGGTCGTCATCGGTGACCGAAGGAGGTATCTGATCGCCTTGATCGTGCTGGATGAGGACAACATCACCAAGTGGGCAGCAGACAGGCAGTTGCCCTACACCACGTACAGTGACCTTGCCCGCAACGCAGAGGTGTTTGAGCTGGTGGAGGCAGAGGTGGAGTCAGTGAACTCCACGCTTGCGCGAGTCGAGACGATCAAGAAGTTCGCAATACTCACCAAGAGGCTCTACCACGAGGACGGAGATGTTACCGCTACGCTCAAGGTCAAGCGCTCGAGCCTCGCCCGCACTTACGCTGATCTGATCGAAAGCATGTACTGACGTGCTGTTCAAACGGAGATACGATCAGGACCTTCAGCTTATTCAGACTCCACAGGCTTGGGTTGCCTTCGGCCTGCTGGCGGCTGCGTTGATCGCCCTGCCTTTCCTTGTCCGGGGCTACATCGTCTACAACGTCAGCCTCTTCCTCATCTATGCACTGGTCGCAGTGTCCCTGGCAATCCTGGTCGGCTTCACAGGTCAGGTATCCCTTGGCCATGCGGGCTTCCTGGCCGCCGGCGCATACGTGACCGCTTACCTGTCTTCTTCGGACTGGCCCTTTCTGCTGGCGTTGGTGGCAGCGATGATCGTGACGGGCCTGCTTGGATTGATCATCGGAGTCCCCGCCCTCAGGCTTGAGGGCCCGTACCTTGCCATTGCCACGCTTGGCTTCGGCCTGGGAATACAGCAGATACTCAACAACTGGTCGCTCGTGGGGGCGTCAACGGGCATGCTTGTCAATCGACCTGAGATACTCGGGATCGCGTTCTTTCGTGACACTCCGTACTACTATCTGGTGCTCGGCATCGCGGGCCTGTCGATCTGGGGTTGCTTCAACCTGTCGCGCTCACACATCGGGAGGGCGTTCAGGGCGGTTCGTGACGCCGACCTGGCTGCCCAGATGAGTGGCATCAACCTCGCTTACTACAAGAGCCTCGCGTTCGTTCTCTCCGCAATGCTGGCGGGACTGGCGGGTGGGCTGTTCGGGCCCCTCGTCGGTTACATCACGCCGGAGAGCTTCAACCTGCTCCTGTCGATCAAGTTCCTGCTCATGACAATCGTGGGCGGCCTGGGTTTCCTGCCCGGAGCGATCATCGGTGCTGCGTTCGTGACCGGCATTGAAGTCTGGCTCAGCAGCTTTCGGAACTGGTCGCAGCTTGTATTCGGTGCGGTAGTAGTTGCCCTCATGATGCTTGAGCCTTTCGGCCTGTACGGTCGTTGGCTCAAGGTCCGCCAGTTCTGGAAGACCTGGCCGTTCTAGGAGAACCTGAAGTGGACATCCTTCTCCAGGTAATCATCAGTGGTGCGTCAATCGGCAGCATCTATGCGCTGATCGCCCTGGGCATCGTGCTCCTGTACAGGACGACGCGCATCCTGAACTTCGCACATGGCGACATCGGTGTTCTCGGCACGTTCATCGCATACACACTGATCACCAGCACGGGTCTTCCCTTCCGGGTCAGCTTCATGCTGGCGTTGCTCGCTGCCGCGGTGATCGGAGGTTGCATCTACCTCTTCCTCGTCAGGCCCGCAAAGAACCAGAGCGAACTCGGGTTGCTGATACTCACGCTCGGGCTTGCCCTTGCCCTCGGCGGACTCGACGCCCTTGTGTTCGGGTCCGGCAACAAGGTCGTGCCTGCGCTCGTAGATCACCGCCTCGTGCATGTCGGCGGAGCAAGCTTCAGTGTCGTGACTGTGGTGACTGCACTCGTCGGTGTCGTGTTGATGGTGGGGCTCTGGGCCATGATGACGTTCACTCGGCTTGGACTCGCTATGCGAGCCGTAGCTGAGCGGGAAGACGTAGCCCAGGCGCTCGGCATCCCCGTCCGGAACGTCCTCATCGCGACCTGGGCCACAGCTGCCGTGCTGGCCACGGCGGCAGCCCTGCTCTTCGCTCCCACTGCCCTCCTGCATCCGGCGATGATGCTTGATCCTCTCAGCAAAGGTTTCGTTGCCGCGGTTATCGGGGGCATGAACAGCCTTCCGGGTGCGGTTGTAGGTGGTTATGTGCTGGGAGTGCTCGAGCTCGTGGTCGGGATCTACATCAGCCTGGAGTTCAAGGCGTCCTTCGCCTTTCTCGCCGTGATTCTCGTGCTAGTCCTGCGCCCGCATGGCCTGTTGGGCAAGGCGGAGGTGAAGCGGGTTTAAGCGTGGTGGCCGGCGCTTGCTGCAGCAAAGTATGGTAGTTTGGTGGTGTACAAAAAGTTGGCTGGCCGCGGCTGCAACACGGTCAGGAAGGAAGAGAGCATGAAACGAGTTTTCAAGGCCCTTGTCGCTGGTACATTCGTAACCCTTGGCTCGCTCGCGTTTGCCCAGCAAGGTGTTACCGACACCGAGATCCGCATAGGCAACTGGGGCCCCATGTCCGGACCTGCAGCTGCCTGGGGTAACGTTACCACCGCGATCGATGCGTACTTCCAGTGGATCAACGACCAGGGGGGCATAAACGGCCGCAACCTGGTCCTTGTCAGCCGCGATGACGGTTACGATCCTGCAAGGACGGTCAGCGCGGTACGAGAGATGATCGACCGCGAGGGGGTCTTCGCGTTTGCCGCCGGGGTCGGCACAGCCAACGGCCTGGCCGCCATGCCGCTGATCATCCGGGAGGGGATTCCGTGGGTAGGTCCGGCCACTGGCGCGGTGGAGTTCGCGGAGCAAAGTGATGGCTATATTTTCGCCACCTTCACCAACTACTTCGTTGAGAGCGCGCTGATGACGCGTTACGCAATCGAAGAGTTGGGTAGCTCCAACATCGCGATCTTCTATCAGAACGACGGTTACGGGCTCTCCGGCGTGGCTGGACTGGAAGCCGAGGTCTCGGCGCAGCAGGCTGAAGGAAGTTCAGCGTTTGCTGGGGACCGGGTGACCTACGAGCGCGGCACCACCAACATGGGCGTGCAGGCCCTTCGCCTGGCCGGTTCCGGTGCGGATACAGTCATGCTCTTCAGTGATCCCAGTGCGGCCGCCGCCCTGCTCAACGAGTTCGCGAACCTAGATTATCGTCCACAGATCCTTTCGACCGTGACGCTTCTCGATCCGAGCCTGATCTCACACCCCGGCATGCAGGGGGCGATGTTCACTTCCTTCCTCCGGCTGCCCAGCGTGATCCTTGGTGAGGGAAACGGTGATCCGTACGCAGACCAGCTCTACAGCGAGATAATCATTCCGTATGCTCCGGAGATCGCCGCAGATCCCTTCCGCGCTCTCGGGGGCATTGCGTTCACTCAGCCGTTGGTCGTGGCGATCGAAGCTGCCGGCCGTGATCTCACGCGCGAGGCAGTCATCGAGCAACTCAAACTGATCGACAACTACACCGAGGGCATGTACCACAACCTGAGCTTCGCGGACACCTATCAGGGCAACAACTCGGTACAGCTGCTGCAGGTCACGCCCCAGGGCCTGCGTCCTGTCAGCGACTGGCTCGAGTACTGAGGAATCCGTCTGAGTGACCGACAAGCTTCTGGTACTGGAGGGCGTTGATCTTCGTTTCGGCGGGATCAACGCCCTGAGTGGTATCTCGTTCAGCGTCGATGTCGGTCAGGTTGCTGCCGTCATCGGACCGAACGGCGCAGGCAAGACGAGTCTCTTCAACTGCCTGTGCGGTTTTTACCGACCACAATCGGGCAAGATCCGCTTCAGGGGTCACAGCATCGTTGGCACGCCGCCGCACACGGTCGCTCGTCTCGGAATGGCGCGAAGCTTCCAGAACATCGAGCTGTTCGCCAACATGAGCTGTCTCGACAACCTGCTCCTGGGACGGCACTTGCATACAAGGGCGAGCCTCCTTGGCTCGCTGGTTGCATCACCCGCCTGGAGGCGCGACGAGGTGAATCAGCGGCGCAAGGCCGAGGAGCTTCTCGATCTGCTTAACCTGCAGGCGTACCGGGACAAGCGCGTCGGGGCGCTTCCTTATGGAACCCAGAAGCTGATCGAAGTGGGCCGTGCACTCGCGACCGAGCCCAGGTTGCTGCTGCTTGACGAGCCTACCGCCGGCATGACGGTTGATGAGAAGGACGACATGATGCATAACCTCCAGAAGCTGGCCGCCGCTCTCGAGCTGAGCATGCTCGTGGTTGAGCACGACCTCAGGGTGGTCAGCCGTCTTGCCGAGCGGGTACTGGTGCTTGACCACGGCCGACTGATCGCAGACGGAACCCCAGGAGAGGTGCAGGCACATCCTGACGTGATCCGCGCATATCTTGGTGATGCCCGGCTGGCCGTCGAGGGGGTTGTGTGACGCCCGAGGCTCCCCTGCTCGAAGTACGCAATCTGGAAAGCGGCTACTTCAAGCAACTGCTGGTACTCAAGGGCATCTCGTTGCAGGTGCCCAAGGGCAAGTGCGTGACCGTGCTCGGGTCGAACGGTGCCGGCAAAAGTACGCTTCTCAAGACGATCATGTCCATGATCGATGACGAACCCAGAAAGGGGGAAGTGATCGTCTCAGGAAGGAACCTCACGGGGCGGAACACAGAGGTCATCGCCCGCGCGGGAATCGCCTACGTTGTCGAGGGGCGCGGCATGTTCCCGGAGCTCACGGTCAGTGAGAATCTGCGACTGGGTGCTTTTCACCGCTCTGACAGGGCGGCTATTCGAGCGGACCTCGACCGCGTATTCGACGTGTTTCCGCGTCTGGCTGAGCGGAGATCCCAGAAGTCCGGGACCATGTCCGGCGGGGAGCAGCAGATGCTCGCGATCGCACGCGCAATCATGAGCAAGCCCCGGCTCATCATGCTCGATGAGCCGAGCCTGGGTCTTGCCCCATTGCTGGTAGCCGAGATATTCGGTGTGATCCGCAGCATTAACGCCGACGGTACGGGAATACTTCTTGTGGAGCAGAACGCCACCCAGGCACTGACGATCGCTGATTACGGCTACGTTCTTGAGGGCGGCAGGCTGGTGCTGGAAGGCAATGCTGATGAACTGGCCAGTAACGAGAACGTACAGGAGCTTTATCTCGGAGTGACAGCGCAGAGTACCGAAAGGCTTCATGTCCGCGGTCGGCGCCGCCGCTGGAACTGAGGTGCCCTACCTGTCCATTCCAGACTCGTGCCAAAGCAACTCCCGCAGCGTCAGACCGGATTCGTGAACCAGCCTTGCCCGGTCGCGGCCAAGGTAACGGTAGTGCCAGGGCTCATATATGTAGCAGGTCAGGTGGGAGGCGTCTTTAGGGTAGCTGAGCACGAATCCGTAGCGCCACGAGTTGTCAACCATCCACGCGCCCGCCGGAGTTTCAGCCCAGTCCTCCATGTCCCAGGCAGCTGGACCGCCCTCACTCCGGAAGTCCAGAACGGTGCCGAGCTGATGCTCGGAGTGCCCGGGCCTGGCACTCGAGCCGAGGGCCGCTTCCCTCCCTTGAATCCCAACCCAGTAGTCGAAAGTGTTGTGCTGGTACGCGTATGACCTGTAGGCACTCTGGACGGCGATGGGCACACCTGCTTCAATCGCCGCCTGGCGCATGGCTGAGAGATCCTCGATCACTACTGCACGGATGAGGCGGTCGTCATCGAAGCCGGCCTCCCTCAGGCTGACGAGGTCATCAGGTTCGTAGTCTGCCGGCAGCCGCCAGGTAGTGTCGACCAGTGTGTACTGCCAGTCGTGAATGTCGGAACGTGTGGCCAGGCGGTCCTCGAAGGCACACTCGGGCAAGGCAAGTGCGAAGCTGCCCGCAAGGCCGAGCGCGATGGTGCAGGCCAGAGTACGGCCGCGCTGTATGAACTTCTCTCGGGTGATTGACACAACAGTTGCCAGTATAGGCAAGGTTGGCTTGGTAAGCTTGACCCTTGAGTTCAAGTGCGGCCTGCGGCGCGTCCGCAGGTGCTTTCAGGAGTACGGCATGCCTAGGGTTTTCAATGTTGGAATGATCGGAGTGGGCGGCATCAGCCGGACCCACATGCCCGGCTGGGCGGCCTCGCCGCACGCGACAGTCGTTGCCGGATCCGACGTCAATGAGCTTACTCTGCGCGAGTGGGGGGCTAACTATGGAGTTTCCCGCCTCAGTGTGCGGGCCGAGGACCTGTTGAGCGATCCGGACATAGACATCATCGACATCTGCACGCCGAACATGTATCACACTGAGCTCGTAATCGCTGCGCTTGAGGCTGGCAAGCACGTGCTCTGCGAGAAACCGCTAGCTCCTACACCGGACGAAGTAAGGCGCATGATCGAAGCGCGTGACCGCAGCGGCAAGGAGCTGATGACTGCACAACACCAGCGCTTCGTCGGAGTTTCACAGGCGGTCAAGCGCGAGATCGAACTGGGAGCCCTTGGGCACATCTATCATGCACGGGGCTGGATGCTCAGACGAAGCGCCTACATTCCGACACCCACATTTGTGTACCGGCGCCATGCGGGAGGTGGGGCCTGCATTGACATCGGGGTTCATATCCTGGACCTGGTTCTCTGGATGATGGGTAACCCGGAGCCTGTTTCTGTCACGGGTGTCAGCCGCACCGAGCTGACGAAGCGTCCGGGAGCCTTCAGCACGTGGCATACGTCCCCGATGCCGGCTGATATGGACGTCGAGGAGTTCGCCGCTGCGTTCGTCCGTTTCGAGAACGGCGCGACTCTGATGCTGGAGGTCAGCTGGGCCCTGCACCACGACACGCCTAGCGAGGACATGCAGATGTGGCTCTACGGCACCGAGGGCGGGGTGCAGTGGCCCGAGGCCAAGTTCCTGTCGACCAACTACGAGACCCGGCAGTTATACACGAACACACTCGGTATGACCCGGGATGTGATGGAGCCACACGCTTTCGAGTGTTTCGAGTTCGCACGCGCCCTGGCGGAGGGCCGACCGTCGCCGGTGCCACCGGAACAATCACTCCAGGTGATGGTGATCCTTGAAGCCATTTACCGCAGCCAGGTGACCGGCCGCGAGGTCAGGCTGGACGGGTGAGCCCGCACTCCCCTGCCGCACTGCGGACGCGGCTTCAGAAGTCAACCCAGGTGCGTGTTCGGGCGGCATGGTAGAGCCCTTCCATCACGACACTCGTCTCCGCTGCCTCTACCGGGCTCAGCAAGGCTGGACTGTTACCCGGAGCGCTCAGGGCATCGAGAAACTGCTCGAATGGATGGGGCAAGTCTGGCTCTGTAAGTGCCTGAGCGAGATCGGGTGACAGCCCAAGGGGCCCGCTGTGTACGTACAGCTTACCGTCACGGATGAGGGCATGCCCCTCTGTCCCCGTGATGTGGAGCGTAACGGGATCGTGCCGGTCGACCCAGCCTGCTGCGAGCGTGGCGATCACCCCCGAACGCATGCGTAGCAGCGCTTCGCCCGTCTCGTCACAATCGCCATAGCGGCCAGTAACCGTACTGAGCAGGGCGGTTCCTGCGGCTGCCGGTCCCAGGTGCCACTGAAGCAGATCCAGGATGTGATACCCAAGATCTCCAAACGCGCCGACCCCTGCAGCAGCGGGATCCGCCATCCACCTCCATTCGGAATCGAACCAACCGGCAAGTGAGCCGGAATGACAGTTTGACAGCCGTGCCCTGGTTACCGTGCCGAATGCTTCAGCTTCAAGCAGATCGTGCACGCGCCGTTGTACGGCCTGGTTGCGCATGAAGAACCCGGTCTGAAACAACACGCCTGCTTTCAGGATCTCCTGCTGCATGATGCGTGAGTCCCGTGCTCCCATGCCGAGTGGCTTTTCCACGAACATGTGCTTTCCCGCCTGGGCGCTCGCCGTGACGAGCTCTTCGTGCAAGCGGGTTTCAGAGCAGATGATGACTCCGGCTACTTCAGGGTTGGAAAGAATGGCTTCGCGGGTTGATGGTGCGAAACCCCATTCGTGCGCGGTTCTCTTGGCGCGTTCCGGATCTGCTTCCCAGAACAATACGGTGGACAGGTCGTCGCGGGCTTTAAGACGGCGGAAGAAGTCAGGTGCGTGGATATGGCTTGTGCCGAGAAAGGCGATTGTTGTCATGGTGGGCTTCCTGGTTCTGCCTGTTGTGGAGGCGCTGGACTTGATCCCTAAGTTTAGACGCTGGTGCATCGAAGGACGCCGGGGACGGCTGGTAGGACGCTTGTCTGCTACCCTGGCAGTAATTTCATCCTGTTAAGATATAGAACGCTAAGCTAGCTGTCCTGCGGATGATTCGGCGGTCAGTGGGTTGCTTCAGTTGGCAGGCCGGTTCGAATCGTGTTTCATGATGCTTTACCATACAGCCGGACGTGGTTTACATTAGGTGGGTAGTACGGTGGCAGCAGCACACTGTTCGAGTTCAAGTAGGAGGCTTAAATGCCGAGGATAGAAGTTACAATACCGGTACCAGAGGACCGACTCGCTGAGTTCTACAGCCTGATCGGGAGCTGGCTTTCTGGGGATGAGCGCATCCTGACCGGGAGCCGCACAAAGCAGCCACGTACAGACAGTGTTTCCCGCAGGAGTCGCTACGCTCCCCTCTACTCGCACTTGATGGAAAAGGTGCCGGAGGAAGAGAGCCAGGTGGATCTCGAGTTCGAGGAGATTGAAAGGGTAATCGGCGCTGAGCTCCCGCGCTCTGCATATCAGCATCGCGCCTGGTGGGCAAATACACCCAGTCACGCGCAGGCGAACGCCTGGGTGTCTGCGGGCTGGCGGGTTGATCGTGTCGATTTTGACAATGACACCGTCACCCTCACACGTGCCGTTCGCCGGTGAGGCACGTCGCACTGGCCTGAGCTGACACAACTGTGTCAGGCACCAGCGGGTCTCCCCTGCCCGGGGACCCGCTCTCAGTTTGCGTGAGCTATGATCGTTCCGTGGATGTAAAAAATCCCACAGCAGAGGCGCGTGAAGGCGCAGGCCGCGTCATCGCATCACTCCTTGGGCGAAGCGACGTGGTGATAATCGACACCGAGACCACGGGTATCAGGCAGGCCGAGGTTATTGAGTTGGCTGCTATCGACACCTCCGGCAAGGTTCTCTTTGACCAGATGATTCGCCCCCGCCGTATGGAGATGAACAGATATGCGGAGCGGGTGCACGGGATCAGTCTGCAGGAACTGGCCGACAAACCGACGTTGCCAGAGGTGTTGGACGAGCTTGATGCGGTGCTTGAATCGTCACTGGTACTTGCCTGGAACGCCTCCTTCGACTGCCTGATGATTCAGCGGAGCAGAGCAGCCTGGGGCCTCCCGGAGCAAAGCATTCAGTATCGGTGTGCCATGAAAGTGTACGCTCGGCTCCATGGTCGACGCAGCATGGGGCTGCACAATGCCATTGTGGCAGCCGGCCTCGCGGAAGCACTGAACAGGCACAAGAACCATCGGGCACTTGGCGACGCCAGTCTCGTGCTGGAGCTCCTCACGGAAACCATCCGAGACCGCAGGAGCTCCTTGTCCAATCCAGCTGCTCCGCCAAGCCCCGCGCTGCCATAACGTTATTTCCAGCCGCCGCCCAAGGTCACCTGTTGGTCCGCTTGACAAGGTAGAAGTCTGGTCGGATAGCGCTGATCCTTGAATCTGGGGCAAGTGAGAGCTCAGCGAGTATCGCGTCGACGTCAACAGGTTGCATATCAAGCTCAGTGGCGAGCGTCGATGCCTGGATAACGGATGGCAGGTCAGGCTGTGCCAGGTAGCCCTTCAGCAGCGAGGCGGGACTCCGATCGATGCTCTCCCAAAGGGGTTGCTGTGGGCTGTGACCTGGGTAGGCGCGGGCGTGGCTCGGTTCGGGTGCCAGCTCAGTTGTTCGTCCGCCAGCTGCTTGTGAATCGGTCACTACGCGAGGGGGCACTGGACGGAACCTTCCGGCCGTCGGCTTGCCGAAACTGCGCCTGCCGACATGATGGTATGCGGTGCGATCAGTCGGTTCTTCCGGTGGCTCTTCCTCCGGTACCCGTTCGCCCGCAGGAGCACCGCCCAGCGAGACCGACGGCTCGCCCCCGTCATGAGCTCCCGGAGCGTCGTCTGCCGCCAGTCGCAAGTCGTCGGCCGGGTAGTCCAGGTCATCGTCATCTGGTTGGCCCTCGTAGCTGTCGAACGCCAGGAAGGGATCGTCCTCCTCGGTGGCGGACGGCTGGTGTGGTTTCGCAGCTCTCGGATCCGGAGTGGACGTGGCCTCGGTGCTGGCCGAGCCCGAAGGCAGGTCACGAGAGGCGGACATGTCGGCATCTGCTGCAGGCAGAGGGTGGGATGGCGCACCCGTGTGGCGGGTTCGTGGGCCTTCCGGGGGCAACAGTGCGTCTGTGCTTTCGGCTGCCGCGTCCGCCGAGCGTGGTTCGGCCGAAGACGGCTGGTCGGTGTCATGGCTCGGGGCTGCCTTGGCAGCGTCGTCTGCTACCCGGGCAGGGTCGTCGGCTTCCCGTATCTGGCGGCGACGCTGCCGATAGTATGGCGCGATTGTTATCATCTCGGAGCTGAACACGAAGTCCACCGCATCATTGGGCTTGAGTTCATGGGTACCGAAGAAGCCCGTAAGCCCGCCAATGTCCCGAGGTGCCGAGAACAGGAGTTCGTGGGTTGCATCGGTCACCGTGTCGCGTGCCGCTACAACACCCGTATCCAGGAGGCCCTGCAGGCGGTTCGGCAGCCTCAGCGTGCCAGTGCGAATGTCCTGACTTGTAAGGTCGACCCTCGCCTGCCGGGTAGTGCGGTCCTTGCTTTCACTCATTGCTCCCTCCAGTCCTAGAGCTGTGCAGAAACTACTACGGCCACCTTGATCCGGCTCGTTTACAGGCCGCGCCGACTGTGGCTTGCATCCCGCGCAAAGCCGCGCGAAGCGGGACGGGAAAGGCGTCGCTGCCGGGCCCCCCGAGCGTAACGCACACGCCACTGCAGCACATGAGACCAGCCTTTGCGCTGGAAATAACGTTATGGCAGACGATGCTGCGAACCGGGACTCACCCCATGCACGCCTCTCCTACACCCGATTAGCTAGAATGGACCCATGACTCAACCGGCAGCCAAAGCAGGCGCGCGATACATGCGGACACGTGCCGGAATCAGCGGTAACTGACGTGCAGGTCCTGACTGTCTTCAACCACGCGGGCGGTGTTGCGAAGACCAGCACCGTGCGCGATATCGGGTTTGCTCTCTCCGAACTCGGATTCCGGGTGCTGTTGATCGATCTCGACCCTCAGGCGAACCTTACACGCTGGCTCGGAGTGCCTGACGAAGTTGGCCTGGACCAGACCGTAGCTCCCGGAATAAGTGGTGATGCGGACGTGGATCCCGGCAGCCTCAGGCTACCAGAACCAATGAGCGTACATGGCCTGCATCTCATTCCGAGCACTTTGGCCCTTGCGGGCATGGAGCGCGAGCTTGTCAACCTTTTCATGGGCGTCGTTCGGTTGCGTGAGGCCGTCAGGCATCTGTCGGCCTACGACTTCGTACTGATTGATTCCCCTCCCAGCCTGGGACAGCTCTCGGCACTGGCGGTGGTGGCAGCTGACCGGGTTATAGTCCCCGTTCCGACCAATCGAAAGGGCCTTGATGGCATTCCAACCGTGATCAGGATGGTGAGGGAGTACCGGAAGGCCGCGCCGAACCTTGCGATCGCACTCTTCGTTCTCACGCAGCACGACAGGCGGACGAGGCATGACCGGGACAGCCTGGACGTTATCCGTGCTCAGCTCCCCGCTGTTGCGCCGGTTTCAACTCCACTGAGCAGTCGTCCGGCGGTGTACAGCGACACTCAGGTGTCCGGCGTTCCCGTACCGGTCTACGCACCCGGCAGCGCAGCAGATCACGAGATCAGGACGGTTACTGGTGAACTGTTGGCTGCACTGGGAATGAAGGTTCCGGCATGAGCGGCAAGAGGCGGGGCGACCTCGACCGGGAAGACCTGTTCCGAAGCATCCTTGGCGACCTCGGTGCGGAGCCCGGCCCGGCCGACAATATGATCGAGATCTCCCGTATTGCGTTCAATGAGGCACAGCCTCGACGGTACTTCTCTGAAGAGAGCCTGGCTGACCTGGCGGCAAGCATCGCTGGCCGGGGCGTTCTTGAGCCTGTGCTGGTAAGGCCGACGGCGGACGGGTACGAGCTGATAGCAGGCGAGCGCAGGACGCGAGCTGCGGTGCTGGCGGGGCTGCAACAGATTCCAGCCGTTGTGCTCCAGGTTGACGATCGTGCTGCACTGGAAATCTCCATCATGGAGAATCTCCAGCGTGAAGATCTTAACTCTGTGGAGGAGACCGATGCGGTACTCAGCCTTCTGGAACTCAGCCTCGGCTATGACCGCAAGCAGGTCGTGGCGCTGCTTCAGGAGATCTATAACGAGGAGCGTGGCCGTACATCAGGCGCTGCGTTTGGCGACGAGAGGAAGGCCGCGGCAAAGGAGCTGCTGGCGAAGCTCGGACGGTTCACGCCAAGCTCATTTTATGTCAACAGGGTGCCGATCCTGGACTTCCCGGACGAGTTGCTAGAGGCCGTGCGCGGAGGCAGGCTGGAGTTCACCAAGGCACAGGTGATTGCCAGGATAAAGGAGCCCTCCGAGCGGATCAGGCTGCTCGAAGAGACGCTGTCCGAAGGCCTTACGCTCAGTCAGCTGCGCGCCCGGGCAGCGCGCAAGGAACAGCCGGTCGCGAGAACAGATGGCGCGGAAGGCAAGCAGTTGGCACGGACGCGCAGGCTCCTCACCGCGCGGCGGCTCGATAAGCTCGCGCCACAGGAGAGAGCGAGGGCAGACCTGCTGCTCAAGGAGTTGCGCGAGCTTCTGGAAGGCTGAATCAGCCTGACGGGGGAGAGGACGAGGCCGCCTCTCTTGCGCCTGTCAGTGCGGCTGAACTATCTCTAACTCGAAGTGAACCTTGAGCGTTACCGTGACGGCAAGCTCACCGCCTGCGACGGGTACGCTCCTGGCTGTGGATTCCATCGCGTACGCCATTCCGTCCTGGCTGCTTAAGCCCGAGGCAGACACTTCTTCGATGAAAAACGGGGCCCCGAGTGTTGCCCCGCTGAGGGCAGCCAGCTGCTCAGCAGTGACTCTGGCTGAGCGCATGGCCAGCTCTCTGGCCTCCTCGCGGAGTTCCGCGGGGTTGGCGAACGTGTAGCTCACGTTGCTGACCTGATTGGCACCACGCTCCAGCGCCAGGCCCAGCAGCTCGCCTGTCCGCTCCGAGTCCCTCACCGTGACATGGAGCATGTTCATCACGCGGAAGGCCGACTCGCGGGTCTCGCCGTCGGGGGAATGCTGGTCTTCACGCCAGACATTGAAGCTCCCTGTGCGGATGTCAGCCTCAGACACGCCGGCATCAACGAGGGCGGCGATGATGGCCTCAGCGACGTCTGCGGCCTCACTGGTCGCAGCGTTCACATCTGTGTGCAGGACATTTATGCCGACGTCGAACGAGGCGAGGTCGGGCTCGCCGTGTACGGTGCCGGTCCCGGTCACGTGGATTCCTGTCCTGTCCTGGGCCATCGTGATTCCGGCCGAAAGAATGATGAGTGCGGACACGAGGGTGCGCATCAACAGGTTGGGTCTAAGCATTGGTCAGCTCCGTCCTTGCCGCATGGACCTGCTGGCGCATGCGGACTTACTCGCCATGATGGGCCGGTCATCTGTGGGGTTTCGTGAGAGCTGCATTCAAGCGGCTTAACGGCGCGACTGCGGATCAGGTCAACTGGAGAAGGTCGTGCAGCACCTGATCCGGGCGCAGTGCACTGGCAAGGCCAAGGCCGAACAGCAGGAGCCCGATGGCCAGGCCGAAGAACGCGAGCCAGATGAAGACCACGGTCGCGGACGGATCGTTCTCCTGAGCGGACTGTTTGGGTCTGAGAGCCCGATAGGTTCTGCGCTGGTTGGCTACTCGGTAGGTGAGAAAGGTCGCTGATATCAGTACCATCAAACCACCGAGTATCGTCAGCAGGTTTATCCAGGCTGGCAGGTTCACGAATCGCCACCTCCTTTGCTAAAAGGCTACTCAAGGGTGAGGTTTACGAGGGTACGCACGCACACACAGCCGGGCGCTGGGTTTACACTGTGTGCAGAACCAACCTGGCTGTTCATCTAGGAGGTAATTGTGGAACCTGAATTGCAGCAGACACCACCCGCTGGAAGCGTGCCGGCGAAAGCGGACCTGTCGAAGCGGGTCATCGCGATGATCATTGATGGCGCGATCGCCGGTGTGCTTTCGACCATCCCGGTCGCCGGCGGCATCATCGGAGGGCTCTACATCCTCCTGCGCGACGGATTCGACTTCGATTTCATGAAGGGCAGGTCAGTCGGCAAGACACTCATGAAGCTGCGTCCGGTGCGGCTCGATGGAGGAGTCATGGACTTCGGGACCTCGATCAAGCGCAATTGGATGTTCGCGCTCGGCCTGGTCATCTCGGCCCTCGCGCTCATCCCGATCCTCGGCTGGATGCTCATCCCGTTCGTTGCCATCCTGTCTCCGATCGTTGTCATCATCGAGGCTTTCCTGGTGTACAGCGATGATCAGGGCCGCCGTTTCGGCGATCGGCTTGCGGATACCAGGGTGATCGAGACGGCTGACTGAACCGGGTTCACCAGCCCGAGCGACGATACTGTTCCGCAGCGTCCCGTTCATGATGATCGATGGGATGCAGGGCCTCTGCCGTTATGGTGAGGGTCAATCCTGAGATGTGGGCATCCCCCGTGATTAACAGCAGCCGGGCGTCCCGCAGCAGCCGGTACTGGTCCCGCCAGAGATCGGGCCTGATCACCACCTGGGCCAACCGTTCACCGTCTTCAATCATCGCGAAGGCCACGCCCTTTGCGGTGGGGGGCCTCTGGAGGCCGACCACCAGCCCCGCCGTGCGGACCGGACCACCTGACTGCACCAGGGGCAGGGGGAGCACACCCAGGTCGCGCAGTCGCGTGCGCAGCAGGTCAAGTGGATGCAGCCTCGAGGAGCTCATCCCCATCAGTTCCAGATCCCAGGCGACCCGCTCGTTCACGCCCAGGGATCGCAGCGCGGGGCGGTCGATAACGGGTTCGAAGAGTGGAGCTTGCCCCGGCTGACCTGACCCGGTGAGTGCGTATGCCTCGTACAGGGCCTCGCGACGCCCCTGGAGGCCGTCGAACGCCCCGGCGCGCACCAGGGGGCCAATGGCACCTGCTGCAGCCGGTACGCGCTGCAGCAGGTCGGCAACATCCTTGAATCGCCTCAGGCCAGCCTCCCAGCGGATGTTCCGGGCCAGTTGTGCCGTGACGCCCTTGATTGCGATGAGCGCCATCCTGATCGCTTTGTCACCGTTCCGGGTGAGCTCCACCCTGAACACGGAACCCGAACTGTTGATGGACACGCCCAGCAGAGGAATCTTTCGGCGCTTGCAGGTCATCCGGAGCGTCTCGCGCGGCCACATCCCGGGATGCACGGTGAGGAAGACGGCGAGCCACTCGGCCGGGTAGTGCAGCATCAGCCAGGCGGTCGCGTAGGTGATGTGCGCGAAGCTCACGCTGTGGCTTTCGGCGAAGCCGAAACCCGTGAACCCTGCGCACATCTCAAAGATCGAAGTCGCCTGGACCTCGCTTACGTCGTCATGAGTGCGCAGAACTCCTGCGATGAACTCACGGCGCAGCGACAGGGCCTCCTCGTCCGTTGTCTTCTGAACCTTCTTGCGGAACCTGTCAGCATCTGCCCACGACATGCCCGCAACATGACGGGCGATCCGTACGACCTGCTCCTGGTACAGGAGCACGCCATGGGTTTTCTGAAGGATGGGCTTCAGCAGGCGCTCGTGGACGTAAGTGACGCGTTCGCGCCCCAGTTTTCGCGCGATATAGGGACGTCTGGAGCCCGACTGGATCGGCCCTGGCCGGTGCAACGCCTCCTGGTCGGCCAGCTCCTGCATCGTGCGTGGCTTGAGCGTCGTGCTCAGGCCCATCTGGCCCGGACTCTCGATCTGGAAGAGGGTCATGGTGTCGCCCGCACCGATCATGTCCCAGACGGCATCCTCCAACGGCAGGTTCCAGACGTCCAGGTGCTTGCCGGTCATGCGGTATACCTCCGCTACGGCGTCCTCCAGGGCAGACAGCGCCCTCAGGGAGAGGACGTCAAGCTTTATGAGCCCGAGCCACTCCACGTCGTCCTTGTCGAACTGCAGGGCGCGGATGCCGTTGGCACTCCGGTACTGGGGCGAATACCAGGAGAGTGGCTGTTCGGACAGGACCACGCCGCCCGAGTGGGGGGCGAAGTGACGGAAATGACCGCGCTCCATGCGCTCCAGAACCCGGTAAAGGGTCTCTTTGACGGGAGCGTCGCCCAGGACCTCACTCAACTGTTCGTCCGCACGTCGCAGTTCGCGGGGTGGTGTGCGCCTGAAGTCGCGGCCCAGCGCGCGTGTCACGCGATTGCGCAGCACCGGAGGCAGTCCGACAGCCCGCCCAAGATCCTGCAGGGCAAGGGGCGTGCGGTAGGTGATGCGGTTGCTGACCATAGCCTCACAATGCACGCCGGGCACGTCGCCACCGAAGCGGGTCTCGATCCAGGCGAGCACCTCGTCCCGACGCTCGCTGCTGACGTCGATGTCGATATCGGGGGCGGAGGCTTGTCCCTGGAACAGGAAGCGCTCGAACAGCAGGTCGTGCTCGAGCGGATCGATCTTGCTGACACCGAGCAGCCTGCAGGTGATGCTTGCCGCCGCGCTGCCCCGGGCGGAGCAGAGGATGCCATGGGCAGCACAGAAGTCGATGATCTCGCGGCAGGCGAGGAACAGTTCGGAGAAGCCTTGCTCATGGATGACCCGCAGTTCTTTTTCCAGCAGCCGGGCGGCTTCGTCGCGCCTGGACGGACCGTAGACGCTGTCCAGCGCCCCGGTGCACAGCTCGCGCAGGTACGAGTCGGGAGAGTGGCCCTCCGGGACCCGCACGATCGGCGGCACCATGCGCTCGGGTTGGAGGTCGAAGGGCAGCTCCCTGCAGAGGGCACGCGTGTTGTTCTGAGCATCCGTCCAGGGCAGAAGCCGAGCCCATTCCGAGGGTGATCTGAGCCAGTTTGCCCGCGTCTGTGGTCGGCGGTGGTGCGGCGTGCCGACCGTGATGCCTTCGCGGGCACAGACGAGCGCATCGTACAGGGGGAAATCTTCCGGAGCAGCGTAGCGCACTTCGGGTGCGGCCACGCTCAGGAGGCCCTGTTCGCGTGCCATCCGGCGCAGAGCAGCGATCCGACGCGCATCCCAAGGCCGGTAATCGAAGTAAAGCTGCACGAAAACTCGTCCCGGCAGGGCGGATTCGATCGCCGTGAAGGTGTCGGCCAGAGCACGGTGGCGCCCATCCGAGGCAAGGCGGGACGGGAAGCCGGCCCGACCACCGGTGAGCAGGTGAAGGTCTTCGCTGAACTCCGCCAGTTGCGGGAGGGTGATGGCCTCCTGGGAGTCAAAACGACAGAATGTGATGAGGCGGTTCAGGTTCTGATAGCCCTTGCGTGACGAACAGAGCAGGACGACGGGGAAGTCGCCGGCTTCCGTTGCCAGCGGAACCGTCGCTCCTGTCAGTGCTGCCAGCCCGGCCGTCCGGGCGTGCTGGTGCAACTCAACGATTCCACCGACAGAGAGGTAATCCGTGAGCGCAAGAGCCTGGTAGCCGACCTCGGCAGCCTTGCGGACCAGCACCTTGGGGCTGGACACGCCGTCTCCCTCTGAGAAGAACGAGCGCGTGTCAAGCAGTCCCCCCAGCATTCCCATACCTTAGTAATTATGGCATTGCTCCTTTGGTGTGCAGCTGACATGCCACCCGGATGAGGACCGCTACTATCTACGCGTCGTCAGTCGTTCCGGTTCACGCCGGCCGCCCGGGAAAGGGAGAGCCAGGGAGCTCTTCAGGAAGGGATGAGCATGAGGAAACATGGGCTGTTGATCGCGATAATACTTGCCTGCCTGGCCTTCACTGCCTTCGGTCAGGAGGACACAGACACCAACACGATTGCTCTTGGCGAAGGGGAGGCAGGTCGCTTCCTGACGGACAGCGAAGGCTTCAGCCTGTACCTGTTCCTGAACGATACGGATGGCGCGAGCGTCTGCTATGACGGCTGCGCTGCACTCTGGCCGCCACTGCTGGTCGAGGATGGAGCTGAGTCGACGGTCGGAGAAGGGCTGGACGCGGGCCTGCTTGGCACCACGGAGAGGACCGACGGCACACTGCAGGTCACCTACAACGGTTGGCCACTTTACTACTACGCTGCTGACATGGAGGCGGGCCAGACCACGGGCCAGGCTGTTGGCGGGAACTGGTGGCTGGTGTCGGCTGCGGGGACCGCCCTGGGAATGGATAGCGAATAGGACAAGCCCGGATCTAGCCGGACAGTACGCTCGGCCGGCGGCTGCGACAGCGTCCCGCGGATACGCCTCCGCGGGGCGTCGCTTTTCACGGCTCAGGAATCATATGCGCCGCACATGGCGCGGTGGCCCACTTTTCCGGAATCGGGCATGCGTCTATCCTTCAGGCATAAGAGCGACGGACGTGTTCCGTCGCCGCCAGAGCAATCCGGAGGTGACTCGACATGGCACGCAATTACGACAGCGATGACAGGAACATGTGGGATCGAGCCGGGGACGAGGTGCGTTCGTGGTTCGGTGATGACGAGGCCGAGCGCAGGCGCCGCTTCGACCAGCTGCGCGCGGAACGCGAACGATACATGAACGAACGGTCCCAGATGGGCCGTTATCACCAGGAGCGATCCAGAGATCACTACAGGGGTGATGGGTACGGCAGAAATGAATACCGTGGCGGGCAGGGACGCACCGACCGGCCAGGAGTGGCTGATGACGAGTTTGAGCGCGACTGGGGCATGCGTGAGTCAGCGGGAGGTGCGGGTGCGGCCAACCCGTGGTCAGGTCCGCGCTATGACCATCGTGTTCGGGGCAGCGGTTGGCTGCCCGAGTACGGAGGCCCACGCGATCCATGGGGCGAAGGGCCCGCGTACGGTCGATCCGGCGGGCGCGAGCACGAGTCCTTCGCCGGGCGTGGCCCGAGCGGCTACCGCCGGGCGGATGAACGGATCGCCGAAGAAGTCAACGAGGCGCTTACCTGGGACTGGCGGCTGGACGCAACCGACATAATGGTCTCGGTTGAGGGTGGGGACGTGACCCTGTCCGGAACCGTACGGGACCGCAGGTCCAAGCGTCGCGCCGAGGACCTGGCAGACGATGTCCGTGGCGTGAATGACGTTCAGAACCAGCTGCGCATTCATGACCCCAGGAAAACGGAACTGCCCAGCGAGGAACAGCCTCTGTAAAGCAAGAAAGCATCCGTTACGGTGCTCGGCGGCTTCTGTCTCGCCGGGCACCGTTTGGTGGTGACCACCGCTGCACGAGGCTGCCGAGCTCGTCACGTACAGCGCCTGACATCGCCCGGGCCAGCATGGAGAAGGGCGGCCCGCCGGCGAACGCAGCCGCGATCGCGTACAGGTCACGCGGGGAAGTCCTGCGGCCGGGGAGCATGGCGTAGATGGGCTGCCATTCAGGGGGATCGAACTTGGCCTTGAAGTACTCGAGCCCCCTGAAGTTGTAGAAGCGCCGCCCGTGGGCCCGCAGCCAGGCTTGCATCAGCCGCAGCCAGACCGGGAGGGGTGTCTGAGAGTGCGGGTGGGCAAGGGGCGAGAGTCCCAGGGTGAACCGCGCTGCTCCGTCGGCGGCAAGCAAGCGGGCTGCCTGGTCGACCAGCAGCTCTGCGGTGCCGTTGGGAGCTCCGCCACGCCGAACGACGAGTTCGGCCAGCCAGCCGTTGCGGGCCGGCACCGGGCAGGCGGTCAGGAAGCCCTCGGTGCCAGCGGCGGATTCCGCCACGAAGATGCGTCGCCCGCCAAGATGATCGATCACGTCTGACTCGACCAGGAACCGCAGTGGCGGGAGGCCGCGTCCCGCGAGCCACCCGGCATGGACCGCCCGCAACTCATTGCAACCCTGGGCGCGCCCGGTGGGCCACTCGGTTACTCTTACCTGCTTGTTCCGGGCGCGGTTCAGCTGTGCCCGCAGATTCCTGGAGTGATCCGCATGTTCCGGCCAGCTCTGGAGGTTCCAGACGGGCTGGGCTCCCAGGACGATGCGAGCGCGGGTCCTGTGGTGTTGCCAGCGCCGTTCGAACCATTCTTCAGCCGCGAAGAAGCAGACGCGCTCACCCTGCCTTCTGGCAGAGGCCTCGAACTCGGTGGCCACGGGGACGAAGCGTTCGCGCGCACATACCGGTGCACCCGCAACCACCCTAGTGCCGGCGTGCGTGACGTAGCCGATCAGTGCGTCGCCTGAATCGGGAAACCAGTGTTTCATGCCGGGATTGAGCAGCTGATAGCAGGTCGTGTTCCAGCCGTGCTGCATGATGAGCTTCCTGGCTCGGACAAAACCTGAATCCGGAGGCTCGGTGATGGGCATGGGGCATTATCACCGCTGCAACCTGGTGGCGTGCGGGCCCGGGCTCGTCACGGGTGAGAGGCAGCAGCCTAATCGGTCAGGTAATCGTTGCCCCATGCGGACTGGATGTAGCGCGTCACGGTGTCGACGTGGACGGGGGAGAGCATGTCCTGGGCGGGCATGGTTCCCTGGCCTTCCGTTATGACGGCCGTCACGTGGGCTGTAACGGCCAGGGCATCGTTGCCGGCAAGTGCCGGTCCCAGGCCGCCCGAGCCGTCCGGACCATGGCAGGAGGCACATGCGGCGGCATAGATCTCGGCGCCGGTTGCATCGCTGGCAAGCTGTGCGGCATGGAGGGAACGGTCGGGCACCAGGAGGGCATAGGCGCCGACCAGCAGCAGGCTGAGCGCGAAGACGCCGATGCCGGGCAGGCTGGCCGCGGCCGGTCCCGGCGTGCCACGGATCGTCTCGGTGAGCAGGACCCAGCCTTTCCGCATGAGTGCGATCGCAAGCCAGAACAGCATCAGGGCATTTGCGACATGAAGCGCGCGCCCGCCGCCGTCGAAGGCATAGATGAACGGGAACTGGAAAGTGAAGACGAAGAGCGTCAGGCCGGTCAGCAGCAGCGGGAAGAAGCCGATGCGGCCCACCAGGCCGGCCGCCAGCATGATGAGCAGCAGCAGCATCAGCGGAGACGAGAGCAGCCGGTGGGCGTCGAAGTGATGTGGGTCAACGAGCACACCGAGGCCGGCTATGTAGACCATCAGTACCAGGCCGGCAGCGAAGATCACGGCCAGGATCAGGTAGATGCGACGGGCGACGCGCTGCACCGGCGTAGCCTGGAGCGGGCTGGGCAGCTTGAGTTTACTGAGCAGGTTCATGATTGGCAGTCGTTTTCCTTCACTGTCCGGCTGGGCGTGGATTCAGCCATCATTACGCCGGACAGGGCATTATATCCGGGTTGGTGGCCAGCCTCAGCTTGACTGCTCGAGGGGTTGCAGTTCAGTCCGGCATGCCGCTGACAACCCAGGCGGAGTCGTCAAGGCGACGATAGAGCTCCAGGACGGCCCCGTCCTCGATGCTTACCAGCCAGTATTCCCGCTCGCTCACACCGGTCACCCAGTCGCCGGCCCACTGCCAGCAATCCAGGACGCCGGTCACCTGCAGGAAACGGCCCTGCCAGAGCACTGCGAGCGGTCGGTGCGTGCCCTCCTCAACCTGAACGGGCAAGCTCGCGTGTTGTCTGCGCATGCTTCCTCTCCGCTCTGATTGTCACAGGCGGCGCAGCGGCAACAGTCTCGCCGGTATCCAGCCTGTAGAGCCGGTAGCGCCGCTCCCGGGCCAACGAGTAAGGATCTGTCTGCTCGAAAGCCAGAAGAGCACCGGGGAAGCGCCTGCTCACCGCCCGGATGGCCCGTTCACGCTCCTGTTTCGCAGGCCAGAGGCTCGGTTGTGCCTGTGGACGGGTCAGGTCCACGAGAGTGACACTCAGGCGTTCGATGCCCAGGCTGGCCGCACCGGTCTTCTGCAGGGAGCGCCAGACCAGGCGGACCAGCTCCTCCTCCTCACACAGGGGTTCCTTTGGCAAGCCTTCGTCCGGAAGGCGCAAGCCGAGGCTTTCGGTCGTGATTATCACCCGGCTGCTGACCAGGCCACCCAGCTGTGTGACCAGGCGCGAGGCGATGCGCCGCACGGCAGGCTCCAGCCGGTGGGGCTCCATGACAGGATCAGCGAACCCGTGGCTTGCACTGAGTGAGCGCGGCGGCCTGTAACGGGGTACGCGCGGCTCCCAGGGGCCCTGTAACAGGGTGTGCAGCCCCGCGGCTTCTCCGCCTACGATGCTGCGCAGCTGGGCCTCGCTCCAGTGGAACAGGTCCCCCAGGTTCCGTACGCCCAGGTAGGTGAAGCGGACCGTCGCTTCGCGGCTGAAGCCGAGTGACGGTAGGCGACTGGTTGGAAGCTGGGCCAGGAACTCCCTTTCAGTACCGGTTGGTACGAGCCGGTGCTCGCCCGGCCGGGTGACAAGGGCAGCAGCGAGGGCGATCTCCCTGAAGGCCGCAACCCCTGCCCGCACCCGCTGGCCGACCGCCAGCTGGCGCGCTTCGGCCTCGCTGGCATGCAGCCAGACCCGGCCGACCTGCGGACTGTGCAGCCAGGGGGACCATGAGGAGAGGGCTTCGAGCTGCCAGGACCACTGCACGCCCAGCCGGCCCGGACCCGCTTCGATGACGTTCAGGCCACCGGCCTTGAGGCGAGCCCCTGAGAGCGTCAGGCCGGGCGTGATGCCTTGGTTGTGCGCGGCAGAGTTGGCGTGCACCACGCGTTCGTTAAGGACGCTGACCAGGGGGTGGTCCGCCATGGCGGGATCCTGCTGCTCGGCCCACCACAGTTCGAAAGGCTCGAAGAGGAGTACTGTGACAGGAAGGCTGGGTCGGGGAGCTTCGCCTTCACCCTTCATCGCCGGTGACCGGTCCTTTCCGGCAGCGCTGGCAAGGTACGATGGTACGCGCCAGCGCACCTTCAGTGGCGTACTGCGGAGCGGGCGCATCCCAGGCTTTGGACAGTTGGGGGTGCGCCCGAGCTTATGGCCCGGAGATCCGGGACCTGAGCGATACCTTAGCATTTAAGTGTTCTGTCTACAAGATTATGTTTCCGGGTTCAGGGGAGCCCGCTCAGACTCCCGGGGGCCGTAAGAAGGCGCCAGTTCCACTCGCCATCCCGACGCGGAGGCCAGATGACCGCCGTCGCCCGCCCCGCAATCTCACCGGAGGCGATGAAGCCGAAGTGACGCGAATCCAGGCTGCCCCCGCGGGAGCGGTTGTCTCCCATGATGAAGTAGTGTCCCTCGGGCACGCGCAGGCCAGCGAGTACGGGTTCCGATGCCGGAGCGTCCGCTGGCAGGACGAGTGCCTCCAGCACGTCGCCATAATAGAAATCAACCCATTCGTCCGTCACGGGCATGAAAGGAACAGGCAGTCCGGCAGAGGGCAGGACCGGGGCGGGAAAACCGCCGCTGGACGCGATGAAGCCCACCTGAAGGGCGCTCGCGGCGTCACCGTCAGTCATCACAACAGGAAAACTGACCGGTTCGATGGCGACCTCGCCCGAGCTGCTGATGAAGCCCTGATCCACCACCTGATTGTTTACCACCAGCTGGCCCTCGTTGATGAAAAGCACGTCGCCCGGCAGTCCTACGATCCGCTTGATGAAGAAGGGTTGGCAGCGGTTGACCACCAGGATGTCAAGACAGCCGGCGGCACTGCTGGCAAGGTAGCCAGGAGTCGTCACCGGTTCGCGCAACACCACGATGTCGCCCCGCTCGTATCCGCCCATGATGCCAAGGCGCCGCAGCCAGGTCGGATATTTCGGGATGAAGACCCTGTCACCGGTGAGCAGCGACTGCATCAGCTGGCGCTGGCCCGGCCCGCCGTCCAGGGAAGGCAACATCGAAGCTCCGACCACGCCGACGGTGGTGAACAGGAAGGTCACCACCAGGAACGCCACCACGAGTGCTTCAACGTAGCCCCGCACTTCCCTGAGAATCCTGGAACGCATGGAGACCGGTTCCTTTGTCCTGCTCATCGCAGCAGTTATACCAGAGCGGTGAGGGCCCGGCACCTCCTGCCGCCTGAACCTGCATGCGTGCGTATTGACATGGCAGCCCGGGCCACATAGAATCACCCTCAGATTCTCAGCCAGGAAAGGTGGTGCCCGCAATGACAATCAAAGACCTTGTTTACCGCAGTCCGCGCGGCGCCGCCAGCTTCACCCTTCACTAGAACACCTGTTCACAACGGCGTCGCAGTACCAGTCAAGCTTCCAGTAGATAAGTCTGGAGGGTTCGCTTGAAGCGAATCATGGATGAGGACGCCGCGGCTTTCGAGAGGATCGGAAGCCGTAAGGACAGGCGCAAGCCGCGCCGAAAGATGAAACGCGAAGAGTTCTACGTGAAGGAGGCCCTGAGCACGGCCGAGAAGTTCTCGGATCCGGAGCTGCAGCGCCTCTTCGAGGCACGCAGGATCGACGAACTGCTCAGCGAGCTGAAGAGCGGCAAGGAAGCCACCGTCTACCTGGTCGAGGGACCGGAGGGCCTGATGGCGGCCAAGATCTATGCCGACCTGGAGGTCCGGTCGTTCAAGAACGACAGCGCTTACCGGGAGGGACGCTTCATCGGGGATGATCGGGCGGCCAGGGCGATCAGGTCGCGCACCCGCTTCGGGCTCTCAGCACAGCAGCAGATGTGGGTCCGCCACGAGTACAGGCAGCTCTGGGAGCTGCACGAGGCAGGAATCCCGGTACCGAAACCTCTGATCGGTCCCCATGCGAGTGACATACATGAGTCAGGCAGGGTAGTCCTGATGGAGCTGATAGGGGACCGCGATGGTCCGGCCCCACGCCTGTCGGACGTGAGGCTTGAGCCCGACGTGGCCGA
This sequence comes from uncultured bacterium, assembly GCA_964495325.1. Lineage (GTDB taxonomy): Bacteria > Deinococcota > Deinococci > Deinococcales > Trueperaceae > CAZBVI01. The sequence goes on from CAZBVI010000005.1 coordinate 67,937, forward strand.
GGACGCCTTCGGCCAGAGCATCGACATCGCCCGCAGGCTTCATGCGCTCGGCAAGGCCCATGGAGATCTGAGTACGTTCAACCTGCTGTGGTGGCAGAACAGGGTCGTCTGCATCGACGTTCCCCAGATGGTCGATGCAGACGAGAACACTTCATTCGGACAGTTCCTGCGGCGCGATGCCGCCACCCTCTGCAGGTCTTTCCGCAGGCTGGGTATCCACAGGGATCCCGAGGAGGTGCTCGGGATGATCCGGCGCAGCTAGCTCGCCGCGTCCTTGAACTCACCGACCAGCGCCAGGATCGTCGCCTTGGCGTCGCCGAAGAGCATGCGGGTGTTGGGCTTCACGAAGAGCGGATTCTCGACACCCGCGAAGCCGGGTTTCATCGAGCGTTTGAGCACGAACACCGTGCGTGCGTGGTCCGTGTTGATGATCGGCATGCCGTAAAGCGGGCTGGATGAGTCCTCGCGCGCGTCCGGGTTGACGACGTCGTTCGCCCCGATGACGATGGCGACATCCACCGATTCCATCGTTGGGTTGACATCGCCGGGCTCGACCAGCTGCTCGTACGCGACGTTGGCCTCGGCCAGCAGCACGTTCATGTGGCCGGGCATGCGGCCGGCAACCGGGTGGATCGCAAAGCGGACCTCGGTTCCGTTCTCCTCAAGAAGGTCGGCGAGCTCCTTGACAGCGTGCTGCGCCTGGGCAACGGCCATCCCGTAACCGGGCACGACCACGACGTTCCTGGCCGCCTCGAGCAGGTAGTAGGCGTCCGCAGACGTGATGGGCTGCGGTTCGCCCGCGTCCTTCGCTGCCCCGCCTGCAGCAACCTCGGCGCCGAAGCCGCTGAAGAGAACGTTGCCCAGGCTCCGGTTCATGCTCTTGCACATGATCTGCGTCAGGATCAGGCCGCTCGCCCCGACCAGGGCACCTGCGACGATGAGCACCGGGTTGCTGATGATGAAGCCCGCGGCAGCGGCCGCCAGGCCGGTCGAGCTGTTGATCAGCGAAACGACGATGGGCATGTCGGCTCCGCCGATCGGAAGCACGGCGAGAACGCCCAGGACGAGGACGAGCAGGATGATCAGGATCAGCGCCCAGTACGAGCTTGCCGGGAAAATCACGAAGACCGCGGCCAGCAGCAGCACGGCCACGAGGATCGAGGCGTTTATCAGCTGCTGGTTCGGATAGAGTATCGGCCTGCCTGAGATCCGCTCGGACAGCTTGAGGAAGGCGACCACGCTGGCCGTGGACGCCATGCCGCCGATGGTAACTGCGATAATGACCGCGATTCCGGTGAACGGCGCGACGACAAGGCTTGCGTGGTACTCGGCCCAGGCCACAAGCAGGCTTGCGAGGCTGCCCGTGCCGTTCAGCAGAGCGACCAGTTCGGGCATCTCGGTCATCTTGACCCTGATCGCCGCGTATGCGCCGATGGCGGCACCCACGATGATGCCCCCCAGGATCCACTCGAGCTTCATTCCCGACTGGACCAGCGTGGCGAGGACCGCGATCAGCATCGCAACTGCGGAGAGCTGGTTGCCACGCCGCGCCGTCGAGGCGTTCGTGAGCATGCGCAGGCCGATCACGAAGATGATCGCGCTGATTATGTATGCGAGAGTTGCAAGGTCGCTCACTTCCGCTCCTTCTTCGAGCCGAACATCTCCAGCATCCGGTCCGTGACAAGGTAGCCGCCAACGACGTTGATGGTCGCGAGCACCACAGCCAGGACGCCCAGGACCGTCCCGAACGTCCCGCCCGCAGCGGCCGCGGCGATCGCACCTACCACCGTGATGCCCGAGATCGCATTCGTACCTGACATCAGCGGGGTGTGCAGCTGGGAAGGGATCTTGTTGATCAGCTCGAAGCCGAGGAAGGCCGCGAGCACGAACACGAACAGCAGCAGCATCGTCACTTCACTGCCTCCAGGGAGTTTCTTACTGCCTCGTGAACAACCTGGCCCCCGCTCGTAAGCAGGCAGGCTGCCACGATATCGTCCGATTCGGGATCGAGCCGGAGCTGTCCGCTCCCGGCATCGAACAGGTGCTCCATCAGGCTGAAGACGTTACTGGCATACATCTGGCTCGCGTCGCGCGCCACGAGGCTCGGGTAGCTCTTCAGGCCGATGATTCTCACGCCGTTGGTGATGACTTCCTCACCGGGCACAGTAGCTTCGACGTTCCCGCCAGAGCTGGCCGCAAGGTCCACGATCACGCTCCCCGGCCGCATGGCGGCCACCATCTCTGCACTGATGATGCGGGGAGCGCGGCGGCCGAACACCTGTGCTGTCGTGATGATGATGTCGGAAGCGGCACAGTGGCGAATCATCTGCTGGCGCTGCAGCTCGAGCTGCTCCGGCGTCAGCTCGCGGGCATAACCCTGTTCGGTCTGTCCGACCTCGCCCACGTCGATCTTCACGAACCTGGCGCCGAGCGACTGTACCTGCTCCTCCACCACGGGCCTGGTGTCGTAAGCGTCCACTCGCGCCCCAAGGCGCTTGGCGGTTGCGATTGCCTGCAGTCCGGCCACACCGACACCGACTATGAACACCCGCGCCGGAGAGATCGTGCCGGCGGGAGTACTCATCATGGGCAGGACCTTGTCGATCCGCTCGGCGGCAAGCATGACGGCTGCGTAACCTGCGAGGCTTGCCTGTGAAGAGAGAGCGTCCATCTTCTGCGCGTAGGTCGAACGCGGAATCAACTCCATGCAAAGGCTGGTTATGCCCTTCTCTGCCAGAGACGTAACGAGCGTGGTGTTCTGGAAAGGATCGAGGAAGGATACCAGAACACTTCCGCTGCGCAGCGTGCTTACGAATGCCGCGTCCGGAGGGTTGAGTCGCATGATCACGTCGGTTTCGGCCAGGCTCGTGTTCATGTCGGTAATCACGGTGGCGCCGGCTGCCACGTAATCATCATCCGTGATGTGCAGCGAACTGCCAAGGCCGGCTTCCACCTGGACCGCCGCCCCGAGGCGCACCAGTTTTCCGGCAACGGCCGGAGTCAGTACCGCCCGGGTCTCCCAGTCAGGTTCCTTGCATGCGGTAATCACCATATGGTTACAGATGATTACACATGTAAAGGCTTGTGCCTACGGGCACATGTCCCCGAGGTGAGTCTCAGTAGCCACCGATCGTGCGTGCGAAACTCGCTGCCAGAGCGTACATCTGGCCTCTGGTCAGGTTGCTTTCGGGCGCGAAGGCTGGAGGCGCGAGCCCGGCTGCCCGGATCATCGGCCAGGTGGCCTCGACGCACAGGTCGAACCGACAGGCCGCGAAGGCCGTGACTCTGGCTGCGATCTCTGGTGTGAGGGACTCGTCCGAGTAACGGAAGTTCGCCACTAGGTCCGGGCCGAACGCGTCGTTATCCAGGAAACGGCGACCGACATTGCTGAGCATGTACACGTAGCTGAGGGCGGTCGAAGCGTCATCCAGGCCAGGCTCGTTGCTGTAGCCTCCCAGCGCCAGCCCCCTGGAAAGCAGGAGCCGGTAGTCGGCGTAATGGGGATGCTGCCAGGGTCCGAGCGGAGCCCGGTCCTGCACCGGGGGCAGGTAAGCGCCCCGCTGCAGGAGGCGCTGACGCAACCAGTCGATGTTGGCGCCGTCTTCCTCAAAGGCGGCTGGCGTCACGCCGTTCCGCGCTGCGGCCGCGGCCGCTACGCCCGCTGCTTCTGCGACCACCATGCCGAAGGGCACGACACGGGCACTTGAATGTGCGATCGGGTCAAAGCCTGCTGCCTTGCCGACGACCCAGACGTTGTCGAGTCCTTCTGGAATCGTGACGCAGAGCTCGGCACCATATATGACCGGTGTCCCGTAGACATAGCCGTTGTCCTGTGGCGTCAGGACCTGCACGTCCAGCGGATACCCGCCGGCGGCGATGGCCCGCCCGGTAACACGGTTGTCCATCACATCGTCAACGTCAAGGATGCAGCGCGCGATCAGGTGCCTTGTCTCGCGCGTGTACAGCGCCTCGGCCGCGCCGGCGTAGTACGCGTTGACGAAGCCGGGCAATTCCCGGCTCAGGTACTCGATGATTCGGGGGGCCTCGCGTTCAGCCCGCTCCCAGCCGTCGCGCACACTGGACGGATCGAACGGATCGATTCCGTGGATCAGCAATGCGTTGACCAGCAGGCGGCCATCGGCCTGCCGCCCCATGTTGAGGCCGCGCAGGCGGATGCCAGGTTCGTTCGCCTCGAAGCGTGCCGGATACCCGCCGAAGTGGCCCCAGGCGACGTGCTCGTCCACCGAGGCGTACGCGTTGCCACGTGCGCGGATTCCTGCCTGCAGGGCAGGCCAGTCGATACCCCCGATGCGGAACACCAGCGTGTCGGCCTGCCGCTCGTCGAGTCCGATGGAGGAGAAGCCCAGCGTCGACCTTGCCCCGGCCGCAGCGGCGAAGTCCGCCTCGGAGGTTGCGTCGATCAGCTGGGTCGCGAAGTAGTGGATCCCGTCCACCTGAACGCCGACCGGACCGCTCAGGTCGGCTTCAGCGACTCCGCCGGTAGTCCTGAAGAGTGGTGTTACGTCCCCGGCGCCCGTCATCAAGGTCACACCGGCCTCCGCGAGCATCGACAGGAACGCCTCTTCCGCCTCGCCGATGTCGAACGAATGGCCCTGGCCGACTCGCAGCCACCAGTCAAGGAAAAGTCCTCGCTGGTAGTTGACAGGTGTGAGCCTCAGGTCAAGGGAGTTCATCTCGCCCATGACGAATAGGCCCCCTACGCGGCTGTCATGCGTTACCAACAGCGTGTCAGCGCCTTCCTGCGCAGCCGCTACGGCGGCGCTCACCCCTTCCGGTTCACTGCCGATCACTATCACATCGAAGGAGCCGGCGCTGAAGGCAGCAGCGCATGAGGCGGTCAGCAGGACAGCCAACAGCAGGCGCAGAAGCGGCCGTGGTTGCGGATTGATGTTCATTGGTACTCTCCGGTGAACAGGTATTTCAGCATGTTACCGCGCTTCGGCTTGGTATCAATTGGTCCCAGGCGGCAATGGAGCGACTGTGGTCGCGGTCTGACGTACAGGCGTGGGATCCGGCACGGGTCTGGCCAGCTGCGCCAGGCGCTCCATGGCATCCTCGCCGAGAACCAGCTCGATGTGCCTCGTCGCCCCCTCGATGGTGCCCAGCCGGTTGACTTGCTGCATGCCCAGGTTCAGGAGCGACGCGAAGTAACCGGCGTCCTCCCAGCCGCTCAAAGTCGCGACCAGGCGAGACTGGTTCAGGTCAGGTTCCTCATCGCGAACCACGATGTTTCCGGACGGTACGCCGTGGGAAACCAGCCTGCTCAGGTACCAGTCAGCCACGTCCGCGTCGCCGGTGCGGTTCGTGATCACTATCGCAGACTCGGGCGCGGTCTGGAACGTCCGTGCTGAGCCACCGAAGGCGCCGGCAAGGTAGTTTTCGACCGCCGCGGGATCGTACTCCAGGCCTTCCGTGTTGCCCCTGAACACCATCTCTGTCGGAATGGTTCCGATCGAACCGATGTGCAGGTCAGTCAGTCGGGGCAGGAGCGCGGTGACGTCCGAGGGAGCCATGTCAGTCTCTACGTCTGTCATCACGGTGTTGATCAGGGCCGGGAGTCGGGTCACCGCCGTGACGTTGAGTTCGCGGATGCGCCTGAGCAGGGCCAACGCGAGTTGCTGCATGTTCTCGAGCCGGTCCAGGTCAGACCTTGGCATACTGCGAAAGCGTATGAAGTCGCTCGCAAGCTTGCCGTCCAGCCGCTGGATCCCGGGCTGCAGGTCGATGTCTACGCCTCCTGTGCAGTCGTAGTGGCGCATGCGCTGGGGCACGTCCACCTCAACGCCGCCGAGCGCGTCAACCGTGTTCTGGAAGATCTCCAGGTTGAGGATCGCATAGTGGTCGATGGGAACACCGAGAATGTCCTCGGCAGCGCTTACAAGGGCATCGGGACTGATCTGGATGAGGGAGTTGATCTTCCGCGTTCCTTCGCCGACGAAGAGGTCACGTGGAAGCGAGACCATGCTGAGCACGTCGTTGCGCAGGCTCGCGTAGATTATCGTGTCCGTGTTCGCTCCTGCCACAGACCGGTAACCGTCGGGTACCCAGCAGATGATCTGTCCCGCCTGGCTGTATACGGGCCTTGAGCTGCTGTAGTTGTAGAGGATGTCCCTGCCAGCGACGAGCACGCTCAGGTGACGATCCTCGGATGTGAGTCCCAGCAGTTCCTGTTCCACCGTGTTCAGGTTGACGGTGTCCGGCGCTGGCCACAACCAGAAGCCTGTGAGGCCGGCGAGCGCCACCAGGGTTCCGGCAAGCAGAATCAGTCGTGAAGCCAGTTTCAGGCGCCTTGTCACGGGACTGATTGTTGCACGTGACCGTGAGTGTTGCCTTGCGCCGGTGAACCGAGCAGGCTGCCGGGCGTAACATGCGGTTCATGAGCGAGCCGAAAGACAGCAAGTCAGGGAAACGCCGGGAACTGGCCTTCGAAACACTCCAGGTACACGCTGGCCAGGAAGCGGCAGACACCGCTACGGGTGCACGGGCCGTACCCATCTATGCAACCAGCAGCTTCACGTTTCCGGATGCCTCGGCCGCCGAAGCGATCTTCGCCGGCATCAAGCCCGGAAACCAGTACGGAAGGATGCACAACCCGACCGTTGACGCCCTGACCGATCGACTGGTCGCGCTCTGCGGCGCGGCTGGTGGTGCCGCCTTCGCCTCCGGCCAGGCAGCGGAGACGGCGGCGCTGATGGCAGTGGCTACACCCGGTGCCCACTTCGTGCTGTCCGACCAGCTGTTCGGGGGTACCTACGCCGTCCTCAGAAAGGTTTTCGTGCCGATGGGGTGCAGCATCAGCATCGTGGAGCCGACCCCGGAAGCCGTGAGGAGCGCCCTCAGGCCGGAGACCTCCGGCGTATGGGTCGAGACCATCGCCAATCCGAGCGGAACCGTACCCGACCTTCCGGAGATCGCCGCCGTCTGTCGCGAGAGCCAGGTCCCGTTCTTCGTCGACAACACGTTCGGCTGTGCCGGTTACCTGTGCAATCCCCTTGAGTTCGGTGCCGACGTCGTCATCGAATCGGCCACCAAGTGGATCGGGGGACATGGAACCTTCATCGCCGGAATCGTGCTTGACGGCGGCACGTTCGACTGGGCCAACGGAAGGTTCCCGGCGTTCACGGCTCTGAACGCCAGGGGTGAGTCCTCCGTCTCGCGTACCGGTGCGGCAGCGTTCACAGAGAGGGTCACTGAGCTTGGACTCTTCACCATGGGCATGACGCTCTCACCGTTCGCTGCCTTCCTGGCACTTCAGGGCCTGGAGTCACTGTCACTGCGCGTGCAGCGCGCATGCGACAGCGCGCTTGCGCTTGCACACTGGCTCGAGGCACACCCGGCTGTCGACAGAGTCCTGTATCCAGGCCTTCCCTCCCACCCAGGTCATGCAGTCGCCGGCAGGATCCTCCGCAACGGCTTCGGAGGTGTTCTCGCGTTCGATGCCCGATCACACGGGGAGGCGCAGGCGTTCATCGACCGGCTCGAGCTGGCCTCCCACCTGGCGAACATAGGTGACGCGAAGACGCTGGTGATTCACCCGTGGACCACCACGCATGCCGGGCTCGACGAGGCAGGCAAGGCGGCGGCAGGAATCACTGATCGGACCGTCAGGGTAAGTGTTGGCCTGGAAGCGCTTGCTGACCTGCAGGCAGACTTCGCTCACGCGCTCGCCTGAAGCCGAGCAAGCGAAGCGCGTTGCCGATAACGACCAGGGTGCTGCCTTCATGCAGAACGATCGCAACGCCGATGCCGGCAAGTCCGAAGACCGCCGACGGTGCCAGGATGGCGATCACGCCAAGGCTGATCACGAGGTTGGCCGCTATCGTCCGGCGGAGGGCGCGTCCCAGCGCGAGCGCGAAGGGCAGTCTCGAGAGGTCGTCTGCCATCAGTACCATATCGGCCGTCTCAAGCGCCACGTCCGTGCCTGCCCCGCCCATCGCCACACCAAGATTCGCGGTTGCCAGGGCAGGCGCATCGTTCACACCGTCACCAACCATCGCGACCCGTGCTCCGCGGGACTGCAACTCCAGGACTGCTGCCACCTTGTCCTCCGGAAGGGCATCGGCGATGATCCTGTCGACGCCAGCGGCGCGGCCGATAAAGTCGGCAGCCTGCGCGTTGTCTCCGGTCAGCAGGATGACCTGGCCGATGCCCGCGGCGTGCAGCTCCCGAACCATGTGTGCCGCAGCCGGGCGCAGCGTGTCCTGAAACGCCAGCAGGCCGAGCGCCTGCCCGTCAGCTGCTACGAGGGAGACCGTCTTGCCCTCGGCTTCCAGGCCTGCTTTCTGCCGCACGAGGGCCTCGGGCACGGTTATCCGGTTGTGTGCCAGCAGCCGCGGACCACCGATCAACACGGGAATCCCCTCCACGATCCCGTGCACACCCTGTCCGGTCACGGAACTGACCTCAGATGCGTTCAGCATGCTGATTCCCTGTTCCTCGGCGGCCAGCACCACGGCGCTGGCGAGTGGATGAGCACTGCGGCGTTCAACCGCTGCAGCCAGGCGCAGCAAGCGTGTTTCGTCACCCGCCACAGCCTGGATCGTCACCACCCGCGGCCTTCCGTGCGTGAGTGTTCCTGTCTTGTCGAGTACGACGGTATCGATTGTCCCGGATTGTTCGAGGGCTGCGCCGCCCTTGACCAGTACGCCCGAGCGGGCGGCCCGGGCGATGCCGGTAAGCACCGCCGCCGGAGCTGACAGCGCGAGGGCGCATGGGCTCATCGCTACAAGCAGCACCATCCCGCGGCGGAAGCTGTCGGACAGTTCGGCGCCGAAGACCGGAGGCACGAAGATTACCAGCAGCGCGAGCCCCATCGCGAGCGGCGCGAACCAGCGGGTGAAGCGCTCGGCGAAGCGTTGGCTGGGAGCCTTGCCCTTGCGTGCCTCCTCGACCGTCCTGATGACGCGGGCGAGAGTTGTGTCCTCCGGTAGGCGCGTGGTTCGGACCTGGAGGGAGCCATCACCGTTGATCGTGCCCGCGTAGACCTCAGAGCCCGGGTGCTTGGATACGGGGACTGACTCTCCCGTGATCGGTGCCTGATCGACAGTACTGTCGCCCGCGGTCACGACTCCGTCGGCCGGAAGCCTCTCTCCGGGACGGACGATGATGAGCTCATCGATGAGGAGCGAGCTTGCCGGGACGCTCTTCTCCATGCCGTCCCGAAGTACCAGCGCCTTGTCCGGTACCAGGTTCTGCATCGAAGTGATGGCCCGGCGGGCGTGGCCGAGCGCACGGTGCTCGAGCGCATGTCCGAGACTGAAGAGGAAGAGGAGCAGTCCGCCCTCGGCGAACTCCCCGAGGACCGCGGCACCCAGGGCGGCGATCACCATCAGGAAGTGGATGTCGAAGCGGCCACGCAGGGCCGTGCGGATCGCGTTCAGAGAGGCGTACCAGCCACCTGCCATGTACGTGAGTACGTAAAGAGGCTGCCAGACAGGAGCCGGAAAGCCTAGATGCCGCTCGCCGAGCCAGGCCGTGACCAGCAGGCCTCCTGCAAGCAGGCTCAGCAGAAGTTCATCCGGCGGCGTGAGAGTGACGCGTCCGCGCGAACCGGGAGTGGTGGCCGAGGTGCTGCTCATAGCTGATGATAAGGCGCACTGACCTCGCAGTCCGTTCCTGAAGGCCGGCGACAGCGCGAGCAGCCACACTCATCTTTCAGGTTCTGTTGCCATGAGAACCCAGTGGGACTGATCGTGGTGGACGCCAACGACCGGAGCGCAACCCATCAGTATCCTTACATCCTGGCGTCGCGTTCGCGGAAAGAGCCGCAACAGCAGTCCGGCGCCGGACAGGGGGAAAACCAGATGAGAAACACCCTAGGCAGCAAGTTGATGAAGTTCACATTGAGCGGAGCCCTGCTGGCAGGTGGGTTGGCGCTGGCACAGGAGGACACCACGCCGCCTGCAGAGGAGGCACCCATCGAAGCCACGGACAGCAGTGGCAACCTTGTGGCTACGCTCCGGGCGGACGCCGATTACAGTGTCTTCGTTCGGATGCTCGAATCGAGCGGGCTCATGGCAACCCTGAACGATGGCAACACGTACACGATATTCGCGCCGACCAATGAGGCGCTCAACTCGCTTGACATCGACTTCGACGAAGCGGGGTCTGGCTTGGATACCTTCGTACGGTCCCACATCTTCGTGGGGCATTTCACGCCGGAGGACCTGATGGAACTCGATGGGGTCATGGCGATGAGTGGAGGGGAAGCGGACGTAGGCAGCAGCGCTGACGCACTTACTGTCGGTGACCTCCGCATCGACAGCGCGGCGTGGGTGACGGACAACGGCGTCATCTATCAGCTGGATGAAGCGTTCCCGTCAGCTGTCGCTGCCCTGAGGGCCAGTGTGCCGGCACAGCCGGCCGCGCCCGATGACAACGGCAGTGACGACACGCAGTAGCGACTGTCAAGTCACGAAGAAGCTTTGAGCTTTGAGCGCGGGCGGACCAGGGCATCGTACCGGTCCGCCCGCAGCCGGCTCACCGGGCCATGCGCAGGGCCACCGCCCGGCCCGTGGGCGTATCCGCCACTCCGCCCTCGCCTGTTTCACGGAGTTCCGGGGGAAGAAGCCGGCCGACGGAGGCCATCGCCTGAACGACCTCGTCCGGTGGAATGAACGACTCCACTCCGGCAAGTGCCAGCTGGGCCGCCGATACGGCGTGCACGCTGTAGAATGCGTTGCGGCTTACACATGGGACTTCGACGTAACCACCCACCGGGTCACAGACAAGCCCGATGGTGTTCATCAGCGCCTGAGTGCCGGCATGAATCGCCTGGCGCGCGTTGCCGCCCAGAAGCTCGCAGACCGCAGCCGCTGCCATCGCTGCGGAAGAGCCGATCTCGGCCTGGCAGCCTCCTGTTGAGCCGGCGATGAACATGCTCTTGCCGATTATCTGGCCGACGCCCGCGGCGAGGATCACGGGCGCGACGAGCAGGTCGTCGTCGATGCCAAGATGGTCGGCCACGCCGAAGAGCGCACCGGGAAGGGTGCCTGCGCTTCCGGCGGTCGGTGCGGCTACGATCCGGCCCATCCTGGCGTTCTCCTCGTTGACTGCCATGGCGTAGGCCTGAACCCGCTTCGTCAGCGGGCTCTGCAGCGGATCAGTCGCCTCCCAGAGCTGCTTGGCGTTCCAGCCGACCATGCCTGTGCGGCTGGGCGCGTTGGATTCGAGTCCGCGCCGCACCGAGTCGCGCATCTCACGGATCCTGCCCCGCATCTGCTCGAAAAGCTCATCCCGCACGGCCCCGGTCTCGACTTCCGCCCGGATCACTGCCTCCGAAGCGAGGCCCTCCACCTGTGACAGGTCGGTCAGGTTCATCGCTCGTCCACGTTTCTTTCCAGGATCGAGCTTGCCGGAGGCTTGTCAGCCATCACCTCGGGCAGCATGCGCACCCAGACTGCGTAAGAGACGTTGTTGAGGTAATCGAGCACGTGCTGTGAAAGGCGCTTGTCGATCTCGATGGCCATCAACGCCTGGCCACCCCGCTTGTTTCGCATGGAGTAAAGCGTGGCGATGTTGCCATCGTCGTCCGCGATTACGCGGGCGACCTGCGCGATAGCGCCCGGCTGATCGAGGTGCTGTACCAGCAGCGTGTGATACGAGCCCGAGAAGTTCGTCTCGAACTCACCCACCTTGAACGCCTTGACGAGTCCACCTCCGAGGCTTGAGCCGGTCAGGCTCACGGACTCGTCCGCCGATTCCATCTCTATCCGGACAGAGTTGGGATGCACATCACCCAGATCCGCCTGCGTGAATTCGAACTCGAGGCCGGCGGCAACACCTTCGTCGAAAGCCTGTCTCAGCCGGGGATCGTCCGGTGCGAAACCCAGCATTCCTCCGACCAGTGCAAGATCAGTTCCGTGGCCCTGGGCGGTCTTGGCGAACGAACCGTGGAGGGCGAACCTGACCCGCTGGGGTGGCGACAGGAGCAGGTTGCGTGCGAGCAGTGCCAGACGGCATGCTCCTGCCGTGTGCGAGCTTGAGGGGCCGACCATGACCGGTCCGATCACATCCAGAAGTCCCATAATGACGGTGATTGTACCGCAGGAAGTGCGCCCCAGAGGTTCTCGGGGGCCGAGGGGCTGTCAGGAGCTTGCGGAGCTCAGCGGCTTACCGGCAGCGGCAGGTCGGACCGGTGCAGCACCCGCATGCCGTACCGAAGCGTCCGGAACCCGGCTTCGTCACGGTCCAGGAACTTCACATGGACCTGGCTGCCGTTCGCTGCGAAGCTGATCGAACTGTCGGCAAGTGGTCTTGCCACAGTGGTGAGAGCCCCGCTCCTCACTCTGATCTGGCCGGCCCCGTCGACCTGCACGACCAGGGTGACGTGCTCTGCACTGCGATACGTGCCCGCATAGCCGGCGTCCGGCACACCTTCAGCGAAGGTCTCCGTCGGCGTGCCAGGAGGCATGCCGAGCGCCGCATGCAGCCCCTCGAACGCCATCTCCTGGACCGGGCAGTCCGAGATGTTGGTCAGGACGATGCTGCTGTGGCGCAGGTCCGGTGCGAAGCTGAGCGTTGCTCCGACCCCCTTGGTGCTGCCGCCATGATGGATGATCCTTACCCCATGGTGGTCAGGACTGACCTTCAGGCCGTATCCGTACCAGGTATCCGCCGTGAGCTGCACATGGGGCGTCATCATCGCCTCAAGCGCCCCGTGAGACACGATGCGGTTCGCTGCTGCATCGCTGAACACGTCCACATACCTGGCCAGATCGGGAGCGCTTGACCTCAGGTAGCCGCTGGCGAGCAGGGCTGGTGCCCAATAGTAGCCGGGCGTGTTCCGGACCCGGGAGTAGCCGCCCACGTAGCTGTACAGGTCGGCCACGTCATCGAGCGCTGCCAGGTCCTCGAGAGTGAACACGCTCCTGGTCATGCCAAGCGGCTCAAGGATGTGACGGGTCACGTACGTTACGTAGTCAGTGCCGGAGGCCTGTTCGATGACTCCGCCCAGCAGGCTGAAGCCCTCGTTGGAGTAACTGAAGATGCTTCCAGGGGGGCCCAGCAGGCGCACGTCCGCATCACCGATCGCGCCGGCAAGCTCAGCGACTGAGTCGAGCGGGGGCAGATGGTCCTCCATCCTCAGGCCGAGCAGTTCACGCGATGGGTCAGCTTCGATGGCGCGCGCAAGGCCGTTGCGGCGGAACCCCATCGGTGGGAGGCCACTGCTGTTGCTCATCAGGTGGTGCAATTCGATCCCGTCCCAGCCGGGTCGGTTGAACGTGCTGAAGAAGTCTGCAACTCGCTGGTTCGTGCGGAGCCGCCCGTCGTCGGCCAACTGCATCACCGCCAGGCAACTCAGCGACTTGGTGATCGAGGCAACGCCGAAGACGGTATCCGCGGTGGCTGCGCGGCCTTCTGCGGCCTGGCCAAACCCGGCACTGAGCAGCACCTCACCAGCGCGCCTTACGTGAACGGAAGTAGCAGGGACGTGATGGCGGGTCATCAGTGCATCGATACGTTCTTCGAGATCCTGGGTCACCAGGCCAGAATCGCCCATCACGCGGTCGGATGCAACCGGGTCAGTCTGTGCGCTGTCGCCAAGTCCGTCCGGGCCAGGGGCGCTACCTTGGCAACGCACAGTGAAGGGGGTCAGAGCCATGCCACACGAAAACGGAAACCCGGACCTGCTGAGCGGGCGGAGAGTCGCCATCCTGGTAACGCAGGGCTTCGAGGAGATTGAGATGACAAGTCCCAGGCAGGCACTCGATGATGCCGGTGCGAAGATGCTCGAGGAGTTTGAAGAAGGCCGACACGCCGACCAGACGGCGTGAGGGGAGAGGAAGGGAAGCAGGATGCCATACGTATTCGCAATCTTTGACGATGACAGTGACCTGAACGAAGCGATCCGTGAACTGGAAGGTGCCGGGATGGGTGAGGACATCGCGCGCGTGATTGACAGCGCAGCCAAGGCTGCTGATGATTCGCCAGGCGTGCCGCTTGTCGCGGGCGGAGTGATCGGCGCGCCGCACACGTCACAGCCGCAGGCCGGGCCGGTCGCCATCGGAGCTTTCAACTGGCGTTCAGCCTATAACCTTGGCGAGGAAGAGTCGGACTACCTTCAGGGAGCCGTACGTGACGGCGCGAGTCTGTTGGTGCTGGATACGGAGCGGCCTGAGGACGCCGAGTCCACGCTGGGCAGGACTGCTGCTCAGCGCGTGTTCAGCAAGTAGCTGGTCTCGGGCTCGGGTTCAAGTCCGACAGCCTCGGCAAGTGCGTCCCTGAACGCTTCGAAATGCTGAACCGCCGCCCAGCGATGTCCTCGCGCCAGCAGGTGCCGGATAGTCGTCCGGACCGCCTCCTCGTTGAGCGGATCGAGCGCAACTATCCGCGATGCATAGTCGGGGTCGGAGTCTTGCGCCAGGAAAAGCGCCGCGACCTCCTCGTGCAGGCTTTCACGTGCAATCTCAACCATGGGCAGGCTGACTTCCGGCGCCAGTCTGGCCTGGTAGATCTCAAGGGCGGTCGGTGCGTCGCCGGTGGCAAGCGCCGCTCTCAGGCGGCCCAGATCGGTTCGTACATGAAGGCTGCCATCGCTCTTCATGATGCTGCCCGGCGGGCCGGACTCTAGCGTCTGCCGCAGGGCGTTCATCTGCACGTGCAGGTTGTTCGCCCGGGCGGCAGGTTCAAGCTCTGGCCAGAGCGCCATCGCTACCTGGTCGCGCCCGAGCCCCAGGCACAGCAGGAGAAGCAGTTCGGCGGGACGCTTCAGCAACCTGATTTCTTCACCCAGGTGCGACACCTTCAGCCTCCCCAGCAATTGGACGTCGAGGGGCGGGATCTCGTCGCGGCGTGATGAGGCGGCTTCCGTCCAGCCACTCCGCAGCACGGTCTCCAGCGGGTAGTGCCTCGCCAGTTCCGGCCGGCCCCTGGGCAGCTCGTCCAGCGGCACGAAGCCAGGCAAGAGCCTTTCCCTGGCCGTTGTCAGTTCCATGAAAGCGTCGAGATCGCGTTCGTCACGTGAACAGCGGTAGCGACATGACCTGAGGTAAAGGAGGTACTCCCGGTCAGTATGGATCTTCATTGCATCGTCAAGGATCCCGGTCGCCTCTGAGCGCTGGCCTGAAGCAGCGAGCTTTTCGGCCATGCCGACCGCGGCAAAGCCAGGTGACTCCACGGTTGAATACAGTTGCATTGCACGCTCGGGTGGAGACAGCCGAATCGCATACATCGTGATGACATCGTGCACGTATGGCATCTTCCAGGCGAGGGCTGCGCGGAGCAGCCGGCTCATGGGAGAAGGGTCGCCAGCAAGGCAGGCAAGTGCTGCCTCTGCCTCCAGCGAGACGCCGGGGTTGGCCTGACGGCCCTGGACCGCAATCTCGAGGTACTTCCGTGCCCCCTGTGTGTCCCCAAGCCACCAATGCATCATCGCGACGTCTCGTGCCTGACCATATGCGTCATTCGGGTACAGCTTCATGACATCATCGAGTTTGTCCCTCTGCACCCGGAGGCGATGATCCAGGTCACCTGAAGTGTCCCACACGTTGATCGCGATGTTTATCTCTACGCCGATACGGAACTCGCTGTCGGCGGGCAGGATTTCGCGTGCCCGGTACAGGCGGTCGAGCGCTTCCACGAACCTGCCGCTGTAGGAGTCGACGACGCTCGCATTCGCCAGAAAACGGCCGGCACGGTCAGGGGGGACCTTGTCTAGAAGCTCTTCGCCCAGCAGGACCATCTTCTGAGCGGCGGCCCTGTCCGAGAACACAAGTGACCAGCCTGCCTCGCCGAGTGCGAAGATGCGCTCCTCGGGCGACAGATCCTGCGATTCCAGTGCTGCGGACAGCCTGGTGATGGCCTCTTCGTGGCGTCCGAGCGATTTCAGGGCGCTGCCGGCGCTGACGTTACGCCTGGCACTGGCACTCGCTGGCGGTCCGAGCAGTTCATCCCACTGCAGGAACTGCTCCGGAGCCTGTCGCCACGGCTGCTCGAGCACGCGTTCCAGAACCTCTTTCAGACCTTCGTGATCACCGGTGCGTTCGAAACCGGTTGCGAGCAGCCAGGCGGGCAGCCGCGAGGCGTTGCTGCGAACCGCCTTCAGGACCTCGCTCGGGTGGCGGTTGCGGATCTGCTCCGCGATGAGGCCGTTCAAGCGGAAGCCGGACTCGATCTGCTGTGCAAAGCCGCTGGATCCAAGGCGCACTGTCGCTGAAGTGGCAGCGTCTGAAGGCACGTAGGGGACCGCCGCCATGAGCAGGGCCTCCTGCCACTCATCCGGATCGAGGCTGTCGATCATGCCCTGCAGGATCGAGCCCTCGTCCGGCAGGTCTCCGGTGAGTGAGGCGAAGTGAAGGGGCAGCGGCCAGCCGTAGGTACCCCGATGAATATGCTCGGCACGTGCGAAGTCACTGAAAATCTGCTTCGCTTCATCGAGCGTGAAGGCGAGGTCTGCGGCCTGCATGTGAGTAAGCCGGCCCTCCCGGGCCAGCCGTCCAAGCAGGTCGTTCCTGACGGGGATGCGGCTTGCCAGCAGCACGATGCCGCCAGGGTCATCGAGCAGGGGCGTGAGCTGGCCGTGATCGCTCAGCGCCTCGAGGTCCTCGAAGACCAGCAGCGTCGGCACTCGCCACAGTTCGAAGAGCAGCGCCTCCCAGGGCGTGGACGGCGGCAGGCCTGCTGCTGCCGCTATCGCCTGTGACGGTTCCCGGCCGTGCGCCACCGTCCAGATGATCCGGGTTCCCTGCTCCTCGAGTGCCTGGGCCCATTGGCTGGCCAGGATTGACTTCCCGTATCCGTAAGGCGCCTCGAGAAGTACCGCCTGACCGGGTTTTCCGGGTAGCAGCCCGAGGAGGCGGGGACGCTGCAGGAAGTGAGTGCTGATGCTCGGTCTGAAGTCAAGCATGCGTGTGCTCATGATAGCGGCGCGGGACATGGGGTGCGGTGGTTGCGCGTGGTAGCATCACCGGCACTATGAGGATACTGGTAAGCAATGACGACGGGATTTTCAGCCCCGGGATCCGGGTGTTGGCGAATGCGGCCAGGGAATTCGGGGACGTGAGGGTTGTTGCGCCGGACGTTGAACAGTCCGGCATGAGCCATGCGATTACCATCAAGCGGCCGCTCCACTACCACAAGGTTCAGCTCGATGACCTGGAAGCGTACCGGGTGGACGGCACTCCGGCGGACTGCGTCGCACTTGGGGCGCACCACTGGGACGAGGTCGACCTCGTCCTGACAGGGATCAACCTGGGCCTCAACATCGGACACAACATCTGGCACTCCGGCACGGTGGCTGCAGCCAAGCAGGCGGCGTTCCTGCAGATACCGGCGATCGCCTTCAGTGCTCCGTTCAGCACCGGACCGGATGAGTACAAGCCCTTCCTGCCCTACCTGAAGCAGGTCATCAAGGACTTCCTCGAGGCTCCAGACATGCCACTGCTGAACGTGAACTTTCCCGAGGATCCACAGGGAATAATCTGGGCTCGCCAGTCGGTAAGGAACTACGAGGGAATCGTCGTGCCGTCCCAGGATCCGATGGGACGCGAGCACTTCTGGTTCTCCGAGCTCGCGACCGAGCAGCCCGACGAGGGCACGGACCGCTGGGGCATCGAGCGGGGCCTCGTCACGCTCACGCCGCTGTCACTTGATCTGACCAACTACAAGTTGCTGGAGAAGGCCCGCGAGGCAGTCGCCCACTAGCGCAGGCCCCCTGCAAGCCCGGAACGGGCCCCGGCAATTGATTCGGTTCAGCAGTGGGCAGCAGGAGGTGCTCCGCTGGCTGGCGCTCGGTGCGATGGTGGTAGACCACGTCGGTTACGCATTCGTCGAGCCTGGCTCTGCTGACACCTGGCGCGCTGTCGGTCGGGTGGCCTGGCCGATTTTCGCGGTGCTGCTTGCGTACAACGTTGCGGTCAGGGCAGTCGAACCACGGCGGTACATCCCACGTCTTGCGCTGTTCACTGTGCTCGCCCAGGGGCCGCACTACCTTGTGTTCGGCTGGCAGGGCGTGTCAATCATGGGAACCCTGCTGCTCGCGACCTGTCTCCTTCAGTTGCTCTCCCGTGCCACGACCCTCAGCCCTCTGGCCTGGCTGCTCGTACCGTTGATCCTCGGCCTGTCAACACAGGTTGAGTACGGTCCGGTCGGGGTACTTCTGGTGGCAGTTGTCTGGTGGGCGTTCCGAACAGGCACGCTGGTTGCCTGGCTGATCGCGGCGCTCACGGTACTTTTCGTGAACTATCCTTGGCCGCTCGGCCCCTGGGCGCTTGCAGCATTGCCTCTTGCCCTGCTGGTAAGCCGGCTTCCGCTCTCGCTGCCCAGAACCGGTCTGCTTCCCTGGGTCTTCTATCCGGCACACCTGCTGCTGATCGCAGCCGTCCGGGCCCTGGCCTGAGCTTCACTCACAGCGCGATGCGTCGATCGGTTCGGGGCCTTGTCGGAAAGCCGGTCCTATTGACCGTCCTGAGCCCCGTACGCTACGCTCAGGCAGTCACAAAAGCGGCTGGGACCGGCAGGAGCTTACCGCTCCCCGCGTTCCGGCGAAGTTGCCAGCGGCATCCGAACCGGCATGAGCCGGGAAAGGGGTATGACAATGAAGCGAGTTTCGTTGTTCGTTCTTGCAGCACTTCTGATCGGAGGTTTCGGGTTCGCCCAGGACCGGTCAGACATCCGGATCGTGGTCGTGAGTCACGGCGCGGCGGCAGATCCGTTCTGGAGCGTCGCGAAGAACGGCGTCGACCAGGCGGCAGCCGACATGGGAGTGACGGTCGAATACGACGCGCCCGACACGTTCGATATGCCGCGCATGGCGCAGCTGATTGATGCGGCGATCGCCAGCAATCCCGACGGCCTGGTTGTGACGATCCCGGATGCCGATGCACTCGGTGATGTGATCCGCGACGCGGTTGCTGCAGGGATCCCGGTCATGTCGATGAACTCCGGATCCGATGTCTTTCAGGACATGGGCATCATCGCTCACGTTGGTCAGACCGAGTACGAGGCAGGATTCGGCGCCGGACTCAGGATGGCGGCCAGAGGAGTGCCGCGGGCCATCTGCGTGAACCACGAGGTCGGAAATGTGGCACTCGACCTCCGTTGCGAGGGGTTCGAGGATGGCCTCGGCGACGGAGCTTCCGTCACGGTCCTGTCAGTCGGAACCGACCCGACCGAGGTGCGGAACGCCGTCATGGCCGCATTCAGTTCGACAGGCGACATCGAGGGCGTCCTGGCGGTAGGCCCGGTCGGCGGCGAGCCAACCATCGCGGCGCTCGAGGAGCTTGGCGTGCTCGGTACGGTCAGCCTCGGTTTCTTCGACCTTTCTCCGACCATTCTGGAAACCATCGCTGCAGGAAACGCGTTGTTCGCCATCGATCAGCAGCAGTACCTGCAGGGTTACCTGCCGGTCATGTTCCTGACGCTGTACGCCCAGTACGGCCTCCTTCCGGGTGACAACATCATCCGTACCGGCCCGGGCTTCGTCACTCCGGACAACGCCGCGCAGGTAGTTGAGCTCAGCACGCAGGGAATACGCTGAGCACGACAAACAGTGACGAGCGCGTAAGGCGCATTAACCCACTGAGGCAGTTCCTCAGCCGACCGGAACTGGGCGCAGTCGCCGGAGCGGTGCTCGTCTTCGCTTTCTTTGCAATCGTCGCGGGTGACAGGGGCTTCCTGTCAGCCCGCGGCGTTTCGAGCTGGCTCGAGATCAGCGCTCAACTGGGCATCCTCGCGGTTGCCGCGGCCATGCTGATGATCGGCGGGGAGTTCGATCTCTCCCTGGGCAGCATGATCGGTGCGGCAGGCATGGTGATCGCGATCCCGATCGCCATCTATGGCTGGCCGCTTTGGGCCGCACTGCTTCTCGCCCTGGCCAGCGCGCTTCTGGTCGGCTTCCTCAACGGCACGATCGTGAACAGGACGCGCTTGCCTTCCTTCATTGTCACGCTCGCCTTCCTGTTCATCCTCAGGGGCCTCACCATAGGGTTCACGCGGCTCATCACGGGCAGGACGCAGGTATCGGGCGTGCGGGCCTTCGTCGAGGACAGCTGGATCTATCCGCTCTTCACAGGAAAGTATCTTGGCTTGCCGGTCTCCGTGTGGTGGTGGCTGGTGCTGGCACTTATCGCCAGCTGGATCCTGCTGCGCACCCGCTTCGGTAACTGGATTTTCGGAGTCGGCGGGGATGCAGAAGCAGCGCGCAATGCCGGCGTACCCGTGAACCGGGTACGCATCATCCTGTTCATGGGCACTGCCACCGCCGCAACCATCTTTGCTGCCCTGCAGGTGCTGCAGTTCGGCAGTGCCGATGTGCTGCGCGGAGAACTCAAGGAGTTCGAGGCGATCATCGCAGCCGTGATCGGAGGCTGCCTCCTGACCGGCGGCTATGGCTCGGCCATCGGCGCCGTGTTCGGTGCGCTGATCTTCGGGATGGTGCAGCAGGGCATCTTCTTCACCGGAATCAATACTGACTGGTTCAGGGTGTTCCTGGGCGTGATGCTCCTCATCGCGGTCATCTTCAACAACTTCGTGCGCCGGCGGGCGACCGAGGCGAGCTGATGGCGAAGCGCCCACCACTGCTGGAAGTCAGGAACATCACGAAGTACTACGGCAACGTGATCGCCCTGAGCGACATCTCGATGGACGTTGCTGCCGGCGAGGTGCACTGCCTGCTTGGCGACAATGGCGCGGGAAAGTCCACGATGATCAAGGTACTCTCGGGCGTGCACCAGCCCGATCGGGGTGAACTCCTGGTGGGCGGCGAGCCGACGCGCTTCCCGAACCCCGCCGCCGCGCTCGATGCGGGAATCGCAACCGTGCATCAGTACCTGTCGATTCAGCCTCTCATGAGCGTAACCAGGAACTTCTTCCTTGGGCGCGAACCACAGGTGGGCTGGGGTCCGTTCAGGCGCTTCGACCTGGCGAGGGCCGACGAGGTCGTGCGCGAGGAGATGGCGAAGATGGGTATCGACATCCGTGATCCCGGTCAGGCGGTCGGTACGATGTCCGGCGGTGAGAGGCAGTGCGTGGCCATCAGTCGTGCTGTCTACTTCGGTGCCAGGGTGTTGATCCTGGACGAGCCGACCAGCGCGCTGGGCGTTAAACAGGCGGGGACGGTGCTTCGCTACATCAGGCAGGCGCGTGAGCGCGGGCTCGGCGTCATATTCATCACCCACAACGTTCATCACGCCTATCCGGTGGCTGACCGCTTCACCATCTTCAAGCGGGGGACCACCTATGGGACTTTCGCCAGGAGCGACGTCTCACGGGATCAGGTCCTTGAGATGATGTCCGGCGGCTACGAGCTTGAGGTTCTGGAAGAGGAGATGCGCAGTGAGTCCTGAACGACTGGGCGTTGCGCTCATAGGGGTTGGCCGGATGGGACAGCTGCACGCTGCTCGCCTGCAGCGGCTTCCGAACGTGGCCGTAAAGCTCGTGGCCGATGCAGACCCGGTTGCGGCCGCCAATGTGGCCCGTGCGCTGGGGGCCGAGCCAGTCAGCCTCGACGCGGCTGTTGCGGACGACTCGGTACGGGCCGTGATAATCAGCAGCCCGACACCGACGCACGCGGAGCTGAGCATCCGTGCCCTGGAGGCGGGCAAGGCAGTTTTCGTTGAGAAGCCGCTCGCACATGACCTGGAGGCAGCAGACAGGACCGTCGCGGCGGTCCGTGCGACCGGAGGCCAGCTGCAGGTAGGCTTCCAGCGGCGGTACGATCCGGCGTACCAGGAAGCACGCAGGCAGATCGACACCGGGCAGCTGGGCCGTATCGAGGGCTTCCGTGGTGTCGGCCGCGACACCCGTGCTCCGCCGGTCTCATTCCTTGCAACCAGTGGGGGCATCTTCCTCGACATGGGCATCCACGACCTCGACGCAGCCAGGTTTCTCGTGGGTGAGGTGGAGGAGGTCTACGCGACAGGCGGAGCGATCAGTGATCCCGCGCTGGCGGAGCACGGGCTGTATGACACAGCGGTGGCAACGCTGAAGTTCGCCAGCGGGGCGATCGGCACGCTTGAGGTCGCACTGAACTCGGTCTGGGGCTACGACATCCGCACCGAAGTCGTCGGGAGTCAGGGGCGGGTGAGCATCGACATGGAGAGCCGCTGGCACCTGAAGCGCTATGGCCCGTACGGCAGCGTTCAGGAGAGGCCCCCTGACTTCGAGAGTCGCTTCAGTGACGCGTACCTTCATGAGCTTGAGGCTTTCGCTCATAATGTGCTCGCCGGGCGCCCGGTCGCGCCGGATGCAGAGGACGGCCGGGAATCGCTGCGCCTTGCCATGGCGGCCCAACAGTCGCTCGAGACCGGCAAGGTCGTGCGCTCTTCCGAAGTCGGCTGAACAGGAGAAGGGCACCAGCCGGGTCGCGGATGCGCCTGAGAGTCTCTGCCCCTTACATGAGAAGAGCGCGGTGAACGCATACAGTTCCGGATTCGAGCTGCTGC
This sequence comes from uncultured bacterium, assembly GCA_964495325.1. GTDB lineage: Bacteria > Deinococcota > Deinococci > Deinococcales > Trueperaceae > CAZBVI01. Next base: position 90,340 of record CAZBVI010000005.1, read on the forward strand.
TACCTTGCTCGCATGACCAACTACCGGAAATACCTCTATCCGTTCGCAGCCGTCCTTCTCTCCATCGCCCTCGCCGCCTGTGCAGGTACTCGCGAGATGACTGACTTCTCCATTGTCGGCGAGGCGCCTGGATTCGAGGACAACGTTCTCACGCTCGCTGAAGGCGAATCGAACCTCCTCGGGGGGCGGGCGCACTTCGACAACGAGACAACCGACAGCGTGATCGGCGCTCTCATCAACTGGTCCTCAAGCGATGAGGACGAAGAGTACGTTTCGATTGCCAACACTGGCCGGGTCACGGCAGTCAGCTCCACAACGCTGCTGCCCGTACCCGTAGAGATCACCGGTAGGTACAACGGCTTCGAAGACACGATCACCGTCGTCGTCGAGCCCTCGGGCCTGTAGGAGACCAAACGCAGGGGCGGCGGCAAGCCAGGCTTGCCGCCGCCCCTGCGCTGCTGGGTCTGGCCACGTATCCTGTATGTGGGAGGACCACGGTGCAGCAGGAACCAGGATTGATCGAGTCGCTGCTCTGGGACGGCGAGTACCACCGGATCGGGCTGCACGTCGGACGGATGGTCGCATCTGCCGATGAACTGGGTTTCCCGGTCGCCCCGGAGCGGATCAACGCCCTGCTCGCCAGGGTCGCAGCCGGACTCGGCGCCGGAGACTACAAGGTCAGGGTCCTGCTGGAGCGGACCGGGGAGCTCTGGGGAAGCGCTGAACCCCTCGAAACCGGTACGGCGAACGCCGAGGTGATGGTGGCGCGTACAAGACTGCCACCAGCTGATCACCTGACCAGGCACAAGACGACCCGCCGAACAGTATTTGATGCCGCAGCGCGCTTCGCAGCGGCGCAAGGCCTCGCGGACATCCTCTTCCTGAACCGCTTCGGCGAGCTGACTGAGGCGGCCAACAGCAACGTCTTCGTGCGGCTCGGAGGCGAACTGCTGACACCGCGAAAGGAAGCCGGCCTCCTGGCCGGCACCTTTCGGGCTACAGTACTCGAAGACGACGATCGTGCCCGCGAGGAGCTGCTCACCCTGGCCGACCTCCTGCAAGCCGAGAAAATCTTCCTCTGCAACTCCGTGCGAGGCTGGCGCGAAGTCGGGCTGCGCGCGGGACGCGCAGAGTTCTGATGCTTAAGCTGTGAAGACGCAGATCGAAGAACTTGCGGCGTTGCTCCGGCGTCACCCTGCGCTCGTGCTGAGCGGGGCTGGCATCAGCACCGACTCGGGAATTCCCGATTACCGGAGTCCGGCTGCACTCGCCAGGCGCCGTGAGCCGATGCGGTATCAGGAGTTCAGTCGGAGCGAAGAGGCCAGGAAACGCTACTGGGCACGTTCGCATGCAGGCTGGTTGCAGATGCGGATGGTAGGGCCGAACGCCGCCCACTGGGCGGTCGCCCGCCTGGAACGGGCCGGCTGTCTCACGGGGGTGCTCACCCAGAACGTGGACGGCCTCCATCAGCGTGCGGGCAGCAGCAACGTCCTCGAGCTGCACGGCTCGATCGCACGCGTCCGTTGCCTGGATTGCGACGCCCTGGAACCGATGGCCGCTGTTCAGGGACGCATGGCTGCCATGAACCCGGACTTCCTGGCGTTGGCGGCGCGCCTCAACCCGGACGGGGACGCCGAGCTCCCGGATGGCGAGGCCGCAGGGTTCAGGGTGCCGACCTGCCTCTCGTGTGGGGGACGCCTCAAGACGGACGTCGTCTTCTTCGGTGAGAACGTACCGGCCGCGGTGGTCGAGCGTGCGTGGCAGATGCTGACCGACGCCGGGTCGCTGCTGGTGGTGGGCTCGTCCCTGACTGTACGCTCGGGCTACAGATTCGTTGAAGCCGCGGCTGCCCAAGGCAAGGAGATCGCGATCGTCAACAGGGGGGTTACCCAAGGGGACGGACTGGCTGCCATACGCATCGACGCGCCGTTGGGCGCCGTACTGCCTGAGCTCCAGCGGAAGCTGCTGGACTAGGCTTCCGCGGAAGACTCCGTGATTCTTCGCCGCGCATCACCCGCAAGGCCGCTCAGATCGCGACCGGATGGGCTCTGGTAAACCTCGAGACCGAACTCTGGCAGAATCGCGAAGAGGTGATCGAACACATCAGCCTGGATGCCTTCGTAGAATGCCCAGCGAACGTCCGTCGTGAACACGTAGATCTCTAAGGGCAGGCCCTCAGCGGTTGGCGCAAGCTGCCTCACGAGGAAGGTCAGATGATCATGGATGTTCGGGTTCGCCCGCAGGTAAGCCGTAACGTAGGCCCTGAAGGTGCCGATGTTGGTGAGGCGCCTGGAGTTGACGGGATCTTCGGACTCGGCGTGTTCACTGTTCCACGCGGCAAGCTCGCGCTCCTTGCTGTCGATGTAGTCGCCCAGCAGTTCGAAACGGCGAAACCGGTCGGCTTCCTCACGCGTCAGGAACCGCACCGTGCTCATATCGATGAAGATGCTGCGCTTTATCCGTCTGCCACCGGATTCCTGCATGCCGCGCCAGTTCTTGAAACTGTTCTCCAGGAACTTGTGTGCGGGAATCACCGTGTAGGTCTTGTCCCAGTTCTGGACGCGAACGTAGTTCAATGCGATCTCGGCTACGTCGCCGTCTGCACTGAATTGCGGCATCTCGATCCAGTCGCCCATCCGGATGAGGTCGTTTGCAGTCAGCTGGATACCCGCGACAAGCGAAAGGATGGTGTCGCGAAAGACGAGGATGATGATTGCCGAGGCAGCGCCCAGACCGCTGAAGATTATGACGGGATCAAGGTTGGCGAGTATTGCCACCGCGATGATGCCTGCCACGATGTAGGCGACCAGAATCGCGCCCTGGATGTAGCTCTTGATCGGCCTCTGCGTAGCGTGTTTGGAGCGCGCATAGACGTCCGAGAACGCGTTGAGGAGCGCCGCGAGTGCCTGCGTCACGACCAGGACCATGGCGGCGGCCAGCATCCTGCGGATGAACTCGCCGAGTCCTGCGGGCATGATCGGAATGTGCGGCAGCCCCGTGCGCAATACGATGAGCGGCACGGCCCACGTCAGCCTTGACAGTACTCCGCGGCGCGTCAACGCGTCTTCCCACACGAACCGGTTGCGCTTGAGCAGGCGTGCGACCAGCCCGACCAGGTACCGATGGACGAACCACTGCGCCAACCAGGCCGCAAGCAGGAGCAACACGGCAATCAGGACTGATGCGGGCACCGGCCAGGCGAGGATCCACTCCTGAGCCATGATGGTGATGCCTGCGAGGAAGGTGCCTGTCATGACTCTACCCGCGCAGCTCCTGGAGCAGGAAGGCCCAGATGTCGGCCTGCTCTTCGATCAGCAGCCTGGTCGGCTTGCCGTGACCGTGACCCGTCTTGGTCTGTACACGCAGGAGCACGGGTCGGTCACATGCCTGTGCCGCCTGCAGGGTGGCAGCGAACTTGAACGAATGCGCGGGTACAACGCGGTCGTCGCGGTCCCCTGTCGTCAGCAGGGTAGCCGGGTAGCAGGTGTCCGGCTGGATGTTGTGCAAGGGGGAATAATCGATAAGGTTCCTGAACCCGTCCTCGTGTTCGCTCGTACCGTAATCGCTTGCCCAGGCCCACCCGATCGTGAAGCGGTGGTAGCGGAGCATGTCGAGTACGCCGACGGCGGCATGAGCGGCGCCGAACAGGTCCGGCCTCTGCGTTATGCAGGCACCGACCAAAAGGCCACCGTTGGAGCCGCCCTGGATCGCCAGCCGTTCGGGCCGCGTGTAGTTCTGGTCGATCAGATGCTCGGCACAGGCGATGAAGTCATCGAACACGTTCTGTTTGCGGCTGAGGATGCCACCTTCGTGCCAGGCCTTGCCGTATTCGAGGCCGCCGCGCAGGTTGGCGAGCACGAATGTGCCGCCAGCCTCGAGCCAGGCAAGCCTGCTGGCTGAGAACTCGGGAGTCAGGTTGATGCTGAACCCACCGTAGCCGTACAGCAGTGTCAGGTTGTTGCCATTGTTCTCGGATCTGACGGGCCTGACGATGAACATGGGAACCTTGGTACCGTCCGGACTTGTTGCGAACTCCTGCACGGTCTCGTACGGGGAGGTGTCGAAAGGCACCTCGGGGCTCCAATGAGTGACCAAGGTCTCCGGGCTCGTGCCGGAGCCCAGGATGCTCGACGGATACAGGAACGAGGTGAAGTACATGAAGGCTTCTTTGGCAGAGCGTTCAACGCGTTTGAACCGGACTGTTCCCAGCGTCGGCAGCTCCGCTGCGCCGAGGCTCGCGCCCTCGAGCGACCAGTAGCTGACCCGGTGACTGGCATGGTGGAGGTGGGTAGCGATCAACGTATCGCCCAGGAGCCGGACCTCGTCCAGCAAGTCAGGCTGTTCGGGCAGGGCAGTCCTGACCAGGTCCGGCTGCTCCACGTTGATTGCGACCACCTTGCCGTTGGGGGCTGAGTCGTCGGTCTGGAAGTAGATCTCGCCCTCGTCGCTCCCGATGTACTCGAACTCGGCGCGGAAGTCTCCGATCAGCGCATGGAACCCGCCCTCTTGCGGCCTGTCCGGATCAAGTCTGCGCGCGTAGACGTAGTTGCGGGGTTCGGTTCCGCGGCTTACCAGCAGCACCAGCCAGTTCCCGTCGTCAGTGACTACGGGATGAAAGGCCAGTTGGGGATCGTCAGGTCGTTCGTGAATCAGGGTGTCGTCCGCCTGTTCGGTACCCGTGCGGTGCAGCCAGACGGTCTGGTTCGCCATCTCGACCAGCAGCTCCTGGCCTTGTGGTGGCTCCGGGTAACGGCAGTACACGAAGCCACTGCTGTCGTGCAGCCACGCGACGCCGGAGAATCGGCTCCAGAGGAGCTCATCGGGCAGGACTTCTCCCGAACCGATCTCGAGTACGTGCCAGGTTATCCAGTCCGAACCCCCCTTGTTGAGGCCGTAGGCCAGGTACTTTCCGTCAGGGCTTGCAGCGACGCTGCTAAGGGAAACGGTGCCGTCTTCGGACAGCTGGTTGGGATCGAGCAGTACACGACCCTCGGCGTCCGGGCTTTCCATTGTGTAGAGCACGTGCTGATCCTGTAGGCCCGTGTTACGGAACTGGAACCAGCGGCCACCCCGTGACCATGGTGGTCCCGCCTTGGCGTAATCCCACAATTCCGCCAGCCGACTGCTCAACTTGCGGTGCTTCGGATAATTCTGAAGCTGCTCGCGTGTGAGGTCGTTCTGCAGTGTGATCCAGTTGGCGACCTCCGGTGAGTCCGCACCTTGCTCCAGCCAGCGGTACGGGTCTTCGACCAGCGTACCGAAGTACTCATCACTCTGTTCGACCGTATGGGTTTGCGGGTACTTCATGGGCATGCGGCCGATTGTAACAGTGGTCCCCCGGATCGCACCTGTCTGCACCGGGGGACCACTGCCTCAGCCTGCGAAAACGTCAGTGCAGGAGGCCACCTTCGCCCTGGTCCCAGTCGCATACACCGGTCGGAAAGATCGCCTCCAGGCGTGCGACCTGGCTCGGGTCCGGCTGCCATGGGCCGTACAGGCCTGAAGCGATCGCCTGGTCCAGGGACTGCAGGTGGCACTTGTAGATCATCCCGGTTATCGGGCCGCCCGCGACCCTGCGTGGGTGGCTGTGGAGTTCGAATTCACGGGTGCATGGCCCTGCGGCCTCTTCATCGAGTACACCCGCCCAGGCGTCTGGCCCCGAGTAGAGCAGCGATCCGTCGGCGGCGAAGCAGCTGTCGACAGCCTGTGCAGGCATCGCATCCACTACGCCGAGTCCGGGATTCGCTCTCAGGTTCGCCATCCAGGAATCGATCACCTGCAGCGCCATCGGTGTCTGGTCAAACGGATCAGCGCCGAAGGGCACGTCGGTGAACCAGATTACCTGGTTGTCAGCGTGGCCGGCGTGGTCGAGCATGCGCTGACGCGTCGCGAACGACTGGGCGCTGTTGTGCATGTCGAGTACCTCCTCGAGGTATGGGCGCCAATCGATCACCGGGATGTCGATCCCGCCGGTGAAGACGAGTCCGCTCGCATACACCGCCGCTATCGCTCCCGGATCGGCGGCAGCGCGGGGGGCGGGCGTCACACCATCCGGGCTCAGGTTCATGTTGCGCATCGACCATGGGTCGATCTGGTCCGGATCACTGCACAGCTGCTCGATGAACGGGCAGCCCTCCTGTACCATCTCCGCCTGGTCCTTCCAGCTGCCGACGTTCGCGTTCAGGTCAAGGAACTGTTCAGGGGAAAGGTCGCCGTCGATGAGGGCAGTGAGGCCGTACTGTACGCCCACGTTGTCCCACGTCCTTCGGGCGTAGCCGTCCTCACGCAGGCCGTAGGAGTTGACCGCATCAGCGAAATGCGTCCACTCGACTGACGCCTGCTGCCCGGGCGTTATGCCCGGTGCGGTGCCGAAGTGAGGGTTGAGTGCCAGAGGTGAGAGACCACGCCAGCCGTTGATGCACTCACTGTTGCCGGCCTCGCCCGTGAACGGGTTAATCATTGCGTCGCTCGTGTTCAGCCCTTGCGCGATCCTGCGGTTGCTCCATGTGGCCCAGCGGGAATCCGGGTCGGCCATCACCTGGAAGTCGAGCCAGCGCTCGAGCAGTTCACAGTCACCGACGTGAATCGTCTGCGTCGCCATGTCGGGGTAAGAGTACTGCGGGATGGCGGCGTCGATCAGGCCGGGATGGTTCTGCGCGTACACGTACTGCTGGATCGCGCCGCCCGAGCCGCCGATGGCAACCGTGTACAGCGGGTTCCCGTACTCGGTCACGAAGTGGGACTTGAGCATCAGCGCCGTCTCGCCACCAAGGATGAGGTCGTAATGCACGTTGGTGCGCATGCCGGTGCTGTACAGCACGGCGTACCCGAGGCCGAGCGCATGTCCGGACATCATGTTGCTGAAGCTCGGCGCCCCCTGGTAGTGCCCGATGGCGACGCCGCCCTGGAACTGAAAGAGTGCCCGGCCGTTCCAGGCGCGCAGGTCAGGCGCGTCCTCCTGCCCCCACGGGGAAAGAACGGCGATGGAGTAGATGAACCTGTTCATCGTGCCGCGTTCCCAGCGGACGATGTAAGGTACATCGCGACCGTCCATCAGGGTTGTCATCGCCACGTCTGCGGCGTCTGTCAGTGCGGCGTCGTACGGTTCAAGGCTCCCGCTGGCGACCGAGCGGTAAAGGTAGTCGATCCGGGTTGCCATGCTGCAGTCATCGTCCAGTATCTCTCCCAGCGAAGCCGTGTCCCTGTGTGGTTCGGTGGCGCACACGAACACCTCCTGCTTGGGGCCTGCGAACATGGGACCCGTAACCGGAAAGCTTGTTATCGAGAGGCTTGCACCTTCAGGGCCGGTTGTCGCCCTCAGGGTGGTGTTGCCGTCGCGCAAGTCGCGGATCACGCCCTCGAAGACACCCGGGGCCACCTCTTCGAAACCGGCCTCGAGCCCAGTGCGGACACCGAAGGAACCGAGGGCTTTGACGGATTCGAGCGGCGCCCCTGCCGGAACTGTCACCCGGAGGCGCAGCTTGCCACCAGATACGAATGATGGAGGACCTGAGAGGCTCTCGATCTGTACCTGTGCGAAAGCAGGCAGTGCGGCAAGGATCGCAAGAACCAGGAACAGCAGGGCACGTCTGACAAAAACCATGATGCCTCCTTGAGTCAAGCTGAGAACTTGTGCATCTAAAGCGTATCACGTGCCTGCCGCGATTCAGCCGGCGGTGACCTCACTGGTCGACGCTCGGGAAGCCTCGTTCGCCGCGGTGAACCGGCGCTTCTCGAAGGTCAGGAAGGCGGCCGGGATGACGTACAGCGTCAGTACGGCGCTTGCCAGCACCCCACCCAGGATGATCATGCCAAGGGGTTGCCTCAGTTCGCTTCCTTCACCGAGTCCCAGGAGCAATGGCAGGCTGATCACCAGCACGGTTACGGTCGTCATGACGATCGGGCGGAAGCGCACGTGCCCGGCTTCCAGCAGCGCCCGCTCCAGCGGCATTCCTTTGCGGGCGAGCACCAGAGCTGCATCCAGCAGGAGGATCGCGTTCTTGGTGACCAGTCCGATAAGCATGACTATGCCGAGGATGCTGATCACGTCCAGGTCCATGCCGGCTGCATAAAGCATCCAGATGGCTCCCACCAGCGCAAGGGGCACTGTCAGCAGCAGGTAGATCGGGTACCGGAAGCTGTTGAACTGACTCCCGATGGCGAGGTAGTTGAGCAGAAGCGCCAGGGCGAACGCGATGGGGCCGTAGGTGATCAGTTCAGCCAGCAGATCGATCCCGGTTTCCTCGACCAGCACGACCTGGCTGTCCAGTATCCCGGCCGCAAGGAGCGACTGCTCGGCCTGCTTCTGGGCCCTGCCTTCGCTGATTCCTCCTGCCAGTGGTGCGCTCAGGGTCACGCTGTACTGCTGGTTCGTACGCGAGATGCGGGCCGGCGAGGCCACGGTAGTGAAGCTTCCGAGGGAGGACAGGGGAACGCTCGTCTGAAGTGCCGGGGCCGCTATCGACAGGCTGGCGAGAGACAGCTCGTCGCTCAGGTAACGTGGATCGGCGCGAACCACAATCGGTGTTTCACCCGTTCCCTGTTCCCGCAACACCCCGGCCTCTGCGCCTACGTTGTAAAGCCGGAGCAACTGATACACGTCCGCACCCGTCAGGCCCGTTCCGTCCAGCCTTGACGGCTCCGTCGTGAATACGCGTTCGGGAAGGGAGGTCCCGAGCGTGCTGCTGGGAGTACCGAGGTTCGGATCGCTGCCAAGCACCGCGCTTGCCTGCAGTGCGCGTGCGCGGAGAAGGTCCAGGTCCGTACTGGCCAGCGTCAGGCTTACACTGGCCGCCGCGACATTCAGTCCGGCGTCTTCGGCGGAGGCGCTCAGTTCGACCTGTGGCCGGTCTGCCAGCAACGCAGAAAGCTGGTTCTCCAGTTCGATGATCAGGTCATCGGTGCCGATGCTCCGCTCCCGGGCGGGTACAAGGGTCACGTACAGCTGGATCTCCTCCGGAGTGCTCGCTCCGGTGCCGACCTGCGTCTGCACGGTATGCACTGCAGGATAGCTGCGCACGGTGCCCTCGAGTTCGTGCGCAAGCCGGTTGCTGGCTTGCAGTGAGCTGCCCTGCGGCAGTTTCGCTTCGATCATGAACAGCCCGGAGTCAACCGGGGGCTGGAAGCGGATTTCGAGCTGGGGAAAGACCCAGAGCAGGCTGGCGAGCAGCGATACCGCTACGACCAGTACGAGCCAGCTTCGTTTGAGGGCCGCCCTCAGGGAGTTGACGTATGCCTCGCGTCCTACCCGGACCAACCAGTCGCCACCTCGGTAGAGCGTGAGGGCGATCGCCCCGAGCAGGGAGCTGGTGATCCGCAGAAGGTAGCGCAGTACGGGCAGTGCAAGCAGCAGCGCAGGCGCTGCGACGGCGGCGGTGGGGGATACCAGGTACCAGAGTGCGGCTGCTGCCAGGGCTGTGAGCAGCCACGGCCAGATGCGGCTGAGCGAAGCGAAGCTCCAGCGCAGGTCCGCCCCGATCTTGCCGAACGACTGAGCCAGGTCGCGCCAGCCGGGTGGATAAGGATCGGGTGACAGCGCGAGGCGCATCGTCAGGAAGAACATCGCTTCCAGGTACGAGAACCCGATAGCTGCCGCAAGGGTGATGCCGAACTGGGCGAAGAACCCACCGATAACCCCAGGCAGCAGGGAGATCGGGATGAAGACCGCCAGCAGCGACATGGTTGCTGCCATCACCGCACTGGCGACCTCGCTCGAGCCGCGCAGGACTGCCTCTCGAAGGGGCAAGCCTTGCTTCCTGTACCGGTCGATGCTTTCGGCCACTACGATCGCATCGTCGATCACCAGGCCGATGGCGACGGTGATCGCGAGCAATGTGACGATGTTGAACGAGTACCCGAGCAGGCTGAAGGCGATTAGCGAGCCGGCCAGGGACACGGGGATGGCGAGGATGACCGCGAACACGGTTCCGAGCCGGCCCACGAAGATGAGTACAGAGAGAGCTACGGCCACAACGGCGATGAGCATCTCGTGGAAAGTGTCCGTGACGCTGTTGGCGATGAACTCGCTGGAGTCGTTGACTATCCGGACGGTTATGCCGTCCGGAAGCGACTGCGCGTCGAGGGTGTCGCGCAGCGCAGTGGCGGTTGCGACGGTGTTGGTTCCAGGTGACTTTCGGATGTCCAGGATGACGACGGGCTCGCCGTTCAGGCGGGTGTGGGAAATGACGTCCGTTCGGGCGTCCCGTACCGTCGCGACGTCGCCAACCGTCGTACCTCCGACCGGATCGACCCTGATCGTCTCGATCTGGGAGACCGACTGCGGTGTTCCCCGGCTGCTCAGCAGTATTCGCGTGTCGCCAAGGTTCATGCTCCCAGCCGGGACGTCCAGCGCCGATGCGCTTATCGCGCCCATCACCTGCATCGCACTGAGGCCGAGAGATTCGAGCCGATCCGGCCTGAGCAGCACCTGGATCTCTCGTTCGGCCGGCCCGGCAACATCGATGGCAGCCACCCCATCGGCGTTCAGCAAAGCAGGCACGAGAGTGTCTTCGGCCCATGCCTGCACCTGGGCGAGGTCGATGCCGGCGCCCGTCACGGCGACCGAGAGGATCGGCATGTCGGACGGGTCAAACCTCTGGACACTCGGCGCGGTCGCGTCAGTGGGCAACCGGCCAGCGAGCGCACTGACGCGCTGATTGACGTCGTTCGAGGCGTCCTGAAGGCTGGTGCTGGCCCCGAACTGCGCGATGATGGTACTCAGGTTCTCACTGCTGGTGGATGTGAGTGAGGACAGGCCTTCTACGGTTGCAAGTACCGATTCGATCGGCTCGGTCACCGAGCGCGCCACTTCCTCCGGACCGGCTCCGGGGTAAGCGGTGATTACAGCCACGACCGGGATGTCCATTTCCGGCATCAGGTCCACTCCACGTGAGAACGTGCTGATCAGGCCGAACAGCATCACGGCTCCGAAGAGGCTGATGGTCAGGACATGGTTGTTTACAAAGAACTCGATCAGGCGCCGCATCAGTCGACGATTCCCACCTTGGTGCCGGGCAGGAGGTCGGCCGGGAGCGGGTAGATTATCTGAGCCTCCACAGGAAGTCCGCTGACAGCAGCAGTTCCGGCGGACTCAGAGACGAGGCTGACGACAGCTGATTCCACCACGCCATCAGCGACAACGAGAACGGTGGCAGTCGAGCCGGAGAGCCTGATTGCTCCGCCCGGGATCAGATCGCCCGAGCCGGTAATCGAGACGTAGTCGAACTGGGCCACGGCGCCGTTAGGAATGCGTGTTGCCGATTCGTGGATGGCGGCCGTCATGCTTGCCATCCGGGCCTGGTTCGCGGTGAATGTGCCCGGCCGCACCTGAGCGGCGTAATCGAGCCCCTGGTATCTGATGTTGATCACGCCTTCCTCGACCAGCGCCGGGGCGTCCTCGATGGGCACGCTGAACCGTGCCAGCTGAGGGCCGCTCCCGACCAGCCGGAAAACGGGGCTGCCCGCTCCGACGAACTCACCGGGATTGACCATCAGCGTTGCGACAGTGCCATCGAATGGGGCCGTAACCACTGCCTCGGCCAGTTGACTCTCGGCCTGAGCGAGCTGCGTTCTCGCCTGGTCCACCTGGAGCTGAAGCAAGCGCAGGTCCTCACTCTGGGCCCGCGATGCACGCGCGACTGCGTCGGCTGCCTGACCGTACTGCGCCTGCGCCTGGGCAAGTTGGGACTCGAGTGCATCGAGGTCGCTGCGGGAAATGGCACCAATCTCGTGGAGAGCGCGCGCTTCACTGAAGGACCGCTCCATCATCTCGACCGCCAGCTTGGCGCTTACTTCTGCGGCCGCGGCCTGGCTGCTGCCCTCCGTGCTTGCGCTCTGGGCGCGCGACAGGTTCACCTGGGCAGAACTGAGTGCGAGCCGTGCGTTATCGACCTGGAAGGAAAGCTGTTCGTCTTCCAGCCGGAGCACGTCCTGGCCTGCCACGACGTCGCCGCCCTCTGTGACCAGAAGCTCCGACACGCGGCCGGATGCGCCTGAAGCGACCACCGACTCGCGTTCGGCCTCGACGGTTACGGTGACGGACCGCTTCAGGGTGAGATCTCCGTGTTCAGCCGTTATCACTCGCACCTGACGCGCGAACTCTGGAGCGGTGATGGCCGGCTGAGCTGCCTGTCGTGCCGAGCTTTCGACCGGTTCGGCACCACAGGCCGTGAGGAGCAGCACGGTTGTCAGGCCGGACAGGATCAGCCTACTGCGCACCGAACACCGCGCCAAGGCCCCCGGGAAGGTCGACCAGGGTTCCCGCACTCAGGCGCAGCAGCGCCAGCAGGTACGCATTCTCTGCCTTCATCAGCTCGAGTGAGGCCGTCATGCCCTCGATGCTGATGGAATCGAACTCGATCCGGGCGATGATCCCGGCCTCCAGGCGCTCACTGGCGATGCTGACGCGCTCACTCGCGTTGGCGTGTACTTCGCGCTCTACCTCAAGCATCCTCAAGGCGTTCACCGCCTGAAGGTGAAGGTTCCTCGCCTGGAGGTCGAAGCCGCGGCGGGCCTCACCCACCAGCTGCTCGGTCGTATCAAGCTGTGTCCGCGCGTGCTCTATACTCGCCGGTGCGGCGTAACTCGGGTCGAGCACTTCCAGCGCGAGAGTTGCCAGCTCGAGGCCCTGTTCGACCTGCATCAACTCCGGCGTACGGGCTGCCGCCAGGAGGACTTCGTCAAGTGGCGGCACGCCGCCGAGCAGTGAAGGCGCTACGTGATCAAGGTCAACGGGCGCCACACTGCTGCCGATCATTCCTTCCAAGTTCCCGGTCGCAATGCTGAGTCCGTTCTGTGCTGCAGACAGCATCGCGAGCGCGTTCTCGAGACTGACCTCTGCCTCACGCAGGTCGAGGCTGGTAGCGCTTCCGTTGGCCACACGGATCTGAGCAATATTCACGCCGGTAGTCGCAAGCTCCACGCCAGCGTTCGCCAGGCTAACCTGCTCACGTGCCTCAAGCAGCGCCGTATAGGCGCTCGCGATATCGACCAGTGCGTCCAGTTCGGCCTGCCGCAACTGAACCGTGGCGAGGTTCGCGGCGTGCTCAGCCTGAAGCAGATCGGGCCGCAGCGCCAGCGGGTCACCCGCGGTACGCGCAAGGGTGCTTTCGGTATTGATCAGTTCGAGTCGCGCCGTGATTGCTGCAGGCCGCGCGGAGGCCCTGCTGAGGGCTTCAGGCAGGTCCAGCGCAACTGCGGCCGGGGCCAGGACCAGCAGGATTCCCACTAGAGTTCGTTTCACGGCGAAGGTACCTCCAGGACCGGTTGGGCGTTGAAAGAATGAAGGGCGAGTGTCGCTGAGAACTGCGCGAGTCGGGCCTGCTGAAGCTCAAGACCGGCCCGGGCGACTGAAAGGGAAGCATGCATCGTTTCGAGCGGAACCCCCAGCCCGAGTTCCTCGCGGGTCTGTGCCTCCTCCAGGCTTGTGCGGGAGTTGCGGAAGGTGAGGTCTGCGATCTCGAGCCGGGCCTCCGCCTCGGCGAGCTCGTGAAGAAGGCTCTCGTGCCGGAGCTTCGCGGTGAGCCTGGCGGACTCGACAGCGGCAAGTCCGGCGGCCTCCTGGGCGTCGGCTGCAGTGATCTGGCTGGCGATGGACACGGGAATGGTTGCGCTTACTCCGACCTGGAAGATGCCTTCCGCAAGGTTCTCGGGAAAGGGCCGGGCCGTGCTCTGGTGCGAGTATCTCACGTTCGGCTGCAGGGTGCGGGTTTCGATCGACAGGTCAATCGTGTTGTGATCATCCACGAAGTGCGTATAGCCCGCCTGGGCTACCGGGAGCAGTGCGCGCCGCGCGTTGCGGCTGCCGATGGCAGCGAGCCGCGCCGTCAGCTCCGCCCTTTCGACCGAGGCTGGCGCGAAGCCGGGCGCCGGGAGCCAGAGCTGCTCACGCGCGGGCACCGGGTTGTCCCCCACCAGGCTGCTCACGGCCAGCCCGGCCAGCCGGAGTCCTGAGCGGGCTGTGATGACGAGACTGTCAGCCTCGGCCGCCGCAACGGAAGCGTCACGAAGCTCGCTCCCGGTGGCCACGCCGCGGCTGGCCCGCAGTTCGGTTGCCGCCAGTGCCTCACGGGCGATCAGGGCAGCTTCCTCGGCCAGGGTGACCCCATCACCGGCAAGATGAAACGAATAGGCGGCTTCCAGTGCCTGCACCTGAAGTGCAGTGAGAGCGTCGCGCCAGTCAAGCTCGGCCTGTTCAAGCTGGACCTGACGCTGGTCCACGAGATCCGCGATGTCTCCGAACGGGATCGGCCTGAGCGTCAGTTCAGCACTGAACTGGGACACCTGCGTCGGTGGAAGCTGCGCCTCAGGCATGGGAGGCAGCTGAGCGACGGTCTCATCGTTGATGTTCGCGCGGCTGGTGCCAGCAGCTAGCGTGAGGCTGAACGGCTCGCGGGCAACGCTCACGGCCGCCCTTGCCGAAACGACCTGAGCGGAGGCAGAGAGGAGGCCGGGATGATCAGCGAGCGGGCGCAGGTAATCAGCCAGGCCGCCAGCGGAGGCCATTTGCATGAACAGCAGGATCAGGAAGGGAAGGGTGCGCCTCATTGGATCCATGTTCGCAGCGACTCTGCAACGTCTCATGTACGGATTGCAAGGATTGCGCAAAGGAGACACGCGGGTTCTTCGTCAATTCTTCCAAGGAGCTGCCTACTGTGGGGTTAAGGTGTTTCAGGAGATGCCGCTCATACTGATCGTCGAGGACGAGCGCGAGATCGCGGACATACTCGAAGGCTTCCTCAGGCAGCGCGGGTTTGAGACCGAACGCGCCAGGGACGGGGAGGAGGCCTTGCGCCTGTTCCGCACCACGGCACCGGACCTGGTGCTGCTGGACCTGAACCTGCCCGTTCTCAACGGCATGGAAGTCCTCAGGGCGATCAGGCTGGAGGGGCGCACGCCGGTCATAGTGCTGAGTGCCCGCAGCGAGGAAGTCGACAAGGTACTGGGGCTCGAACTTGGTGCCGATGATTACGTGACGAAGCCCTTCAGGCCGATGGAGGTAGTCGCCCGCATCAACGCCGTGCTACGGCGCAGCGGACCCGGCGAGACCGACCCGGGCAAACCTGTGCGGGCAGGTCACCTGGAGGTCGACCCCATCCGTGTAACCGCCCGTGCAGCGGGGCACTTACTCGAGCTGACCAACACCGAGTTCCGGCTGCTGCACCACCTTGTGCTCCATCCTGGCAGGGTCTTCAGCCGTCTGGAACTGCTTGAGGCTGCGATGCCGGAGAGCGATGCCCTCGAGCGCGTGATCGACGTGCACATCGGCAACCTTCGCAGAAAGCTGGCCGGTGCCGGTGTGACGGAAGCAGTAACCACGGTACGCGGCATGGGGTTCAGGCTGGACGCGCAGTGAAGCGCCTCTGGATGCGGTTGACCGTGGCGATCTCCGCGGGCATCCTGGTGGCGATCCTGCTGCTGATCGGCGTGATCTTCTGGGATAACGCGAGGCACATCGCACGCCTCGACCCGGAGTTCACGGAGATCTTTCAGGACGCGCTGGCCGCGCGCGCATTGCAGGACGAGCAGCGCATGGCCGAGCTTCACGCCGTGACTCTCGACTATCTTCAGGACATGCAGGGCTTCAACGAAGCCGTCACGGTGCTGGTAAGGAACTTCGACCTGCAGTCCAGGCTTCTCGTCCTTGCCGCCATGCTTGCGCTGCCGTTCGGCCTGACAGCTGCGATTCTTATAGCAAGGCACGTCTCGCGCCCTATCGAGAGTGTTTCCAGGGCTGCCCGACTTGTCGCCACCGGCGATCTTGCCGCCCGGGCCGAACATCCCGCGATGATCGATCCCGCCAGTGAAGGCGGGGTACTGATCAGCGACTTCAATCAGATGGCATCAAGCCTGGAGTTGCTCGAGGAGGAGCGGCAGAACATGATAGCGGACGTCGCGCATGAACTGAGGACTCCGCTCACGGTGGTCCAGGGCCAACTGGACGCGATGCAGTATGGAGTTGTTCCGGTGGATGCCGAGCAGCTCGCCAAGCTCAACCGGCACATCGGGCTGCTCTCGCGCATAATCAAGGACCTGCGCATCCTTTCGCTTGCTGATGCCAGGCGTTTGAGCCTGGACGTTACCGGGCTGGATCTGCAGGCGCTGGTGCACGACATCGTGGATGGCTTTCAGGATCACGCACTTGCCGAGGAGATCTCACTTGTGTTCGAGCCGGCTGCCACGGGCCCAGTTGAAGTCTCGGTGGACGGTGACAGGGTCGCTCAGGTGCTCATCAACCTGCTTGGCAACGCGCTCCGCCACACCCCTTCCGGTGGGCACGTGACTGTAAGTATCGAGCTGGCGGCCGGGAGCGTCAACACAAGGGTGCGTGATTCAGGCGACGGGCTGCCCGAGGGGCAGCTGGAGCGGGTCTTCCAGCGCTTCTACAGGACCGATGAGAGCAGGAGCCGCGCGAGCGGCGGTACCGGGCTCGGCCTGGCCATCTCGCGGGCTATCGCAGAGCTGCACGGTGGAACCCTCACTGCAAGGAACATGCCCGGTGCGGGTGCCGAGTTCACTCTGGTCCTGCCGCGGAAGACCTGACCTTCCAGTCCGCGAGAACCTCTGCCTCGCGCTCGGTCGTGAGTCCCGTTGTGAGCGTCCGGTCCTGTTCCCGGAACCAGGCGAGCGTGTCATGCGCGCTCTGCTCCAGTGGTCGCGTGGTCAGGCCCTCGCGTGCCGCCGCCGCGTTGCTGACGCGGAACATGTTTCCCAGTGTGCCGGGCAGCCAGAGGGGCAGGTCCGCGAATGGCGTCACGCCCTGCTCGAGCAGGAACTCCTCGGGGACCCATATGACGTCGGTCGCGCCGCACGCTGCCAGCATGGAAGCGAAGTCATGGGTGTTGGGAGCCGGGACGGCGTTGTAGGTGCCGTGCAGGTTTCGTTCGAGAGAGTCGATGACCCAGGCCGCCAGGTCCCGGGCGTCGATCAGTTGCACGGGAGTTGTCCCGTCGCCGGGGGCCAGCACGGTTCTGCCGAGGGCTGCGCGAGCCGGCCAGTATGTGAAGCGGTCGGTCGGGTCGTGTGGCTCTCCGGCTGGGCGACCCGCGAGGATTCGTCGAGCCCTTCCATGGTCGGATCGGCATAGACGCTGATAGTGGAGATCAGGCAGTAATGACTGGCGCGGTCCTTCAGCATCGAGGTGGCACTTCTCACCTGCCGGGGGAAGTAGGCACTCGTGTCGATCACGGCGTCCCAGTTCCGGTCACCCAGGCGGTGCAGGTCGGCGTCGCGATCTCCGCTTATCACTTCCTTCACGCCCGCCGGGGACGGGTGGTTGCCGCGGTTGAAGAGTGTGATGCCATGGCCTCTTTCAACGGCTTCCTGAACGATATGCCGGCCGACGAAGCGGCTGCCACCCAACACAAGGATCTCCATGCAAGCCTCCAGGGCCCGGTTCGGGCTTGGCTGACAGCTTAATGCAAAGTGAACGCCACCCGCTGCACGCTGGTTGGAAATGAACCGGCAAAGCCCCGGCAGGCTGCGAAGCTGCTTCGAACCGCTCCACTATCCCGAGCCGACAAGGGAGAAGGCCGAGGACCTGCCCGATGACGGAGCCGAGGACGATCAGGCTGAGAGGGAGGAGCGGGAGCCGGCGCGCCGCTCAGCGACCGTCGAGCACCCAGTTAAGCGCCGTTGCCAGCGCCCGGAGATGGTCCTCGGATCCAGTGGGCGCGGCCAACAGTGCGTTCAGCTGCGCCGGCGTGATGGCATGCAACGGCGCAGCGGCCGGCCGCTCACCTGCGAACGCCTGAGCGCGCCCTTCGGCCCGCCAGCGTTCCCAGTCTTCCGGTTGAGCCAGGTGATGAAGCTCGTGCAGCAGCGTCCGCCTCAGGCCCCCGTGCTGCTCAAGAATCGCAACGCGTTGCGTATCGATGCGGCACTCCGACCGGTTGGCTACAGCCAGGATGAACCAGGGCATGCCGGTGGTGGCTTCGAATGAGCCAAGCTCAGGATGGATCACGACGAGTGGCGCGTTGCACAGCCCCAGTTCAGGATCGTCGCTGACCCTGGCTGCGCCCGCCGTGAGGATACGGAAGGCCTCCGGAAGCCACGCCGCGTCCGCCGACGCTGCCGTTCGGACCTCGAAACCGCCGGAGGCCGATGTGTGCCACGGTGTACGGGCGTTCGCTACGGACAGCAGCAGGGCGAGCGCCACGGCCGGAAGAAGGCGCCCGGGACTCATTCCTGAGGCTGAATCCCGAGCCTCTCCTGTGCGGAGCGTCCGCTCAGGTCCGGCTCGTACATCAGCCATGCCGTCGTCGGCAGCGCCGTGAACTCGCCAGGGTGGTCAGCCCGCAGGACATAGGTGAACGTCACCGGGTTGTTCACGCGCCAGAAGTAGTAATCGACGTGCGCCTGATGAATGGTTCGGCCGTCGTACCAGTAGTTCCAGCCCCAGTAGTCCTCGCCATAACGCGGAGCAATGCCCGCTATCCGGAAGGGGCGGTCGTCCTCGACCACACTGAAGCCCGCCGGTATCGGTTCGTTCACCATCACATAGCGGTAGCTGCCCCCGGGTGTGAGGGTTACGCTGACCAGCACGAAATCACCGACTGCCACTTCGCCTGCCGTTGAGCGCTGATAGATCAGGCGCTCGCCGGCCGGGTCCCAGACAGGCTCAAGGGATTCGTACACGCGTGTGACACCGATGCCGGAGTGCTCAGCAGCGGGATAGTCCCCCTCGGCGTAGTACCCGACAGCAGCACTCGTGTAAACGCCCGCCGGAGCTTCCACGGACACGGTGTTGCTGCCCGGTACCAGGAGGTCCGAGATGTCGGCCGTGAAGGCCTCATGCTCGAGCTCGATCGTGCGTTCCTCACCTGTGGCGGTACGAAGCGTGACCGTTCTGTTCCCGGGGTCGGCTTCTCCGTCCAGCGCGAGCGCAGCGGCGATCACCGCGGCCGTGTCCCTGGTCGAGTACCAGTGGCTGCCCCTGCGCTCGAGCAGGAGCCAGTTGACGACCTTGGCGATCAGCGGCTCTTCCGGCCGCAACTCGGCAAGACCCTGGAGCGCACGGGCGGTCGTGCCTACCCTGTCATCGCCCCACGTGTAGCGGGGGGCACCGGAGTCCCAGTAGGCGGAAGCCTCGCTTTCGGACACCCTGCTCAGCAGCTCGTCCATATGCAACTGCGCCTCAACCGACTGCCCGGCTGCGTTGAACGCAAGGATGCTCACCGCCAGACCATGGTTCGAGATGTGCGACGAGCCCGCTACCCCGCTCATGCTGTCTGCGGGCCGGCCGGCTACGGCGAGTGCGTACCAGATCCAGGCTTTCGCGTCTGCCGTCGCAGTGAGGTTCTGCTCACCGGTCAGGTCGTCGTAGACCTGGTATGCCTCGACTGCCACGGCGTTCTCCAGGTACTCGAGTCCCCGGTCGACCACCCAGTCGCTCACCGGGTACCCGGCCGAGCGTGCCTCGATGAGCGCGATGACCACGTTCGCGCTGATCGCGGGGTGTGAGACGTCCCAATACCAGAAGCCCCACCCTCCGTCACCGTGTTGCAGGTCCTGCAGTCGCCTGACTCCCTCAGCAACGTAGTCGTCCAGCCCTTCTGCGATCGCGTCCGGAAGCAGCGCCTGCTTGCCAGCCCCGATGGCTAGCAGGCTGGGCAGGAACCTGTTCAGCGTCTGTTCTGCCGCCCCGTAGGGGGTGCCGACCAGGTAGTCCAGCGCGCCGGTCACAGCTGCCGCAAGGGACGGCGTGATGGTCAGGTAACCTTCCAGCCGGGTGACGTTGTCGGGGAGCTGGAAGTCCCATCGCATGTCGCCCTCACTGCTCTGCACGATCTCACTGCGGATCGAGTGCGGCAACACTGGCAGCTCGCGCCTGAGGGCGTCGCTGGCCTCACTGGTGAGCACCTCGGCCCTGACGAGGGCTGTACCGGTCTCTGTCGCCCGGACGCGGAAGTCCGCCGTCACGCGCGCAGCGGGCGCGAGCGGCAGCTCCGTTTCGGGCGTCTCCCCAGTGGGTTCCAGGCCCTCCGTCTCGAGTCCCAGATGCGCGATAACCGTCTCTTCGAGGTTGCTCTGTCCGATCACGCGTAGCTGGCTTTCATCCCCCCGGATCAGGTAGTTGGGCATGGCCAGGCGCGCCAGGACAGGCAAAGTAGTCGTGACGGTGTGCGTCGCCTGGCCGACTTCATTCGCAAGCGTAGCTGCCCTGGCGTTGAGTCGCCAGCGGGTCAGGTTGTCGGGGAAATCGACACGGAAGTCTGCATGGCCGTCCGCGTCGGTCTCCAGCGTGGGCAGCCAGATGATCGTCTCACGGAAGTCCTCGCGCAAGCGGGCATCTTCCAGTTCAGCCTCTGCCTCCCGGGCGGCATCCTTGCCCTGGCCGAACACGGCTTCGGTCATGGCCTCGCGCGCAGTGAGCGGGGTGGCCTGGCCGAACCAGGCGAAGCTGGAAAGCGATGTCGACACGACGTTTCCGCGCCAGGAGTAGAAGTACTCGCGGATGTCCTGTGTGGCGTCCGGACGGATCAGGAAGAGCGCATCGTCGACCAGCGCGAGGGTCAGCTGTGCCCGTACGCCCGCACCCGTCGCGTCCCTTACCCGGACCGAGAACTCACCGCTGGTCCCTGGTTCGTACGTCTCGGCATCCGACTCAAGCACGATATCAAGGAAGCGTTCGGCCGGATCGACATGGTACGAGACGAAGTTGCTGTACATGCTCCCATCCCCGACAACAACCACGCCAAGGTGCGAGTTCGGGAACGACTCGTCGGTGACGGTCAGCTCATAGGTGAGGCTGTTGCCCTGAAACTGGATGAGCTCCCAGTGCCCCAGCTCTTCTCCCTCAAGGCTGATCAGTGCCACCGAATCTGCGACCGGTGACCGGATCACGAACCTTGCAGTCTCACCGACCTGGTACTCAGGCTTGTCGGCCTCTATCTCGAGGGACTGGTAATCCCAGTACCAGGCCGACTCTCCGTACACCCATACGAAGCGGCTCCGGTCCGTGAACCTGTCAGCCTCGTCAGTGCCGCTTACTACGAGCTCCCACGAGCCCGCGACTTCGGGGGAGAAGGCGATGACCGCCTCGCCGTCGCCATCGGTCGTACCGCTGAATCGGGGGCCCGGGGCGATGTGGGAGCTGCCGTCCTCCCAGTAATGCCTGTGTGTCACCAGATCGAAGTCCGTGCTCAACGGGTTGCCTTCGAGGTCGGCCGCGCGAACGGTGACTTCGATCTGCTCGCCCAGCGCATGGGCGTATCTGGGGGTGTCCACTCCGAAGACGAGGTCGGCCCGGTATCCGACCAGCGATGCACTGCTGCTGATCTGTCGGTTTGATTCGTCCCACACACCTGCCTGGAGCGTGAGGCGATAGTCGTGGTCGAGTCGAGGCAGCGTCACCGGGAGGGTCACTGTCCCATCCGGGCCAAGAGTGGCCTCGCCCCGGTCGGTGATGTTCCCGCCCCAGGTGTGACTGGTCTCGTCGTAGAAGCCGTGGCGCGAGCGCCAGGTGAACGGGCTGAACTCCTGTTCCATCACGACGTACTCGACAGTTGCGCCGGCCACGGGGCCGCCGAACAGGTACTGGGCATCCACCTCGAACATGGCGGTGTCACCCTGAATGGTGTAGTCTTCGCTCGCGGTGACGGCGACCTCATACTCGGGCAGCTCGTACTCTTCGACCCAGAACGAGCCCCAGCTGCTGCGTTCGTTCACGGTAACGCGAACGCCGTAGTAGCCGATGGGTGCGAAATCCGGCAGTACGAGTTCCGTTTCGAAAGACCCGTATTCGTCAGTCAGGAAGTCGCGCCGGTAAATCTCGACGTAGTCTGCATCCGAAACGATCAGGGTTGCCGTGGTCCCGCTTACCGGCGCGACGCTGCGTGAACCGCGGACCGTTCCCTTGATCATCACGGTGTGGCCGGGTTGGTACACGCTTCTGTCAGTCACGATGTACGTGAGCGGCTGCTCGACGCCCCAGTCGCTCCACCAGATGTCGTTGAACGCCCAGGAGTCACCTGCCGAGGCAGCGACCTCGCGTTCATTGCCCGTTCCAGCGGGAACCGGTACCGTCGCGATTCCGTCCGCGCCTGTCTCGAAGGCGGAGCCGAACGCGTGCACGGTCGCGGGACGCGGTTCACCCGTGATCAGGTCCGCACTGTAGATGAGCAGCTGATCAGCGTCGCTCTTGACCACCAGGGCGAGGTCTGTGACAAGGATGATGGTGGCCCCGGATACTTCACCTTCAGTCAACTGGGCGAAGTACATGCCTGGTGGCAGTGAACCGACGTTGATGTCGAATGATCCGCCGGCGCTGCTCACCACGTCGATGGTGCTGAACTCCGTCATGTCCAGCTGACCGGTGGCCTCGAACTGCATCGGGCCACCAAGCTTAAGGACCTGGTCGGGGTCGTTGATCCTGTAGACGGTAAGCTTCGCGTCCAGAGGCCGGTCGAGCCAGGTGTTAAGCACCACGTTGTCGCCTGGAGCAAATGAGCCGCCTCCGTAAAGATACAGGCGTACCTGCGCACTGCTGTTCATGAACAGCGTCGGCAGGACCAGCAGGATCAGGAATAGGGCGGCTCGTCTCATGTGATTATCCTCCAGCGGAAGAAGCCAAGAAAGTGCGGGTTCCCGGGCACGGGATGCCAGCTGCTGTCAGGGTGCCGTGCGAGCGTCTCCAGGCTCAGGAGGCGCACTTCGCCGCCCTCCTCGGGAGAGGCCCCGGTGTGGTAGACGACCATGCCGTCTCCGAGGTAAACCATGCTGTGATAACCCGAGCCTTCAGCCAGTGGATGTGCGAAAAACATGAGATCTCCCCGTTCGGCGGAAGCGGCTGTGCGGCCAAGCAGCACGCTGTTGTAGCGCATCAGTTCCTCCGCAGTGGCAGCGCCGACCAGCCTGCCGGCCTCAACGTCACCTGGCTCGAAGCTGCCCGGGGCGATGCGGAACACGCTGCGGCTGACGTAAGGCATCGGGTAACCGGGGCTGGCTGGCGAGTGGGTGTTCGGCGGGTTCATGTAAGGGAAACGAGCGAACCAGTCTGCGGTCTTCGGCTTGAGTGCCTCGACGTACGCGAACCGCATGAGGCTGGAACAGTCGCGATGCTCCCAGTCCGGCGCCGGTGCGGTGTACTGCGCCTCGGCGATCGCCGCGAACCAGAGCCGGAACGCCTCGCGATCGCCAGCATCCGTTATGCGCGTGGCATCCGGCAACCCCCTGCCGGTGCTGTCAAGCACCCCGTTGGCGACGACTACCAAAGAGATCGTTCCCAGCAGCAATGCAGCAGCGAGCCTGATCATGGCCGCATGATAGCCGAGTGTGTGATGAACCGTAAGAAAGAAGTGTTCAGAAAGGCTTAATCTCCTGCGCCATGCCTGCTTAAGGCTCCCAGTCAGGAAAGAGTGGCGGCTGCATCAGGTCGCCCTCGACGAGGTCGTAGACGCCGATTCCAAGCAGCCTTACAGCCTGACTGAGTTCGAAGCGCCCACGCAGCACGTTCTCTGCCGCGCGGAGGATCTGTGTCTCGCCCCGGATCGGCAGCGGCAACGCCTGCTGTCTGGTCACCGTTGAATGGTCTGCGTACTTGATCTTGACGGAGACGCCCCGGCCGAACACCCCGCCTGCTTCCAGCCTGCGGGCAACGCTCGCGGCGATCGGAGGAAGCTCGCTCAGAAGCTCATCGAGCGTCTCCAGGTCGGAGCTGAACGTGTCCTCGCTGGAAACCGAGCGGCGAATCGTGTCGGGATCGACCGGCCGGTCGTCGATGCCGTGGGC
This sequence comes from uncultured bacterium, assembly GCA_964495325.1. Taxonomy (GTDB): domain Bacteria; phylum Deinococcota; class Deinococci; order Deinococcales; family Trueperaceae; genus CAZBVI01. The sequence continues at coordinate 114,067 of CAZBVI010000005.1, forward strand.
GAGTCGGTGAAAGTGTGCTCCCAGCTTGCCGAAACGCTCCGTCAGCTGCTCCACCGGCGCCCGCTTGAGGTCACCGCCGGTGCGGATACCCAGCTCAAGCAGGCGCTCGGCGGTCCGGGGACCGACCCCATGAATGCGCTCAACCGGCAGCTGCTCCAGGATCGCGTCCGCCTCCTCCGCCAGGATGACGGTCAGCCCGTCCGGCTTGTGCATTCCGCTCGCAAGTTTGGCGAGAAACTTGCAGTAACTTACGCCGGCGGTAACCGTAAGGCCCGTTTCACGGAGTACATCCTGCCTGATGCGACGCGCGGTGAGAGTTCCGCTTGGCGGGCCCTGCAAGGGTTCGGTGACGTCGAGGTAGGCCTCGTCGATGCTGACGGGCTCGACCAGTGGCGCATGGCGCGCATAGATCTCCCGGAGTTGGCGGCCGACGTCGCTGTAGACACTGAAGCGTGGCTTCACGAAGATGAGGGCCGGACAGCGTTCAAGTGCCATGCGTGATGGCATCGCGCTGCCCACCCCGAAGCGCCTGGCTTCATAGCTTGCTGTCGCAACCACGCCACGCGGGGAGTCACTGCCGACGGCGATCGGCCGGCCAAGCAGCGAGGGGTTGTCCCGCTGTTCGATGGCGGCGAAGAACGCATCGGCGTCGATATGCAGGATGCGGCGCACCTGAACATACCTTAGCATGTAAGGCTCGCCTGCAAGCTTCGGAGATGCAGGCTTGACGTATGCTCCTGCATGCGCACTTTTGACTCGATCGTCGTGGGCTCGGGGGTTATCGGCAGCAGCACCGCTTTGCAGCTTGCTTCGAACGGACGCACGCTGGTGCTCGAGCAGTTCCGGTTCCTGCACGAGAACGGCTCTTCGCATGGTGGCTCACGCATCTTCAGGCACGCGTACGAGGACACCGCTCACGTTCGGCTGGCGGTGGCGGCTGACGCCTACTGGGTCGAGCTTGAGAAATCGACCGGGGAGCGGCTGTTGCAGCGGACCGGCAGCATCGACATAGGCACGCGTGGTGGCACTGAGCTGGTTCCGATTCGAGAGGCACTGGCGGCTGCCGGCAGCCGGTTCGAGCTGTTGCCGGGAAGTGAGGCGGCAGCCCGGTTCCCGGCTTTCGCGCTGGATTGTGATGCAGAGGCCCTCTTCCAGCCCGCTGCAGGCATCATCCCCGCCACGCGTGCGATCGCGACCATGCTTCGCGCTGCGGCAGGTCGCGGAGCAGTACTCAGGGACTCCGAAGAGGTCACGCGGATCGTGCCCGGCGGCGACTCCTTCGAAGTTGTCACGACCAAGGGGGTTTACACCGCCGGGCAAGTCGTTGTCGCCGCCGGACCGTGGCTCGGTCGGATCTGCACGGATCTGGAGCTGCCCCTGCGCGTACAGCAGCAGCAGGTGGTTTACCTCAAGGTCGGTGCGGATGCCTCAAGGTACATGCCTGACAGCATGCCGGTCTTCATCGACCGGCGGGCCACGCCAACCGGTGAGTTCTATGGCTTTCCCCTGTACGACATGCCGCACGCGATCAAGGTCGGTGACCACGCCGGAGCCAGTACGATCGACCTTGACGAACGGACTTTCCGCATCGACGAAGAATGGCTGCAAAGGACAGCCAATTCCGCCCGGATCCTGCTGCCGGGCCTGACGGGCGAGATCGATTCCGCGATCACGTGCCTCTACACGAAGACGCCGGATGAGCTGTTCATCCTCGACCGCCATCCGGAGTATCCGGGTCTTGTGCTCGCGGGCGGAGGGTCGGGTCACGCCTTCAAGTTCGGTCCGGTTCTTGGAGAGGCGGCAGCGGCCCTGGCCACAGGAGGTGTACCCGTTCACGACATCACTCCTTTCTCACTCAGCAGGCCCGCCCTGAAGGCAGTCGGAAGTTAAGGCCGCCTGAACCCCGTTGTATCGGGCCGATACATTGACGGTCCGAAACCGCCATGGTCTAGTTGACTCCGTGAGACGCCTGTTTGAGACCCCGCCCGATCCGACTCTCACGTGGCTTCGCCTTGTCCTGGGGGCCATAATGCTGCCCCACGGCGCCCAGAAGCTCCTTGGCTGGTTCGGAGGCAGTGGATTCAGCGGTACGATCGGTTTCTTTGAGAGCCAGCTCGGCCTCCCCCCGGCAGTCACGGTGCTGGTGATCCTTACTGAATCTTTCGGTGCGCTGCTTCTTATCCTTGGCCTGGGCGGGCGTCTCGCAGGCCTCGCGCTGGTCGCCAACATGATCGGCGCGCTTGTGACCGTCAACCTGGCAAACGGGTTCTTCTGGACGGCTCAGGGTTACGAGTTCCCGCTGATGATCGCCTTGCTGGCCGCAGTGATCGTGGTGCGGGGCAGTGGCGCCTGGTCACTGGACGGTCAGTTGACAGGGCAGGGTGGTTCACAGACAGTGCGTCCGGGAATAACCACCCTCTTGCGTTAGATTAGGGCGTGCCCACCCGCCATGTACTGCTAGGCCTGCTGGACATCATGCCGATGTCCGGTTATGACGTGCGCCGTAACCTGGACAGCTCGCTGGGTTCGATCTGGGCTGCGAGCTACGGCCAGATCTATCCCACACTGCACAAGCTCGCCGCCGAAGGCCTGATCGACACCCGGGAACAGGGTGTCGGGGACAGGGAGCGCATCGTCTACAGCATCACGGAGGCGGGCCGCACGGAGTTCCGTTCCTGGCTCCTGGACCCGGTCCGCTATCCGCCCTACCGCGATCCGTTCAGGTTCTGGGCCTCTTATCTGGATGTTATCCCGCTGAACGTCGCACGCCAGGGCATTCTGCGGCACATCTCGCTGCAGGAAGAGAGGCGTGATTATTGCGTTCGGACGGCTGAGTCGATAAGGTCTGGCGAACACCCCATGATCCGTGCCCGCGCTCACCAGCTGGAACCCGCGGCGCTTCAGCGCCTCCAGGCAACCCGCGCGATGATCTTCACAGAGCTGGCCGCGCAGGCCAAACACGAGATTGGGAGCGCCCGGAGGCTGCTTGAGTTCCGGGAATCACTGCCGGAACAAGGGAGTCATGGGCACTAGTCTGCACTGACCCGCAGCCGCGCGGCGGCCGAACTCATGAAGTATCCACGACCGGGCGCCACCTCATGCCAGCAGCGCAGGGCGTACCAGGCCTCCCCGGGCCTGACACCCGTGATCTCAGCACCGGCCACGGAAACGAGTTCATGACCGTGGATGGTTACGACCTCGGGTTCCACCTCGCTGCCCCGTTGCCCATAGTGCTTGGCGGTCGCGCTCAAGCGCACCGTCTGGCCCACCGGGATCACCTGTTCAACGGGCGTCTCCACGGAGCAGATCCAGTCTGATGCCCACTGGCTGTAGTCGGTCGTGATCCCGTTCACACCGGCCAGAAACAGGTCGATGAAGCTGTCCGGATCCCTGATGGTCCAGGGCCATGTAGTGATGCCGCGGTGGCGCGCCGCTTCAAGGAAGCTGCTTGTGATTCCCGTTGCCCTGGGATGGTAGGTGGCCGCAAGTGGCTGTACCGCCTCCAGGACCCTGCGGACGCTCTGCAGGGGCGAGTTCGCATCTACCTGCCCGCCGGTGAGCAGGCCGGCCGACGCACCTGGCAGCAACTCACGAAGCACCTGCAGTTGTCGGGGATGAAACGAGATGAACACTGCCTGCGACTCCGCGCCAGCTTCACGGAGGAGGGCTACCGTCTGCCTGACGACTTCAGGGTCAGGCGACTTGAGCTCGATCACATGAACCATGTCGTGTTCCATGAACGAATCAAGATACTCGCGCAACTGTGGGATGCGGGCCGCGGGGTACTCGTCCGGAAACTGGCGGTTCGCCAGCAGGGAAGACAGCTGGGTGTACGTGTGATCCCGCAGTGCCCCTTCGCCGGTTGTGGTCCGCTCGAGCGTGTCATCGTGATGGATCACCACGATGCCGTCGCGCGTGAGGTGCACGTCGTTCTCGATCATGTCGGCACCCTGATCAAAGGCGATCCTCGCCCCCACAAGGGTGTTCTCCGGAGCCAGCGACGGGACCCCCCGGTGCCCGATGACGAACGGTTTGCGTACGAGCGAGACAGCGTCCCGCGGGAACGCGCTGCCCAGAAGCCTGGCAGCTCCGTCGGGATCGGCCGTAACGATGCCGTTCGCGCCACTGGCGACGAGATTGAACTGCCTGGCAGCTGCCGGAACGCCATCCTGCGGCTGGTCGTCGCTGATCCAGACGCTGAGGAGCAGCCGCTGCAGGGCCTCGACCCTCTTCCTGGTGCCTTCGGCTCCAGGCAGGAGCACGACGCGCGCGAGCGCCGCTCCTGCAGCCTCCCTGATCGCCTGCGGTGGCAGCCCGGCGCGCTTCCTCAGATCGATCACGCCACGGACCAGCGGAACCGCCTTCCGCACACGCGCGACCAGGTCGGGGTCGCTTGACACGATGAATGCATCCTCCAGGCCGGTTTCGGTTAGAAAGCCGGAGAGCGCATCAGCAGCGGCTCTCCCACTCACGCACAATCCGGGAATCACGCGCTCGCAGTGTCGTTCCAGGTACTCCGGGAGCCGTCCGAGCGACGCTCCTTGGTCATCAAGGACATTGAGCTCGCGGTCAAGGCGCAGCAGCACAGTGGCTGGCAGGCTGCTTCCGCCACGATCCAGCTGGCCGCCGTGCGAAACTTCGGCCTGAACGATCGTTGGCGCAACGGAGATTCCGGTGACTGGTTCGGCTACGTCTATCATTCCTGTCAGGATGGCATGCCATCGAACCGCTTGCTGCCTGTTCCGGCGATGGCAAGCTGGCTGCCTTGCCCCGGGCCCGCTGCGAGGTCCGCCATCAGCCCCGGCAAGGGCACCCGTTTGTACGGTCTGGGTCAGCCGGCCAGCGCAGTGAAGAACCGGGTGCGCCGTTCCAGCTCGTGCCCCCCGAAGTGCTCAGCCAGCAGTGCATCCTTGAACGCCTGGGCGTCCGCATCGACCGCCACCCTGAACTCCCTGATCGGATCGCAGGGCAGCGCCATGTCACGGCCCTCGGTGAACCTCGGGTTCACCGCGATGCCGTACGACCGTGCCGCGAGCGGCCATGTCGCGTCAATGATCCATGGAGCGCGCAGGAAGTTGTGTACATCCGGTACCGGGCCTTCTTCTAGGATCGCTGCGAGGGGCTCCGGCAGCAGGGCGGGGTCAGCCTTCACGTAGGTGGTACAGGCGATCAGGTCAGTGGCCAGCCCGAGCTCGGCGAGCACCGCCTGGAGCAGGTAGTGCTTGCCGGAGCACGTGCCGCGCCACTCGCGGATGGTGGTCAGTGGGGCGCGGTCCGCAGCGCGCCGATAAGGCATCTCCCTGACGAGCTCGAATGCCAGCTCGCGAGTGAGCACGGAACTTCCCGTCGGGATGAGTTTCCGGTCCAGCGCGGCGGCCAGAAGGGCATCTGCGGTGGTGTTCATGGTTGCCTGAGGCTACCACCGAACCATGCAGCTGGTTCGGAAACTCCGGGTCACCCGCGACGGTTCCCTTTCAGTGCTTCATCCAGCGTGGTCCAGGGCAGCGTCGCGCACTTCACGCGCGCGTGCAGCTTCCGAACGCCCTCGAGGGCTTCGAGGTCGCCCAGCTTGACGTCATGCGCTTCACCACGCAACATCGCACGGAAGCCTGCCGAGAGCTCCAGGGCCGCTTCGACGCTGAGGCCCTTCAGGGCGCTTGCCATCAGGTCCGCGGATGCCTGGCTGATCGCGCAACCCTGTCCGGTGAACAGCGCATCCGTGATCGACCCGTCCGTGACCTGGAGGCAAAGCGTGAGTTCATCGCCACATGACGGGTTGATCCCCTCCTGCCGATGGGTGCAATGCTCCGGTGCGCCGCGATGCCGTGGCCTGCGGCTGCGCTCCATGATGATCTCACGGTATATCTGTTGCATCAGTGCGCTCCCGCTCATGCGAAGCCTCCGAAGAACGCGTTCGCCTTCGCAAGTGCTTCGGCGAGGGCGTCGATCTCCGATTCGGTGGAGGTCAGATGCGTGCTGGCCCGGACGGTTGCCTGGACTCCAAGGGCATGCATCAGCGGCTGCGCACAGTGGTGCCCGGACCTGACCGCGATGCCTTCGGCATCGAGTGCGCTCGCCACGTCGTGAGGGTGTATTCCTTCGAGGTTGAAGGCGAAGATGCCACCCCGGTCAGGTCCGCGGGGCCCGTACAGCTTGAGTCCCGGGATTGCCTCGAGCCTCGTGATCGCGTACTCAGTGAGTTTCCGGTCGTGGTCCCAGATCGACTGCATGCCGACCTCCTCCAGGTACTCGACAGCGGCGGCGAGTCCTGCGGCCTCCCCGATCGGAGGGGTGCCCGCCTCGAAGCGCTTGGGGATGTCTGCGAAGGTGCTCGTTTCGATCTCCACCGTCCTGATCATCTCGCCTCCGCCAAGGAACGGTGGCATCGCTTCAAGCAGGTCCTCGCGGACCCAGAGTGCGCCGATGCCGGTAGGTCCGAGCATCTTGTGGCCCGACACCGCATAGGCGTCGACGCCAAGTTCCGCAAGATCTACGGGCAGGTGCGGGGCAGACTGTGCGCCATCCACGAAGGTGAGTGCGCCGGCCTCACGTGCGGCAGCGGCCATCTGAGTGACCGGATTGACCGTGCCCAGCACGTTGGACATGTGGGCCACAGCAACGATTCTGGTACGCGGACCGAGCAACGAGCGGTACGCGTTGAGGTCGAGCCGGTGGTCGTCTCCCAGTGGGATCGCGCGAATGACCGCTCCTGTGTGCCTGGCTGCGAACTGCCAGGGAACAAGGTTCGCGTGGTGTTCGGCTACGGACACGATTATCTCGTCTCCCGGGTTCAGGTTCTCGTATGCCCAGGAGCGAGCCAGGAGGTTGATGCCCTCGGTGGCGTTGCGGACGAAAACCAGTGAGCGGGATTCCGGGGCGCCAAGGAACCTGGCCACCCTGACCCGTGCAGCCTCATAGTTCAGGGTTGATTCAGCGGACAGCTGGTGGGCGCCGCGGTGAACGTTGGAATGGTGGTGTTCGTAGTGCCGGCGCATCGCATCCAGCACCGAGGTCGGCCGCTGCGACGTGGCTGCGTGATCGAGGTAGACCAGCGGGCGGCCGTGAACCTCGCGGGACAGTATCGGGAAGTCAGGCCTCAGGCGCGCAGGGTCAACGGGATTCATGCCTACCAGGGTACCATTCTCGGAATGATTCCGAGAACAGGCAGGTTACTCATCGGCTTCGTCCGTTTCCTCAGGGGCGGTGGGGAGGATGATCTGTATCTGCTTCACCGCCAGCCCATCGACCTGCACGACCTTGAGGAGCGCCCCGTTCGACGTGACCTCATCTCCGACCTGGGCAGGCCGTCCAAGCTCCTCAAGAACAAGCCCACCGATCGTGTTGGCATCCTCGGATGTAAGTGCCCCCGGGTAGAGCTCATCAAAGTCTTCGATCAGCACCTCGCCCTCGACCAGGAGGTTGCCGTCTCCGTCCAGGCTGATCTCGGGATCAGAACTCTGGTCGTGCTCGTCGTAAACCTCGCCCACGACCTCCTCGATCAGGTCCTCAAGCGTGACAATACCTTCAGTTCCGCCGTACTCGTCCATCACGATCGCCATGTGGACACGCAGCCTCTTGAACGAGGCGAGCAGCTTCGCTGAGTTCATGTGAAGCGGTACGCGTGGCGCCCGCCTCAGCAGACCCAGCAGGTCGACCGCGCCCGGACGCTCCGTCTGGGTGCGGATGAAGTCCTTGACGTGCAGTATCCCGAGGATGTGGTCCAGATCACCGTCATAGACGGGGAAGCGGCTGTGCTTCGACTGTGCCATCAGCTCTATCACGTCGTCTGTGGTGGCGTCGACGGGCAGGCCATAAACGCGTGTGCGTGGCGTCATGCACTGATAGACTTCCCGTTCTCCGAAGTCGAAGATCGCCTCGATCAGGTTCCTCTGGTCTACCTCGATGACCCCGCCCTCAGTGCTTTCCTTGACGAGCATCTCGAGTTCGTTTGTCGAGTGGAGCCTGTGGTGGCCAGCGTGCAGTGGCAGCTTCATCATCCGCAGGAACGCGCCCGCGATCGCGTTCAGCAGGATCACGCCCGGACTGAACACGAAGGCGAGTACGCGCATGACCGGATGCACGCCGATTGCGGTCGCTTCGGGCGCGTGCAGCGCCATGGCCTTGGGAACCATCTCGCCGATAACTACGTGGAGGTATGTGATCGCAAACAGGACACCCACCGTCGCGATGGTGTGTGCAGCCGCTTCGCTCACGCCGAACCAGCGTTCAAGCGGGCCATAAAGCCAGGCTGCGATCGTGGGCTCGGCATACATGCCCAGTGCGACCGTAACGAGTGTGATGCCCACCTGTGCCACCGCGATATAGCGGTCCTGGTTGCGGGTGTCGCTGACGATCTTCAGTACTGACTTCGCGGTTGCCGAGGTCTCTGCCAGCCCCTCCATCCGGATCCGGCGGGAGGCTATCACGGCGAACTCGGCTGCAACGAAGACAGCATTGACAAGGATCAGGACGGCGAGAATCGCGAGCGGCGTGATGTACTGCATCATGCGGCCTCGCCTTCTTCTGCTTCCACGCGCTCCTGTGAGAGCAGGGGCTCGGGTTTGGGAGCGACCAGGCTGACCGCCTCGATCGCGTAGTCCTGCACGGCCTCGACCCGCAGTATCACTTGCTGGATGGTGACCTCATCACCCAGGGACGGTGAGCGCTCAAGGAGGTCGAGCACCAGACCTCCTATGGTCTCCGGGCCATCCTCGGGAAGCGTGAGAAGCAGACGGTCATTTGCCTCACTGACCAGCATGTCTGCACGCAGGTGTATCCGCCCGAACTCGTCCTCGCGGTACAGTTCTGCTTCCTGGTCGAACTCATCCTGCAACTCTCCGAAGATCTCCTCGAGGATGTCCTCGATCGTGACTATGCCGGCCATGCCACCGTATTCGTCGAAGATGATGGCCACGCTGGTCTGTTCGTCCTTGAACTCCTGCCAGAGCTCGTTGACTGTCATGCTTTCCGGACTCAGCTTGGCCGGGCGCATTATGTCCCTGACGCTCGCATCGGGGTTCTCGCGGACATGAAGGTAGAGATCCCTTATGTGCAGTATTCCCACGACATTGTCGATACTGCCCTCGAACACGGGAAACCGGGTGTGTGGTTCGCTGCTCAGTGCCCTGAGGGTCTCTGCCGCCGGGGTGTTGACGTCGCTGGCAGTCACCTTGACGCGCGGGACCATGATCTGTCTCACGACGCGGTTGTCGAGCAGAAAGATGTTGTGCAGCATCTCCCGCTCGTCCGCGTCGATAACGCCCCCGCGCGCACTCTGCTGGAACAGGCCTTCGAGTTCCTGGGGAGTGTGGACATGCGTCTCCGTGGAACCGTACGGGATGCGGAACAACCGCATCAGGCCGAAGGCGGACCCGTTGAAAAACGTGATGAACGGACTCAACAGGAACAGCGAGATCTGCAGCGGCCTTGCAGTGGCAAGAGCCACCCTCTCCGGGAAGCGCAGTGCGATCGACTTGGGAAGCAGTTCGCCGAAGACTACCTGTATTCCCGTGATTCCGAGCAGGATGATCACTGCCGCCACACCTGCCGAAGCAGCCTCGCTGGCGAACGGCGTGCCCGCCAGCCAGGAGGACAGGTGCGGTGCAAGCATGCCCTGGCCCACGTAACCGGCCACCAGGCTGGTAAGCGTTATGCCGATCTGCGCGGCGGCGATGGCACGGTCAAGGAGTGAATGATTACTGACGATGCCCAGCACATACTTCGCGCTTCCCGAGCCCGTGGCCGCAGCCTCGGCGATCCGGGTCTTGCGGGCACCGACCAGCGCAAACTCCGCGGCGACGAACAGGGCGTTCAGGATCGTCAGAACAACGACGATCGCGAGGACGAGCAGAAAGGCGTTCAGCAAGGCGTGCTCACCGATGGTTGTGAACAGTCGGCCTGGCCGTCGGCTATGGTCCCCGGAGGTTCGTCAGCTTTGCAGGGTTTGGGGGAACTTCGCGGCTCCGGCTCGGCGTCAGCCGAGATCAAAGTATTTACCACAGCCAGACTATAGCAGTTTCTGAGCAAGCGCCTAAGCGGAAACGATACTAAGTCGGCAGTATGGCGAGCAGGAAAAGCATGCCCATCTGGATGGGCACGGTCAGGCCCGGAGCGCCGAATGCGCCGAGAAGCAGCGCCGGAGCACTGGCGATCAGCGCGGAGACGACCCAGGCTTCCATTCGCCGCGCAGGCGTTCCGGTCCAGGTCGAATACTTCTCGAGCAGCACGAGTACCAGCAGAAGCAGCGAAAGGGTCGCAAGGACGAAGTCGGGTGGCGGCAGGTTACCCGTCATCGGGTAGAGGAACACGGCTGCCAGCGTCAGTATCACAAGGACAACCGCCCCGGGAAGGCTCCGGCCGGCCGTACGGCTGCCACCTCCAAGCGGAAGAGTCGAGCTGTAGCCACCCCGCCCGAGCAGCTGGCTGGAAAGCAGGCCTGCCAGCACTGCAAGAATGAGCACTCCGAGCGCGCCTGTCGCCTGCATCAGCAGCATTGCCGTAACCACGGTGGCCATGAGGAAGACAAATTGCACCTGCGCGGGCCAGGGACGCCTGTAGATCATGCTCCAGGTCCTCCATGCAAGCGCCCGCCACTGCGGCGCGCCGACAGGCGGCTTGCGCAGGGATCTGCGCGGCCGCGTGACCCCTGGCCTATCATGTAGGGTGGCAAGCAGGCGCGCACGGTACTCGGGATCCATCATTCCGGGCTGGCCGGCTAAGGCGGCCATGAATGTCATCGCCCGCATCGCCTGGAGCTCGCCAAGTACGAAGCACTGCGGTGCGAAGCGCGGTGGATATTCGCGCTGCAGTGTGGTGTGAACGAGCCAACCGCTGCCGGTCGCTACCGCCAGCGGGAGCAGCAACACCCAAGGCCCGGAATGCGTGAAGGCCGCAGTGAGTCCGAGCTCTGGCACGAACACGCCGAGCAGTGCAAGCGCAGCGATGAGCGGCACGATGAACAGGACGCGGGCATCGGCATGCGGGTTGTTCCTCTGCCAGTATCGGATCCAGCGGACGTTCACGTGTGCGATCAGCAGCAACGCGACGGCGGGACCTGCGAACCAGGCGTACTGATGAAACCAATATGGCGACACTGCTGCCCATACGCTGCCTGCCAGAACCCCCACTGCAAGTCTTACGAGCCAGGCCTGGATGAAAGGCCATCGCATGGGGTGCAACGGAACTACCGGTGCCAGCGCAAGTCTGTAAACATCACGCCTGTTGAGAAAGACAGGTGGCGACTTTGCCCCGTGTATAACCATCGCGAAGAACACGGTGGCTGCGCCGCCCATGATCGCCTGAACAGGTAGTGCCAGCGGTTCGTCAAGCACGCCGAGCAGCTGGATGCCGGCGATGATGAACATGACTGTCCAGAAGATCAGGTAGGCGATCGTCCACCAGCCGATCGACTCGCCTACCCAGTTGACATACCCGCGGCCAGAGCGCTGCAGCGTGTTGTTCCTGACGAAGCGGACGGCGGCCGCGGGGCTGTTCACGCGATCAGCAGTCCGTCGTCCAGCGCCAGGTGTCGGGCGCCTAGCCTGTCGAGCAGTTCGGTCTGGTGACCGGTCAAAAGCACTGAATGCCCCGCGGCGCACCTTTCCTGCAGTGCAAGGGTCAGCAGCTCCTGCGAGTCCGTATCCAGGCCGTTGTAGGGCTCGTCGAGCACCAGCAGCGGAGTCTCGATTCCGAGTGCCAGTGCGAGCGAAAGCTTCTGTCGCATCCCTCGGGAGTGGGTCGCCGGGAACTCCCCTTCTCTGTGTTCCAGCCTGAACTCCCTGAGCCAGCGCGCCATGCGCTCTTCGGCTTCAGGCTGCTGGTACAGCAGTGTCACGAAGCGCATGTGTTCCGAAAGCGTCAGGTCTTCATAGAGGGCAGCTTCGTCAGGAACGTACTGAAAGCTGTTTCGGGATTCCGGGCTCGACGGTCTGTGACCCGAGATCCATATCTCACCGTCGCTGGGCAGCAGATTGACGAGTGCGCGCAAGAGCGTGCTCTTGCCCGCACCGTTCAGCCCGGTCAGGAGAGCCAGTTGCCCACGGTCCAGGCTGAAGCTCACATCACGGACTATTGGCGTGCCACCAAGCTTCACTGTCACGTCTTCTGTAGAGAGCGGTTTCGAATGGTCCGACATCGGGCTTAACCTACCAGATGGAGCCCATGTAACCGTGCTAGCGTTGACTCAGTGAGCGAGTTCGAGGCATACGGATACACTGCTGACGTCGCCAGGGCATTCGCGGCAGAGGCCGATCCCGATGACGTTGTGGGCCGCGTGATCGGCATCGAGCGGACCGTGCTTCGCGTCATCACCGCGGAGGGCGAGCGTCCGGCGATAACCACGGCACGCTTCAGGCGCGGCGCGAACAAGCCGGCAGTCGGTGACTGGGTGGTACTTCAGACCGTGTCCGGGGACGAGAACCTCGTGATCCGCAAGATCCTGCCCCGGAAGTCGGCCTTGTCCCGGATATCGGGTACCCGCCGCGACACTGACGGTACGACGACCGGTCGGCCCGTCGAACAGGTGCTGTCAGCGAACGTTGATCACGTAATCGTCATGACCGGCCTCGATGAAGACTTCAGCATCAATCGCATCGAGCGCTTCGTGGCGGGGGTCCGCGCAGGCGGCTCGCAGCCGGTCCTGCTGCTCAACAAGGCTGATCTGGTTGCGGCGGACCAGGCCCGTGCCCAGGTGGAGGCCGTGCGTGACGCTTTCCCGGGCGTCCCGGTGTTCGTGCTCAGCCTGGAGGATACTCCGGATCTGGAGGTACTCAAGCCGTACGTACGGGCAGGAACGACCACGGCCATCATCGGTTCGTCCGGCGTAGGCAAGTCGACGCTTATCAACCGGCTGCTGGGCGAGGAGGCGGCCCTGACGGGCGAGACGCGTTCAGGTGACGGCAAGGGACGGCATACAACCACCTGGCGGGAGATGTTCAGGCTGCCCGGTGGCGGCGTTATCATCGACAATCCCGGCCTGCGTGAAACAGGGGCGCTCGCTGCCGAGGCAATCAGCAACTATGCTGACATCGAGGAGCTCACGTACAGCTGCAAGTTCCGGAGCTGCACACACGTGTCCGAGCCCGGATGCGCTGTGCTTGCAGGAATCGAGTCCGGTGAGCTGGATCCCGAGCGGGTGAACCGCTGGCGCCAGGCGGCCAGCGAGTCTGAGGATGTAAGGGTGTGGCTCGACGAGAGCGAGAGACGACAGGGGCGCCGCCGCCGTGAATGACATGTGGCCGGGTCGTGCATGAACGTTCTCATTACCGGTGCTGCCGGCTTCATCGGCGGTAATTTCAGCCGCTACCTGGCCGCCAGGCGGCCGGAGTTGAACCTGACCCTGCTGGACAAGATGAGTCCGTACTCGACGATGGCGCCAATCCAGCCGCTGCTGGACAGTGGCCAGGCCACATTCGTCCGCCTCGACCTTGCCGACTTCGAGAGGCTCGCTGCGCTGTTTGGTGAGAAGCAGTTCGACGCGGTGGTCAACTTCGCGGCAGAGAGTCACAACGACCGTGCGATCCGCGACTCGCGACCGTTCGTCAGCAGCAACATTGTCGGGGCGTACAACGTCATGGAAGCCTGCCGGATCCATGAGACGCGTCGGATGGTGCAGGTTTCGACGATCGAGGTCTACGGGGAACAGGCAGGCGAGGTGCCCTGGTTCACCGAAGGCAGTCCACTCAATGCCAAGACTCCGTACTCGGCCTCGAAGGCAGCTGCAGACCTGCTGGTGCGCTCGCACATGCTCACATACCCGGATCTCGACGTGGCACTCACTCATTGCGCGAACAACTACGGACCGTGGCAGTTTCCGGAGAAGTTGCTTCCCCTGGCGGTAACTAACCTCCTGAGGGGAAGGAAGATCCCGCTCTATGGTGATGGTCTGCAGCGGCGTGACTGGCTGCATGTGCTCGATCACTGCCGTGGGATCGAACTGGTGATGGACCGCGAAGAAAGGGGTCTGTTGGCGGGAGCAGATACCGACCCCTCACAGCTGCCGATCTTCGACTTCTCGGCGCGCATGGAACTGACCAACAGGGAACTGGTCGGCCTGGTTGCTTCCGAGCTCGGCCTGGTGGCCGATGAGTGGATCAGCTATGTTGCCGACCGGCCCAACCACGACCGGCGTTACCTGATCAACCCGGCGAAGGCCGAGCGGGAGCTGAAGTTCAGGCCATCGACCAGCCTGGAGCAGGGAGTTTCGGACACCGTTTCGTGGTACGCCGACAACCGTTCATGGTGGGAACCCCTGGTCGCACGAAATGACCGGCTCGAGTTCGACTGGACCGGCTTCAGCCGGTAAGCTGCCAGCCGGAGCCGGTGTTCTCCACAACGCCCCGACGCTCGAGGTGCTCCAGGTGGCTCTGCGTCTGACGCGCGCCGAACTCGAGGATCGCCTCGGGCAGGTCCCTTCCCTGGTAGAGGATGCGCGCGATTTCGAGCGGGGTCGAGACACCAGTTCTGACAGCCATGACTATCTCGCCCTCGCGCCGCAACCTGTACTCGTGCAGGTCAGCAACGTGCCGCCAGCCGTTCCTGGTCATCGAACCGTGACCGGGGGCAAGCAGGCCGATGCGCCTCTTGAGCAGGCGGCGCATCGATTCGAGGTAATGGGTCATGTTGCCTAGCGGCTCGCCGACATAAACGGTTCCGTTCGTGATCACCTGGTCGCCTGAGACCAGTGTCCTCGAGCCCTCGAAATGCAGGCAGATGTGGCCGGGCGAGTGGCCGGGTGTATGCAGGACGGTGGCGACCCCGATCGGAGTCTCGATCTCCTCGCAGTTCTTGAGCTCGATGTCCGGCCTGAACGGGTTTCCGAAGTGTTCAAGGATCGGTTCATCACCCTTGTGCATGCTGATGGGCACCTGCCAGTGCTCCCTGAGTGCAGCTGCCGCGCCGATGTGATCGGGGTGGCCGTGTGTGAGGACGATGCCCCTCATGCGAGGTTCGCCCAGGTCCCTCCAACGGTCAAGCAGCAGGCGGGTGTCTGTCTCGGGATCACGCCCGGCATCGACCAGGATGCCTTCGGCGCCATCTACAAGAAAGTACGTGTTCACGGTATCTCGCTGGCCGAGAATACCTGTGATCTGAAGCGTCAGCTGGTGTGGATCCGGCATGCCCCGAGCGTAACAGTCGGCTGGTTTAAAGCAGAATGAGAAGAACAGCCCCCGCGAGTATACTGGCGGAAGTGACCGGCAAGTCCGCAGCGGCCTCGCTCGATTCCCGGACAGTGACGATTCTGCTGGTGGCGATCACCACGTGGTCGAGCGCTTTCCCGGTCATCTCATTCGGACTTGAGCACTTCACGCCTGGCGAGCTGTCATTTCTGCGCTTCCTGATCGCTTCAGCATGCTTCGCTGTCCTGATCGCCATGCGGGTGATCAGGCTTCCCCCCAGACGGGACTGGCCAGCGATCGCGCTGCTCGGTGCGATCGGGATCGCCGCGTACCAACTGTTGCTTGGGTACGCGATGACGCGAGTGGCGGCCGGTGCAGCAAGCATCCTGATCGCTCTGTCACCGGCGGTTACTGCAGCACTCGCGGCCTGGCGTCTGGGGGAGCGCGTCTCCACGCGCATGCTCATCGGGCTCATCGTGGCTTTCGCTGGGGCAGTCAGCGTGTCCCTGGGCAGTGGGAGCGAGTTCAGGTTCGAGCCGATGGCGCTGTTGATCTTCGGAAGCGTTCTGGCGACCAGCGTGTACTTCGTGTGGCAGAAGCCTCTGCTTGCGCGTACCTCGTCACTTTCGTTCACTGCTGCGAGCATTATCGCCGGGACAGTCGTTCTGGCCCCATTCGGCCTCGAGTTGCCCTCCAAGCTCGTCAGTGCGCCTGCCAGTCAGCTGGCTGCGGCAGCCTGGTTGGGCCTTGCCCCCTCCTTCGTCGGTTACCTGCTGTGGAACCTCGCGCTTTCCCGCGCGCCGGCCAGTCGGGTCTCGATGTTCCTGTACCTCCAGCCGGTCATCTCTACCGGGATCGCCTGGTTCTGGCTCGGGCAGGTGCCGTTGCCGGCAACCGTCATCGGTGGCGTCATCCTGCTGCTCGGAGTGGTACTTGGAAACAGCAAGCCGAGCGCAAGTCCGGAGTAAAATCAGCCCCATGCGGTCCAAACTGCTCCTGATCGCGTTCGCGTGCACCTTGTTCCTCGCGTCGGCCCAGCTGGCGCCGGACCTTTACCAGGAGCAGGGTGCGTCGCTGCCTTTCACGGATATCGAGCACAGCCAGTTCGTACACGCCATCACCTATCTGGATGCGGACGGCCTGATCGGCGGGTTCCCCGACGGCACTTTCCGGCCGAACCGGCAGATGACCAGGGCAGAGTTCCTGGTCATCGTCATGCGGGCAGCGGTGAGGGAGGGGATCGATGTGGCAAATCCGGCCGCGCCATGTCCGGCGGCCGACCTCGAATCCTGGTACGCAGGCTCAGTCTGTGAGGCGATAAAACGCGGTGTGGTCGATGGCAGCACCGATGATCTGCGCCCGGATGACGCGATCACATACGCCGAGGCGCTCAAGGTAATGCTTGGTGCGTTCGGGTTCGAGCCTTCTGCCGCAGCTCAGGACGAACCATGGTTCGCTCCCTATGTCAGCTTCGCTGATGTCAATGGCGTGCTTCCTGCCGGCAGTTACAACCCGTCCACTGGCGTTTCGCGCGAGCTGGCTGCCAACCTGCTCTACCGCGTTCTCGTTCTCGTGCAGGATCCATCCAGCCTCGGAGCATTCGACGAACGCGCAGCACTCGAGGCACTCGTCGCGGCCGCGATGCTTCACCAGCCAGGGCCAACAGTCGTGGCAGATTCCCGCTTCAGTGCGGGCTGCCTCGCCCCCCGCAGGGGGATGCCAGCGAGCCTGCACGTTACGGGTCGCGAGCGCAGCCTGATTTCGTTCGTGCCGGGCAGTTACGACACCGACCGACCGCACAGCCTCGTGGTCGCGTTTCACGGACGCACGAACAGCAATGCTCAGGTGCGCAACTACATGGACCTGGAGCGCCATGCCAGGGACACGATCATCGTTTATCCTGCCGGGGTAGGCGTAAGTACGGGGGGTTACAGCTGGTCTGATGCCGGAGATCGTGCAGACACGCTGCGTGACTACGCGCTCTTCGACATGATCGTCGACTCTTTCGGCGATTCTTTCTGTATCGATCTGAATCGCGTCTTCGTGGTTGGACATTCGCTTGGCGCCTGGTTCGCCAACAGCCTGGCGTGCGCCCGCGCGGATGTCGTCCGTGGTGCGGCTACCCTGGCGGGTGGCATCTCGGCGGGCGACTGCCCACAGGAGGTTGCGGCGATGGTACTTCACAATCCGAATGATCACCTCGTGCCCTTCCGGGACGGTGAACTCGCCCGGGACGCGTTCCTGCGCAACAATCGGCTTGAAGGCACAGTTGCAACTCCGGTTCCGGGACCCTTCTCATGTGCGGCCCATCAACTGCTGCCGGATGACCGGAATCCGGTGGTCTGGTGCCCGCACCGGATTGATTATCCTTTCGGCAGCTACCATAATCCGCATGGATGGCCGACCGGAACGGGGCAGGCGATCATGGAGTTCTTCACGAACCTGAACTGACCGGTGGATCAATGGCTGTGGCCATGGTCCAGCTCGCCCTTCGCCACGGGAATCCTGTCACCCCGGAACAGGAAGGCCGCAAGGATGGTGGTGACAGGCACGGCGAGGATCAGTCCGATCGAGCCGACGATCGTGTGTACAACCTCGGTCGCCACCATCTCCAGGTTAAGTTGCTGGGTCAGCGGCATGTCGCTGAGATGCAACAGCATCATGAGCGGCAGGGCGGTGCCTACGTACGCAAGGACCAGCGTGTTCACCAGCGATCCGATGTGGTCCAGCCCGACGTTCATGCCGTGCCGGTAGAGGCCGGCGATGCCCATCGTGGGGTTCGTATGGGCCAGCTCGCGGATGACGCTTGCCTGCACGATGGTGATGTCCGTCAATGCCCCCAGGGCGCCGATCAGCATGCCGGCAAGCAGCAGCCCCCGCATGTTCACCTGGCTGGCATGGAAGCTGATCAGCATTGCGTCCTCGTTACCGAAGCCCGTCAGGTGTGCGAGGTCGGTCCAGATTATTCCCAGTGCCATCGTCACCAGTACGGCAACGAAGGTTCCGACGACAGCTGCTGTGGTGCTCCAGTTGATGCCGTGTACGAAGTAGATCGCCAGCAGCAGAATGCTGCCGACCCCCAGAAGGGAGACCAGGACGGGATGCTGGCCCTGCAGGATGGCCGGAACGACATAGGCGATGACGATCAGCAGGCTGCCCCCGGTTGCCACGAACGCCCGGAGGCCCTTGAACCGTGCGACAGCTACCGAAACCCCAAGGAAGAGCACCGCCAGCCAGATCAGCGCTGGCCGCCTTATCCAGTCCGAGACAGCGAAATTGATTCCTCCTTCGGGTGCAGGTGAGTAGTAGACTTCCACTCTTTGGCCAACCTCGAACTGAGGAAGCACAGGGCCTGCGGGATCCCCGGGCAGCGTTTCACCGAGATCAGCCCCCACCACGCGTCCGTCGTCCAGGCGGATGACTGCAACCGCCTCCTCCTGGTCGATGGCGGTGATCCTGCCCTCGGCGTAACCGAAGGCCGCGCTCCCTTCCTGCTGGGCAAGCACCGGCGTGATGATCAAGGCCAGCACAATGGTGAAGAGGAACAGGGCGACCTGTTTCAGGCCGGATGCAAACGAAGGGGGAGGAGTCATGTCAGCCCATGCTCCCTTGCGGCTTCCCATGCGGCAAGGTCATGAAACTCGAAGGAGCCTGCGCTGACGAGGGGTTCGAGCGCTATCCGGTCGCTCCTGCGCCGCCGGATACCCGATCCTTCCTCGATCGTTACCCCAGGGCCTGTCGCCAACAACCCGGTGTTGCGCATGTGCAGCTGCGTGCTAGCTCCATTCAGGAAATACACGTAAGGACGAACTACGGTCTGCCTGTACGTCTCACGCACGTGCGTGACGTTGCCTCGCCTGAGCCGCCAGGCCGCTCGTTCCAGCGCCTTCAGTTCGGACTCCAGCTGTCTGCGCCGCTCATCCACGGGAGTTGCATAGTGTTCGAACTCGCGCAGGCTGGCACGCTGAACCTCTTCGAGCTGTTCGAAGCGTGCGAGTGCCTGTTCCGCGGTGATCGTCCGGCCCGTCTGGCCCGTGTGGCGACCGACCCTGATGTGGCGTACGTTCCGGGCCTGCAAAGGAGGAAGCAGGTTCTTGCCGGGCTTCGACCTGCCCGTCAGGGCAAGGACCTGGGCCTGAACGGCATCCAGCTCCTCGAAGTCCGCTCGGCAGGGTTCCGGATCCTGGAGCCGATAGATGGCGGGCCTGTAGGTGTTGGCCTGATGATCACTTCTGACATCGTGGCCTGGCTCATCAAGCCAATAGGGATCGGCCTTGGCGGCCAGCTCCTGCAGCAGTTTGGCCAGCACCCTATGAAAGTGGGCATAGGCGCGCTCCACGGGATCACTCACGGGCTTCATGGCCGCCAGTCTATGCTCCGCGCGCACTCACTTCAAGGGTTGTTAAGCCGAAAGCCCAACATGCGCATCCAACAACACACATTCAGCCCGGAAGAAACAGCCTGGGTTGATAGACTGGCTCCATTGCCCCGGAGGCCACCATGCTCATTCAGCCAATCGCAACGTTTTCCCTGGTAGCTCGGGATCCCGAGACAGGAGATCTGGGCGTTGTCGTCGCCAGCAAGTTCCTGGCAGTCGGCGCTGTCGTGCCAACTGCAGTCGCGGGTATCGGCGCTGTTGCCACACAGTCGTATGCCAATACCACTTACGGTCCGCGCGCCATCGAGTTCCTGCGCCAGGGAGCTTCACCCGAGGTCATCGCCCGAGCCTTCGAAGCCGACGACGCTGACTTCGGCAACCGGCAGTTCGGCATCGTGGCAGCGACGGGGGAGAGTGTCACCCGGACCGGCAGTGAATGCCACGCCTGGGCCGGAGGGATTGCCGGCCAGGACTTCGCGGCACAGGGGAACATACTGGCGGGACCCGAAGTGGTCGCTGCGCTTGTAGCCGGCCTTGAAGCGCGGTCACTTGCGTTCCCTGAGCGGCTGGTCGACGCCCTCAGCAAGGCCGACGCCGCCGGTGGCGACATCCGCGGGAGGCAATCCGCAGCGCTGCTCGTCGTCGGCGAAGGAAAGGGCTACGGTGGCCTGAACGACCGCTGGATCGACCTGCGCGTTGATGATCATGCAACCCCGATCCCTGAGTTAAGCCGCCTGCTTGGAATCCAGCGACTACTGCTTGACAAGCCGACCGAGGAGCCACGTCTGCTGACGGCTGAAGATATCGCCTGGCTGCAGGGCATCCTGAACACGTTGGGACATCTGGAAAGCCCGCCCTCCGGAGAATGGAACGAGGCGACCGAACGTGCCATGCGCAGACTTTATGGCATGGAGAACCTGGAGGAGCGCTGGATCGGCGGTCCCAGGGTTGATCCCGTCGCCTGGGACTACCTCCTGTCGCGTCATTGAGCTTCAGCCTGCGCCGGGCCCCCTGACGAATCGGCCAGGCGTCGCACCGGTGTGCTGCGAGTTCCGGAGGACCCTGGTGCCGTTCACCCATACATCATGGACGCCTGTCGAGAGCTGGTGGGGCTCGTCGAAAGTCGCGTGATCCGTGATGGACGCGGCATCGAAGAGGATCACGTCCGCGAGGAAACCCTCGCGCAACTGGCCGCGGTCACGGATCCCCAACCGGTTTGCCACTGCTGAACTTGACTTACGGACGGCTTCCTCGAGCGACAGGAGGCGTTCTTCCCGCACGTACTTGCGCAGCACGCGCGGGTAGGTACCGTACGCCCTCGGGTGATAGGGACCCATCTGCCTCGCCCAGGCGGGGTCGAAACCACCAGCATCGGTAGAGAACTTGATCCACGGCTGCTGCACCTGGAGCCGCAGATTGTCCTCATCCATCGAGAAGTAGATGGTGCTGATGCGCTGCTTCTCAGCCACAAGCACATCGAGCATCGCGTCGATCCAGTCCTGCGACCGCATCTCGGCGATCTCACTCAGGCGTTTGCCCACGTACTGCTGATGCTCGGGCAACCTGAAGCCGACCGGTATGATTCCAGCCGGACCGCCTTGCGTCTCGAGCCCGAGCCCGTCTCCACCCGGTCCGCTTCCATCCAGGGCAGCCCTGATGCGCTTCCGCACTCCTGCATCTGCCAGGTTGTCATAGAGCTTTCCGTCTGCCGCCGTCCACGTTGGCAGTACCGCGGTGAGGCCAGTCCCAGAGCCCGCGTAAGGGTACATGTCCGCTGTGACGTCCTGCCCGTCGGCCCGAGCACGCGTGATCCGATCGATGACAGAAGGCATCTTCCACCAGGATCCCGGATGTGAAGCCTTCAGATGGTAGATCTCCACAGGCAGCTCAGCATCCCGCCCGATCTTGAGGGCTTCTTCGAGCGCCTCGTAGATGCTGTGGGACTCGGAACGCATGTGGGTGATATAGATGCCGCCATAGCGCGCTGCGACGCGGGATACCTCAGTCAGTTCGGCCGTGTCAGTGTACGAGTCGGGCGGGTAGATGAGCGCGTAAGAGGGACCGAACGCACCGTCCTCCATCGCTTCGGCCATCACGCGGCACATCACCTCAAGCTCGTCTGACGTCGCCTTCCGCATCTCGAGACCCATTGCGTACGACCTGATCGTGCCCCCGCCGATGAACGAACCGATGTTGGGCGAGACCCCAGCCTCCTCGACGGCCTCGAGCCAGTGTGAGAAGCGTGACCAGTCCTGCATCCGCTCATGCCATTCGGCGCTGACCTCGGAGGGGAAGAGCGAGCTCTTGAACGGATCCGTGTTGCGCCCACCTATCGGCGCCGGCGTCCAGGCCTCACCCATGATCTCGGTAGTGACGCCCTGTGTGATCTTGGACAGGCAGCGACCATCACGCAACAACGGCAGTATCGCGTGGCTCTGAATGTCGATGAAGCCGGGAGCAGCCACCAGACCGGTCGCATCCACCATCTCGCGACAGTTCTCAGGCCGGATCGAGCCAGGTGGCGCCACGGCCGCGATCCTGTCGCCAGACATGGCAACATCGGCCTTGAACCAAGGGTTGCCAGTGCCATCGATCACACGCGCACCCCGGATCAGCGTGTCGTACTCAGACATTGAAGCCTCCAGAATGACCGGCCGGAGCGCGGTTTCACTCCAGACTAACCACTGACGGAGACTGCGGGTGGTTGAATGGGTATGTGAAGACGCTGCTGATCGCCCTGAAACAAGACGAGCTGACCGAACCGGAGCTCACGCGGGTCCGTGAGCTTGTCCCGGACATGAACGTCGTCGTAACCGGAGACAGGTTGGAAATCGAGCGGCTGTTGCCGGACATCGAGATCGCCTTCGGCCGGTTCCCGGCAGCCCTTCTGAAGGATGCGCCTCACCTTGCCTGGTACCAGCAATGGAGCGCCGGTGCAGACTGGCTTCTTCGAGAACCAGAGCTGGCCGGCCGGGATTTCACACTCACCAACGCTTCAGGAGTGCACTCGGTGCCCATCGCCGAACACATTCTCGCGTACATGCTGGCCTTCGCCCGTGGCTTGCCCCAGGCGTTGCGCGCCCAGTCAAGCCGCACCTGGAAGGGCGAAGAACTGGACGTCTTCGAGCTGGCCGGAAAGTCCCTGCTGCTGGTGGGCGTCGGCCGGATAGGACTGCATACGGCCCGCCTTGCCCGCGCCCTTGGCATGCGGACAGTCGGCATACGCCGCAGCAGTGCAGACCTGCCTGAAGAGCTGGACAGTGTCCACGTCACGTCTGAGCTGCACGACCTGCTTCCGGACGCCGACTTTGTTGTTCTCACGGTTCCCTTGACTGCCACGACCCGACACATGTTCGGACGCAGCGAATTCGAGGCAATGAAGACCGGAGCATACCTGATCAATATCGGCCGCGGCGCTACCGTCGACGAGCCAGCATTGGTCGATGCCCTCAGGACCGGCCTGATCAGCGGGGCTGGTCTCGACGTGTTTGAGACCGAGCCTCTGCCGGAGGACTCACCCCTTTGGCACATGAACAACGTCATCATCACGAGCCATTACGCCGGCAACTCGCCCATGTACGCCCGTCGCGCCGCCGGGATCTTCCTCGACAACCTGGAGCGCCATGTGTCGGGCCGGGAACTGAAGAACGTCGTGGACAAGAAGGCCGGGTACTGACAGGCCGATCCCCACAAGCCGAGTACTTCGGCGTCTGAAGCGTTCAATATAATTTCCGTTTAATTGTGGGGTACCGATTGTTGCTTGCCTCGCTGAGCTGGCACCGAGCGGGCACTACTCTGTCAGCGGAGGGTGACAATGAGCGACGAAGGCAAACGACCCGGACAGGTTCCGGCGCAGGAACAGGACAGGCAACCCGGTACAGAGAGTGGCATGACACCGCGGCCTCAGTACAGTTCCGACCACTACGCAGGCAGTGGCAAGCTCGACGGCAAGGTTGCGCTTATAACCGGGGGTGACAGCGGCATAGGGCGTGCCGTAGCCGTGCTTTTCGCCCGCGAAGGAGCCGACATCGCCATTTCCTATCTCGAAGAGGACAACGATGCTTCCGAAACCCATGCGGCGGTGCAGCGCGAGGGCAGGCGCTGCCTCCTGATCCCCGGGGACCTGGCGTCAGATGCACACTGCACCCAGGTCGTGGACGCTGTGATCGGCGAGTTCGGGGCGCTTGACATCCTTGTCAACAACGCAGCTGTGCAGTACCCGCAACGGGACCTCACGGCCATCAGTCGGGAACAGCTGGAGAAGACGTTCGCGACCAACGTCTACCCATACTTCCGGGTCACCGCCAGGGCGCTCGAGCACTTGCCCCGCGGCGGAGCGATCATCAATACAACGTCGGTGACGGCGTATCGGGGCAGTGACCGCCTGATGGACTATGCCGCCACGAAGGGTGCCATCGTGGCCTTCACGAGGTCGCTCGCGTCCTCCTTGGTCGAGAGGGGCATCCGGGTCAACGCTGTAGCCCCCGGACCGATCTGGACGCCGCTGATTCCGTCCTCCTTCACCAAGGCGGAAGTCGAAGCATTCGGGCAGGAGTCCCCGATGGGCCGTCCCGGCCAGCCCGAAGAGGTGGCTCCGAGCTATGTTTTCCTTGCGTCGGCCGACTCGAGCTACATGTCCGGTCAGGTACTTCATCCCAATGGCGGTGAGGTGGTCGGCAGCTGAAGCGATGCCTGGGCGCTCCCCTACTGGCACTCGCCCTGCAGAAAGATCCGGGTCGCCGTTTCGTGCAGCCTCAACCCCCATGTCCGCCCCGCCCTGGCCGTCTCGAGCGCACTCCCGTACTCCACCTGGAAACTCCCGGCTTCGTGACTCGCTATGACCCGCGGATGGACGTAGCTTCGGCGACAGACCGCAGCGGTGTTGCCAAGCAGGCCGGCCGTGGATGCGATCGCCGCTGTGAGCGCTTCTTTGCCCTGGAGCCCCGCAGCGAACCCGCCATGCAACTCCTCTGCAGTGTGCACGGTGCCGGCCCAGGTGCGGAAGTCCTTGGCGGTGTGCGGAGCACCGGTGATCTCACGAATGTAGTCGTTCACGTCACCGGAATGCACCTGCCGCACGTCGCCGGCGGAGTCTTCAAAGCTGAACAGGTGTTGGCCCGGCAGATCCCGGCACTGCCGCACGATTCTGGCAAGCCGCCTGTTCTCAAGGCTCAGTTCATGCTTCCTTCCGGACTTTCCACGATAACTGAAGCTTATGAGTGGGCCGGAGATCTCGACATGCCGGTCTTCCATCGTCGTCAGTCCGTAACTGCCGTTGTCCTCCCTGTACTCAGGGTTCCCCACACGCATAAGAGCCATGTCGAGGAGGCGAACAACGGCAGCCATCACCCTGGCCCTCGTTGGGCCACCCGGACTCGCCAGGTCCCGGTCGACGCGCCGCCTCAAGGCGGGAAGGGCGCCGGCAAACGCGATCGCCCGGCCGTACTTGACCTGGTCGGCATGGGCTCGCCAATGGGGATGGTAGATGTACTGCTTGCGTCCGCTCCCATCGCGTCCGGTCGCCTGCAGGTGGCCCCGGCCGTCCTTGCAGACCCACACGTCTGTCCATGCCGGTGGGACCGCGAGCTTCTTGATGCGACCGCGCACCCGGTTGCTGCTGAGGCGGCGACCTCTTTCATCGATGTAGGTGAAGCCTCTTCCCTGGCGCCTGCGGTGCCAGCCCGGCTCGATGTCAGACGAGTGGCGCAGGCCGGCTTGAACCGCTGGCTCGACAGTTCCTTCCATCCCCGCCATGATGCGGGCGAATTCCCGCGTGCGCTGTCAGCTGACGCTCAATCCGCGGCGGCACTTCCTGAGAGCGACTTTTCGAATGTACGCGTGAACACGACCCCGGCCAGGAAGATCTGCAGGGAATAGTGGATGAAAAGCAGGAGGGCGACGAGCGATCCTGCAGCACCGAATGCCGAGCCGATCGCGCTCGTCCCAAGGTAGAGCGCGATCAGAACCTCGCCGATGCGGAACAGCACAGCCGTGAGCAGGGCGCCGGCGAAGAGGGCCTTCCACCTCACGCGCCTGTGCGTGAGGATCCTGACGACCGCCACGAACGTCAGGGCAATGACGGCGATCGCGAGTATCTGATTGGCGGCGAGGAGAAGGCCCTCGGCCCCCGGCAACCTCTCGACCAGCAGTCGGCGGACAACGCCCAGGCCTGCCTGCATTACAATGCCCAAGATGACCAGCACGCCCAGAACAGCAACCATGCCGAGTGAGATCGCGCGCATGAGGAGTTGTTGGAGCAGGCCATGCCTGGCGGGCTCCTCGACTTCCCAGATCGCATTCAGTGTTCTCTGAAGCTGTGTCAGGAAGCCGGTCGATGCGAAAGCCAGGATCAGGATGCCAACGACCGTCGCCGACTGGTATCGCCCGGCCACAGTGCTTGCTATCAGGCCATCGATGATATCTGCGATCTGGCGGCCCGCCTGTTCGCTTATCGCTCCGAGCAACTGCACCCTCGCTTCACCCGGTGCAAAGAAGATGCCCGCGACTCCCAGCACGATTATCAGGAGTGGGGCCAGTGAGAACAGTGCGTAATACGAGAGGGCTGCCGCGTGCCGGGGAACATCGAACGCGAGGAATGAGTCGAAAGTCGTCCTGATGAGTTGCCACGTCGTGCGCAATGTACTCTCCCGGGCTGGCTGGCCACAGTCTAACTTCCCGGCACCCTGTGGCCGCGCGCGCAGCCCGCGCTGGGACATCTGGCCCTGAATCAGCTCGAACAGGCCCCCTATACTTGGAGCAGGTTGTCCGAGATACGGGCAGTTAAACGGAAGGAGCAACACATGTACTACAGCAGGAGGATCATCACTCTCGCGCTTACCCTTGTTCTCGCCCTGGCCGGATCAGCATTCGCCCAGGCAGAGGCCGACCACGAGTTCACGCTCGGCACCGGCTTCATAGAAGGCAAGTTCGTCTTCATAGGAGTCGGCGGCGATATCGACGGCGTCATCAACCCCGGCCTCGAAGTCTCCGAGAACTCCACCGTCAGCGTCACCCTGGTCAACAGCGACGCCATGGAGCACGATTTCGCCATCGGCGAACTCGGGGTGTTCTCCGAGTCAGTCTTCAACCCGGGCGAGTCGACCACAGTCACGTTCGAGGTCGGTGCCAGCGGCAGCTACCAGTACTGGTGCACGATACCCGGCCACAGGCAGATCGGCATGGAGGGCAGCTTCATAGTCGGCTCTCCGGTCGCAGAGCCTGAGTTCGACGTTCCCAGCCTCGCCAAGGATCCAGCCGACATCCCCGGCCCCATCGGCGACCGTGGACCCACCACCATCGACCTCGACCTGGTCACAACCGAGCGCCTGGGCCGCCTGGCTGACGGCACTGCATACACCTTCTGGACCTTCAATGACACCGTCCCCGGCCCCTTCCTGCGCATCCGCGAAGGCGACACCGTCAACGTCAGCCTCCACAACGATGCCACCAGCCGCTACGCTCACAGCGTCGACTTCCACGCCGTAACCGGCCCCGGCGGCGGTGCCACCGTGACGCAGACCGCTCCCGGCGAGACCACCAACTTCACCTTCAAGGCCCTGCGCCCCGGCATCTACGTCTATCACTGCGCCACGCCCAGCGTCGCCCACCACATAACCCAGGGCATGTACGGCCTCATCCTCGTCGAGCCCGAAGGCGGACTTCCGGAAGTCGACCACGAGTTCTACGTCATGCAGGGCGAACTTTACACGATCGAGCGTTACGGCAGCCGCGGCGAACTCAGCTTCGACATCGAGAAGATGATGGACGAACGCGCGGAATATCTCTTCTTCAACGGCGCCCCTGACGCCCTCACCGTCCAGTACCCCCTTCAGGCTGAAGTCGGCGACACTGTCCGCATCTTCTTCGGCGTCGGTGGCCCCAACTACATCTCCAGCTTCCACGTGATCGGCGAGATCTTCGATCGCGTCTACGTCGAAGGCGGAAGCCTCATCAACGAGAACGTCCAGACCACGCTCGTACCCGCAGGTGGTGCCACCATGGTCGAATTCGCGGTCGAAGTTCCCGGCAACTACTTGCTGGTTGACCACGCCCTCAGTCGCGCCGAACGTGGCCTGGCAGGCTACCTGCAGGTTCACGGTCCCGAAGACCACGCGATCTTTCACGGCATCGAATCCGAGAACCACGGCCACTGAGCAGCACCTGAACAGCATTCTCCCCCATGAGCTGTGCCCACCGGATCCGGTGGGCACAGCTCATGTTTAGGCGGATCCCGGACAGCCGTGTCTGAGATATCATGGGGCGTGTCGGATTGTGCTCCTGCCAGCAGAACCGGAATCCGGACCTGATGAGTCGCTACGAGATCCTGCTCATCCGCTTCGGCCTCATCTACCTGGTCTTGACCGGGGCACTCGGCCTGTTCCTGATGATCAGGCCAGAGTTCGGCCCGTTCTTCAGGCTCACCCACGCCCACCTCGGCTTCGTCGGGTTTTTCCTGTCCCTCGTCATGGGCGTAGCCTTCTGGCTGTTGCCGCGGCCCGGAGGAATCAGGCAGCCCGGGCCGACAGCCGCGGTCTTCTACCTGCTGAATTCAGGAGTAATCCTACGCTCCATCGCAGAGCCTTTCTGGCGCGCCGGAGGGCCGGACTACACGCAGTGGCTGAGCGTAACAGGCGGCCTGCTTCAGCTTGGGGCCATGACGGTCTTTGCTGTGGCCATGAGCAGGCGCGTCATGACACCTGAACAGATCCAGAAGGCACGGCAAAAGGCGCGGCTGGGCGATGGCGATTGACGGGAGCGGGCCGAACCGTGGGCCGGGAGGCTGCTGCAGATCAGCGCGCACCGGGCAGCGGCACCGCGTCCGGCCCCGGTGAGAGCAGCGGATCATCGCAGAGGGTGCTGAGCGTCACCTGCTGGAAAGCCTGGCGGATGATCCGGCCCGTTGAGTTCCAGGCACCGCGCAGGCGACAGTGCCCTTTGCGCAACTGTGTCGCGCAGCGTTCCTTCGTCTGGCACGTGTCGATCACGACCTTGCCTGAAACTGCCTCGATAACATCCAACATCGTCACCGTAGAAAGGTCGGCAAGCAGCTCTACGCCGCCATTGCGACCCATATGGCTGCGAATGAAGCCCGCAGTCACCAGTTTCCTCAGGACCTTCGCCAGGAAGGCCGGTGGTGCCTGTAGCCGTTCGGCAATCTCGGCGGCATTGGTGCCGGGGTTCTCAAAGATCGAGATGAGAGCATGGATGGCGTAACTCTCGTCCCTTTTCAGCATTGTTCTGAATCGCTCCACGGCTGGAAGCCTTTCCGCGGAGCCAGCATGAATCGGTGGCACCCGCACCCACAACTGATTATGCCCAACCACCTCGCCCCTTTCCGGGGCGAAAGCCCTCAGGCAGGACCGAAGAGCTCATCGAAACTGCAGTTCAGCCCAAGGGACGCAAATGAAACCTTCCGCTCCTCCTGATGGCGGCGGATCCACTGGCCGCCTTCAGTCTTGCGGTAGTACTCGAGAATAGTGACCCGGCCATCTTCCAGCGGTTGCAGTCTGGTCCTTATCACTGTACCAGTACTGACTGTTCGCTCCACGACCCTGTCCCGCGAGAAGAGCGGCGCCTGCCGGCTGAGTGGTGGGGCCTTCGTCACGTTGACTACTCCTCATCCGGGGCTTCAAGTCCCAGGTGATCGTACAGGAAAGCGATCTGGCCGCGCAGCCTGGCCAGCTCGTCACTGACGTTCTCCTGAGCAACCGGGTCACGCCCGCGCCCGCGTACCCGCGGCCGCTGCCTGTCCGGATCCGGATTGAACGTATCGCTCCACCGGTCCTGGCTCTGGCCGGGACCCCTGCCGTTATTACGTGCCAGAGGGGGCTGCCGGCTCGCCAGTCCCTGGAGCCCCTGTTCAACCTCCGCAAGGCTCGCGAAGTGAAAGCAGCGATCCGCCCTGTTGCGCAGCTCACCAGGCGTCTGGGGGCCACGGAGCATGAGCACGCCCAGTAATGACAGCTCCCGCCTGTTGAGCCCATATGCATCTGCAACCAGGTGCCGATGCTTGACGACACGCTCTCCCACGCCCTGGACGGACTTGACGAGCCCCTTATCGGCAAGCAGGCGAAGCGTCTCCTCGATCTCGAGCAGATGGTAGTCGGTGACAGGCTCACGGTTGCTTCGCTGGTTGCAGGCGAGGTGGAGCGCGTTTGTTGAGAGAGGGTACTGTTCAGGGGTGGTGCATTCCTTTTCGATAAGACTGCCAAGGATCCGCACCTCGATGGCAAGTGTGCTCACGGCGCGAGTTTACCAGAGGAGGGATCCCCACCAGCCGAGCTGGAAAGTCGTGACCTGAGTACGCGCCCAAGCAAGCCGTAGCGAGGCCCAAGCAGGAAGGCTGCCAACAGGAAGATGCCTGTGCAAGCCGCCATCATCGCGCTGATCGAAACGTCCCACTGAACCGCAAGTGTATAGCCACCGATGCTGGACGCGACGGAGATGGCGCATCCGTAAAGAATCATGCGGCCGAGCCTGTCAGTCAGCAGGTACCCGGCCGCGGCGGGCACGATCGCGAACGCGATGAAGAGGACAGCACCAACAGCATCGAACGAGGCGACTGCCGTGGCGCTCGTGAGGCCGAGCAGGACGTAGGAGAGCACACCGGGGGCGAAGCCGAGTGCGACGGCCAGCCCCGGGTCAAACACAGAGAGCTTCAGTTCCTTGAAGAACAGTGTGATGAAGGCGAGGTTGACCAGCACCATCGCACCGACAGTAAGCACCGCTTCCGGAACGCGGTAGCCGAGGACAGTCACGGTGTTAAGCCACACGTACCCGATTTCGCCCAGAAGCACGGTGTCCTGATCGATGTGCACATCCCTCGCGTACAGATTGATCAACAAGACCCCCGCGGCGAACAGAACCGGAAAGACCAGGCCGATCGCGGCGTCGTAAGCAACGCGCCGCGTACCTGCCACCAACTCCGTCAGCCAGACGGTCAGCAGCCCCGTCAGCACCGCCCCAACCACCTGCACGGGCCCTGAGGCATACCCGGTCAGCAGCCAGACAACGATGATTCCAAAGACAATCGAATGGCTGATCGCATCGGTCAGCATGCTGTTTCCCCGAAGCACCAGGAAGCTCCCCACGAGAGTCGCCGCGATGCCGACCAGGGCTCCAGTCAACACGATCATGAGCTCGAAGTTGTTGAAGAAGGCCTCTATCATTGCCGTCCCAACTCCCTCAGGACCCGCTCCGCCGCTTCCCTGCCGGCGCCAGTGAGCATCCAGTGCGAACCTTCCTCGGGCATGTGCACCACATGCTTGATGAGTCCGTCGGACTCCAGCCTCCTCAGCGCTCGGCGCGTACCGAGACCCATGTAGGCATTCAGCATGCCTTCCTCCGTGGCATAATCACTGTCCGAGTGTTCCTGGCTCAACCTGAGCATCGTCGTGAGCAGCTGCCTCGTTCTGAGTCGCCTGGAGCTTCGCCAGCGGTTCTGTCTCTCCCAGACGACCCCCCGGCCGGGAGCAAAGAGGATCGAAAAGAACGCGATTCCACAGGCCACCAGGACAACCACCGGTCCGGTGGAAAGGCCCCGCTGTGCAGAGCTGACCAGGGCGCCGCTCACACCTGCCACGGCACCAAGAACCGCGGCCAGGAGGAGCATATGCTCCAGGCGGTTGACCCATTGCCTGGCTCCGACCGCAGGAGCGATGATCATGGCAGCCATCAGCACGACGCCCACCAGCTGAAGGCCGACGACCACGGCGACCGCTACCAGCATGGTCATCACAGCCTGAATCAGCGCCACGGGGTATCCGAGCGTTGCGGCGAACACCGGATCGAAGACGGTGACCTTCAGCTCCTTCAGAAACAGCGATACCAGTGCCAGGGCTGCGACCGTGATGCTTCCGATCAGCAGGAGATCCCCACGAAGTATGGCTGCGGCCTGACCGAAGAGGAAGCTCTCCAGTCCCCCGTGTGCCGTACCCGCCTGGCCCTGAATCCACGTCAGGAGTACGACTCCGACGGCAAAGAAGACGCTCAGTACGCTTCCCAGGATCGCATCGGTCTTGAGTCGGCTGTAGTGATCGAGTAAGAACATGAGGAGCGTAGCAGCGAGTCCGGCGGCCAGCGCGCCGAGCAGGAGGCTTGGCAGGTGCCGCGATCCGGCGATGATGAAGCCAAGGCAGATTCCAGGAAGGGCAGCATGCGAGAGCGTGTCACCCAGCAGGCTCTGTCCACGCAGGACCGCGAACGCACCGAGCACGCCGCTGGTAACCCCCAACAGCGCCGCCCCGGCCGCAACGTTCTGGACGGTGAAGTCGGACAGCAGCAACATCAGCTCCGACACAGGCGCTACTTCCCTGCCGGCTTGGTTCCGGCATCCCGCAGCAGCGCAACCCGTCCACCATAAGCGGCCTTGAGGTTCTCACCCGTGTAGACCTCGCCAACCGGGCCCTGGGCGATCACCCGAACGTTGAGGATCAGCATCCAGTCAAAATAATCGGTCACCGTCTGAAGGTCGTGATGAACAACCAGCACCGTCTTGCCCCGGGCCACAAGCTGCCTGAGAAGGTCGATGATGATTCGCTCAGTGGTCGCATCGACTCCGGCCATTGGCTCGTCGAGCATGTACAGATCCGCATCCTGGACCAGTGCACGCGCGAGGAATACACGCTGCTGCTGGCCCCCAGAGAGCTGGCTGATCTGCCTGGTGGCGAAGTCCTCCATGCCGACCTGCGCAAGAGCCGCGAGGCTGCGCCGGCGATGTTCCCGCCCCGGCCTGCGGATCCATCCCAGCTGCCCGTAAAGCCCCATCATCACCACGTCTATGACGGTGGTTGGGAAATCCCAGTCCACAGTTGAGCGCTGTGGCACGTAACCAACCCGGTTGCGGACGCTCCCGATCCTGCGTCCCAGCACGTAAACATGGCCGGCGGCGGGGCGGATCAGACCGAGAATCGCCTTGATGAGCGTGCTCTTTCCGGCGCCGTTTGGGCCGACAATGGCGGCCAGAACGCCTGGGGGCACATCAAGGTCGATGTCCCACAGGACCGGAGCGCTGTGATAGCTGACCGTGAGGTCCTCAACGTGCACAGCCAGGTCCGGTTCGTGCCTCACGGCAGGTTCCACTCCCTTGCCCAGTCTGCCAGAGCCGCCGGCCATTGTGCGACCTCGCCACCGAGTGATTCAGTGATTGCTGTCGTGTTGTGCCTGAGCATGCCGATCAGCGTACCTTCATGTCCGCCTTCTGCGCCCATGGCATCAGAGTACAGCTCACCCCCGATGGACACGCTGTGCCCCCGGCTCTGTGCGGCCTCGATGACTGCTTCTATGGTGCGTGGATTGATGGTGCTTTCCACGAAAATCGTCGGTACGGACAGCTCAACCACCAGGTCTACTGT
>CAZBVI010000006.1:0-145520 GCA_964495325.1 uncultured bacterium
GGAACTGTCCAAAATCAACTTGCCGATTCTGTCCACTTTAAAACTGGCCGCTGCAAGTGGAGCAACTTGGCCAGCCACAATGCCGGAGTCACAGTCGCCATAATCGCGATATCATCAGAGCCACCGACGAGACGCAAGATCTTTACATTGGATGACCGTGGCGAACAACTGGTCAAACATGTCGATAACATTAATCCCTATCTAATAGCTGGACCGAACGTTTTTGTAGAGCCATCATCTGTGCCTCTGAACGGGCTTCAGAAAATGCTGTTCGGGAACATGCCAAGAGACGGTCAACACCTATCCATTGATGCCGCTTTGGCCTTTGAGCTGCGTCAGAATCCCGAAATAGTTGACTTCATCCGTCCGTACATCGGCTCGTTTGAGCTCATAAATGGCCATCCTCGGTACTGCCTCTGGATTGAAGATCACGATGCACCACGCTCAATAGAGTCAGAATTCATCGCGAAGCGATTGCAGCTTGTAGCTGCAAGTCGCCAGCGATCCAAGGCCGCATCCACAAGAGCGTTTGCCTCTCAACCCCACAGATTCGTGCAGATCCAGGGCGTAGCAGAGAGCCATAGTATCGTGGTACCTGCGGTGTCGTCCGAGAGCAGACCGTACCTGCCAGTTGGATATCTCGGCGGCGGAGCGATTATCAGTAACCTCGCCTTCGCCCTCTACGACGCCCCACTCTGGAACATGGCGATCATCGCCTCTCGCCTGCACCTGACGTGGATCGCCGCAGTTTGCGGCAAACTAAAGACCGACTTCCGCTACTCCAATACGCTCGGCTGGAACACGTTCCCGATGCCATTGCTCACTGAGAAGAACAAGGCAGACCTGACGAGCGCGGCCGAAGAGATCCTGTTGGCCAGGGAAGAGCACTTCCCGGCCACGATTGCCGACCTTTATGACGGCGAGAACATGCCGGATAACCTGAGGCGGGCACACGAGCGCAATGACGAGATCATCGAGCGGATCTTCATCGGCCGGCGCTTCAGGAACGACACCGAGCGGCTGGAGAAGCTTTTCGATCTGTACCAGAAGTCGCAGGCTCAGCCCGTGCGCAGGAAGGCAACAGCGTGACGACATCGGCAACAGCGGCCATCCCCACCATCACGGTCAACTACGCAAGCACCGGAGTTTCGACTAAATCCAACGCGCTGGGCATGCGACCGATGCAGGAGCGGGCCTACGAGCGGCGCGGTGAGCAGTACCTGCTGATCAAGTCGCCGCCAGCGTCGGGCAAGAGCCGGGCGCTCATGTTCATCGCGCTGGACAAGCTGCACAACCAGGGCATCAAACAGGCGATCATCGTCGTACCCGAGCGGACTATCGGCGCGAGCTTCAACGATGCAGCACTCTCCGAGCACGGCTTCTGGGCTGACTGGTCGGTGACTCCGCGCTGGAACCTCTGTAATGCGCCCGGCCTGGATGTCGGCAAGGTCGACAGCGTCAAGGCGTTTTTGGACGGCGAGGATCGGGTGCTGATCTGCACGCATGCGACCTTCCGCTTCGCGGTCGACCGATTCGGAGTCGAGGCGTTCGATGGCCGCCTGATCGCGATCGATGAGTTCCACCACGTCTCGGCAAATCCGGACAACAAGCTTGGTTCGCAGCTGGCCGGGTTCATGGCTCGTGACCGGACGCACGTCGTCGCGATGACCGGTTCGTACTTCCGCGGCGACTCGATTCCCGTGCTGACGCCCGAGGATGAGGCCCGCTTCAGCACGGTCACGTACACGTACTACGAGCAGCTCAGCGGTTACGATCACCTGAAGCAGCTCGACATCGGCTATTACTTCTACACGGGCTCGTACACCGACGACATCCTTGCGGTGCTGGATCCGGCTGAGAAGACGATCATCCACATCCCGAACGTGAACTCGCGGGAGAGCACGAAGGACAAGATCCGTGAGGTCGAGTTCATCATCGACAAGCTGGGAACGTGGCAGGGGATAGACGAGGACACCGGCTTCCAGCTGGTGCTCACCCCGGACGGCCGCACCCTGCGGATCGCGGACCTTGTGGACGACAATCCGCTCAAGCGTGACCGCGTGTCAGCGGCGCTGAAGCGGGCAGATCAGAACCAGGACCGTGACTTCGTAGACATCATCATCGCCCTTGGCATGGCGAAGGAGGGATTCGACTGGATCTGGTGCGAGCATGCGCTAACCGTTGGTTATCGCTCGAGCCTGACGGAGATCGTGCAGATCATCGGTCGCGCCACACGCGACGCCCCGGGCAAGACCAGGACGCGTTTCACCAACCTGATCGCCGAGCCCGACGCCACCAGCGAGGCGGTGGCTGAAGCCATCAACGACACGCTCAAGGCGATCGCTGCAAGCCTGTTGATGGAGCAGGTGCTGGCGCCCAGGTTCAACTTCAGGGCCCGCAACCCCGAGAACGAGCCCGAGTCAGGTATCGATTACGGCGAGGATGGCTATGACCCGGCTGGATTGAACGTAGGAGTGAACAGGGAGAACGGCGCGATCCACATCGAGATCGGTGGCCTGCAGGAGCCCAGGAGTCCCGAGGCGGGCCGCATCTGCCGGGAGGACCTGAACGAGGTGGTCGCCGCGTTCGTGCAGGACCGCACCAGTGTCGAGCGCGGCATGTTCGACGAGGACCTCATTCCCGAGGAGCTCACTCAGGTGCGACTGGGCAAGATCGTGCAGGAGAAGTACCCGGAGCTGGACAAGTACGACCAGGAAGCGGTCAGGCAGCACGCGGCGGCCGCGCTCAACATCATCCAGGCGGCCAAGGCCGCGCCACTGAGCACGCCGGGTGAAGGCCAGGTACTGGTTGATTCAGGTGGCGGCCTTCTCGACCCCGGTCCGAACACGTCCCTGGTAGACGGGATCAGGCGGTTCGCGCTCGACATGCGTGAGCTGAACATCGACCTGATCGACCGCATCAACCCGTTCAGCACCGCCTACGCCATCCTGTCCAAAAGCATGAACGAGACCACGCTCAAGCAGGTCAGCGCGGCCATCACCGGCAAGCGCACCACTCTGAGCCCCGAGGAGGCCCGGGAATACGCCGTCCGGGCAGCGGGGTTCAAGCAGGACCGCGGCCGGGCGCCCAGCATCACTTCGACCGATCCGTGGGAGAAGCTGCTGGCCGAAGCGGCCGCCGCGTTCATGCGCTACCACCAGGACGGTGCCTATGAGTGACCCGAGCACCGATGAACTGGCGGCGCTGCTCCACGAGTTCAAGCCCAAACCCAAGCCCGTCCAGCGCAGCGCGCACGACGAACGCGTCATCACCGGCTTTCAGGAGATCCAGGACTTCATCAGCCAGCATGGCCGCGAACCCAGCCGGAATCCTGATGGAGACATCCTCGAGCGCATTCTCGCCACCAGGCTCGCCAGCCTGCGCACCAAGGCCGAATTGCACGCCCTGCTCGCACCGTTCGACACGGATGCACTCCTCGCTACTACAGCGGACACCGTGGATCCGGCCGAGCTGACTCCGGACGAGCTGCTCGCCAGCCTCACCGAC
Organism: uncultured bacterium; assembly: GCA_964495325.1. Lineage (GTDB taxonomy): Bacteria > Deinococcota > Deinococci > Deinococcales > Trueperaceae > CAZBVI01. The sequence goes on from CAZBVI010000006.1 coordinate 3,508, forward strand.
GGCGAGCCCGATACCGGCATCACGCGGCTTGAGCACGTGCGCTCGATCCAGAGTCGGCAGGCTCCCGACGAGATCGCGGCCCGCAAGCCGGCGGCGGACTTCCACCTGTACCGGGACATGTTCAAGCAGGTGCAGGCCGAACTCAAGAGTGGCAGGCGCAATACGAAGCGGTTCGAGAGCACCAGCGAGGTCATTCCCGGCAGCCTCCTGATCGTCGAGGGCCAGACTGCCTTCATCGCCGAGGTGGGGGAGGCGTTCATCAACGAGAACGGACGGCGGGACGCGCGCCTGCGCGTGGTTTACGACAACGGCACAGAGAGCAACCTTCTGCTGCGCAGCCTTCAGAAAGCCGTGACCCTGGATCCGAACGGTCGCGTGATCCTTGACTCCGCCAACCAGCCGCTCTTCACGGGCACCGTCACCGAGGAAGACCAGGCCAGCGGCACGATCTACGTCCTCAGGACCCTGAGCGACCATCCGGCCATCGCGCCCCATCGCACAGTGCTTCACAAGATCGGTGTCACCAGCGGCGATGTGAAGCGGCGCATCGCCAATGCTCGCAAGGATCCGACCTTCCTGATGGCGGACGTAGAGGTCGTCGCCACGTACGAGCTGTACAACATCAACCGGCACGCGCTCGAACAGGTGTTGCACCGAGTCTTCGCGCCAGCCCGGTTGCGCCTTGACATCAAGGATCGCTTCGCAGTGCCGATCAACCCTCGGGAGTGGTTCCTCGTGCCCGCCTTCGTGGTTCAGGAGGCTGTTGAGCGCATCAAGGATGGCAGCATCACCGTGTATTACTACGATCCTGTGGCTGTGGAGTTGCGGCGGTTTGGCTAGGCCGGGTGTCAGCATCTGGGAGGTTTAGCTTCCGCGACCAGGCCCGTTGCTTCGGCACAGGGCAGTAAGCCTTACACTGCCTAGCTGAACTGAGTTGAATCTTTGAGTACCGCCCGATCGCCAAGGCAAGGCTTAACGGCATCGAGGGCGAAGGAAGCTCATAAGGAACTCCAGAGCCAAGAGCCGCCCTCCCGGTCCACCCAAACGAGTCGGAAGTGTGGCGATAGGCCAGTAGTCTGATGGAATGTCTCGATGTAGCGCATAGGTTCGGAATTATCCGCCATCCGGGGCGGGCCATCTAAAAACTGAATTTCCGGGTCGCTGTTGTTACCCATGAACTCCAGGACTTGATTCGGGACTGCACCGCGAGGCAATATTATCCTGGGGTTGCCCAAGACCAGATAGAAGGTGTCTTCGGCATCGTACACGTAGATGTCGTGCATCCCACCACCAGGATCGTAGTCGATGACTTCTTTGTTCATACGACCGGGTTGACCCATTGGGCCTGTCAGTCCTTGTGCGCCGTCTGCGCCGTCTGCGCCGGCTGGTCCTTCTGGCCCCTCTGGTCCCGCTGGCCCTCCGGTCCTTCGGGCCCCTCTGGTCCCTCGAGTCCTTCTGGTCCTTCTGGCCCCTCTGGTCCCGCTGGCCCCTCCGGCAGCTCCTACTGCCAGGTCGCTTCGTCCCATGAAGCCACGTCCCAATGATCAGGAACATTGTGCGCATCGGGATCGGGGGCCTGACGACATGCGCTTAGCATCACAGCAAGGAGGCAAGCCGCGATGACAGCCATGAATCTCCGGGCTGGTATGGATCGTCTGGTTATCACAGCTCCGTGCACCCGAAGACGCTCGCTCGACCTGAGTCTGAGTCAGGGTGATCAGTGGTGCAGGGGGGCTCAGCGGTGCTGTGGCATCCATTGCATGCTCTGCTCAAGGCTCGCCTCCAAAGCAAGTGAAAACAAACTATGGGAAGTTATCACCTGGAGGACGGTGCTGGCGAGCGATTTCCCACAGGTTTGGAGTATTACAGCCGCTATTTGGCCAGCTGGGCTCAGATCTCTTCAGGCGTTACGCCGGGCAAGTCCCGGTGTTCTACCTGGCTGGGGATACCGGTGGCGTCCAGGACTTCCTGCTCGTCGAGTGACTCGTGTTCCATGAGAGCGTCAGCCAGCTGTTTCAGTTCGCGCCGGTGCTTCGTCAGGAGGGCGAGGGCCTCCCGGTAGCATTCCTCGATGATCTGCCGCGTGGCCTTGTCCACCCGCTCGAGGGTGGCCTGGCTGAAGCTTTGCCCCACGCCGGACTGCTGGCCGCCCAGGTACTGTCCACCTTCGGCCGCCAGCGAGACGGGTCCGATGGCGTCGCTCATGCCCCAGCGCGTGACCATTCCTTGGGCCATGCGGGTCACCTGCTGCAGGTCGTTTTCGGCCCCTGTGGTGCGGTCGCCGTAGACCAGTTCCTCGGCAGCTCGGCCGCCGAGCGCGCCGATGATCCTGCCCCGCAGGTACGCTTCGGAGTAGTTGTAGCGGTCGTCCTCGGGGCGCTGGTACGTGACGCCGAGTGATTGCCCGCGCGGCGTGATCGTGACGCGTGAGACCGGGTCCGCGCCTGGAACAACCAGGCCCAGGATGGCGTGACCTGACTCGTGGATGGCGACGCGTTCGCGGTCCTCGCGCTTGAGCAGCAGCTTGCGCTCGGGTCCCAGGATGATCTTCTCCAGCGAGTCAGCGAAGTTGGCCTGAATTATGACGTCCTGCCCGTTCCTGGCGGCCAAGATTGCTGCTTCGTTCACAAGGTTGCGCAGGTCTGAGCCGACCAGGCCGGGGGTCATGGACGCTACAGCGGCCAGGTCGACATCCGGTCCGAGCGGCACTTCGCGCGTGTGTACCTCCAGGATCGCCTTGCGTCCTACCTTGTCAGGCGGCTGCACCACGACGCGCCGGTCAAACCTTCCGGCGCGCAGCAGGGCAGGATCCAGGACCTCGGGCATGTTGGTTGCGGACAGGACGATGACGCCCTCCTCGGTGCTGAATCCGTCCATCTCGGTAAGGATCTGGTTCAGCGTCTGCTCCTGCTCGCTGCTTCCGCCGGTGTTGATGGCCTGGCCCCTTTTCCGACCGATGGCGTCAAGCTCGTCGATGAAGATGATCGACGGGGCTGCCTCGCGTGCCTGCTTGAATAGGTCGCGCACGCGGCTGGCGCCCACGCCAACGATCATCTCGACGAACTCGGAAGCGTTCATGCTGAAGAACGGTACGCCCGCCTCACCGGCCACTGCCTTGGCCAGCAGCGTCTTGCCGGTACCGGGCTGGCCGACCAGCAGCACACCCTTCGGGGCGCTGCCGCCCAGGCGCGTGTACTTCTCCGGCTGCTTCAGGAAGTCAACGATCTCGGCAAGCTCGTGTTCGGCTTCGTCGATGCCGGCGACGTCGTCGAACGTGATTTTGTCTTCGTTCTCGTCGTAGCGCCTGGCCTTGCTCTTGCCCATGCCGAACATGTTGCCCATGCCACCCGCGCCGCCGCGAGACGCCATGCGGCGGGAAAGCCAGATGAACAATCCGATCATCAGCAGTGCGGGACCGAACGAAAAGAGAAGGGTAAGCAGGGGGCTGCGTACCTCCTGTAGGGTCTCGGCGTTGATTTCCACGCCGTTGGTCAGCAGCAGGGTTTCCAGCCCGGGCTCCAGGAACGACGGCAGCGTGGTGGAGAACCGTTCAGTGGTTACAGGCTCCTCCGTGTCGGCCGCGTCGGGGTCCGGCAGCACCAGTGGCGTCTCGAAGATGCCATGCAGCGTGTCACCACGGGTGGCAACCGACACGACGTTGCCCGCCACGACCTCCTGTTTGAAGACGTTGTACGGGATCTCGACAGGCGCACTGGCGGCGGGGAAGAAGAGCGAGACGATCACGTTGTTGACCAGGACCAGGACGAGGATGAAGAGCAGCCACGAGCCACAGCCGCTGCGCCGGTAACCGCCCGGGAAGCCTGGTGTGGTGTTGCCCGGGCCTCCACCGGTTGGCTGATCAGGCCGGGTTGGAGGAAGCTGGCTTCTCCGGTCGGGAGCACCGGCCTGGCGGCTTGTCTGCCTGGAATCGTCCATGGTCATGTTCTGCCCATCATAGTTGAGCGTGTCGTGGCGGACTGTCAGGCTCGATAGAGATCCTCAAGGGACAGGAGCCGGTGGCGTATCGCGCTGCGGCCTGCTGTTACTCCAGGTCGGCCGGGTCATCATCCCCGCGGTAACGCGAGTACGGCAGCGGGTTCCACGTGCGGTAACCAAGGTCTTCAGCGTCCAGGGAGCCAGGCAGGTCCTCAAGGATTTTCTCGGCCACCTCGAGCTCGCGGGCGGCTTCCTTGTTGTCCTGGTACATGTACTCGTCCGACGCGCTGTCGGGGGCCTGGGCGACTTTCTCGCGCAGGTCTTCGATGACCATCTCCTGCTGGCGGCGCATCGTGTCGCGCGCCTTGGTCACCCAGTCGGGCTGCAGGTCACGCATGATCTCGCCGGCGTAACTGTACTCGTCGTAGATTTCGCGGTAGATGCGGTCGGCGTTGTCGCGCACGTCATGGCTGGCGCGCAGCAGGTCCGCCTCGTTCAGTTCGGACACCTCAGCGGCCTGGCGCCGCTTCTTTCCACCGAGCCGCTCGTGCGTCAGGTAGTAGGGGTACATGCCGCGGACCGTAGTGCCAACTGGGTAGATCGACCGGCTGTAGCCGTCCATGCCCTTGGGCTGGATGCCCTGCAACGCGATGCGGCTGGACTCGGGCCTGCAGATCTCCTTCGGCGGCATGATGCCGCGCCGCAGTGTTTCCCGGATGGCGGTGCCGGAGATGCCGATGCGGTACTGCTCGTCGTGCGGGCACGTTTTCACGGTGCCGAGACTGGAGCAGCGCGTGCAGTGGAAAACCTCGTGGAACAGGCGCACGTCGATGCCGAGTTCGTCGGGGGCGAACTCATCGAAGATCGTGTGGCTCGCGTACTTGTCGTAATAGTCCCCGATACCGGCGTGGTCACGACCGATCAGCGCGTGCGTACAGCCGTAGTTCTTCATGATCAGGGCGTGCAGTACCGCCTCGCGCGGACCAGCAAAGATGTAAGTGACGCGCAGTGGCGAGAGGATCGCCCGGTCCTTGGGGTAGTACGTGTCCAGGACGGAGCGGTACGCGAGCACCCGGAACTCATGGCGAGTGTACTCACGCTTGGCCATCTCGACCAGCGGCTGCAGCAGCAGGCCATCGATCTCTTCGAGGGCATTGCGGTGGATGTACTCGTGCCCGCGGTGCAGAGGGTTCGCACCCGTTATGAAGCCACCGACAGTGCGGAACTTCTTCTCGTCATAAAACATGGACCACGTGTCCTTCGGTTCGAGCCTGAGCTTCTCGAACGGGCCCCAGTCCACGCGTTGGATCAGGTCGATCGTACCGCCAAGGGCGACGTCACCCATACGCCGGAAAATCGCGTCGACCCCCGGATGCGCGCGGTCGGTCGTGCCGAACAGTGCCTGCGCGCGGTGGTTCTTGTCATAGGGAAACACATCCTGAACGTTCAGGATGGCCACGGGCTCGCCGCTGCTGTCGACCAGGGCAACACGGTCACCGCTCTTGAGCCGGCTGACGATCTCGCTGTTACGGTGCCCCGCAGGAGCGAAGCTGAGCGGTACCGGCCAGACGACTCCGTTGGCCAGCCGCCCGTTCTCGAGGACGCTGCGGTAGTCCGCTTCGTTCATGAAGCCTTCGTTCGGCGACAGCACTCCCGTGGCGATCATCTCCAGGGTGATGATCGCTTCCAGGTCCACCATGATGGCGGGCAGCGACCGGGCAAGCTCCCGTTCCTGCTCAAGCTCGCGCCCACTCAGCACACGATCCACAAGCCTGCCGCCGTGCGGCCGCTGCGGATACTTCGCGAAACTGTCTGCCTCAAGTACCGTATTGCTCATCAAACATCTCTCCTGTTTTTGCCCAGATGCCGTGACGCCGCAAGCGAACTGGGGTTTCAGATTGGGGCCAGTGTTGCACATTGTTGCGCGGAGGCAAAATCAGTGCTGCCAAAAGCAAGAACCCCGCGCTTGGCGGGGTTCTTGTCTGGTGAGCCGTGCTGGACTCGAACCAGCAACCCATTGATTAAGAGTCAATTGCTCTACCGGTTGAGCTAACGGCCCTTGCGTTTCGCGACTGGCTCCGGTTACCGCGCACGCGTGCGCGGCGTCCAGCCGACGAAGAAATATGCTAGCACCGCCACGCCCGCCTGGTCAACCGGAAGTGAACGAAGCTCAGCCAAACTCCACATCCCGGCGCTCCATCTGGCCCAGCCAGACGAAGAACACCGCCACGGTGGTAACGACAAGGATGATGCTTGCGGGCGTTCGCATTATCATCCCGGCCAGCTGCTGGTCCCGCAACGCCGAGATGCCGAGCGCCTCGGCGCTGAGCGCGTAGGAATCGTAAAGCGGGTACGAAGCGAAGACGATGAGGGACGCCAGTATGGTGCCCTGCAGCAGCGTCGCCATCACGAACAGCACGGTCGCGCCAAGGCCCAGCCGGCGGCGGCCGACAGGCTGCAGCACGATCCACCAGAACAGGTAGGCCGAACCGAACATCAACACGTGCTCAAGATAGTGAACGAGCTCGAAGCGCAGCGCAGCCTGATACAGGGCCGGCACGTGCCAGAGCCAGAAGACGACCGTGAACATCAGCCAGACGGTGACCGGATGCGTGAGTGCTGCAACGCTCAAGCGCAGCCGCGCTGCATCGTTCCACCAGCGGCCGAACTGCTTGCGCCCCGTACGCGGCAGTGCCCAGACTGCGGCCAGGCTGACGGAGCTGAACGCGAGCAGCGGAGCGGCAAGGAACGCCAGCAGCATGTGCTGGAGCATGTGGGCCGAAAAGAGCAGGCTGGACGCCGTCTCGATCGGAGACAGCAGTGCAACCGCGAGTACGCCGACGCCGATTCCGAAGGCGGCGACCTGCCAGGCGGTGATGCCGCGGCCGGTTCCCGCGCTGCGCCAGAGCCTGCTTACGCCGGTCGCGTAGGCCGATGCCAACAGGAGCAGACCAAGGACCGGCAGTGGCTGCAGGTTCCAGCCCGAGACCGCCCAGGCGGGCAGCGCACTCATCATGAGCAGGTGTTCAGCAGCAGCCAGGGCAGGCCGCCGGCAAGGATGGCGATGACGAAGAGGCCGTTCAGTACCGCTCCGGCCGTGCGCACGAACGGCCGCTCGTTCTCCGCACCGGCACCGCTGCCGTTCATGAGCGCGATGTGCCCGGCCGCGAGGGCAGTGAAGGCCGCCAGCAGCGTGATCACCAGACCCACAATCAGGGCTGCCGGCATGCCGAGTATGGTGAACTCCAGTACTGCAGTCACGCAGTCCAGTTCGGCGAGGAACCAGAGCGCGATGAAGCTGAGGAACCAGGCGAGCAGGCCGCCCAGGAACACGAACGCGGGGCGGAGCGGCGGGCCTGCCTGGGAATCGGTTGTCGTTGCCATGGTCGTCCTCCCGGCGGCTACAGGTACGGGGCGAGATAGAGCGTGGCGAAGATCGGCAGCCAGATCAGCACGATGAACTGCCAGTACAGTCCGTTGACCTCCAGGGCAAGCCTGCGTTCACGCGTGAACATGCCGCGTGCGGCCATCGCGAACACGACGAGGCCCTTCAGCACCACCGAGAGCACGTGCCCGGAATGGAAGATCGTGAGCGCGTACGTCATCGAGCCGTAGGCATGCGTGGTCCAGTCGTAGTCGTAGCCACCGTATTCGATGACCTTGATGACCAGGAAGGTAACGGCGAGCAGCAACGCGACGCCCTGTCCGATCAGGAGCTGAGAACGCTTCTCGTTCTTGCCGCCCTGGTCCGCAACGCGCATCGCCACGCCGCTGGCGAGCAGGACCGCCGTGTTTATGATCGGCAGCGTCAGGCCCGGCGGTTCGATACCGTCCGGCGGCCAGGCCGGGTTGTACATCTTCAGGTAAAGGTACATGCCGATCAGGCCGGCCACCACGACAGTCTCGATGGTGATCAGTCCGATCATGCCCCACCAGATGATGTTCTTGGGACCAAGCGTATGGCTCTTCAGGTGCGGGGTTGGCAGGCTGCCAGCTTGCTGAACGCTCATGTGGCCAGCTCCTTGTTGAACGGCCAGTGCCAGCCGATCATCGAGAAGTAGAAGAGCAGCGCGCCGACCGGCACGGACCAGAGCGTCCAGAGCATGCCGATGAACGCGACGGCTACCGACAGGGCGGCCAGCAGCGGCCAGATGGTCGGGCCGGGCAGGATGACGCGGCTTTCGGGTTCGGCCGTGATGATGGTCGTGCCCCAGGTCTCGCGGCGCTCATCGTTGAACTGCGGCAGGGCGCGTATGCCGCGGTCGGCAGCCGTGTCGCGGTCCGCGGGCGCCTGTGGCGGCTCCCACAGCGGGTAGCGGCTGCGCACCACCGGCATGTAGAGGAAGTTGTAGTTCGGCGGCGGCGAGCTCAGGCTCCACTCCAGCGTAGGCCCGCCCCATGGGTCATCGCCCGCGCGTTCACCGACTCGCAGGCTGCGGAACACGTTCCAGAAGAACACCGCGAAGCCGAGGGCAAGGATGTAGGACCCGGCGGTCGAGATCATGTTCAGCGGACCCCAGCCCAGATCAGCCGCGTAAGTGTGGATGCGGCGCGTCATGCCCATCAGGCCGAGGTGGTGCTGGATGAAGAACGTCACGTTCATGCCGATAAGCATCAGCCAGAACTGCCAGCGTCCCAGTCTCTCGTTCAGCATCCGGCCGGTCAGCTTCGGGAACCAGTAGTAGATGCCGGCGAACAGCGGGAACACGGCACCGCCGATCAGCACGTAATGCAGGTGAGCCACGATGAAGTACGAGTCATGCACCTGCCAGTTGAGCGGCACGGCCGCGAGCATCACGCCGGTGACGCCGCCGGCGATGAAGACCAGCACGAAGCCAAGCAGGAAAAGGAACGGAGCCCTGAACACCGGTTTGCCCAACCAGGTGGTCGCGATGAAACTGAAGATATGGATCCCGCTCGGGATCGCCACCATCACGCTGGCCACCGCGAAGAACGACATCGCGATCGAGGGCATGCCCACCGCGAAGAAGTGGTGCGCCCAGAGACCGAACGACAGCACTCCCATGGCGACCAGCGCCATGTTGACAACGGTGTAGCCGATGATCGGGCGCCTTACGAGTGCCATCAGGACCATCGCGACCACGCCAAGAGCCGGCACGAAGATGATGTAGACCTCTGGATGGCCGAAGAACCAGAACAGGTGTTTGTAAAGCACCGGATCGCCACCCATCGCGGAGTTGAAGAAGTGTGTGCCTGCGATGCGGTCCATCGCGATCGTGACAGAAGCGAGAAGCACCGCGGGCATTGCGACGATGATCATCATCGCCATCACGAGCATCGCCCAGGCGAGCACGGGCATGCGGCTCAGTGTCATGCCTGGCGCGCGCATCTTCAGGATGGTCACGACGATCTCGACCGCCGCGGTGAGCGCGGAGATCTCGAGCAGGCTGATCGCGGTCGCCCAGACGTCCATGCCCATACTGGGAGTGAACCTCGTGTCGGACGACAGTGGCGCATGCGCGAACCAGCCTGCGTCCGGGGCGACTCCGAGGAAAAACGATGCAAAGAGCGTGACGCCTGCGATCAGGTAAAGCCAATAGCCGAACGCCGAGAGGCGCGGCATGCTCATGTCGCGGGCTCCGAGCATCAGAGGCAGCAGGTACATCGCCACGCCCTCGAATATCGGAACGGCGAACAGGAACATCATCGTGGTTCCGTGCATGCTGAAGAGCTGCTGGAACAGTTCGTTGCTGACGATGTCGAGCTCCGGCTGTGCCAGCTGTGTGCGCATCATCAGCGCCTGGATGCCGCCCAGGACAAGGAAGACCAGGCCGGTGACTATGAAGCGTGCGCCGACGGTGCGGTGGTTGACCACCATGAACACGCCGGCCAGGCCGGGTGGCCGGTCCCAGGCCTTGCGCAGCGCATCCTGGTTCGGCCGGAAATCGCCATAGTCCTCGGCCGGGAGTCCACTCCTGGTCTCGTTCATTGGCCGGCTCCCAGGAACTCAAGCAACGCATCGAGCTCGCGTCCGCTCATCGGGGTTGAAGGCATGTTGCTGCCGGGCTTGGCCAGCTGGGGATCCATGATCCAGCTGGCCAGGTTCGACCGTGTGTTGGGGATCGTCCTGGCCGCCAGCGTGCTGCGGCTGGACAGGTGGGTCAGGTCTGGCGCCACCGTCGAGGCCGTCTCGGACACGCCCCGCACCGTGTGGCAGTTCGAGCAGATCAGTCGCTGGAACACTTCCTGTCCCTCGCTGGCCAGGGCCGTGTCGGGCGGCGAAGCGTCCTCGGCCTGTGCCTCGGCCCAGCCGTCGAAGTCGTCCGGCATCTGCGCGATCACGGAGAAGCGCATGTTGGCGTGCTGCAGTCCGCAGAACTCGGCGCACACACCCAGGTACGAACCCGGAGCATCCGCCTGGATCACCAGCTCGTTCGTGCGGCCCGGGACGAGCTCCAGCTTCCCGTGCAGCTGCGGCACCCAGAAGGAGTGGATCACGTCCGCGGACTCGAGCTGGATCCGTACCGGCTCACCTACCGGTATGTGCAGCTCGTTCGCAGTTTCGAAACCGTGGTCGGGATACTCGATCTGCCACCAGAACATGTGGCCGGTGATGCGTATCCGCAGCGCGTCCTCATCGACCGGATCATCGAACGATGCCAGGCCGACGAGGATGAACACGGTCGTTCCCAGCAGGATCACCAGCGGAACGATTCCGCCTCCGAAGATCACCAGCGACTGGCCGCGGCGCTCGCTGCCGGAGTCCGGCTCGATGCTGCGCCTGCGTGCCCGCAGCACGGCCACGGCCAGCAGCACGAGCACGATGATGCAAACGGCAAGGGCGGTCCAGTAAAGGACCCACCAGTGGCCGGCTATGGTTGCCGCGCCGGGACCCATCGGATCCAGCGCGAGGTTGCTGCGGCAGGACGCGAGAAGGATCGCGAGCGAACCGACCGCTCCCAGTCGCGACGCCAATCGCCAGTCGGGTCCCTTGCGCCGATGGGTGTGATTGCGCTGGATTTCGTTCACCTTGAACGGAAGTTTAGGGCTCCATGTGAGTTACATAAAGCGACGCAGATTGCAGTTGTGGTACCGGCAGGATGTCGCTTTCGGTACCACACCGGTGCGCAACTGCCACGTAAACGAAGCTCTGGTGCAATGTGAGTCCGCTTGCGTTTTCATTAACTCGTACCCCCCTATACTTTCCGACAGAACAACTTCCCACCCCCGGCGCCCGACCTGAAGCACTTCTCAAGAATCGAGGCAGCGAATGGCACAGCGAGAGCGAAGAACCGGCATCTGGATGACACTGGTCACGATCCTGTGGATCGCGTTCGCGATCGGACTTGTCGTCCTGATCCTGTTCGCCGCAGGCGTGCTGGGTCCAACCGGCGGAAACGGGGACGATGGCTCGGACACCGTCGCGGTGGCCGAGCAGAACGGCGAGGACAACGGCGAGGAAGAGTCTGCGGACCAGAACGGCGATGAATCTCAGACGATGTTCACGTCACAACAGGCAGACCGGGGCCAGCAGGTCTACTCACAGAGTTGTGCGGAATGCCACGGCGGACAGCTCGATGGTGATCCCCCATTGACAGGAGGGACCTTCGCGGCGACCTGGGACGGCATGCCCGTCCATGCGCTGTATGAGGTCATCAGCCAGACGATGCCGCAGGACGATCCCGGCAGCCTGTCGCCCGAGGAGTACGCGGATGTCACGGCGCACATCCTGGCGTTCAACGGCCTGCCCGACGGCGACGATGAGCTCGACCCCGAGAACAGCGACACGATGGAAGCCGTGATCAGGCTCGACGACGATACGGACGACGCCACCGCGGATGAAGGGGACCCCGACCAGCAGGATGACACCATGGCGGAGGAGCCAGCCAACGGTAACGGCGAGGAGAACGGTGACGCTGAGGCTGATGCGAACGGCGACACCACGACCGTGGAAGCCGAGGAACCGGCGGAAGGTGACGAGCCTGGAGCCAGCGAGGGCTGGATCGAGGTCAACGTCGAACCCGCCAGCGCCACTGTGAACATCATCGGACCGGGCGGATACGTCGGCCAGATAACCGGTGGCGGCACGCTTACCGGTCTCGAACCCGGTGCCTATATAGTCACGGCCTCGCTCGGCAACTTCAGCCATCGGATGGATGCACTTGTCGGCGCCCGGGACACGGTAACCGTCGACCTCAGAATCGATGAGCTCGCTGCCTCGGCCGATGTGTCCGGCGCCGGGAACGGCAACGGTGAGGCTGACAGCGAGACCGAAGATGGCGGCGGGAACGGTGAACAGGAGGGCGAAGACGGCCCCGGAGCGAACGGCGAAGCCGACCCTGATGACAACGGTAACGACAACGACAGTAACGGCAACGACAGTAACGGCAACGACAGTGGCGACGAGAACGGGGACAACGGCGCCAATGGAGACAGTGACTCCGAAGGCTGGTACACCGAGGACCAGGCCGCGTCCGGCGCGGACGAGTACAGTGCGAGCTGCGCGAGCTGCCACAACGAGGACGGCATGGGTGACCCGCCCCTCGTCGATGGCGCGCTGGAGGCCAGCTTCGACACCGTCTGGGATCTCTTCGATTACACGAGCAGCGAGATGCCGCAGGACAGCCCCGGTTCGCTCGACGAAGAGACCTATGTGGTGATAGTCGCGCACATGCTGGAGATGAACGATTATCCGGCCGGCGACGAGGAACTCGAGGCTGACGAGCAAGCGATGAGCGAGATGTCGCTTGACGGCTCGGACAACGGGGCGGAGAACGGCGGGAACGGCGAGCCGGACAGTGAGGCGGACGGTGAGGCCAACGGCGAAGAGAACGGCGAGGCCCCCGACGACACCGAAGTCACCGAGGACGACGCCGACGCTCAGGATGAGCAGGAAGCCACGACGGCGGCGGCCCGCGGTGCCTCAAGCTACTCCGCAAGCTGCGCCATGTGCCACGGCCCCACACTCGAGGGAATCACGGCACCACCGCTTGCCGGTCCCGTGTTTATGGACCGCTGGGGCGGCCACCCTGTCGACTGGCTCTACTTCCAGGCCCACACGTCGATGCCGCCGGACGCGCCCGGGTCACTCGACGATCAGGCGTACGTTGACATCATCGTGCACATCCTGACGCAGAACGGGCTTCTGGAGGGCGATGAGCAGTTCATTCCCAATGACCCACTGCTCGTGAACATGATCATCGGCGGGCCAGAACAGCAGAGCGCCGATCTGCACTCCCGCATCGATGCGCTCCGCCGGGAGCTCCACGATCCGTTCGAGGAGGACGAGTCAGGGGATCCCGAAGACGGAGGAACCCAGGTCGAGGAGGTCGGCGTGCCTGAACTCCCGGACGACCCGGAGCCGGACGAGAACGGCGAGGAAGAAGCTGCCGAGGAGGAAGAAGCCAACGGCGAGAACGGTGAGGATAACGGCGGGGCCGAGGAAGCGGACGACGAGGAAGAAGAGGACGCCGAGGAGGCGGATGACGCCGCCATCGATCCGGAGGAGTCCGAGATTCCGGTCGAAGGCGAGGAGGGGGAATAATGAGCGGTGAACAAGACAACAAACTGCGCGGCCTCCTGGACCGGGAACAGATGCCGGTCAGCCGCCGGAGCGTCATCAAGGCAGGTATCGGACTCTTCGCAGCGACGATAATCGGCACTGCCCTGCGCGTAGATGCACAGTCGGAGCAGGAGGCGATGCAGGAGGGCCTGCAGACGTTCAACCAGGAACAGTTGCGCACGCTTGAGGCGATCGCCGACCGGATCTGGCCGCCGGATGATGAGGATGCCGGGGCGGCCGAGCTCGGTGCCGCGTTCTACATCGACAGGGCACTGGCGGGCGCGTACAGCCTTTACGACGAGGTGTATCACCGGCTGCTCACTCAGATCGACGAGATGGCACTGGCCGAGTACGGCGCCCCGTTCCATGAACTGGGCAGCGGGCAGCAGGATGCGATCCTTACGGCGCTCGAGAACCTGGACGAGTCTGAAGACCTGGTTGCCCAGCTCGACTCGCCGGAGTATGACCTCGGCCCGGACAGTTCGTTCGAGATGCTCAGGACACACGTCATGGAGGGTGTCTTCTCTGACCCCATCTACGGTGGAAATCGCGACTTCGGTGGCTGGCGAGCGGTCAACTATCCCGGTGCCCACTACATTTATACGGCCGAGGAGCAGCAGACCTTCGAGCCGCTCAACAAACCATTTCTCAGCGTGGCCGACCTTTAGGCCCGGGATTGGCGGAATGACAGATGGCAGTTCAGCCCAAGAAGGACGTAGTAATCGTCGGTTATGGAGCGGCCGGCGGACCGATCAGCACTGAGCTGGCTCTGGCAGGCTACTCGGTAGTGGCGCTCGAGCGTGGACCGCACATGACCACCAAGCAGGACTTCGCCCAGGCTCAGCTGGACACGCTCCGCTGGGCCGTCAGGGGAGGGCTTCTGCCCACGTTCCAGGACCTGCCCTTCACCTTCCGCAGCGACGAGAACGCCGTGGCGAATCCCGCGCGTTACGCGATGTCGACCATGGTCGGCGGCGCTTCCGTCCACTGGTCGGGCCAGTCATGGCGTTACTTCGAGGACGACTTCAGGGTCCGCTCCACCGTGATGGAGCTGTACGGAGAAGAGCGGCTGCAGCACCTGGCCGAGGACGGAGCGGCGATCGCCGACTGGCCACTGACGTACGACGAGGTCGAGCCGTTCTACGAGAAGGTCGAGACCCACGTTGGAATCGGTGGCTGGCCGGGCAACATCCAGGGCAACCTGCGGCCGGTTGACCCGCAGGAAGGCAACCCGTTCGAGGCGCCGAGGCAGGCGGACTACCCCTTCAGGCCGCTGCGGGACAACGCCACGGACCTGACCTTCAGGCAAGGTGCGCTCGAACTGGGACTCCACCCGTTCCATGTGCCTACGGCGATCACCACCGTTCCGTACCTGTCGCCCTATGGCGTCTCCAGGCCGCCATGCACCTACTGCACCTTCTGCACCGGGCACGGCTGCTGGAACGCATCGAAGTCCAGCTCACTGGAGTCGCTCCTGCCGGCAGCGGAAGCGACCGGAAACTTCGAGCTGCGTGCCAACGCCAACGTGTTGCGGATCAACACCGAGGGCGGCCGCGCCGTCAGTGTTGAATACGTGGACACGCTTACCGGGGAAGTCCACACCCAGCCGGGCGACATCTTCTACCTTGCGGCGTACTCGTACCAGAACGTCCGCCTGCTGCTCCACTCCGGACTCGACGGGAACGGGCTGGTCGGCAAGTACTTCATGAACCGCTCGGGCCCCAGCGTGCATGCGATCTTCACCGACCGCATGATCAATGGCTTCAACGGACCAGCCGTGCAGCGCCAGGGCATCGACAACTACAACGGCGAGGTCGCGTTCGAGGAGAAGATGCAGCTGTCCGATGACGACTTCTTCATCCGTGGCTCGTTCATCGGCTCGCCCAGCCAGCGCAACCCGCTCCAGACGTACGGAACGCTGCCCGACGACGTTGCCACCTGGGGCTCGGGCTTCAAGGAGCACGTCAAGGAGAACCTGAACCGGTTCATGAGCCTGCAGTTCGTGGCCGAGCCGATGCCTTACGAATCCAGCTACCTGGACCTGGATCCGAACCACGTCGACGAGTACGGCGTCCCCGGCGTCCGGGTGACCAGGCAGGTAAAGCAGAACGAGCAGCGGATGGCCCGATTCCTGTTCCGCAAGGGCAGCGAGATCATGCGGGCCGCAGGTGCTGCACGCGTCTGGGGCAGCGACGAGGTCTCGCCGGTCGCCACGTCGACACACGATCTTGGCGGCGCCCGGATGGGCAGCGATCCCAGCCTGTCGGTCACGAACAGGTACTGTCAGATGTGGGACGTGCCGAACCTGTTCGTCGGCGGCGGGGCCACCTTCCCTTCGATGGCGGGCAAGAATCCGACGCAGACGATCTGGATGATGTCGTACTGGACAGCCGACGCGATCGAGAACGGCAAGGTCGACCTTGATGACGCAGAGGCCCATACGTGATCGAGCTGGCTGTCGTCCCCGGGCGCGTCGCGGAGCGCCCGGCAAGGCTGGAGCACGACATCCGCGACACCCTGGACTGGCGCTCGCTGCAGGACGGCCTCGACGAGGCCCGCGAGAGGCAGGTGGCGGTGCTCTGCCTGGCCGAGGACCCGCACGGCAACGCCGCCCAGCGGCTCGCCCTCTTCCTCGAAAGTGACGCTGCACTGCGGGAGAGGGCCGGTTCGACCTGTGTGCCCGTTCTCGTGGATCCCGCAGACGCGCCCGACCTGGTCGACACGATCCTGCTGGCGGCCAGCCACATAGAACCCGACTTCGCTCCGCCGCTTCTGGCGGTACTGACCGAGGACGGGTTGCCGCTCGTGACGGCCTGTCACATCACCTTCGAGGGCGAACCCGGACGGCCGACACTGTCCGGCCTCCTTCAGTCCGCCACCGAACACTACGCGGCCGATCGGGCGGCGGCCATCGCGGCCGCCCGCAAGCTGGTCGGCCAGGACGCAAGCGTGACGGGTGACGGCAGGAACCTCTACCTGCCCGCCTGGAGTCTGGGCCGGAACCCCGAACCCGAGCTGATCACGAAACTGTTACGCGCCGGCATTCACGACCAGCTCGGCGGAGGCTTTCACCGTGCCGCACGGGACGCCGGGTACGGCGTGCCGCACTTCGAGAAGTCGGCAGCCCAGAACGCCGCGATGGCGCAAGTGCTTGCGCGGGCCTGCCTTGTTGAGGAAGCCCGGCAGTGTGCGTCCTTCGCCCTCAGCTGCCTGGAGCAGGACAGCGCAGGACTCGCATCCGACACGCCGCACTACACGTGGGACTCGCGCGAGGTACTGAGCGCGCTTCCTGCCCACGAACTCCAGATGGTGGGCCTTCACTACCGCATCGCCGCGGGCGGCAAGTCACGACACGTGCTGAACCAGGTGCTGACCGCGGAGGAAGCGGCCGAGAGCGCAACCGGGCAGGACGAGCAGCAGGCACTCGCGTCGCTCACCAGCGGCAAGGCCCGCCTGCTGACCGAGAGGCGCCAGCGCCCGGCACCAGCGGCACTCCCGGCACCGTCGCTCGCCGGAACTCTCCACACGATCGCCGGCCTGCTGGGCGCGAGCCAGTACATGCCGGACGTGCCCCAGACCGCAGTGCTGGACCGGCTCGCGGCTGTCCTGACCCAGCGGAACGACCCGGATAGGGGCCTCCAGGCCGATGACGGCAGCTTCAGACTGCATGATCAGGTGGCGGGACTCGCAGCCATCAACAAGGCACTTGCGACCGGATCGGATCGCTTCGGCCGCGAAGCTGACCGACTGCTCGAGGTCGTTCAGAGTGAGTATCGGGACGGTGGAGAGTGGCTTGCCAGTGCAGGTGGTTCCGTACTGCGCGGCGGCCGGATCGATGCAGAACTGCCTGGGGTGCTGAACGCGCTTGATGAGGTCGTGGCCGCGCGAGCGGGCAGCCATCCCGGTTGAAGCCGACTTTCCCTGATTCGAGAGGCGCTGAAGCGGGCGCGTGACACAAGTGCACTAGAAAAAAAAGTCGGCCGGCGCCTCCGAAGAAACGCCGCCCTGATCGTGGTGGAGCTGAGGGGATTCGAACCCCTGACCTCGTGAGTGCGATTCACGCGCGCTCCCAACTGCGCCACAGCCCCGCAATAACCGGTCTGCCCGGCCACGGTTGGAGATTGTACCACAGCGTGATCGCCGCTGTCTGGTTGCGTGCGTCAGGGTTCAGTCACACATTCCGCACCCCAGTTCGGCCCGTCCTCCTCCAAATCCCAGTCAATCATTGCGCCAAAGGCGAAATCGTCAGGCTCTGACACGATGTGCTCGACGCACCAGCCAGACAGGTCCTGGTTGAACGCCCCGGCACCATTGAACATCAAGTTCATGTTGGTGACGTTGCTGGTATCCCAACTTCCGATATCCTGGTTGAAATCCGAGGCACTGTAGAACATCAAGCTCATGTTGGTGACGTTGCCGGTGTTCCAGCTGCCGATGTCCTGGTCGAAGGCTGTCGCTTGGGAGAACATTTGCCTCATGTCGGTGACGTTGCTGGTATCCCAACCTCCGATGTCCTGGTTGAAAGCGGAGGCATTGTAGAACATTTCACGGGTGTCGGTGACCGTATCGGGTAACTGATCAGGGACCGATACCAGCATCTGAGCATTGTGGAAGGCGCTCGAGACGCTCACCAGCCCGAGGTCTCCCCAAGAACTCAGTTCGGTAAGTGGCTGTATTGACGAAGCGCCTCTCCCGAACCGTGGGTTGCCGGTAAGTTCACCTATTACGCGAATCACGTAAACGCCAGTGGCAGCATACGTGTGAGAGGTCGAAGCTCCAAGCGGGTCGACGATCTGCTCGGCAGCGCTCCCATCGCCCCAATCGACCAGCACGGTGCCCGTTCCCTGGAGCGGTAGCAAATACTGGGTCCCGGTGACGAGACCAAGGTCGATCTTCAGCACCATCGGCCGCAGGATCCTCACGTCAATGCTGCCGGACACTCTGGCATCGAACACGCTGATCGCGGTGATGGTGGTGGTGCCGTCGTCCCGCACGCTGAGTTCGCCGGATGCATCAACGGTCGCGACATCCGTGTGACTGCTCGTCCACGTTACTGAGGCGTCGGCCCCGCCCCGGGTCTCTACCGTCACCGGAAGCGCAAAGGCATCGTCTTCAGGCTGCAGGAATGGGTCGTGCTCGCCGATGGTCACGCTGAGTACGCGGGGCGCGGTCCTGATCGTCAGGTTGATGGTTCCCTGGTCAGTACCTCCCTGGCCATCGCTGACCTGGAACGTGAACGTGTCGCTGCCGCTGTAATCGTCGTTCGGCGTGTACCGCAGGTCCGGTGGCACTCCCCGAAGGGTTCCGTTCGTGGGGTCGCCCGTTACCCGAAAGGTGAGGGGGTCGCTGTCCGGATCCGTGGCTGAAAGTGCGACCGGCACGGTGGTGTCCTGGTCCATGACCAGGCTCTCGGATTGGGCTGTTGGCGGCCGTTATCGACGTGGATGGTTCGCGTGGTTGTGCCGGTCATGCCACGGTCGTTCGTCACGCTCAGGGTGACGGTGTGGCTACCCCGAGTGAAAGTGTGTTCCGCATCAGCGCCAGAGTCGGTACCGGAGTCATCGAAGTCCCATTCATGGCTGGTGACGATGCCGAGCGGGTCGCGGCTGTCGGTGGCGTCGAAAACAACCGTGAGTGGCGAAACACCCGAGTCCGGTGATGCCGTGAAGCTCGCGGTCGGACCCCCGGGATCAGCCGCGGTGACGCTGAGCTCGGCAGTTGCGCTCCGACCCTCGGAGTCAACAGCATGCAGGCTGGCGGTGAAGTCACCCGGATGCGGGTACGTGTGGCTCGCGGCGCCCGGTTCGGAGCAGTCGGCGACCGCGATGTCCGCGCTGCGGTCCCCGGGATTGAACGTGCAGCTTAGTTCGCTGCCCGCAGGACTCATGACTGCCCATGTGAAGCCGGTCTCCTGACCCGCAACGGTGTCATCCGCCTGGAGTGCGAAGCCTGTTACGACCGGTGCGGGGTCGAAGCACTCGACGGCGCCTTCGAGCGTCGCGGACTGACCGTCAGGCAATGTCACATTCACGCTGCCGGTGCCGGTGGTATCGAAAGCCGGTACCCGGCCGACGAGGGATTCACCCTGCCGGATCACTGCTGACTGGCCGGATGCCAGCCGCACGGTGCTGTCCAGACCGATGACCAGTGTGTCGGTGAGCATGACGCCACAGACGCCGGCACTCAGGTCGCCCGTGAATCCGGAGCCGCTCACCACCTCAAAGAGTCCGGTGCCGTGAAGCGTGACGGTGCTCGTGCCGTCGTTCCCGATCCTCGCGGGTGTGACGTGGCTCAGGGCGGGTGCCGGCATCCGCTCCACGCCGGCAGTACGGACGCATCCGGTGATGATGAAGGGGCCGGCCATGCTCAGGACGAGCGGCAGGTACTTGCGGTGGTGGTTCACAGCTGTGCCTCCAATGGCTTGCTGTTGCCCGTCCCCACGCGAAGCCGTGATGCAGGAAGCCGGAGCGGTGCGATGCGGCGTGAATCAGGTCAATCCGGTCTCTGCAGCCGGTCCGGCGTCAAGAAGTGCGAAAGTGGTTGCGCACACAGTGAAAAACCTTTTGGCTGTTTTCGTTATACTCGACGGCACCGTTTCGTGTAAAGGGGCTGGAAGCGCGCCGGGGAACTGGCTCCGAAAAGCCGTCGGGGCTAACGGGAAACGCATGAATCCCTGCTACGATTTAACTTATGAAGCCAGCCCACAACAATATGGCTCGCCGTTTCGCGGCACTCCTGATGGTCCTGTTGCTGCTCTGCGCGGCGGCTGTCGCACAGGGTGATCCGTCCGACGCCGTGCAGCTCAGGCTCGAGATGTACCTGGTAACCGTTGAGGACGGGCAGGAGACTTTCACCGCTTCGATCACTGCCCGGCCAGGCCAGGTGGTTGAGTACCGTATCCTGGCTACCAACACCTCGAACGAGGAACTCCAGCCGGGCTCGGTCGTCGTGACGGTACCCGTGCCCGGAGGGGCACGCTTCCTTGCCAACTCGGCGGCGCCCGTCTCTCAGGAGGTGCTTGTCGAGTACACCGCAGAAGGCGCGGGTTACATGGAACCGCCAGTGATAATCGAGATAGAGGCGGATGGCTCGCGCCGCACGGCAAGCCAGGACGAGTACCGAGGCGTTCGCTGGACCCTCCTGAATCCCATGGCTCCGAACGCAGAGGTCGTGCTCAGCTTCCGGGTCACCGTCGAGTAGGCGCTACTCCCGGTTGGCGTACTGCAGCTCGTACAGCTTGCGGTAGTAGCCATCCTCGCTCAGCAGCTCGGCGTGGCTGCCCTGTTCCAGAAGCTCGCCCTTGCGCATCACGATTATGCGGTCAGCATCCTGGATGGTCGAGAGCCGGTGGGCGATGATGATGCTGGTACGGCCCTCCATCAGTTTCTCGAGCGCGTCCTGGATCAGTTCCTCGGTCTCCGTGTCCACGTTCGCAGTCGCCTCGTCCAGCACGAGCAGGATATCGGGGTTCTGAACCAGCGCGCGGGCGAACGCGATCAGCTGTTTCTGACCGGTCGAGAAGCCGGCACCGCGTTCGCGCACCACCGTGTCGTAGCCGCGGGGCAGCCGGTTGATGAAGTCGTGGGCGTTCACGAACCTGGCGGCCTCGATCACGCGCGAGAGCGGGATGGTGTCGTCATCCAGTGTGATGTTCGACCGGATGGTGCCGCTGAACAGGAACGGATCCTGAAGGACGATGCCGACATGGCGACGCAGATCAACCTGGTCGTACTCGCGCACATCGCGGCCGTCGATCATGACGGAGCCCTTCTGAACGTCGTAAAAGCGCGACACCAGGCTGATGATGGTGGTCTTTCCGGCGCCGGTATGCCCGACGAAGGCGACGCTCTCACCTGCCTTGATCTTCAGGTTGAGGTTGCGCAACACCCAGTTCTCGTCCTCGTACGCGAACCACACGTCGCGGAACTCGACCTCACCGCGGAACCGCTCGATCTTCACGGGCCTGTCCGGATCCGTCACGAGTTCCGGGGTGTCCAGCAGCGAGAAGATCCGTTCGCTTGACGCCATCGCGGCCTGCATGATGTTGAACTTCTCGGACAGCTCCTGCAGCGGACGGAAGAACATGCTGCTGTACTGGTTGAACGCAATCAGGGTGCCGATGGTCATGAATTCCGCGATACCCGGACCGACCAGCTGATAGGACGCGTAGTAGAGGATGAGTGCGCTGGCGACCGAACCGGTCAGTCCGACCATCGGGTGGAAGAGGCTGAACCAGCGGACCTGTTCGACGTTGGCGTCCAGCAGATCGAGGTTGAGGCGGTCGAAGCTCTCGCGGTTGCGGCCCTCCCGATTGAACAGCTGCACGGTCTTCATGCCTGAGAGGTTCTCGGCCAGGTAGGCGTTCGAGATGCTCGTCCTCAGGCGCACGCTGCGGTAGGCCTCGCGGATGCGGCCGCGCAGGTAATTGAGGCCCAGGAACAGCACCGGCATGAGCGCAAGAGTGATCAGCGCGAGCTGCCAGTTGATGACGAACATGTACACGGTGAGCCCGATGATGAGTCCGATGTCGGCCACCAGGCCAACGATGCCGTCGGTCAGCATCTGCTGGATCGCGTCCACGTCGCTGGTGATGCGCGTGATCAGCCGGCCGACCGGCGTGCGGTCGAAAAAGCCGAGGTGCAGCTTCTCGATCTTCGCAAAGATCTGGCGCCTGATGTCGTAGATGACATGCTGGCCAAGCCAGGCGATCACGTACGTGTACGCGTAGCGCAGCACGAAGTTGAGCAGGCGCAGGGACAGGTATATCAGCACGATGGTGAGTACGCCGTTGAACCGCTCGTCGATCGACAGGCCGTTGAACGGGGCGGTATCCGCGATGAGGAAGTTGTCGACCGCGCGGGCGACCAGCGTGGGGAAGACCGGCGCGACCGCGCTGTAGGCAAGCAGAAGGAGGATGCCGGCGACAAGTTGCAGGCGGTAGGGCCTCAGGTACTGAAGCAGGCGCTTCGTGATGTCCCAGTCGAAGGACTTCTCGAACGACTCGCCATCCTCATCAAAGTTACCCTCGGTCCGGATCTTGCGGCGCGTCTGACGGCGACGGGCGCGATACTCGGCCTTGAGCCGGTTCACGTCGTACTCGTGGTCGCTCATGTCGGTAAGCCCGATGGTGGCGTCGTTCCGGGTGCTCATTCTTCCTGCTCCAGATCTGCCTCAAGCTGCTGACGCCGATCGATGTCCGCGTACCAGCCGTCCTTCGCCAGCAGTTCCTGCGGCGTGCCTTCCTCCACGATCCGGCCTTTGTCCAGGACCAGGATGCGGTCCGAGTCCTGGAACGCGCTTACACGGTGGGCGACGATGAGTGAGGTGCGGCCCTTCTGCACTTGCTGGAGGCCCTCCAGGATCAGGGATTCGGTCTGGGTATCGACCGCGCTCAGCGAGTCGTCGAGGATGAGGAGGGCAGGCTCACGGATGATCGCGCGTGCCAGCGCGGTGCGCTGCCGCTGGCCTCCGGAAAGCGTGACGCCGCGTTCGCCCAGGCTCGTCTCGTAACCAAGCGGGAAGTCCTGCACGTCGCCGTCGAGCTGCACGAGGCGCGACACCGCGAGGATGCGCTCGTGCCGTTCCGCGGAGTCGTCCTCGGGCAGGCCGTACTCGATGTTGCCCTTGATCGTGTCCGAGAACAGGAACGGCTCCTGGGGAACCAGGCCGATGTGGCGGCGCAGCACTTCCAGGGGGTACTGGCGGATGTCGACGCCGTCGATGAGGACTTCGCCCTCGTCAGGGTCGATCATCCGGGTGACCAGGTTGACTATCAGGGTCTTGCCGCTGCCCGTCCGTCCAGTCACACCGATCGATTCGCCTGCCTTGATCCGGAACGACACGTTCTCGAGCGCCGGTACGCCATCGAAACGCACGGTCACGTTGCGGAACTCGATGTCTCCAGTGATCTCGCGCAGGCTCCGGTCAGTCAGTTCCGAGTCACGGATGGAAGGACGCGTGCTGAGGATCTCCTTGAGCCGGAACCATGACGTCGAACCGCGCTGGACCAGGCTGGCGATCCAGCCGAGCGCGATCAGGGGCCACTGGATGCCCTCGAAGAGCAGCACGAACGCGCTGAACTGACCGATGCTGAGGTCGCCGCCGATGCCGAGCACGAGCCGGCCGCCGATAAGCAGCAGCAGCGAGATCGTGACACCGAAGAGCACTTCCATGAGGGGGAAGAGCGGGCCGTCGGCACGCACGAGCTTCAGGTTGCGGCGGATGAACTCGTCGTTGAGCCTGCCGAACTTGTCCAGCTCCTGGTCCTCGATGCCGAAACCCTTGACCACGCGGATGCCAGAGAAGTTCTCCTGAGCCATTGCGGCGATGTCGGAGAACTTCTCCTGGACGCGCTCGTAGCGGCGATGAACCACGCGCAGGATCAGGAAGAAGCTCAGCGTGATCACCGGCACGATCAGGAGCGTAAGCAGCGTGAGGCTTGGGCTCAGGGAGAACATGCGCCAGAGGGTGAATCCCATGACGGCAGCGATGTTGACGCCCTGAAACAGTGCTACGCCCACGTACATCCGGACCGCGTTCAGGTCCGCGGTGAGTCGGGCCATCAGGTCGCCGACCCGGTGCGTGTCGAAGTACCCCGCGTCCAGGTTCGTGAAGTGCCGGAAGAGGTCGCTGCGGATGTCGAACTGGATCTCCCAGCTCGCGTTCAGCGTCAGGCGCCTGACCGTGATCATGATCAGGACCGAAGCGAGGGTTACTCCGATGATGCCGGCCGCATAGAGCCAGACGCTCCGCATCGTCATGGTGCCGGCCTCGAGCGCATCGATGGCGTTGCCCATGATTATCGGCGCAAGGGTTATGGCGAAGCCTGAGAACACCAGGATCGCGAGACCGAATCCGTACTGGAACGGGTAGCGCCTGACGTAGACCATGATGTTACGGAATGCTTGCAACCTGCGATAACCTGCCTTCAGCACGGGATGTTCGGGTTAGCCTGGGACGCCGTGGACGGTCCCCAACCTCATCCGGCGCCTAAATAGGCAACGGCCATTATACAGACTTGCCGCGGGCCTGCATCACCCGAGCAGACGTTGGCTCAGTTGGCGCGCTGCAGGCCGCCGTACGGCTCGTGGTTCAGGGTCAGCCGGAACGTAACCATGGGGAACCTGGTGTCGAAGGTCCCCCTGACGCTCTCGCCGCCGCTCACCTGCTTCTGGGCCACGAAGAACTCTTCGCCGTCCAGCGTGATCGCATAGACGCGGGCGGTCTGCTCGCCGATGCCGGGCTCGATGAACCAGTCGTAAGCGAAACTGCGCTCCTCCGGACCGAGCACCGAGACTGACGGCTGCGGTACGGGGATCGACAGCGGGTGAGTGTTCACCTGCACGGTCACCGGGTCATCGCCCGTCCAGCTGTCGGCCGCGGGGTCCTGCGAGATCACCCCCTCGGGCCGGCCCGCGTCAGCGACCTGTTCCACGCTCAGGTTGACTCCCGCTTCGGTGGCCAGCTGCTGTGCGCGAGCCGTGCTGAGGCCAACGAAGTCGGGCACCCTTACGGCGTCTGCCGGTCCCTCAACCACGTTCAGCGTGACCAGCGTGCCTTCGGCGACCAGCACGACCGGGAACTCAGACGGCGGGTCCTGCGCCAGCACCGTGCCCGGACGCCGGGTCGCATCGGGCTCCTCGTTGAGTTCAACGCGATCAGTCGGGATGCCTGCAGCCGCGATCAGTACCAAGGCCTCGGTGAGCTCCCGGCCGGCAAGCTCCGGCAGGCTCACGGACGGAGCCGCGGCTCCCGCGCTGACCAGGATGTCGACCTGCGTGTTTTCCGGCACTGTCGTGCCGACGGGCTCGCCCTGGGCGAGCACCGTGCCTGCAGGCACGGTGCTATGGATCCTGGCCACGTGCCCAAGGGTCAGGCCGCTTGATGCGAGGATGCGGGCTGCTTCATCCGGCCATGTGCGGCCGGTCAGCGTGGGGACGCTGACGGGCCGGGTCTGGTCGGTCGGAAAGGCGTACCCGAGCCGCACGGACTGGCCCGCGCTGAGCCGCTGCCCGGCGCTGGCGCCGCTGCTGATGACCGTTCCGACAGGCTCTTCGGAAGCGATCGCGACGGGCTCGGGCACGAGGCCCAGGCGAGCCAGCGTGGCATGGGCATCGCGCACGTCCATGCCCGTAACCGCCGGCATGCTGACAGTGGCGGCGTTGCTGCGGATGATGAAAGAGGTTACGAGCAGCACCGCGGCGATGAGCAGGAGGCTGCCCGCGATTCCGCCGGTGACAAGCCACTGCGGCAGGGTCCGGGCCGGAGCAACGGCCGCCCGGACGGCCGCACGCCTGCGCGGACTCCGTGCCGTCGGTGCGGGAGAGGGCGGAGGGCCCGAGAACACGACGGGTGCGGCCCCTTCCCAGGCGAGGCCGTAGATTCGGGTGCGCTTCCCGCTCCGGCGGATCTCGGCATCGGCCGGCGTGAAGCCGCCCGCGGCGAGCGCAGCAACGAGTTCGGGTTCGGGCTCTGCCGGTCGGCTGCCGTTGGCAGGGAACCAGGCGACATAGTGCGCACCGGGCCGTGAAACCACGTCATAAACGGCGGCGTGCCCGGCCTTCATGAGTCGCCTCAGTTCAAGGCGGTACTTCTCGAACTGCCGTTCCTTGTCAGGTGCGACGTCGAACCAGCAGATGCTGACGGCCGTCCCGTCTGGAGCGGCCGCCTCGAAGAGCGTCTGGCCGGGTGCGACCGGATGCTCCTTGATGATCTCGTACTTTCCGTCAAGCAGCGGCATCAGCTTGCCACCTTGGGTACCCGGTCGTCCTCAGTCTGTCCCCGGTGTGGGCCTGGGATCCAGGGGTGTGCGTTCCGGCTGGTCACCCCTGCGCCGACCCTCGCCGGTGGGCTGTTCGACCGGACTCGCGACCTCGACGTCCGAAGGGCCACTCTCGGGCGGCGCCCGGCGGGCGGCCTCCGCCTCGATCCAGTCGGTGAGCTCCTCTGCGGTTACTCCCTCGTCTTCGATCTTCGTCATCGCCTCGTGAACGAGTGCGCCGTCCACGGTCTCAAGGGCAAGCAGCGCTCCTGCGACTCCTTCGACCGCGACCCAGTTGTCATCGATGATGGTCTGCGTGGCCTCGTAGGCCGCGCTCAGGATTACATCGACCTGCTCCTCAAGCTCGCGGGCAGTCTGCTCGCTGAAGTCCTTGCGGCGGCTGATTTCGCCGCCCAGGAAGACCGGGCCCGAGTCGCTGCCCCAGGAGATGTACTCCCGCTTGCCCATGCCGAGGTCGAAGACCATCTTCTTGGCGAGGTCGGTCGCCTGCTTGAGGTCGTTCGAGGCGCCGGACGAGACCGTGCCCGTCAGGTTCTTTTCGGCGATGCGGCCGCCGAACGCCACGACCAGCTGCTGCTTGAACCGCTGCAGGTTGTAGAGCAGCTCTTCCTTTGCGAGCGGCGCCATGAA
Source organism: uncultured bacterium (assembly GCA_964495325.1). GTDB lineage: Bacteria > Deinococcota > Deinococci > Deinococcales > Trueperaceae > CAZBVI01. The sequence continues at coordinate 30,378 of CAZBVI010000006.1, forward strand.
ACCGCCGGCGGCGCCGCGCGGCATGATCGTGACCTTGCGGATGGTGCCAAGGCCCTTCTGGGCCGCGAAGGCGATCGCGTGACCGGCCTCGTGGAAGGCCAGCGCACGGCGCTCGGCCTCAGTGGGAGTCAGGCTGCTGCGGCGCAGGCCAAGCGTGATGCGGTCCAGGGCGTCGTTGAAGTCGGTCCAGTGGATGACCTGCTTGTTGTGCCTGGCCGCGATCAGCGCCGCCTCGTTGGTGAGGTTCTCGAGATCCGCACCGGAGAACATCGGCGTGGCACCTGCGAGCTTCTCCAGGTTGACGTCCTCGGCGATCGGCTTGTTGCGCACGTGTACCTTGAGGATGTCCTTGCGCTCGTGCAGCGTGGGAAGGTCGATCGTGACCTGACGGTCGAAGCGGCCCGGCCGCAGCAGCGCCGGGTCAAGCACGTCGGGGCGGTTGGTGGCCGCGAGGATGATCACCGAGGTGTCCTTCTCGAAGCCGTCCATCTCGGACAGGATCTGGTTCAGCGTCTGCTCGCGTTCATCGTGGCCACCGCCGATGCCGGCGCCGCGGCGCCGTCCGATCGAGTCGAGCTCGTCGATGAAGATGATGGCGGGGCTGGACTTGCGGGCTTCCTCGAAGAGGCTGCGGACGCGGCTTGCGCCGACGCCGACGAACATCTCCATGAACTCGGACGCGGACACCGACATGAACGGCACGCCGGCCTCGCCCGCGACGGCGCGGGCAAGCAGCGTCTTGCCTGTGCCGGGAGGGCCGACGAGCAGCATGCCCTTGGGGATCTCGGCACCGATGCGCAGGTACTTCTGCGGGTGCTTGAGGAAGTCCACGACCTCCTTGAGCTCCTGCTTGGCTTCCTTGTGGCCGGCCACGTCCTCGAAAGTCGTTTTGACCTTGTTCTCGCGACCGTACGTCTTGGCCTTCGACTGGCCGAACTGCATGACCTGGTTCGGACCGCCCTGCGCCCGCATGAACACGAACCAGAAGAGGCCGATCAGGATGAGGATGGGCAGGAACGAGATGACATAGTTCATCCACTGGGGCGGGTTGCGGATGGTGACGTCCGACACCCGCTCCTCGAGTCGCGCAAGCAGAGAATCGGTGATGATCGTGGTCGTGCGGAACGCCATGATGGTCTGCGGTTCGCCGTCGATGGTTACCTGCGATTCACTGACCAGCTGGCCTTCGATGTTGCCGCTGGCGCGGTCAACGGTGACAGAGTCAACCCGACCGTCATCCAGCAGCGATGTGAACGTGCTGAAGTTGATCTCGCGGCTGGATCCACCGGCGGAAAACTGGTTGAAGATGAAGATGCCCAGGATGATGAGCATCACCAGCAACCAGGGGTTGAACGTCCTTCTCAACAGTGCCTCCCAGAGCGGACAGCCCTTTGGGGGGCAAACGTGCACCGCCCCGGTACTGTCCGGATGGAGTGAATCGTAGCACCCGGCTTCATGAGCTGCCTGTAAGCTGTCGGACGAAGTTTAAGTGCCTGAATCACCGCCAGGGAAACGGTAACCCTTTGGTACTGCCACGACACCGGCTGCAGTTACGGTGAAACCCCTCGCCCGGTCGTGTTCCGGGTTGACGCCGATCTCGGTATCGGCTGGAATCGTCACGTTCTTGTCGATGATCGCGTTGCGCACCAGGCAGTTGCGGCCTACCGTCACGTTATCGAACAGGACGCTGCGCTCGACGGTGCTGAAGGAGTTGACGCGCACACGCCGGGCCAGCACCGAATCCCGCACGGTCGCGCCCGAGATGATCACGCCGCCGGCCAGCATCGAGTTGAACGCCTGGCCGCGGCGCTCCCCGGTTTCGTGCACGAACTTCGCAGGCGGACTGAACTCGGCCGAGGTGCGCAGGGGCCAGGCCTCGTTGTACACGTCGAACTCCGGGCTGACGGCGACCAGGTCCATGCTCGCCTCGTGGTAGGAGTCTAGCGTACCCACATCGCGCCAGTACGTGTTCGGTCCGTCCTGGCCCTTTATCGGGTTGCGGGCGAAGTCGTATGCGTACAGGTTGCTGCCGCCGGCGAGGGCGTCCGGCAGGACGTTCTTGCCGAAGTCGTGCTCACTGTCGCGCCTGCGGGCGTCCTCGCTCAGCAGCTTCACCAGGGCGTCACGCGAGAAGATGTAATTGCCCATCGAGGCCAGCGCATGGGTCGGCCGGCTCGGCATCGGATTCGGCTCCGCTGGCTTCTCGTGGAACTCCGTGATCCTGAAGTCGTCGTCGACCTGCAGCACCCCGAACCGCGTCGCCTCCGCCACAGGGGTCGGGTAGGCGGCGATGGTGACGTCCGCGTCCTTCTCCAGGTGGTAATCGATCATGTGCCCGATGTCCATCTTGTATATGTGGTCACCCGAGAAGATCGCCAGCAGGTCGACGTCGCGGTTGTCGATCAGGTGCAGGTTCTGGTAGATCGCGTCCGCGGTTCCGCGGTACCATTCCGAGCCGAGCTCCTCGAACAGGTACATCTGGGCGGGCGCCAGGGTTATGAAGTAGTCATCAAGAAACGTGCCGAAGCGCCAGTTGCGCTGGATGTGTTCGGTAAGGCTCTGGGCCTTGAACTGCGTCAGCACGAAGATCCCATAGATGCCCGAATTGATCATGTTGTTCAGCGCGAAGTCGATGATCCGGTACTTCGAGCCGAACGGCACTGCAGGCTTGGTCCTGCGGGCCGTCAACGGGTGCAGCCGACTGCCCTTGCCGCCGGCGAGCACCATGCCGATAGTCTTGACGTCATGCCGCGTGCGCATGTGTAACCGCCTCCTGAACTACCAGCCAGCATACCCCCCTGCGTGTATCCTGTACCCCTTGTGAAGCCCGTTTCCGTCCTCCCCTCGATATACGGTGTCCCGCCGGCCGAGCTGCCGCACGACGGCCGGGAGTTCCGCTCGCGGCAGCTTGCTGCGTGGCTGTATGAACAGGGGGCAGACTCGTTCGACCGGATGACCAGCCTCCCCGCGGCGTACCGCACGGAACTTGCCGCGTCGTGGCGCCTGAGCCCGTTCGCCGAGACCAGGCGCTTCGAGTCTGCAGATGGTTCCGTCCGCTACCTGTTCACGCTTCAGGACGGCAAGCAGACCGAGGCGGTCTACATGCCTTATGCCAACAGGCGTACCGTCTGCGTGTCCAGCATGGTGGGTTGCCCCGCAGGCTGCGCGTTCTGCGCCACGGGCGCGATGGGCTTCGGGCGCAACCTGAGTTCGGCCGAGATCACGGCCCAGCTGATGGAAGTCGCGTGGGGCGAGGGGATCGAGCCGCGTCAGTTGCGCAACGTCGTCATGATGGGCATGGGCGAGGCCCTGCTCAACTACCGCAATGCCATCGCAGCGATCCGCAGCTGGATAGATCCGCTCGGGCTCGACATGTCCCCGCGCCGGATCACGCTCTCCACCGTGGGACTGCCCGGCAAGATCCGGCAGCTGATCGGCGAGGAACTGCAGCTCACGCTGGCGGTCAGCCTGCACGCGCCCGATGAGGAGACGCGCAAGCGGATAATCCCCACCGCGCATGCGCACTCGCTTGACGACATCATGGCCTCACTGCACGAGTGGCAGGAACGCATCGGCCGGCGCGTCACCATCGAGTACACGATGCTTGAAGGCATCAACGACCACGACTGGCAGGCGCGGCGGCTGGTCTGGCTGCTCGCCGGGCTGAAGAGCCACGTGAACCTGATCCCCTTCAATGCCTGGGGCGAGTCCGATTTCCGGACGAGCTCCCGGGGCGTCATCGGCTCCTTCCTCCAGGTCCTCGAGGACGGCGGCGTGTCCGCCTCAGTCCGCTTCAGCCGCGGCCAGGACGCCGGCGCAGCCTGCGGACAGCTGTCCTTGCAGCGGATTTCACACGGGATTCCGCTCGACGTGTACTACACTGGTGCCTGAACGTGGTACTGAATGCCGGCGCCCACCCGGTTCGGGACCTTCTGGAGGCGTGAATGTCTGACCAATCTGATAGGCCGGCGGCGCGCCGCCGCAGGGTGCTCCTTACCGGCCTTGCCGTGTCCTTTATCGCATTTGCTGCCTTTGCGCCCGCACAGGATGCGCCAACGCCCAACCAGCTCCGGCAGATCGTCCGCGAGGATCCGGGCAACGCCCATGCATGGACGGACCTTGGCGATGCCCTCCTCGCCGTCTCCGAGCTCGAGGAGGCCAAGGCCGCTTACCTCGAGGCCATCGCGCTTGATTACCGGCTCGGTGATGCACACTTCGGCCTCGGGCTTGCCGAGTACAACCGAGGTGACTTCCAGGCTGCACTCTTCTCGTTCTCCGAGGTCGCCAGGCAGCACCCCGAGCGGTTCGACGGCCATTTCAACCGTGGCGTGACCCTGGCGCGGCTGCGCATGCACGCCGAGGCAGCGGAGTCGTTCCGGATGGCGATCGAGCAGGCACGGCCCGAGGCCACCCTTGATGACGAGTTCAATGCCAACCTTGGCCTGGCTGGCCAGCTCAAGCTGCTGGGGGATTTCGACGGTGCTGCCGAGGCGTACGAGGCTGCCAGCCTGATCTTCCCGGATGACCAGGACGTTCGTTACCTTCATGCAGAGGCGCTTCACGGCGCCGGCCGGGGGCTCGATGCGCTGCCGCTGCTCACCGAGCTGGACGCCGAATCGTCCGATTACCGCATCAGCTCGCTGATCGCGGACATCTATGTCGAGCAGGGCCAGAACGATTACGCACTCAGGTCGCTCCAGCGGGCGATCCGCAACTCGGAGCAGACCGGGTCCGCCACCATCCAGGCGAGCCTGTTCGTGAAGCTCGGCCTGTTGCAGCTACAGCTGAACCAGGTGCAGGAGGCGCTCTCCAGCTTCGAGCGGGGCACGGTTGTTGACCCGGTCTCGTGGGAGGCCCATTACAACTACGGTGTGACGCTGCTGGAACAGGGCCGGACCGAAACTGCCGTGGGTCCGCTCGAGACAGCGGTGGTACTCGCGCCATCCAGTGGCGAGGCCAAGCTTGCGCTCGCCACCGCGTACGAGCGTGCCGGCCGCTCAGGCGAGGCCATCGGAATGGCCGCCGGAGCGCTCGAGATCCTCGAGCAGCCTGAGCTGATCACGCAGGCGGAGTTCGTACTCGGCCGCGCCGAGTACCGTACCGGTGAGTTCGAGACCGCAGCGTTCCGGCTTGCCGGGGTCGTTGCGGACAGGCCGGGCGACCCGCAGGCCCAGCTGTGGGCCGGGCTTGCTGCCTACCAGCTCGGAGATTACGACGAGGCGGCCCTTTACTATGGGCGTGTTGTCCAGCTGTCGCCTTCCAGCAGGGAAGGGCTCGTTAACCTGGCGGCTGCCTACCTGGCCGGTGGACGTTACCAGGATGCCGAGATGATCTACTCCGAGCTGCTCCAGGCCGATCCGGAAGATGCGGCCAGTCGCTACAACCTCGGCTGGGCACTCCTGTCACAGAACCGGCTCACGGCCGCACGCGATGCGTTCGAGGAAGCGTCGCGCCTCGGATACGGTCCGGCGAGCGAAGCACTTACCGAGTACTTCTGAGGCTTCGGCTGCCGGATTCTTAAGGTCTGCTGAAGGCGGCCGCGGACCGATTCGCAGTACTCTCACCGCAGGGACGGATAGAATGGAACCATGGACTGGATTCGGAGAAACTGGCCAGACCTGCTGATCGGCTTCGCCTTGCTGGCGGTCATCTCCGGCATCGTGGCTACGTTGCTGACAGGCGGATCGATATTCCCGCTCGGCGGTTCCGGCACGAGCGCCCCGCGCACTGAGCCACAGACCGTGCAGACGCCACGGCAGGTGCCGCCTGGTACAGCAGAGGATGAAGCGTCCGGCCTCACAGGTGAGCCCGGCGACGCGACCGGCATCGGTGAACTTCCGCTGCTTCCGCAGGCAGCTCCCGGCGATGACGCGGACCAGGGCGACCCGGCGTCAGTGCCTGATGGCCCGGTCGACCCGCTTGCACAGCCGGTCGGCGGTGTCGTCGCGGTCCGCCCCGGCGATACCGGACAGGCGCAGGGCCAGGTCACGCCCGCCGCGCCGCCTGCCAGCCAGCAGCCGGCGGCCACGCCGGATCCGACACCGGCTCCGACGCCGCAGCCAACCGCACCGCAGTCAACCACACCGACCAGCCCGCCCGCCTCGGCGGACGGGCCGACCGCCCAGGTTCCGTACACCGTCGCCGTCGGTGCGTTCCGCAACGCCGAGAACGCCGAGCGGCAGGCGAGCGTGTTCCGCCAGGCGGGCTACAGCGTGCTCGTAGCCGCACAGGACGACCTGAATGTCGTACTGCTGGGGCCATACGCAGCCGAGACTGAGGCCGCGCGTGTGCGTGACGCCGTTGCTACCGGAGGCTTCGACGTTCAGCCGATCGTCTACACGTATCAGGATGACGACGGTGGAACTTCCGTGGCGGCGCCCTCTGCCAGCACTGAGCCCGCTGCCCAGCCGGCGCCGGCCCCCCAGCCCGCGGCGCCAGCTGCGCAGCCGGTGTCTGAGCCGGTGTCGGAGCCGACCGCACCACAACCAGCTGCGACACCGGACACCCCGGCCCCGGGCCGCTTCCTTCAGGTCGGAGCCTACGGCTCGCAGGAGAACGCGGCGGCCCAGGAGCAGGCGCTGGGTGGACTGGGCTACGCGGTGACGCGCCAGCAGGACGGCAACCTGATCCGCATCCTGGTCGGACCATACGCAGAGGGCGAGCTCACAGCGGCAAGAGACCGGCTGGCGGCGCAGGGAATCGAAGCAATACCGCGTTAATGCAGGACCAGGCACCCGCGGCCACGGTCAGCCGGCTCATCACATACCTTCGCGTCATCCGCCAGTTCGAAGCGGTCGGGCTTGAGCGCACTTCGAGCGAGGCGCTCGCGGAAGCGAGCAACGTCTCCGCCTTCCAGATTCGCAAGGACCTCGCTTACTTCGGTACCTTCGGGACGCGCGGAAGCGGTTACCTGGTCAGCACGATCGGCCTGCGGCTGCGCGAGATCCTGGGCCTTACCGACGTCTACGACATCGCAATCGTGGGAATGGGCCGCCTGGGACAGGCGATCACGGACTACCCCGCGATGGGGGAGTACGGCTTCCGGATCCGCGGGATGTTCGACAGTGATCCGGGCAAGGTCGGATTGGAGTTCGCCGGCATCGAGGTATCGCCGATGGATAGCCTGCCGACCCTGATGCGCCAGCGCAACTTCGACATGGGCATGATCGCGGTGCCGTCGGCCGCAGCCCAGGAGGTGGCCGACACGCTCGTCAGCGCGGGCGTCCGTGCGCTTCTGAACTTCGCGCCCGTCGTGCTGAACGTGCCAGAAGGCGTCATGGTCGAACCGGTGGACTTCGTGGCAAGCCTCAAGCGGCTCTCGTATCACCTGCGGGGCAAGCCCGTCCTGCGGCACGCGGCCAGGCAGGCCACGTAGCTGTATGCTTGACGGCGTGCAGCAACAGATGGAAGCCGATCTGGCCAGCTTCGACGTGAGGCTGCAGGTCGAACTCAGAAGCGAGGTCGAGCTGCTCGGGGAGATCAGTTACGGCCTCATCGGCGCGGGCGGCAAGCGTGTGCGGCCCCGCCTGGCACTGCTGGCCTCCTACCTTCTCGGCGCCGGTCAGCGGGCCGGGCTCGATGTTGCGTTGTGCGTCGAACTGCTGCACTCCGCGTCGCTGCTTCACGACGATCTGATAGACGGGGCTGATACCCGTCGCGGCCAGGAGACGGCTTACAGGCGCTACGGCAACTCAGTGAGCGTGATGACAGGCGACTTCCTGCTCGCCAGGGTCCTCAAGGTGCTGGCGCGGGCTGGCCGCCCCACCTTCATCGGCCTGATGGCCGACACGGCCGCGCAGATGTGCGAGGCCGAGGTGCTCCAGTACCAGCTGGCCGAGGCCGAGCAGTTTCAGATGAACCAGTACCTGCGGGTCATAGACGGCAAGACCGCGCTGCTGTTCGCCGCCGCGCTCCAGGGCGTTGCCCAGCAGGTTGCTGCGCCGCTGGCACAGGAGGTCGCGCTTCGGGATTTCGGCCTCCACTACGGTCGTGCTTTCCAGCTGCGCGATGATTACCTGGACGTTCTCGCCGATCCGGCCGTTACAGGCAAGCCCGCCGGAGGCGACCTGCGCGAGGGCAAGGCTACCTATCCGGTGCTGTTGCTCCTGGAAGCCGGGGTGGCCGAGGCCGGTGAGATTCTCAGGCGCCGTGCTAAGTTGCCGGATGACCCCGCCCGCATGGCCGAGCTCATACGGGAACACGGAACGGACGAGGCCACGAACGTCCGTATCACGCAGGAGGCACGTCTTGCAGCGGAAGCACTGGAGATGTTCCCCGAATCCTCCGCCCGGGAAGCGCTCGTCGCGCTTGCCTCGGCAGAGGCGGAACGAACGGCCTGAGCGTGTTGCCTCAGTACCTGAGAGTGATTGGAATGGATAGATGAGCGAACTCACGAAGGACCTGATCTTTGACTTCTTCAGCCAGAACCCCGAGCGGCCCTGGCACGAACAGGACATCGCCCAGAAGCTCGGAGTCGATGAACGCTCCGAGCTTCGGACGCTGCTTGGCACCCTGACCGAGGAAGGACTGCTGATCAGGACCCGGCGCCGCACGTACGGCCTTCCGGAAGAGATGAACCTGATGCTCGGCCGGCTGCAGGTCACTTCGGGCGGGAACGGTTTCGTGATCCCCGACGAGGGGGGCGAGGACCTGTTCATCCCATCCGACCGGCTCGGCGGCGGGTGGGACGGCGACAAGGTGATGGCCCGTCCGGACAGCAGCAGGGGCGACGGCAACCGTCAGGCGGGCGAGATCGTGCGCGTCCTTGAACGGCGTCACAAGGTAGTGGTCGGTACGCTCGACTTCGCGCAGGGCTACGCGCTGCTCCGGCCAGACTCGGCGAAACTTGGTACCAGGCTCCTGCTCACTCCCGATTCCGTGGGTGAGTACGAGGCTGGCAGCCGCCTGGTCGCGCGCATCTCGTGGCCCGAGGACTCGGGCGAGGGTGAGCCCTTCGGCGAGGTGGAAGAGCACCTTGGCGACGGTGACGACGCAGAGATAGAAACGCGCGCGGTGATCATCAAGTACGGCCTGAAGGACGAGTTCGATCAGGCGACGCTCGAGGAAGCGACCGCCGTGCCGCCGTCGGTCACCGGCGAGTTCATGGAGGGCAGGCTTGACTGTCGCAAGCTGACCACCTTCACGATCGACGGCGCGGACGCCAAGGACTTCGACGACGCCATCTCGATCGAGCGGCTCTCCGGCAAGGGCAAGTCGGGCCATGTCCGCATCGGCGTGCACATCGCAGACGTGAGTTACTACGTGGCCGAGGGCACGAGCCTTGACGCCGAGGCGCGCGAGCGCGCGACGAGCGTCTACCTGCCAGGCAAGGTCCTCCCCATGCTTCCGGAGGAGCTCTCCAACGGCGTCTGTTCGCTGATCGAGGGAGAGGCACGCCTGACGCTGGCCGCCATGATCGACCTGGACCGGGAAGGCAAGGTTCTGGGCGTGAAGTTCAGCGAGGCCGTGATCCAGAGCGATGCACGCCTCACCTACGACGAGGTGCAGGAGTTCGCCGACGGTGGACGGATGCCGCTCGGTCGCCGGAAGCTTGAGCGCGACATCAAGCTGCTCCTGAACCTGAGCCAGAAGCTCCGTGCCGAGCGTTTCTCCGAGGGTGCGCTGGACTTCGACCTGCCCGAGGCCCGCGTGGACGTGAACCAGGAAGGCGAGCTCGAGGTCACGCCCGTGCACAGCAACCAGGCTCGCCAGCTGATCGAGGAGCTCATGCTCCTGGCCAACCGCCTGGTGGCCGCCGAGCTGCAGAAGCGCGACCTTCCGGCGCTCTTCCGCGTGCACGAGGACCCGAGCGAGGAGCGCCTCGACAACCTCATGCGCGCGATCGCGCGCTTCGGCTACGTCCTGGACAAGGACAACCTGACCTCCAGCGAGCTGCAGCGTGTGCTCAAGGAATCACACGGCAAGCCCGAGGCGCACCTGATCAGCATGCTCGTGCTCAGGAGCCTGCGCCAGGCACGCTACTCGGCCGACAACATGGGTCACTTCGGCCTCGGTTTCGAGAACTACCTTCACTTCACGAGCCCGATCAGGCGCTACCCGGACCTGGTCGTTCACCGCGTGGTCCGTGCGATGCTCCAGCGGCGGCTCTCGCCGACGCTGAAACAGCGGATGAAGACCGACTTCCCGGGGCTGGCCGAGCACACAAGTGAGCGCGAGCGGACGGCGGAGGAAGCCGAGCGCGACCTGACCCGCTACTTCCACGCGCGCTGGGCCAAGGACCATATCGGCGAGACCTTCCACGCATCCGTCTCCGGCGTCACCAACTTCGGGCTCTTCGTCATGCTTCCGAACGGTGTCGAGGGCCTGATGCATGTCTCGAACCTTGACGACGACTACTACATGTACTTCGAGGACTCGCTCATGCTGATGGGCAAGCACACCCGCAAGAAGTACCGTTTCGGCGACCGTCTCGAGGTCCGGATACTGAACAGCAACCCCACTGCGCGTCAGATCGACCTGATCCTTGCCGAACTTGAGATGCCCGAGGCCGACCAGGACACAGGTGCGAAGGCCAAGAAGGAGACGGCGGCCAAGAAGCCTGCCAAGAAACCCGCCAAGCAGCCCGCAAAGAAGCCCGCCAGGCAGGCGCCGGCCAAGGAGGCGCCAGCCAAGCAGCCAGCAGCCAAGCAGTCTCCAGCCAAGTCAGCAGCGGCCAAACAGCCGACCAAGAAGCAGGCGGCAGCCAAGCAGGCACCCAGGCAGCCGGCGAAGCAGGCGGCACCGAAGCAGGCAGCAAAACAGGCCGGTTCGACAAGGAAGCAGGACACCGCTCCGGGTGGAGGCAAGCAGGAGTCGCGCAAGGCCAGGCCGGAAGCGCCGCCCAGGAGCGCCGGCCGATCCGGGCGACGCGCACCCGAGCCCGGACCGGTAGCGGACGCCCAGAAGGCAGGCAGTCCGCCGGTGCAGCCGCAGGCGAAGCGGAGGAAGCGCAGGCTGGTATTCGGTTGATCACGACTTTCATGCGCGAGCCGCTTCGGGCTGTTAGAATGCCGGGCAAGATACAAGGATTGGAGCCCCGATGACCCAGGAATACAAGTACTCGCTCACACGCGTCTGTTTGCGCCGGGGCGAGATGTCACTTTCGCGCAGTCTGGCCAGCCTGTTCGAGGATGCCGGTGACCGGGTCGAGGTTCACGACACCATCAACGATGAGGCGCTCGAGCTCCCGCTCAGGGACGGTCGGGTGCTGGGCGGACTGGCAGGCTACTTCGCAGCACATGACCTGCGGGTAAACGACACGGTCGTGGTCCGGGTACCCGAGAGCGGTCCGATCGCATTCACCGCCCGGCAGTCGGCGCGAGGGCCGGACGTCACCACGGCTGAAGCGCGGCAGCGGATCATCGAGACCGTTCATCAGGCCGGGCCGGTCACCTCGCTCGAGGCGCGTGCGCTGTTGCCCGGCCTGCCGGCTGATTTCGACCTGGACGGTCTGCTGCGGGATGAAGGACACCTCGAGCTGCGGGGCGGACGCTGGCGCGCGCCAGTGGCCGTGGAAAGCGGCAAGGACGCGGCGTTCGAGCGTGAGGTCGATGCGGCGCTCGGCTCGGCGGCCCCGCAGGCTCCGCAAGGCGCCGAGCCGGCAGCAAGTGGCGAGGTCGGATTCGTGGGCGGTGCCCTGGGTCGGCTTGGGTTCACGGGCGAGCTGGTCGGACACAGCACCCTGTCAATCACCCCTTCGGACTCGATGACAAGGGACCTTGACGTCCTTGCGCGGGTCGTTGCACCAGGGGAACGGCTGGACTGGGCGGAGCTGCTTGAACTGCGGCGTTCCCGCGGCACGCCGCTCCTGGCGGTGTTTGCCGACGATGCCGACCTCGCGAAACTGAGCGCGCCCGCCGAGCTGGCTCAGGCCACGCTCTGGTCGCTGCGTGCGCTGGAGAACGCGGTTCAGCTGTCGGAATCCGTTCCGCTGTGCAGCGTGGACATGGAAGGGCACTTCCGAAGGGATGGCCTGTACGGCCGGGGACTTCAGCGCTTCGAGCGCACGATCGAAGGCAGGATCGCGGAGCGCGGGGCCTTCTCGACGGTGATGGCGAACCTGGCGGCCCTGAACGGTCCCGGACCGTTCCGCAGCGAGGACGTCTCCCGCGGAGTGCCACCCGAGATGGTCACGCTCATCCTCAGCCAGCTCGAGCGTGCGCCTTTCCAGCTTCTGGTCAGGTCTGAGTCCGGCAACTACCTGCTGCGCGAGAGCGTGCAGTCAGCCCTGGCCCAGATGGCCGAGTACGCGCGGTCGCTGGCCGGCCACATGCCGCGCCAGAGCGGTGAGTTCGTCCGAAGGTAGGCACCCGGTGTGTCAAATTCAGGCGCCCCGGCCGTTCTCAGAACGGCCGGGGCGCTTTCCTGGTTTCGGTTCAGTCCCGGGTGATCAGTTCGGCAAGTTCCTGCAGGGAATGGACACTCAGGATGGCCCCGTCGGCAGCCTCGAGCGCGGCCACGGTCCAGTCTGCGGCCTGCAGCGTGCTCACGTGAGCCACGCCCGACTCGACAGCGTGCCGCAGGGCCGGCGTGTGTTCGATGTCGATCAGCAGGTCGCCGGTCGAACCTTCCGCATCCGCACCCGTAACCGTCGTGAAGCCGAGCGCCTCGAGCCTCGCCGCGTGATCCTCGAGTCCCTCGCCGATCAGCCGGACGGTGCCCGATGACGGCAGGCGGGACCCGGTGGCCAGCTGCGCCTTGTAGTAGGCCAGGTACGGGTCGAAGGCGATGCCCATGCTCTCGCCCGTGGAACGCATCTCCGGGCCCAACACCGGGGTGACGCCGCTGAACTTGGCGAACGGCAGCGTGACCTCCTTGACGCTGAAGTACGGTGGGCGCGGCGCGCTCGTGAAGCCGATCTCGACCAGCGTCTTTCCCGCAGCGACCAGCGCCGCGTACTTCGCCAGCGGGTGCCCGATCGCTTTCGAAAGGTAGGGGATGGTCCGGCTGGCGCGGGGGTTGGCCTCGATCACCAGCACCTCGCCGCCCTTGATCAGGAACTGCATGTTCACCAGGCCGCGTACCCCGATCGCCTCGGTCAGCCGCGTGGCGTAGTCCTCGATCCGGCTGATCTCCTGCGGGGAGAGCGTAACGGGGGGAACGACGCACGCGCTGTCGCCCGAATGGATGCCGGCGCCCTCGATGTGCTCCATGATCCCGGCAACCACGGTAGTGGTGCCGTCGCTGACCGCGTCTACATCGACCTCGACAGCACCCTCGATGAAGTCGTCGACCAGGATGCTCGGGTTGCCCGGGACCAGCGCGTAAACATCGCTCAGGTAGGCTTCAAGCTCGGCATCGCTGCGCACCACCTTCATGGCCCGGCCACCAAGCACGTAGCTGGGCCGGACCATCACCGGGTAGCCGATCGAGGCGGCCAGCTCCCTGACCTCCGCATGACTGTTGGCGACGCCGCCCTGGGGTTGGGCGATGCCAAGCCTGCTGCAGAGCCGGTGGAACTCGTCGCGGTCCTCGGCGGCATGAATCGCCTCGGGGGGAGTGCCCCAGATCGGCACGCCTGCCTCGGCGAGGCCCCGGGCCAGCTTCAGCGGCGTCTGGCCCCCCAGCTGGACGATGACGCCTGCGGGCTTCTCGTGCTCGATGACGTTCAGCACGTCCTCGTGCGTGAGGGGTTCGAAGTAGAGGCGGTCGGCCGTGTCATAGTCCGTCGAGACGGTCTCCGGGTTCGAGTTGATCATTATCGTTTCGTAGCCCGCGTCGCGCAGCGCCCAGGCCGCGTGCACCGTGGCGTAGTCGAACTCGACGCCCTGGCCGATCCTGTTTGGCCCGGAGCCAAGGATGACCACCTTCTCCCGCTCCGAGTCCCTGACCTCGTCCTCCCACTCGTAAGTGCTGTAGTGATAGGGCGTGTAGGCCTCGAACTCAGCAGCGCACGTGTCAACGGTCTTGTAGACGGGGGCAGCGTGGTGCAGCAGCCTCAGTTCCCTGATCAAAGCCACTTTTGAACCGGTCAGGGCGGCAAGGTCGGAGTCGGCGAGGCCGGTACGCTTGATCTCGCGCCAGGTCTCCCAGTTCCACGCTGCAGGCTCCGGCAGCTCCCGGATCTCGTTCTCGACACGGATTATCTCGTCCAGCTGGTGCAGGAACCAGGGGTCGACCGACGTCTTCTCGAAGAGCCAGTTCGCGTACCGTCCCCGCCTCAGCAGCTCCAGGAGCGCACCGAGCCGCATCGGGTTTGGTACCAGCAGTCGCTCGAGCTCCGCGTCCGTGAGGCTCGCCGTTTCAGACCGTACATCCAGTTCGAGCGAGCGCATCGCCTTGAGCAGGCTCTCCTTGAAGGTCCGGCCGATCGCCATCACCTCGCCCACCGACCGCATCTGCGTTCCAAGGGTCACGGGCGTGTCCGGGAACTTCTCGAACGCGAAGCGGGGCATCTTCGTGACCACGTAATCGATGGCCGGCTCGAACGCCGCCTTCGTCTGGCGGGTGATGTCGTTGGGCAGCTCGTCCAGATGGTAGCCGACAGCCAGCAGCGCAGCGATCTTCGCGATCGGGTACCCGGTTGCCTTGGAGGCCAGTGCCGACGAGCGCGAGACACGCGGGTTCATCTCGATGACGATCACCGCGCCGTTCTCCGGATTGACGGCGAACTGGATGTTCGAGCCGCCGGTGTCAACGCCGATCTCCCGGATGATCCGGATGGAGTAGTTGCGCAGACGCTGGTACTCCTTGTCCGACAGCGTCTGGGCGGGCGCCACGGTGATCGAGTCGCCGGTGTGCACGCCCATCGGATCGAAGTTCTCGATGGAGCAGATGATCACGACCGTGTCGTTCATGTCGCGCATCACCTCAAGCTCGTACTCCTTCCAGCCCAGCAGCGACTGCTCTATGAGCACCGTGCCTACCGGTGAGTCCTTGAGGCCCTGTTTCACGATCCCGATGAACTCGGCCTCGTCGGCCGCCACGCCGCCACCGGTTCCTCCGAGCGTGAAGGACGGCCGGATGATCGCGGGATAGCCCACGTCGCCGACGAACGCGAGCGCCTCGTTCAGTGAGGACACCATCTTGCCCTTGGCGCAATCGATGCCGATGCGAGCCATCGCCTCCTGGAACAGCTGCCGGTCCTCGCCCTTCTGGATCGCTTCGTAGTTCGCGCCGATCAGCTCGACCCCGAACCTGTCCAGTATCCCGCGCTCGAAGAGCGCCTTCGCCAGGTTGAGGGCGGTCTGGCCACCCAGGGTAGGGAGGATGGCGTCGGGCTTCTCCCGTTCGATGATCTTCTCGACGTACTCGACGGTGAGCGGTTCGACGTAAGTCCGGTCGGCCACTCCCGGGTCGGTCATGATGGTCGCCGGGTTGGAGTTGACGAGTACCACGCGATAGCCGACCCCTCGCAGTGCCTTGCAGGCCTGTGTTCCGGAGTAGTCGAACTCGGCGGCCTGACCGATGACTATCGGTCCGGAGCCAAGGATCATGATTGTTTCCAGGTCGTTGCGTCTTGGCATCTGTGGCCACTCCTGCCTGCCGCTCACTGAAGTGAGCGCGGATCGCTTGCTGTGCACCTGGGTCGAGCCCGCCTGCTGACGTTGCAGCGCTGGGCGCGACACCCGGCAGCAGAGCATATCACGCATGTTTACTCAGCCGGCTGCATACGGGTAAGCGCATGCCGGATAATGGGAGGCCGCCCTGGCGCGTGATATCGTCAGGCACATGAATGTGGACCTGAGTGACAAGTCCCGCGACCTGCTCAGCCGGGAACGCGCCGCCATCTCTGACCTGCTGCTGGTGCTCGGCAAGGTCGAGGGCACGGATTCCGAACTGGCCGATCTCAGGACCGCCCTGCAGGACCTGGACGGCATTTTCATGCTCGTGGTCTGCGGCGAGTACAACGCCGGCAAGTCCACGCTGCTGAACGCCCTTCTTGGCGAGCGCGTCATGCCCGAGGGCGTCACTCCCACCACAGACCGGGTCACCGTCATCACCCATGCCGATGAGCAGCGCGACGTGATGGTCAGCCCCGACCTGCTCGAACGGTACTGGCCACTCGATGTCCTCAAGGACCTCGCAGTCGTCGATACACCGGGAACCAACGCGATCTTTCGCAAGCACCAGGAGCTGACCGAACGGTTCATGCCGCGCGCAGACCTGGTCATGTTCGTCACGAGCGCGGACCGGCCCTTCACGGAGAGCGAGCGCGCCTTTCTTCAGCTGATCAGCGAGTGGCACAAACGGGTGGCTGTGGTCATCAACAAGATCGACATCCTCCGGGAGCCCGCTGAGCGCGAGCGGGTCCTTGACTTCGTCGCTGACCATGCGACCGAGACGCTTGGCGTGACGCCGCCCGTGTTCGCTGTCGCGGCCCGCGCAGCGCTTGAAGCCAAGGAGGCCGGCGACGCCGCGGCGCTTGCCGACTCGGGGCTGCCCGAGCTCGAGCAGCATGTCCTGTCAAGCCTCGTGGATGATGAGCGACTCCGCCTCAAGCTGCTCAGCCCCTTGGGCGTGGCCCAGAGTATCGGCGCCAGGCTCGAGCAACGGCTCGACAACAGGCTCGAGCTGTTGGCGGAAGACCGACGCACGCTGGAGCAGATCGAGCGGCAGCGCGTGCAGTTCGAGAAGGACATCCGGCGCGAGCTGGACAATTACCTGGCCCGCTTCAACTCCGTTCTGCTCGAGGTGGAGAAGCGGGGCGATAACTTCCTGAACGAGACGGTTCACCTGCGCAACGTGTTCGGCCTGATGAACTCCGAACGGATCAAGGAGCAGTTCGGGCTGCGCGTCATCCGCGGAGCTGACCGCGAGATCGATCAGGCCGTGCAGGAGCTGGTCGACTGGTTCCTGCAGCGGAACCTTCAGCTTTGGGAGGACGTGATGGAGTACGTCTCCGACCGCGTGAAGGCAGGCGAGGACAACGTTGTCGGCAGCGTGGGCGGCCGGTTCCAGTACGACCGCAAGAACCTGCTCAACAACATGCGGGACCGCACCGAAACGGTGATGGACACGTACAACCACAGTGAGGAGGCGATCCGGCTTGCGGACTCGCTCCAGGGCGCGGTGCTGCAGACCGGGCTCTGGTCGATCGGCGGCGTCGGTCTGGGCGCCGCGGTGACGGCCTTCGTCACGTCAGCAGCGATCGACATCACTGGCATCACGGCGGGTGCCCTCATGGTCGTGTTGGGCGCCACCGTACTCCCCCGCAAGCGGGCGAAAGCGAAGGCAGACCTGCATGCGAAGATGCAGGAGCTCCGGGACGGGCTGGATGAGAACCTCCAGGAGCAGGTCATGCGTGAGCTGGAGGAGACCACCGGCAAGCTGTCAGGAACGATCGCGCCCTACACGCGGTTCGTCCGCAGCGAGCTCGAGCGCATAGACGAACTGCAAACGGAGCTGACTGCCTTGCGCTCCCGGCTGCACGACCTGCGTGTCGAGATCGCCTGAACCTGTGCTCCCCGACCCTACCGGCTGAACATCGCGCTCAGCACCGCGGTGTCCAGGTAGTCCATCCGCTCCCATGCCACGTCGAGGCCGCAGGCCACGGCCAGCTCCAGGACGAGCGCATCGTGCCGGACCGAGGCGTTCAGCAGGTCACGGGCACTGTCCAGGGCCTGTTCGAGGTCTGAGACGGCCTGCTGTCCGGCGGGAGGCTGACCGGAGATGCGCGTGAGCGTTGCCATATGAAGCAGTCGGTACAACGCCTCGGTCTCGGCCGCGAGGCCCCACGCTTCGGTAAGGCCTAACAGCCCGAAGCGGATGTCCTGTCTGGCCCGTTCCCACATTCCCTCCTCCGGTTCGCTGAGCTCGGGCCGCGCGGGCTCGGTGCCGAACTGTGCGGACTGCGCGGCGGCGCGTTCGGACAGCTCAAGCTCGAGGCTGAAGGCACCCGAGTTCGCAGGCGCGAAGCGCGCCGCGGCCCGCCAGGAAAGCGACGGGTCCCTGCCGCCACCGATTCCAACGCTTGCCGACAGGGTCAACTGGCCATGCAGCTCTGCTTCGCTCCGCACGGCCTGGACTGTTGCTGCATCCTCTGCTTCGAGAAGGAGCCAGCGACGCAGCTCCTGGTTGCCGCTTATGCACGCCAGTTCCAGGCCGGATGGGCTTGCCGGCAGTGGATCAAGCCGCGGGCGCCAGGTCGCCGCGGGCAAGTCCGACACCTCGGGTTTCCGGGCGGCGAGCGAGCGGAGCTGTTCGATCGCATTCAGCTCGACTGAGGCATGATCGATCCGTGCCTGCAGCAGACTGCGGAAGGCAGGCTCGACCGAGGCTGCAGCGACCCTCGCCGGGTCGTTCGTATCCCAGCCTGGCCTGAGTGCCAGCAGGGCCCCGATGAAACCGTCGAGCAGCCCGGCTGTCCAGAGGCTGTGCTGAAGCCGAAGGAATGTCAGGTGGCCGGACAGTGCTTCGTGCTGGAGGCTCTCCCTTCGATCGAGGGCGGCAAGCTGGCTCGTCAGGGCCTGTCGTTCGGCCTGCGCGGCGGCGGAGGGCGCGTGAAACGTCCAGGTGACCGAGGGGCCAAGGCTCAAGTGCGCCGGGGAGCCGTCGAACGGGTACTCGAGGCGCTGGTGCAGGTGGAGGCGGACGCCCTGGTCGGGCTGACTGGCCAGGACCGTGGCTGGGTCGGGCTGCAGAGACGGCAGGTGTGCCGGAGAGGCGGGTTCGGCGCGCACCCCACCGGACGCGAGGAAGAGCGCGAGTGCGGCAGCCAGCGCAACCAGCCGATGGCTGTTGCCTGCGGGTGCGGTCATGCGCATGTCAGCGCTCCGGCAGGTTGCGGCTGCTGGACGGGAGCAGGAGCCGGCGAAGCTGCCCGGCCTCCTCGTACTCGATCCAGGGAGCGAAGTCCCACATGCGGCTGAGGGTGAACGTGTCGGCATCCACGAACGCCTCGCCGCTGATGACGAGCCCGACGCGGTCCCCGGGTGCCAGCAGGATGTCCAGTGACGAGGCCTGTGCCCGGCTGTAGGGCTGTCCGCTCCAGCTTTCCGCGTCATACGGGTCGGCTGCGTCGCTCGGATCCGGCAGAACATCATCCAGGACGATGCCGGGCCCGGTGGCGGTCACGAGGACTGCGCCGGTTATCGCCGGAGCGGCGCCGTACAGCATCCGCCTGATCAACACGCCTTCCTCACCCTGGTTCAGGACGAGGAAGGCGTGGACCTCCGGCGTCCTGTGCACGGTCCTCGTCTCCCGACGCGCCAGGCTGCCGTCCTGCGCGGCTTCGAACCAGACGATCTCATATGGACCCGTTTCGACTTCCGTGGATTCGCCATTGAGCACCGCCGTGATGGAGGATCCGCCCACGGTCGAGTCGGGGGGACCCGATACGTGGAGTTGGGCCTCGTCCTGAAGTGGCAGCAGCGTCACGCCATGCACGGTTGCGCCGGGGATCAGGATATCGGTCGCCTCCGCGACTCCCGGCAGCTCTGACAGGGCGAACCGCAGCGTCACGGATTCCCCGTTCTCCGCGCGGTGAAGCTGATGCGCGGGCGACTGCGCGAAAGCCACGGCCATGATCAGCCAGGCACCCGTGAGACCTGCGGGAAGCCTGCGGTGAAGGTGAAAGGAGGAAGTGAGTGACTTGAACAGCTTTTCCATGTGGCTTCTTCTCCCGTGCTTCCTGGGTACGGACCGTGTCCGCCTTACGGTCGCGGACCGACCGGCGAGCAGGTGGCCGGTCCGCGTCAGATTTCGGGCAGGGACGTTGGAACTGTCGTTCAGAACCTGAAGTCCCTGTTGGAGTTCTCGACGTAGGTGCGGGTGGAAGTGACCGACGAGTTGCCCTGGGCGACCCTCCTGCCATCGGAATAGTCCTGGTACAGGCTGAAGTTGTGTTCGCGCTGTTCCCGGACCGTGCGGGCGAGCAGCTCCAGGTGTGTTCGAGGCGGCACGGTGACGGCGATGGTGCGCGTCTCGGTAGTCGTGTGCTGGTTGCCCACCTGAGCCCGCGCGATGCTCATCGGCAGGCCGCCGCTGATCGACCAGTTCAGCGAAGAGGTCACGGAGAAGGTGTGGCTGAGATTCGCGGATGCGGTCGAACTGGCGTTCGAGTAGCTCCAGATGACATGGTAGGCGGGACGCTGGCTGCTCAGCAAGCGCGACGAGGTGCTCTGCCAGTACGGCATCCCGACGGGTACGGGGCTGGAAGCTCCGGAGTCATCTTTTGGGGGTGGGCAGCTGGTGCAGACGCCGCCGTACACTCCGGCCTGCTCGGCATGGCCCAGAGGCGTTACCGCGGACGACGGCTGAATGGTCGCAGAGAAGGCGACGGCCGGGAGTTGTCCGACCAGCAGCAGGGCGGTAAGCAGGATCAGGGGGAATCTCATGATGACCTCCGGCGAAGTGGATTACGCACTCGCTGGCCAGCGGTTCGCGTGAGGCAAGTATGGACCGCGCCATCGACCGAAGGCTACGGGTAAATGCCTAGAGCCAGGCTGTGTTCGTGCGTCCGCAGCGCGAAACCTGAATCGTGCGTGCCCGGTGCTACACTTTTTACTTATGAGTCAGGACACCAGGCCGAAAATCGCATATCAGGGAGTACCCGGAGCCTTCAGCGAGATGGCTGCCCTTCAGTTCGCGCCGGATGCGGAGGCGATCGGCTTTCCCACATTCGCCCAGGCCTTCACGGCCACGGTGTCCGGGGATTGCACGCATGCCTGCCTGCCGGTCGAGAACAGCCTGGCGGGCTCCATCAACCACACGTATGACCTGCTGACCGATTCGGTCCTTCACGTGGTCAGCGAACAGATAGTGCGTGTCCGGCACAGCCTGCTGGCCAGGCCGGGTACCACGCTGGAGCAGGTGCAGCGCGTCTACTCCCACACCCAGGCGCTCGAACAGTGCCGGGGATTCCTTGCCAGGCACGGCTACGAGGCGGTTGTGGATTTCGATACTGCCGGCGCGGCCAAGGTGCTGAGCGAGAACGGCGGCGAAGGCAAGGCGGCCATCGCGAGCACGGCGGCGGCCACACACTACGGTCTGGACGTGCTCGCCGAGGGCATCGAGGACCTCGAGTTCAACTTCACGCGCTTCTTCGTGCTCGCCCAGGACGAAGCACGTCCCTCGCCGGGTCCCCGCAAGTCGAGCCTGATCATCGCGACGAAGCACCGCCCGGGCGACCTCGTGGAATGCCTGAGGCAGTTTCCCGAGAACGGCGTCAACATGACCAAGCTCGAGAGTCGGCCCCGGCGGGACAAGCCGTGGAGCTACCTCTTCTACATCGACATCGACGGTGACGTGGCGGAGCCCAACGTTGCCGCGGCGATGACGGGAATCATGCGCAAGGCCGCGTTCGTCAAGTTCCTGGGCTCGTACCCGGCTGCTCCGGAGAAGATGTAAGTACATGCAGCAGGCAAGCTACAATCGGAATTCAGTGGGGGTCCCGAGATGACTGACACACGCGAACCCGGATCGCTTCTGGCCGAAGCCAGGGAGCTAGGTGCAGTCCTGTCGGACCTGAACCAGGTGTCCGGGCTGCTCGGCTGGGACCAGCAGACGTTCATGCCCAAGGGGGCTGCCTCACAGCGGGGGAACCAGATCGCTACGGTGCAGACGCTGCAGCACGACATGATCACCTCAACGAGGACAGCCGAACTGGTGCGGGCGCTTACAGACGTCCAGGACCAGTTCGGAGGTACGGACAGGGCGATGATCCGGGAGTTGCGCCGGGCGCATGAGCGCGCCACGCGGATCCCGGCGAGGCTGGTGGTTGAGCTCGCACACGCGGAATCCGAGGGCGTCGGGGTCTGGACCGAGGCGCGTGCGAACAACGACTTCGCGTCGTTCGCCCCGGCCCTGCGTCGGTTGGTGGCGCTTTCCCGCGAAAGGGCGCAGCACCTGAGCGACGGGCATGACCCCTACGATGCCCTGCATGACGAGTTCGAACCCGGGTCGACTTCAGCTGGCGTTCAGGCCGTGTTCGCGCCGCTGCGCGTGGCGACCATGAGCCTTCTCGACCGCATCAGGGGGTCCGACGTCCACGTCGACGATGCTGTCCTGCGGCGCAGCTGGCCTTCAGACCTGCAGGAGACGTTCGGCAGGGAGCAGTCGGCCAGGTTCGGTTTCGACTACTCGCGGGGTCGGCTCGACCGGTCCGTCCATCCGTTCGCCGAAGCGATCGGCCGGGACGACGTCCGGATCACCACCCGGTATGACGCGAACTTCCTCAGCACCGCGCTTTACGGCATCCTGCACGAGACGGGCCACGGACTTTACGAGCAGGGAGTGGCGCCGGAGCTCAGGCGCACGCTGCTCGAACAGGGCACGAGCATGGCCGTGCACGAAAGCCAGTCGCGCCTGTGGGAGAACCTTGTCGGCAGGAGCGAAGACTTCTGGCACGGCGCCTGGCCGCGGCTCGCAGAACTGTTCCCGGATGCCCTGAAGGGCGTGACCCGCGACGCGTTCGTCCGGGCAAGCAACGCCGTGCGGCCGGACCTCATCAGGGTCGAGGCCGACGAGGTCACCTATAACCTGCACATCATGATCCGCTTCGAACTGGAACGCGACCTGATCGGCGGCAAGCTCGACGTGGTGGACCTACCGGAGGCATGGAACACGCTGTACCTCGACTACCTGGGAACCGAAGTCCCGGACGACGCACGGGGCTGCCTCCAGGACGTGCACTGGGCGGCAGGACTTTTCGGCTACTTCCCGAGCTATGCCCTCGGGAACCTCATGAGTGTCCAGTTCATGCAGGCAGCACGCGCCGCACTGCCTGACCTGAGCGAGCAGGTCAGGGCCGGACAGTTCGACCCGCTGCGGGACTGGCTGACTGAGAACATCTACCGGCACGGCAAGACCTACGAGCCACTGGAACTGCTCGGGCGCGTGACGGGGAATGGGCTCGATGCCGGCCCTTACATCGCCTATCTTGAAGAGAAATTCGGAACAATTTATGGAGTAATGACATGATTCGCCACCTGTTGACAGCACTGCTGCTGATCGTTTCTTCCCTCGCATCTGCCCGCATCGGGCTGGACAGCCAGCTGACGCACGAAGCGCTCGAAGCCGCCGGCCTGACGGGCGAGGCTGCCCCTGAAGGCTTCAGTGTCGAGTCAGAGGAGTACGGAGGGCTGCTGTTCGCCCTGTCAGGCACCGGTACGCACGAGCCTTCGAGCCTGGCGGCCATCGCGACCGCCGTCGGCATCGCCACCGGCATGGGTGAGGGCATCGCGGAGCCCGTGGGCGGCTTCCTGGACGACAACCTGGAGAGCCTGACGGGCGCCGGTGAAGCGATGATCGGCATCGAGAGCAGCTACCACCTGGTGCTGGATGTCACGGAAGACTCGCTCAGCTGGGGCCTGCGGCTCGTCGAGATCGACGAGGAGCTGTTCCTGCCTGCCCGCAACTTCCTCGGAGCCGAGGACGCTACGATCATCATCCGCGAGTTCGCGGACTTCCAGTGCCCCCACTGCGCCACGTTCGCGCTGCAGGGCCTGCCGATGGTCAAGAGCGAGCTCCTGGATGCGGACAACATCCGTTTCGAGTTCCACCACCTGCCGCTCGTCTCGATCCATGCCAACGCCGTACCAGCCGCGGAGGCGGCCGAGTGCGTCGCGCAGACCAACGGCCCCGGGGCCTTCTGGGACTTCTCGCACCACGTATTCGAGCGACAGCAGGCGTGGAACAACCTGCCCGAGACTGCCGGCTACTTCATCTCGCTGGCACAGGAGACCGGTTTCGACGACACGGGCCTGAGCGAATGCCTGAGCGAACGAACCTTCCTGGCGGAGATCACGGACTCAGCCGTGCATGCCACCTCCGTGCTCGGTATCACCGGCACGCCCACCGTGTTCCTCGGTGGGTTCCGTGTCCCGAACTGGTCGAGCCCCGCCGCGTACCACGAACTGATCGACCTGATCACTGCCCGCGAGGCAGCAGAGTGAGCGCAGTGGTGCAATGAAAGTGAGCCCGGAGCAGATCCTGCTGCCCCTGGCGATATTCCTGCCCTTCCTGCTGGCTGTTCCCGCTTCGACGCTGGGGCTCGCCCTGAAGGCACGCGCCGGCCGCTGGCTCGCGATCGCGTTCGTGCCGGCGCTGCTCCTGCCGGTGTTCCACGCCAGGGACGCACTGGCGGGCAACCCCTTCTCGATGAGCATCGACTGGGTGCCCGCGCTCGGCCTCGACCTGGCTTTCAGGCTGGACGGGTACTCACTGGTCCTGGCCCTCATCGTGGCGGGCATCGGTTTCCTCGTCATGTTCTACGCCTCCAGCTACCTGGGCAAGGGTGAACGGCACGGCCGCTTCTATACGTACCTGCTGCTCTTCGGTGGAGCCATGCTCGGCCTCGTCCTCACGGACAACCTGATCGCCTTCTTCGCCTTCTGGGAGATGACGTCCCTGATGTCGTTCCTCCTGATCGGGTTCTGGGACAGCCGCAAGGCATCCCAGGAGGGCGCCGTCAAGGCGCTGATCGTCACTGCCTTCGGGGGCCTGGCGCTGCTTGCCGGCGTGGCGCTGCTCGGCATCGAGACGGGCACCTGGACGATCTCCCAGATCGACTGGGCGCAGGTGGTCGCCAGCGACAGGTTCGTGCCGATCGCCTCCCTGCTGCTGCTCGCAGCGTTCACCAAGTCGGCCCAGCTGCCCTTCCACCTCTGGCTTCCCACCGCCATGGAGGCGCCGACCCCGGTGTCGGCCTACCTGCACAGCGCGACCATGGTGAAGGCCGGCGTGATCCTGATGGCGAAGTTCAACCTCGTGTTCGCCGGAACCGCGCTGGGTGACGTGATGCTTTATGTCGGCCTGCTGACGATGTTCTTCGGGTCCTGGCTCGCGCTCCGCCAGACGGACCTCAAGGCGCTGCTGGCTTACTCGACGATCTCGCAGCTAGGTCTGCTCACGGCGCTGCTCGGAACCGGCGACAACTTCGCGGCGACCGCCCACCTGGTCAACCACGCGGTGTTCAAGGCCGCCCTGTTCATGGTCGTCGGCGTGGTGGACCACCAGACCGGCAGTCGCGACATCCGCCAGCTTTCCGGACTCGTGCGCGTGCTGCCGGTGACGGCCTGGCTGGCCGTGCCGGCGGCGCTGTCCATGGCCGGCCTGCCGCCGTTCGGCGGGTTCATCAGCAAGGAGCTCTTCTATGAGAACGCGCTCCTGCAGGGTTCCCTGCCCACGTTCATCGCGGTGGCCGGGAGCGTGCTCACTTTTGCCTATTGCCTTCGGTTCCTGCGACCGTTCTTCGGACGCCTGGCGCTGCCCAAGCCCGAGGACTTCGAGCCGGCGAAGCCCAGCATCATCGTGCCGTTCGCGCCGCTCTCGCTGCTCGTCGTGCTCTTCGGACTGGTTCCCTTCCAGGACACGATCGCTTCCTGGTTCACGCGCCTGGCGCAGCCGTACTTCGGGTACGAACTGCACAGCCTGACGCTCTGGCACGGCTTCAACCAGGCGCTCCAGCTCAGCATCCTGACCTGGATCCTGGGCACCGTGGTCTTCATCCTGAGCCGACAGGTGCGCAGCCTCCAGACACTGGTGACTCCCCGCTGGAACGCCAACACCATCTACCACAGCCTCATGCGCGGCCTGGTCACCTCGGCCGAGTGGGTCACAAGGGTGACGCAGGGTGCGAGCTTCGCGACGCACCTCCGCCTGATCCTCGGCGCGGCCGTCGCTGTCGGCGTGTTCGCGGGCGTCGACTTCCTTCCTGCCGAACTGACGCCGCTGAACCTGGCGAGCTGGACGACAGTCATCATCATGCTGGTCGGCGCAGCCGGTATCATCGCGGCCAGGTCCCGCATCACCATGCTGATATTCATGGGCCTGATCGGGTACGGCAGCACCATGCTTTACCTGCAGTTCCGCGCGCCGGACCTCGCACTCACCCAGCTTCTGATCGAGACGGTAACGATCATCCTGTTCCTGTCCGGCTTCCGCTTCCTGCCGCGCATGCGCAGCTACTCCCGCCCCCCATCGCTGGCCGGGCTGGATGCGATCATCGGCCTTGGCGTAGGCCTGACGATCGCGACTCTGCTCCTGTCGGTGCAGAGCCCCGTCTTCGACCGCATCAGCGACTTCTACCTGATGAACAGCAAGACGCTGGCGGGTGGAGACAACGTCGTCAACGTCATCCTCGTGGACTTCAGGGGGTTTGACACGATGGGCGAGATCTCGGTGCTTGCCGTGGTCGCGGTCTCGATCTACGCGCTGCTGCGCCTCCGGGCCAGGCCGCCGGGCGCGCCCGAAACGAAGAGCATGGAGGAGGGTGGCAAGTGAAGCATCCAGAGATCTTCTTCCGGACCCTTTCCGTCCCGATCGTCTTCGTGCTGCTCGCCGTCGGCTTCCACGAGTTCATGCGGGGGCACAACGCGCCGGGCGGCGGCTTCATAGCAGGCCTGATCATCGCCGTGGCTGCGTTGCTCACGCGCATGGCAACCGAGCATGGGCTGCTGACCGTACGGCCGCGACTGCTCGTTCCGATCGGCCTTTTCGTCGCGCTGGCAGGCGGAATCGGGCCCATGCTGATAGGCCATCCGTTCCTGAAGAGCTGGCACGGTTACGTTGAGTTTCCGCTGTTCGGTCCCGTCGAACTCTCCAGCGCACTCGCCTTCGACCTCGGCGTTTTCCTCGTCGTCGTCGGAGCCACCATCACCATCATCGACCTGCTTGGAGACGACACGGAGCTGGCGCGACTGGGACTCGACCAGGAGCCCTCGCCCGTGATTCACGAGAGCACGGTCGAAGAGATCACGTCGCCGAAGGAGGAGTACTGACATGGAGATCGTACTGCCGCTCCTCATCGGCCTTCTGATCGGCGGGGGCGTCTACCTGCTGCTGGCGCGCGCGCTCATCCGCATGATCGTCGGCGTGAGCATGATCACTTACGGCGTGAACCTGAGCATCCTGATGGCCGGCAACGGCTTCGCCACCAACAGTCCGCCGCTGCTGGACCTGCCCGGACCGTACAACGACCCACTGCCGATGGCCCTCATCCTCACTGCGATCGTGATCGGCTTCGGCACGACTGCGCTGCTGCTGGTTGTCGCGATCAAGGCGTTCCAGGTGACCAACACCGACCATGTTCAGGAGCTCGCCGAGGCGCCCGACCCTGTGCTGCCGCCGATCGGCGGTTTCGCAGATCCCGAGCAGCCGAGCGTTTCGCCTGAGGCCGGCGAGCCGGGAGACATGACGGACGATGACGAGGCCGGCGAACGCAGCCGGGAACTCGATCCGGGCAACATAGACTGGAGTCGGGAGTGAACCTGCTTACCTTCGTCGTCCTGCTGCCTCTGATCGGCGGGGCATTGCTGCTGCTGATCCCGAAGCAGCGCGGCCGTTTCCTGGTCGCCGCCCTGAGCTCGGCCGCCACACTCGCAATCAGCATAGTAATCGCCAGGGAAGTGATGGCGAAGGGTGCGGTAGCCGCCCAGATGGCCGGCTGGGAAGCGCCGTTCGGCATCACGCTGATCGCCGACGGCCTCTCCGCGCTCATGCTGGTCCTGTCCGGCGTCATGGGCCTGCTCACGGTCTTCTTCGTGGACGCGACGCTTCATGCCGGACCGCGGCGCGGTTACGGCAGCCTGCTGAGCCGCGCGCGTGAACTTTTCGGCGCCCAGGCACTCTTCCAGTTCCTGTTCGCGGGAGTGAACCTCTCGTTCGTGACCGGCGACGTGTTCAACCTGTACGTCGCGTTCGAGCTGATGCTCATCGCGTCCTACGGCCTCCTGCTGCTGGGCGGCGAGCTGCCGCAGCTGCGCGAGGGCCTCAAGTACGTGGTGATCAACCTCGTCTCGTCCGCGCTATTCGTCGCCGGCGCCGGCCTGGTGTACGGCCTGTTCGGAACGCTCAACATGGCGGACATCGCGATGCGCGCGCAGCTGCACGGGCCCGATGCCCGTATCACCGCCGTCGTCATGCTGCTCGCCCTGGTGTTCGCGACCAAGACGGCGCTGTTCCCCTTCGGGTTCTGGCTGCCCAACTCGTATCCGGTGCCGATGTCGGCCGCCAGTGCGTTCTTCGCCGCCATGCTCACCAAGGTCGGAGCCTACACGCTCATCAGGCTGTTCACCCTGATGTTCCCCGAAGAGGTGATGATCCAGCAGATCCTGCTCGGCCTGGCGGGAGTGACGGTGCTGGTCGCTGCCCTCGGCGCGGTCGCACGTCACCGCTGGCGCCACATCACCTCGTTCATCAACGTGGCAAGCATCGCCGTGGTCGTCGCCGGCGTGTTCTCCGGGACGCTGGCGGGCAGGACGGCATCGGTCTATTACCTGATCAACTCGGTGCTGGTCATCTTCGCCCTCTTCCTGATCGCGGCGCTCGCCGAGCGCCTCTCGGGCCAGAACACGCTGAAACAGGGCCACCTGGCCCTGTATCCCTGGATGGGAGTCGGCTACTTCATCGTCATGATCGCGGTGGCCGGCCTGCCGCCCACGAGCGGCTTCATCGGCAAGTTCGCCGTGGCCAGCGCACTGCTGGGCGCGAGCGGCTGGGTCTCGGCCGCCGCGGCGACCGCGGTGATCCTCTCCGGCATCGTGCTGGTGTACGCGGGCGTGCAGGTTTGGGTCGGCTACTTCTGGGGCGATCCGGGCAAGCTCAGGCGCCTGGAGCTTCCGAGGCCCATGGTGCTGATAACGACGGTCGCGGTCGGGCTCGTCGCGCTCCTGCCGCTGATCAGTGGTCCGGTGTTCGAGCTGGCTGGCCAGATCGCGCAGCAGCTGGACGGAAACGAGGCCTACATCCAGGCCGTGTTTCCCGATGGCAACCCCACGCTGGGAGGGGAGTGAACGGTGGGAGAGATCTTCGCAGTCATCGCAATTGCCCTGCTCTGGAGCTTCCTGAACGGCGAGCTGTCCGGCGTGAACATCGTCGTCGGTGCGCTGCTCGGGCTTCTCATGCTCGGTGTGATGCAGCGCGGCGCCGGCCGCAGCCTGCCGCGGCGCATGTGGGGCTTCATCCGCTATCTGGGCCGCTTCCTGCTGGAGATGATGCTCGCCGGCCTGCAGATCGCGCGGCTGGCGATGAGCCCGCGGCCGAACTACTACCCGCACGTCATCGCCGTGCCGCTCAAGCTGGAGTCGAACGGCGCCATCTCGCTGCTGATGCTGACGATCTCGCTGATCCCGGGGACCGTGCCGATGGGCATCTCGGCTGACAGGTCGTTACTTTACGCCCACGCGATCAACGCGCGCGACCCGAAGGTTCAGATGGACGGAATCAAGCGGATCGAGAAGCTGATCCTGGAGTTCACGATATGAGGAACCGAACAATGGAGGTGCCCGGGTGGTAGTCTCCTTCGCGCTGATCTGCATCATCCTTTCCGTGCTCTTCGCTGTCTGGCGGATCATCCGCGGTCCGACCTGGGGAGACCGGGTCGCCGGCCTGGATTTCCTCGGAGTGAGCCTCGCCGTGCTGATCGTGCTGCTGGCACTGCGCACAGGCTTCACGGCCTTCCTGGACGCCGCGCTGATCGTGTCGATCCTGGGCTTCGTCAGCACGGTGGCGCTCACGCGCTACCGGCTGGCGCGGAGGATCGAGCGATGAGGCGCGTGTTTGCGGTATTGGCAACCCTCCTGGCCAGCGCTGCCGTGCTGGCACAGGAGGAGGAACTGATGGTGCCGGATGTGGTCCAGATTGAGGGCAACATCTTTGCCGAGGTGCTGATCCTCTTCGGCTGCTTCTTCATCCTCGTGTCGGCCATCGGGATGGTCAGGTTCCCCGACGTGTACACGAGGCTGCACTCGAGCACGAAGCTGGTCGCCCTGGGCGGGATCGGCATCTTCGGCGGGGCCGCACTCGCGTTCCTTCCGATCGGCGCGACCGAGCGCGTGCTCCTGATCGGACTCTTCTTCTTCATGACCGCGCCGGTCGCCGGCTACATGATCTCGCGCAGCTCGTACCTGATGGGCCTGCCGCTCTACCGCGAGGAAGTCAGCATCGATGCATGGGGCGCCCATGGCGAGATGGCCGAGGCATCGATGGTCGAGGATGACGAAGACGACCCGGGTGAGGTGCGGGGCCTGCCTCCTTCGGGCGACTCACCCGCCGCATAGTGTAAGCTGGGCTCCAATGCAGGAATATCCGAGCCTGGTCTGGCACCTCAAGAACACGCAGCTGTTCGAGGACCTGTCAGCAGACGAGATAGACAAGCTGTCCTCCATAATGCCGTACAAGCGGTTCGCCGCCGGCGAGATCATCTACCACATGGAGGATCCGGCTGACGCTCTTTACTTCGTGCGCGAAGGCATGGTCAAGGTCTCGATGTACTTCCCGAACGGCAAGGAGATGATCCTGGGCCTGCTGGGTCAGTACGACATATTCGGCGAACTGCTCCTGCTTCCGAGCGAGCGCAGGCCCAACCAGGCTGAAGCCGTGGTTGATACGAGCCTCATCGTGATGCCCGAGGGCGACTTCCATCGCCTGTTGCAGCAGCAGCCGCGCATCGCGATGAAGTTCATGCAGATCATGTCCACCAGGCTGTGGCAGGCCCAGCAATGGCAGGCCGAGGTCGGCGCGTTCGATGCGCCCGGGCGCCTGGCGAACCTGTTGCTGCGCCTCGCGAACGACTTCGGAACCGAAGGTGAGCGGGGTACCGTGATCGACCTCAACCTGACCCAGCAGGACCTGGCCAAGATGATCGGCGCTACCCGGGAGACGGTCAGCCACTGCCTGGCCCGCCTGCTCGAGTTCGGTGCCGTCAGGCGCCGCCGCGCACCGATCACGGTCAACACGGAGATGCTTCAGCAGTTCCTGGATGAAGCGAGTGAGTGAGAGCCATATCGTCGTGACCGAGCACGGGCCCGTGCTGGTCAGCATCAACCCTCAGGCCAAAGGCGGCTTCGACCCCGACCTGCTCGTACTCGGGCCGGTCAGCGAGGAAGCCCGCGCCAACGCTGCATTCGAGACTCCGCTCCGCGCGTTCGCGGTCAAGGTGGTCGACATGATCGAGGCGGCCGGCACGGATGGGCAGGGTGTTCCGCCAGCCATGCGCGAGATGGCCGTGAAAGAGAAAGCGACCTCCGAGCTTAAGCGCATCGAGCGCTGGTCACTCAAGGCGAGCTCCGAAGGCTGAGTCAGTCCTCCTCGGCGTCTTCGTCGTCGTCGTGTTCTTCGACCACGTCTCCGAGGCTGACGAGCAGTTCCTTGTAAAGGCTCAGCGTGAAGTCGCGTATCGCCACGCGGGCGTCCTCGCCGTGCAGATGGTTCGGGATCCGTTTCTCGGCCACCGTAAGTATGCCGGCCAGCAGGTCATCGAACATCGGCCAAGGGCCGTCGAAGCCGGGCCCGTCCACTTCGTCATCCGCTTCCGGCGCGGGGTTCTCGAGGCGCTCAATGGCGTCCTCGGCGGCCAGGCGCTCGGACTCCCGTTTGGTCTTGCCCGAGCCCGTACCCAGCAGGCGGTCACCGGCTCGGACTTCCGTGGTGAAAACCTGTTCGTGGCGTGGACCCTGACCCGAAGTAGAGTAGGCAGGGGCCCCCAGTCCATGTCGTGAAAGTGCTTCGGCTAGTGTGCTCTTGGCGTGTGCCATGGTCCTGTGATTCCTCCAGCTCGGACTGCGCGGTCCGCGTCTGCGTCACAGTAACACGCCCGCATGCGGTAGCATTGGGCCCATGACCCGCCTCCTGCTATGTGACGACCATGCGATGTTCAGGCAGGGCCTGCGAAGCATCCTTGAAACCGAAGACGACTTCAGGATCATCGGTGAGGCGGCGACGGGCCGCGAGGCCGTTCGGTACGCGCTTGAAACCAGGCCCGACGTCATCCTGATGGACATCCAGATGCCCGAGCTTGACGGCGTCGCCGCGACCAAGGCGATCCTGGCCGAACAGCCTGATGCTCGCGTCATCATCCTCACCATGTACCGGCAGGACCGCTACGTCTTCGAGGCCATCAAGGTCGGCGCGCGCGGCTACCTGCTGAAGGACTCGGACTCCAACGTCCTGATCGACGCGATCCGCCGCATCGCTGACGGCGAGGCCCTGCTCAACCCGGGCATGGCCGCCGAGATCCTGAACGAGTTCCGCAAGACAAGCCAGATGACCAGTGGCCCCGACCACCGGCTCAGCGAGCTGAGCGAGCGCGAGTCGGACATCCTGAGGCTGCTCGCCAAGGGGTCATCCAATCAGGACATCGCCGAGGCCCTGGAGATCAGCGAGAAGACGGTGCGCAACCGGTTGTCCGAGATTTTCTCGAAGCTCAGGCTGAACAACCGCACACAGGCAGCACTGTACGCGCTTCGCGAGGGAATCGCGACGCTGCAGGACGGAGCAGATCAATGAGTGCCGAAATCGGGACCGAGGCCGTGAACCGGGAGCTGGGGGAACTCCTGCAGCTGATCACCGAGGTGGCTGCCCCCACGTTCGAAGAGGCCGAGCGGGCGCAGCTGATCGCCCGACTGTGGACTGAAGCCGGCCTTGCCGCTGAAGTCGATCCGATCGACAACGTGTTCGCTCGCGCGGAAGGCGGGGAAGGCCCGCGCGTGCTGCTGGCTGCCCATTCCGACACCGTGTTTCCCGCGGGCACGGACGTGACCGTGCAGCGGGCCGGTGGACGCTGGCTCGCGCCGGGTATCGGAGACAACGCCGCAAGCCTGGCCGTGCTCACTTACCTCGCCCGACAGTTGCCCGGCCTGGCAGGGCCCCTGCCGCGGCTGTCGTTCGCCTCACCGGTCGGGGAGGAGGGCCGCGGCGACCTCCGCGGCATGCGGCGCCTGCTCGAGGACCACGTCGGCGAGTTCGATTACGTGATAGCCATCGACGGGACGCTCGGCAGCGTGACGGATCGCGCCGTCGGCTCCAGGCGCTTCGAGTTCACCGTCAGGGCAGGCGGGGGCCACTCGTGGGGTGATTACGGTGGGGCAAGCGCCGTTCATGCCCTGGCGGGTGCGATGAATGCGCTGGTCACTGAGCTGGACGTGCCATCCGAGCCCCGCAGCAGCTTCAACCTCGGCACGGTGCATGGGGGTACGAGCATCAATGCCATCGCCGAGGAGGCGCACTTCGACCTGGACATGCGGAGCGTGGATTCAGCGACTCTTGACGCGATGGAGGCGCAGGCCATGAGCCTGGTCCGGTCCGCGCTGAGCCGCTTCGACGTAAGCCTCGAGATCGAGAAGATCGGCGACCGGCCAACAGCCAACCTGGACAACTCTGCGCTCGTCCGTGTGGCCAGCGCCGCCCTGCGCGAGCACGGCGTCGAGCCACACACCGGTGCGGCCAGCACGGACAGCAACGCGGCGCTCGCCGCGGGCATCCCGTCCGTCTGCTTCGGGGTGTACACCGGCGGTGACGCGCATCGTCTGAGCGAATGGCTCGACCCGCGTTCGCTCAGTACCGGCTACGCCGCGCTCGCCTCGCTCCTGCGGGGCATGGTCAGTCTGGACTGAAGCGCTCGTCGACCCCCCGGCGCTGCTTCCTGGCGGTCTGAGCGAGCGTATCCACCAGCTCGTTCTCGCGCTGGCCGGCGTGGCCGCGAGTCCACTTCCAGTGGAGCTCGTGCCGCGCGGATTCCTTCAGCAGGCGTTCCCATAGGTCACGGTTCTTGACCGGCTGCTTGCCGGCGGTGCGCCAGCCGTTGCGCTGCCAGTTGGCGAGCCAGCCGGCCGTGAACGCGTTCTTGAGGTACTGGCTGTCGGTCACCAGCGTTATCCTGCACGGTTCCGTAAGCGTCTCCATTGCCTTGACGGCAGCCGTCAGTTCCATCCGGTTGTTGGTCGTGCCGGGCTCATAGCCGCTCATCTGGCGCGCATGGGCGCCCATGCGGAGGTAAAAGGCCCAGCCTCCTTCGCCGGTCTGGGTCTCACACGATCCGTCCGTATATGCGGTTACTTCCTTGAGGGTCACAGCCACGGATTATACGCCAGAAGCAATCCTTGCACCTCATTTCACAAAGCTACTAATCCTTCGCACAGGGCGCTCATATTTGTATCATTACTCTTTGAACACCATATTAAGGGTTGACATCTTGTAGTCATAGCTCCTATACTCTGCAACAAGGTAACACTCCACAAGGTTACCGGATCGGGGGGGGCACCCGATCAGCACAGCTGAAAGAAGGGGTTGGGGAATGAATACTATTCTCAGGGACAACATTGGTCAGATGTCGGTCGGAAGTCAGACGGCGATCGAACTTGACGCACCCGGGCAGATGCTCCGGTTCCAGCGTCGGCAAACCCTTTACCACAACGGCGATCCCGCCAGGTCTGTCTTCCGCGTTCGCGAAGGACTCGTGCGCATCACCAGGATGACGCCCGAAGGCCGCATACTTACGGTCCGGCATGTCGAACCCGGGGACTTCTTCGGCGAAGAAGCGTTCACCGTGGGCGAACGCGACGAGATCGCAGAGGCTCTCACCAACACCGACGTGGAAGCGATCGATCCCGATCGCATCAACCACGCCGACCTGTTCGCCATCACGCAGTCACTCTCCGCGCAGATGCAGCGGCTGATGGACTACGAGTACCACCTGCAGACCGGCGACCTGCGCCAGCGAGTCGCTCGCTACCTGATGCAGCTTGCGGCCACGCCGCTCGCCGCTCGTGACGAACTGAAGCGACCAGTCATCGCAGCGACCCACGAATTGATCGCGGAAGGCACCGCCAGCACGCGCGAGAGCGTATCCAAGATCATCACGGAGCTCCGCTCCGCAGGCCTGATCGAGTCAGGCTACCGCAGCATCCTCGTGCTGAACGCACCCGGGCTGCAGGCGGTGGCGGACGGCTAGGAGCGTTCGGGAAGCGCGGCCGACACCTCTGCTTTTACGGTGTCGGCCGCGCTTCCCGAACGCTTTTGGAGGGTGTGGCTGGCTCCCGGGTGACTACTTGCCCGGGGCCAGCTTGTTGGTGGGGCCAGCCCGGACGCCTCAGGCGTCCGGGCTGGCCTGCACCTGCTCCAGGATCACCACAGCGGCAGCGTGATCGCGCGAATGGGTAAGGGAGAGGTGGGCAACCAGGCTGTTCGCCTCCATGTGCTCGCGGATGCGGTCGGAGAACTCGAGGTGGGGCTTCAGGCCCTTCTTGACTACCCAGACGTCCTGCCAGCCGTGGTTCTCGTGCCAGCACTTCTGGAACGCCTCCTTGGCCGCGAAGCGGGCGGCGATGGAGGGGAGCGGGTCGCTCTGGGAGCGGCAGAACGTGATCTCCTCCGCGGTGAAGTGGCGGTAGAGGAAGCGGCTCGGGTGGCGCTGCCAGACCGCCTTGATGCGGACCAGCTCGATCATGTCGATGCCGACCGCCCGGATCACTTGCGCACCAGCCTCGCCACGCCGTTCTCGCCGGCCACGAACGCGCGCGAGGCCTGGTGCAGGAAGAGGCCGTGCTCGACCACGCCCGTGATCGACTTCAGGGCTTCATCGACCGTCGCCGCGTCGAAGGGCTCGTCATCGTGCAGCCAGTCGATGATGAAGTTGCCGTTGTCAGTCAGTATCGGCTGGCCGTCGACCCCGATCCGGCGCCTGGTCTCGCCCCCAAGCCGCTCGATGCGCGAGCGCGTGGCCAGCCAGCCGAACTGTACGACCTCGATCGGAAGTGCAGCGAGCTCACCCAGTTGGCGGACGCGCTTGCTGTCGTCCGCGATCAGCACGAAGACGTCGGCGGCCTCCGCAACGATCTTCTCCCGCAGGAGCGCGCCGCCCAGCCCCTTGATGGCCCGCAGCTCCGGATCGATCTCGTCGCAACCGTCGATCGCCAGGTCGAGCCGAACCGCGTCCAGGGTGGTCAGCTTGATCCCGGCGGAGCGCGCCAGCTCCGCCGTGGCGGCCGAGGTCGGCACCGCCTCGATGTCGGTCAGTCGTCCCTGGCTCAGCTTCTTTCCAAGTGCGGCCACGAGGAAAAAGGCGGTACTGCCCGTGCCGAGCCCGAGGCGCATCCCGGACCTGACAAGGTCCAGCGCCGCCGTGGCGGCCGCCTGCTTGTGCGTGTTCTGTGCATCGTCCATCAGGACTGCAGCTCCGCCAGGCGCTCCAGAACGCGTTCGACATGGCCCGAGGCCCTGACGTTGTACATCGCTTCCTCGATGAGTCCGTCCGGAGAGATGATGAAGGTGGAACGGATCAGCCCGGTGGTGGTCTTGCCGAAGACGGTCTTCTCGCCGTACGCGCCATACGCCTTCGCCACCTTGAAATCCTCATCGCTCGCCAGCGGGAAGGGCAGTGAGTGGTTGTCGGCAAAGCCCTCGTGCGACGCGACACTGTCGGGTGAGATGCCGAGTACGGCCGCCTTCAGGGAGGCGGCCTCATCCCGGAAGTCGCAGGCCTGCGTGGTGCAGCCCGGCGTGTTGTCCTTCGGATAGAAGTAGAGAACGAGCCACTGGCCCCGGTAATCCTTCAGGCTCTGTTGCGAGCCCGTGGCGGGAAGGCTGAAGTCGGGTGCCCTGTCGCCTCTCGCAAGATGAATTTCCATGACTGCCAGTGTATCTTGACGGGGGTGCAGAAGACGATGACGGGAGTCATCATTCTCAAACGGGCGCGTTACACTGTTCAGCGTGCCCGGGCACGGAACCCCACGACTCATTCTGGCCAGCTCATCGCCCAGGCGGCGCGAGCTGCTCGCTGCGCTGGGAATTCCCTTCGTGATCACATCGAAGGAGGTGGACGAGCAGCCGTTTCCGGACGAAGATCCGTCCGCCCTGGCGCTGCGACTCGCGCGCAGCAAGGCCGAGGCGGTGCTGGAGGCATCGGGGGGTGACCTGCCGGTCCTGGCCGCCGACACCGTGGTTGCCGTCGGTGGGGAGCTGCTCGCCAAGCCAGCCGACGCGGGCGAGAACGCGCGGTTCCTGGAGCGGCTGTCAGGCGTCGAGCATCAGGTGATCACGGGTCACGCGCTTCATGCAGCCGGCAAGTGGGCGAGCGAGGCCCCGGTGACGACGCTGCGGTTCCGCGAGCTGAGCCGGGCCGACGTCGCCTGGTACTCCGCGAGCGGCGAGGGGCTTGACAAGGCCGGCGGCTACGGCCTCCAGGGCCTGGGCGCGGCCCTCATCGAGCATATCGAAGGCGACCACACCAATGTCATCGGCCTGTCCGTTCCGGCCGTTCTGCGCCTGTTTTCAAGCCTTGGGGTCGCGCGCGATGGGTAGTCTGCAACGCGCCTGGTTCCTGTTCCTGGTCCTCGGAGTGGTCACATCGGTGTTCGCCAGCCTCGTCGGGCTCGCACCCGCCTCGCTGACGTCCGCGGTCGCGATGCCACACAACCTGCTGCAGCGGGCAGGCACGAACCTGCGCATGGCCCTCCTGAGCCTCGCGGACCGCAGCGATCTGAGACAGTTGCTGTCCGAATCAGAGGAGCACGTGCGTGAACTGGAGGCGCTGAACCGCGACCTGCAGCTGCGCGTGGAGCAGCTCACCGAGGTGCTGCAGGTGCAGGCGGACCAGTCGCCCGGCGTGGTGCTGACCGCACCCGTGACCGGGCTCAGCACCAGCGTGCTCATCTCGCGCCTCACCCTTGGCAAGGGTGCGCGGGACGGGGTTCTGCAGAACATGGTCGCGACGGTGCCGCAGGGCCTGGTCGGGATGGTCACCGAGACCGCCGCAGGAACCTCCGTGGTGCGGGTAGTGACCGATCCGCAGTCTCGCGTCGGCGTGACCGTCAGCGGGCGCGGCGGCCAGGGCGTGGCGGTGGGACTGCCGGGCGGTACGATCCGGGTTATCGATTTCATCGAGAGCGAACCCGTCCGCGTGGGTGACAGGGTCGAGACCAGCTCGCTCGGCGGCCTTTACCCCCGGGGCGTGCTGGTCGGCACCGTGGTCGAGGTGCCTCCGGCCGATCCGAACGAGATCAGGAGCACCTTCCTGGTGCAGCCTGCCGTCGAGCTGTCCACTCTGCTCGAGGTGGCGCTGATCGCGCCGCGCTGAGGTCCCCGAGGGCCTAGCGGGGCCTGGCCACGAAGTTCACGAGCCTGCCCTTGACCACGATCTCGCGCACGACCTCAGAGTTCTCGAGGTGGCGCATCACGTTGGGCTCCGCCCTGGCGACGGCCAGGATCGCTTCGTCATCGGCATCAGCCGACACCTGGATCTGTCCCCGGACCTTTCCGCTGACCTGAACGGCCATGTTGACCGTGTCCTGAACCAGAGCCGACTCATCGTGAGTCGGCCAGTCCTGAACGTGCACCGAACCGCTGCGGCCGCTGGCCGTCCAGAGCTCCTCGGCGATGTGCGGGACGAAGGGAGATAGCAGGAGCAGCAGCGACTGCGTCGCCTCCTGCCACTCGGGCCGCTCGAGCATCCCCTGCGTGCGCGCGCGGCTGATTGCACCCTGCAGCGTCATGAGCTCGGCGATCGCGGTGTTGAAGGAGAAGTTCTCGAGGTCGAGCGTGGCTTCCCTGATGGCGTGGTGCGTCGCGCGCCTGAGCTCGCGGACGGCTGAGTCAAGGTCCGCCGGGTCCCTGTTCTCGACCGGGGCATGGAAGATGTTCCAGACGCGGTTGAGGAACCGTGAGATGCCCTCGATGCCGCGGTAACTCCAGGGCGCACCCTGATCCCACGGGCCCATGAACATCAGGTAGGCCCTGACGGTATCGGCGCCGTAGTCCGCCACCAGATGGTCGGGGTCCACGACGTTGCCCCTCGACTTGGACATCTTCTCGTTGTCCTCGCCCAGGATCATGCCCTGGTTGCGCAGCCGCTTGAACGGCTCGCCGTGACCTATGAGGCCCAGGTCGCGGATCGCCTTCGTGAAGAACCGGCTGTAAAGCAGGTGCAGGATCGCGTGCTCGCTGCCCCCCGTGTATGTATCGACCGGCGTCCACCTGGCGGCCAGCTCGCTGTTGATCGGGCCGTCTTCCTTGGTGGGATCGAGGTAGCGGAACCAGTACCAGGCGCTGTCCATGAACGTGTCCATGGTGTCGGTCTCCCGCCGGGCGGGTCCACCGCAGACCGGGCACGTCGCGTTGAGGAACTCCGGGTGGCTGTTGAGCGGTGATTCGCCGGTCGGCATGAACTCCACGTCTTCCGGCAGGCGCACCGGCAGGTTCTCGAGCTTCTCGGCCACGAGGCCGTCCTTTTCGCAATACAGCATGGGAATCGGCGTGCCCCAGTAGCGCTGTCGGCTGATCAGCCAGTCGCGCAGGCGGTACGTGACGCGTTTCTCGCCCACGCCACGCTCCTGCAGCCAGGCGGTGACGCGGTCGACCGCCTCGGTGCCCTTGCCCGCTGGCGTGCCGTCGAAGTGACCCGAGTTGACCATCACGCCGTCGCCCGTGAAGGCTTCGGAGCCCGGGCCGTCCGGCACGTCCCCGCCGGCAGGGGCGATCACGTGGCGGATCTCGAGACCGAAGTTCGTGGCGAACTCGAAGTCGCGCTCGTCGTGAGCCGGCACGGCCATGATCACGCCGGTGCCGTAGCCCATCAGCACGTAATCCGCGATCCAGATCGGGACGCGCTCGTCGTTGACCGGGTTGATGGCGTAAGCGCCGGTGAAGACGCCGGACTTCTCCTTGACATCTGCCTGGCGTTCGAGCTCTGACTTGCGGCCGGAAACGCTGACATAGTCTTCAACCTGCGCGCGTTGAGCGTCGGTCGTGAGTTCGGCCACGAGCGGGTGTTCCGGGGCGAGAACCATGAATGTCGCCCCCCAGAGCGTGTCCGGCCTGGTGGTGAACACCTTGAGGTCGTGCCCCTGCTCGCTCCTGAAGGTGACCTCGGCTCCCTCGCTGCGGCCGATCCAGTTCGTCTGCTGGGCCTTGACGCTCTCGGGCCAGTCCAGGCCGCTGAAGTCCAGCAGCTCGTCAGCATAGTCGGTGATGCGGAAGTGCCACTGCGGCATCAGCCTCCGCTCGACCAGCGCGCCGCTCCGGTCGCCGCGACCGTCGATGACCTGCTCGTTGGCCAGAACGGTCTTGTCCACCGGGTCCCAGTTGACGTATGACTCCTTGCGGTAGGCCAGGCCCTTCTCGAAGAGCTTGATGAAGAACCACTGGTTCCAGCGGTAGTACGAGGGCTCGCACGTCGCGAAGGTGAGTGACCAGTCGAACATCGCGCCCATCTGCCGGAACTGATCGGTCATCCTGTCGATCTGCTCGCGCGTCTGCGTCGCCGGATGCACCACCTTGCCGCTGCGGGCGGCACTGATCGCGGCGTTCTCGGCCGGCAGGCCGAAGGCGTCATAGCCCATGGGAAAGAGCACATTGTGGCCGCGCATGCGCAGGTAGCGCGCGGCGGCGTCGGCCGGCACCTCGGCGTACCAGTGGCCCGTGTGCAGGTTGCCCGAAGGGTACGGGTACATCGTCAGGAAGTAATAGGGCGGCTTGCTCTCATCGTGCAGGTCCACCCGGTAAAGCCCCTGCTCCTCCCAGCGCTCCTGCCACTTGCGTTCGATCGCGCCGGGTTCGTACCGGATTGCGTGTGCCTGCTGTGTGTCCGCCGTGTCCGTCATCTCAGCGCACAGTATAGATGAATGAGCCGGGCACCTGCGCCTTCTGCGCTCCCGGCTGCCGGGAGCGCACGGATGTAAACTTGGGGCAGTGACTGGAGGAAGCATGGATTTTGATCTGATCGTCATAGGTTCCGGGCCCGGCGGCTACCACGCCGCCATCCGCGCAGCCCAGCTCGGGCTCAAGACAGCCATCGTCGAGAAGGGCGACATCGGCGGGGTCTGCCTCAACGTCGGCTGCATCCCAACCAAGGCGCTGCTGCACGTGGCCGGTCAGCTGGCTGAGTCGCAGAAGGCGAGCGATTACGGGGTGGACTTCGGCAAGCCCAAGGTCAACCTGAAGAAGGTCGAGCAGTGGAAGCAGGGCATCGTCGGCAAGCTGACAGGCGGCGTCGGCGCGCTGCTCAAGGGCAACAAGGTGACCCTGATCGAGGGGGAGGCCACCTTCGACGGGGCGAACAGTGTCACCGTGGGGGACAAGTCATACTCTGCCACGAAGTTCATCATCGCGACCGGTTCGAGCCCGATCAGCATCCCCGGATTCGACATAGACCAGGAGCGACTCGTTGACTCCACCGGCGCGCTGCTGATCTCGAACGTGCCCAAGCGCTTCATGGCGATCGGCGGCAGCGCCATCGGGCTCGAGTTCGCCGACGTGTACAGCTCGTTCGGCAGCGAGGTCACGGTGGTCGAGATGATGGACCGTATCGTGCCCTCGGCAGACGAGGAGGCCTCGAAGGAGCTGGCCAAGGCCCTGACGAAGCGCGGCATCAGGCTGCTGACCGGCACGAAGGTGGTCTCGCAGAAGGCCGTGAAGGACGCGGTCGAGGTCACCCTGGAGACTGCCGACGGCAAGGAAGAGAAGGTCACGGTCGACAAGGTGCTCGTGGCCGTCGGCCGCCGCCCGAACAGCGCCGGCCTCGGACTCGAGGCCGCCGGCGTCGAGACCGACGGGCGGGGTTTCGTGACCGCGAACGCCCACATGCAGACCAACCAGCCACACATCTACGCGATCGGTGACGTCGCGGCCATGCCGCTGCTCGCGCACAAGGCGATGAAGGAGGGCCTCGTCGCCGCCGAGCACGCCGCCGGCCAGAAGAGCGCGTACGACACCATCGTGCCCGCTGTCATCTACACGAATCCGGAGCTTGCCTCGGTGGGCATGACCGAGGCGGAAGCCGAGGAGGCCGGGCACAAGGTGCGGGTCGGCCGCTTCCCTCTGGCCGTGTCGGGCCGGGCGATGGCACTCGGCGTGGACTCGGGCCTGGTCAAGGTGATCGCGGACGAGGATACCGACCTGCTGCTCGGCTTCCACATGGTGGGTCCGAGCGCCGGCGAGCTGGTGGCCGAGGCCACCCTGGCGATCGAGATGGGCACGACCCTGACCGATATCGCCCTGACGCAGCACGCCCACCCGACGCTGAGCGAAGGGATCATGGAGGCCGCCGAGCAGGCGCACGGACGGGCCATCCACGTCTCCAACAGGCAGCCCAGGCGCAAGGCCCGGGCTTAGGCGTCAGGTGCGGTAGTCCGCGTTGATTCGGACGTAATCGGCGGTCAGGTCGCAACCGTATGCGTTGCCCTGGCCGCCGCCCATCTTCAGGTCGACGCCGATCAGCACGTCGGGGCTCTCCATCAGCGCCGAGGTCCTCGCCTCGTCGAACGGCAGGGGCGCGCCCCCGTAAACGGGCACGTCCTGCACGGCGATGTGGCAGCGGGCCGGGTCGAACTGCGCGCCTGAGCGGCCGAGCGCGACCAGGATCCTGCCCCAGTTCGGGTCGCTTCCGTGCACCGCGGCCTTCGTGAGGGGACTGCCCGCCACCGTCCGGGCCGCCAGGCGGGCCTCGTCGTCGCTGAACGCGCCGGTGACGCGGACGGTGATGAGCTTGGTCGCCCCCTCGCCGTCGCGGGCGATCATCCGGGCGAGCTCGTCAGCCACCTGACGGAGCGCGGCGGCCAGGTCATCCCGGTCTGCCGGCACGCGGTTGCTGGCGAGCACCATCGCCATGTCGTTCGGCGAAGTATCACCATCCACCGTCACCTGGTTGAACGTCGCGACAGCCACGTCCTGCCAGATCTGCCGCAGCTCCGCCTGGCTGACCTGGGCATCCGTCATCACGAAGGCGAGCATCGTGGCCATGTTCGGGTGGATCATGCCCGAGCCCTTGGCGACACCAACGACGCGCGCGCCACCGGGCAGGTCGACGGCCGACTGCTTGAGCGTCAGGTCGGTCGTCAGGATCGCCCGTGCGAACCCGTCCGACTCATCACCCCCCGCCTCCGCCAGGGGGCGCACGCCTGCAAGGATCGCATCGACAGGCATGCGCAGGCCGACAACCCCGGTGCTCGCGGTGAGCACCTCGTCCGGGCCGGCCAGGCCGAGGTGGGCGGCGACTGCTGCGGCCATCGCGTCGTTGTCAAGCGCCCCCTGCTCACCCGTCGCGCAGTTGGCATTGCCGGAGTTGACGACCACGGCCCGTACGTTGTCACCGCCTCCGAGCAGGAAGCGGTTGCGGGCGACGCAGGCGGCGTGCACAAGGTTGGTTGTGCTGAGCAGCGCCCAGTTGAGCGGGCCATCCGAGTGGATCAGCCCGAAGTCGGGCTTGCCGGAGCGCTTCAGTCCGGCCGAGATCCCTGATGCGACAAATCCTTCCGGCAGCTTCACGGCCACCTTCCCTCCAGCTCGAGGCCATGCAGTTCGTTCAGGCCGAGCGCGACGTTGAAGGCCTGTACCGCCTGGCCGGCGGCACCGAGGCCGAGGTTGTCCAGCACGCAGAACGCGATGATCATGCCGGTGCGCGCGTCCGCCTGCACGCTGAGGATGGCCCGGTCGGTGCCGGTGACGGCCTTCGTCTCCGGTGCCGTGTCCTGGAC
Source organism: uncultured bacterium (assembly GCA_964495325.1). GTDB lineage: Bacteria > Deinococcota > Deinococci > Deinococcales > Trueperaceae > CAZBVI01. The sequence continues at coordinate 73,502 of CAZBVI010000006.1, forward strand.
ATGCAGGAGGCTGCTGCCGGCATAGAACTCGCGGTACAGCGCGAGCAGCTCGCCGGTGCCCGGGTCGCCGCGGGGCGACCGCGTCACCGCGGTCGCGAGGATGCCCCTCACCATCGGGACCCGCATCGGCGTGAAAGTGATCGTCGGCCGCTTCTGGGGGCCGTGTGTGGTGAGGGCGCGGGCGGCGGCAAGCCCACCCTCGGATGCGGCGCTGATCACGCGTCCCAGGTTGGCTTCGACCTCGCCGATGTGGCGGTGCGTGCCCCCGGTACGGTAGGGCACCACGCTGTCCATCGCCTCGGGGGACTGCAGCGGAAGGGCAGGGGAGCGGCCCGCTCCCGAAATTCCGGTGGCGATCGTCACGCTGGCGTCCTCGCCGAGGTGGCCGGCTGCGGCGAGCGGAGCTAGCGCAAGGGTCGCTGCGGTTGCGTTGCAGCCGGGACCGGCGACGATACGGGCGCCCGGCAGCTCGGCACGGTGCAGTTCGACGAGGCCGTAGCGTGCAGCGGCCAGCAGCTCCGGGTGCGGGTGCTCAAGCCCGTACCACTCGGTGTAGGTGCCGGCGTCCAGCCGGTAGTCTGCGGACAGGTCGATGGCTACCTTGCCCGCCTGGTGCACCCGGGCGACGAGCGGGGCGGTGGCCCCGTGGGGCGTGGCCAGGAAGACGACGTCAGCACCGTCGATCACGGCTTCGTCGTCTGTGAAGGCGAGGTCGCCGACCGGAAGCCCGGCCAGCTGAGGCCAGCCCCTGTCCGCCTTCTGCCCCAGGAACTGGCGCGAGGCAAGCCCGCTCACCGCCACGTCCGGATGCCTGCCCAGGCGCCGGATCAGTTCGCTGCCGCCGTAGCCGCTCGCGCCAAGTATGCCGGCGCGGATCATCAGCTTGCTCCGAGGACGCTCAGCAGGATGCCCTTGTGGGCGTGAAGCCGGTTCTCGGCCTGGTCGAAGACCCGGCTTCGTTCCGAGTAGACGCACTCCTCGGTGCATTCCTCGCCGTAGTGCGCCGGCAGATCGTGCATGAAGATGCCCCGGTCCGAGAGGTCGGTGAACCACTCGGGCGTGATCGTGTACCCATCGAACGCCTCGCGGCGCCGGGAGGAATCCTCTTCCTGGCCCATCGAGATCCAGACGTCGGTGTACAGCACGTCGGCACCCCTGGCCGCCGCGCGCGGATCGCGTTCTACCGTGATGTCGGCCCCTGCGGAGCGTGCGGCAGCCAGCACGTCAGCGTCGGGATCGAAGCCTTCAGGGCAGCCGATGACGAGGCTCACGCCCGCGTGTGCGGCAGCCTCGATGTGCGAGTTGGCGACGTTGTTGCCGTCACCCACGAACGCGACGCGCAGGCCGTCTAGACTGCCGAAGGTCTCGGTCATGGTCAGGTAGTCCGCCATGAGCTGAGACGGGTGATGCAGGTCCGAAAGGCCGTTGATGACGGGCACTCCCGCGTGCCCCGCAAGCTCGGTAAGCGTCCCGTGCCCGTAGGTGCGGGCCATGATCCCGTCGACCCAGCGTTCCAGGTTGTGGGCCACGTCGCGGATGGTCTCACGCACGCCCCAGCCGATGTAGTTCTGGCTGAGCAGCACGCTGTGACCGCCCAGCTGGTACATCGCGATGTCGAAGGTGGAGCGCGTCCTTAGGGACTGCTTCTCGAAGATCATGGCGATGGTCTTGTGCTTCAGGGGAGAGTCACGCTGCCCTGATTTCCATGCTCGCTTCAGCTCCAGGGAAGTGTTCAGGATCTGCCGGAACTCAGTGCCAGAAAGCTCGGCCAGGGTAAGGAAATCCCGGCCGATCAGGGTGTCGGCGCCATATTTGCTCATTCTTTTTCATCCTCCGCCGCCCTGTGCCACCGGGCGGTTGCCGCTGCTTGGTTGGCGGCAAGTCCTGACTCTAGCACCACTTGCGCATAAATGCTGCAACCTTGCAATGTTATGCAACGAGCAGGCCGGTGTACCAGTCGATCAGCGGCTGAGCCGCGAACAGGGCGATCAGCCCGCCAGCGACCAGGTAAGGTCCGAACGGAATCGTCCTTTCGCCGCCGGTGAGCCGTGCGATTACGCCGAACACCGCGCCGAGCACGACCGCGGCGAAGAGCGCCACGAGCATGCCCTGCCAGCCCAGCATCGCGCCCAGCACGGCCGCGAGCTTGACGTCGCCGAACCCCATCGCGATCGGTTCCTCGTCTTCCTCGCCCGGCGCGGGCTCCTCGTCACTGTGGCCAAGCAGGCCCGCGATCCACCAGTAGAGCGCGCCCGCGACGGCTGCGGCACCGGCTGCACCGAGCGACCCGCCGATCGCCTGGGGCAGCGGCAACAGTAGCCCCGGAGTGGCCACCACTACCAGAACGATGAGCCAGAGCAGGTAGGTGATCCCCTCGGGCAGCCTCAGTGTCCTGCGCGTGAGCAGGTTGAGCAGCAGGCTGGCCAGTGCGGCGATCAGGCCCGCCTGCCAGCCGAGGAGCAGGCCGACCAGTGCCGCCAGGTTGACCTGGTCGAAGCCGATGGGCCACAGCCGCTCCCGCGTGTCCCGGAGCCGGCGCAGGGCGAGGCCTCCAAGGCGGTTGATCAGCACCAGCATGCCCGCGCCGATGCCGGCGCCGGCGAGTGCAGCGCCGAGGTCGGGCAGGCCGCTGCCCGGGGCATAAACGAAGGTACCGGCGAGCGCGACTGCCAGTGCGGGCAGCGTCAGCGCATCGGGCAGCGTCAGCGTGTCGAGGTCGATGAACGTGAGGATCAGCAGGAGCGCGAAGAGCGCCATCAGCAAAGGGGCGGTCGGGCCGAAGTCGAACAGGGGCCAGCGCAGGATGATCGCGGTGAAGCCCGCAGCCATCAGCAGCTCCACCAGCGGGTAGCGCGCGCTGATCCTGGCCGAACAGCCGCGGCAGCGGCCGCGCTGGACGGCCCAGGAGACGACGGGGACGAGCTCTGTCGGAGTAAGGCGCCGACCGCAGCGCGGGCAACGCGAGCCGGGCCAGACGATTGATTCGCCGCGCGGAACCCGCCAGATGACGACGTTGGCAAACGAGCCCACCAGGGCTCCGAGCAACAGGGCGAACACCGTGCTCAACACGGACAATGACTGGATTGGATCTGACATCACGCTCCCGGCCCGGCGGGCGCAAGCGCCCGCCGCTGTTCTCATCATGCGGGTGCTAGACTTGTCCCGCTATGAAGCGAATCACGTACACGATACTCGTTGCGGTCCTGGTTGCCGCCGCCTTCAGCCTGAACCCCACCGCTCAGGCTCCGTCCCCACGGATCGTATTCGTCAACTCGCAGCAGTTGATCGATGCACATCCGAGCGGCGCTGCCGCACGCCAGCTCGAACAGCAGGGCCGCGAGGAACTCCGCGGTATCGAGTCGAGCCTGAACGACATCATCGAGCGCGCACAGTCGGGCATGGAGATCACTCCGGCCGAGCAGGAGCAGTTCCAGCTGCTGCAGATGTCCCTTGAGACGACCGCCCAGCGCTGGGATGAAGAAGTCATGGCCGCCGCGGAACCCGCGGTGCTCGCCATCGACGAGATCGTCAAGGCGTACGCCGCCGAGCAGGGATTCTCGATCATCATGGACTTCGAGGTGGCACGCATGAGCGGCCTGGTGGTCTACGCCGAGGAAGGCCTCGACGTCACGGAAGCGGTTCTTCAGAGGCTTCAGTAAGTCCCAGCCGGCGCAGGACCACAAGGTCTGCGTCGCTCAGTTCGGCAGAATCGAGCAGGTCCTTGCGGCGCTCAAGAGTGCGCGCAAGGGCCTGCTCGCGTCTCCAGGCATCGATCCGCCCATGGTGTCCGGACAGGAGCACCTCGGGTACGTCCTGGCCGCCAAAGGAAGGCGGCCGGGTGTACTCGGGATAGTCAAGTATGCCGCTGCTGAACGAGTCCTGCGCGAAGCTGTCCGCGTCGCCAAGCACCCCGGGCAGGAGCCTTGAGGTGGCCTCGACGATCGCGAGCGCAGCCAGCTCGCCGCCCATCAGCACGAAGTCCCCGATCGACACCTCACGCGTGACCATGCCCTCGATGCGCGCGTCGAACCCCTCGTACCGTCCCGACAGGATGCAAAGGTGCCTGCGGGCCGAGAGCTCCTCCACCAGTCGCTGGGTAAGCGGCTCGCCGGCCGGGGAAAGCAGGATCACCTCGTCCGGCGGCTCGGGCAGCGCCCTGCATTCCTCGATCGCTGCCGCGGCGATGTCAACGCGGATGACCATGCCGGCCCCGCCGCCGTACGGGGCATCGTCGACCTTCCAGTGAGGCGGGGTCGAGAACTTCCGGAGGTCGTGCGCCGTTAGCTCCACCAGTCCGCGCTCGATGGCCTTGCCCAGGAGCGCCTCGCCGCGCCAGGCGTTGATGAGTTCAGGGAAAAGGGTGTAGACGCTGTACTTCATCAGAGGAGGCCGTCGGGCGGATCGAGCAGCGTGATGCTGTTACCCTTCACCCGCACGTAGGGCGCGTTCAGCGGAAGCAGCTCCCCGCCGGGAACTAGCGTCACGTACTCGTGGCCGCTTACTCCGGCGACGCTTCCGACCCGGCCCACCTCCACGCCATCCAGCAGGACAGGCAGGCCCTCAAGGCCCGCGGCCAGGCTGACAGCGCTGAAGCCTTCAGGCAGGGCGCTGCGGAGGATGAACACGTCGTGATTGACCAGCTCCCTGGCGCGTTCCACCCGCCTGATGCCCTCGAGGAACACGGTCGTGCCCCTCGGATGCTGTTGCGTCCTGATCACGCGCAGGGTGCCCGCCTGCGGGATCACGAGGCTGATGCCGGGGCGGATCAGCTCCGCTTCCGCCTGCCCAAGGGCATGGAACAACAGCCCGCCGTCAAGGCCGACAGTGCGGCCAAGACGCCCGAGCTGCAGCGTGTGCTCCTCTGGGGTCTTGTCGGGCTGGCCGGACAGGATCCGGCGCTCCCTACTCGATCAGCTGGACTTCGACCCGCTGGCCGCCGTCCCCGGCAGCACGGGCCAGTGTCCTGATGCTGTTGATGATGCGTCCGCCCCGGCCGATGATGCGTCCCGCATCATCCGCGGCGCAGCGGATCTCGATACGGACGCCACGGTTGTCCTCGCTCGCGTCTACCGACACCGCATCGGGCACAGTGACGAGGTTGTGAACGATCAGAGAGACGAGGTCCTGAGCCATGACGTGTCGGGTATCCCGTTACGTACCGGCTCAGGCAGCCTGGGCGGCTGCCTCGACACGCTTGATGTACGTGTCGCGGTTCTTCGCCTCGACCGAGCCGACTTCGACGCCTGCGCGCTCAAGCAGCTTGAGGGCGGTATCGGTGGGCTGTGCGCCAACCTCGAGCCAGTGCGCGGCGCGTTCGGCGTTGATCTTGAGGTGTTCTTCGGTCTTCCGCTGCGGATCGTAATAACCGAGCGACTCGATGTAATCACTGCTGCGCTTTTTGCGCGAGTCAACGACCACTACGCGGTAGTGGGGGCTCTTCTTTGCGCCCATGCGCATGAGGCGAATCTTTACCATAATTCCTTCTGCTCCCTTAAAGACTCCGCCGCGTCCAGGCATGCGGAGCACACAAGTCACCTATCATACACGAAGAGTGCCGCCCCCTGCGTCAACGGCGCTGCTTTCTGCGGCCGCGGCCCCCGGGCGCCTGCTGCTTCGCGAACTGCTTCATCATCTTGCGCATCTCCTCGAAACGCCGCATCAGCCGGTTCACGTCCTGCACCTGCGTGCCTGACCCAGCTGCGATGCGCTTGCGCCGCTTCGCGTTCAGCAACTGCGGCTTGCGCCGCTCCTCCTCGGTCATGCTCGAGATGATCGCTTCAAGGCGGCCGATCTCGCCCTCGTCGATGTTGGCGCCGGCCGGCAGCAGCTTGTTCGCCCCGGGCACCATCTTGAGGACGTCCGTGAACGAACCCATGCGCTTGATCTTGCGCATCTGCGAAAGCAGGTCCTGGAGCGAGAAGTCGGCTATGTTGCCGGCACCGGCCTCCGCGGCGTCGTCATCTTCCTCCAGCACCTTGGCCTTCTCGATGAGCGTCATCACGTCGCCCATACCAAGGATCCGCCCCGCCACGCGGTCCGGATGGAACGGCTCCAGCCCGTCGATCTTCTCGCTCATGCCCGCGAAGAAGATCGGCTTGCCCGTCACATGCCTTGCGGACAGGGCGGCTCCACCGCGGGCGTCACCGTCAAGCTTCGTCAGGATCAGGCCGCTCACGCCGATGCGCTCGTCGAACGACTTCGCCACCGGCAGCGACTGCTGGCCTGTCATCGCGTCGATCACCAGCATCGACTGCGTCGGCTTGATCGCCTGGTTGAGCGCGGCAAGCTCGTCCATCAGGTTCTCGTCGATCTGAAGCCGGCCAGCCGTGTCCACGATCACCAGGTCGCGGAAGTCCACCTTCAGGTAGGCGTCGATCTTGGCCTTCGTGCGCTCGGGCGACTCGTTGTCAGACACTTCGAGCACCGGCACGCCGATCTGCCTGCCCAGCACCTTCAGCTGCTCGCGCGCCGCCGGACGCTGCGTATCCGCCGCTACCAGCAGCGGGCGGCGGCCCTCGGACTTGTACTTGTGGGCCAGCTTGCCCGAGGTCGTGGTCTTGCCCGCACCCTGCAGGCCCATCATCAGCCAGACGTTGCCGTCCGCGTTGAGCGTGGGCTGCACGGACCTGCCCCCGAGCGTCTCGACCAGTTCGTCATGAACGATTGAAATGACCCGCTGGTCGGGCCGCAGGGACATCAGGGTCTCGGAGCCGGTAGCCTTTTCCTGCACCCGGGCCGCGAAGTCGCGGGCGACCTCAAGGTTGACGTCGGCCTCGAGCAGGGCGACACGGACCTCGCGCAGCGCCGTCTTGACCTCCGCCTCCGTCAGGCGGCCGCGCCCGCGCAGGTTCTGGAATACATCCTGTAGTTTGTCGCCTAGGCTCTGAAACATGTCATCCCGTTCTACCAGTTAACGCAACCCCGGGGTGACTGCCAGATAGCAACCGGCAGAACCTGGAACGGGCGGATCCGGCTGTATACTGCCCCCGTCATGACTGCATGCCGCACGATACTGCTCGCGGCGGCCCTCCTGTTCGCCTCGCAGGTCACCGCCCAGGCCACGCTGCCGGAAGTTCAGGCTGCCGTCGCGGCCGCCCGTGCCTCCGAACAGATACCTCACCCCGACCAGCCTCTCTGGCGGGAGGCGATCCGGCTGGCAGAGGAAACGCGGGACGCGGTGCCGGGTGACGAAGCCACGCTGCTGGCCCTCGCCCGGCTGTACCACGAGGTCAGCTGGCACGTGCGCGCCTGGGACGCCTGGCTTCAGTGGCAGGAAGTATCGGGCGAGGCACTGCTCGACACGGAGTTCGCAGAGACCGCGACCCAGCTGGCCTTCGCGAGGCAGCAGACCGGAGATCTTGCCGGAGCCGCGCTCTACCTCGAGCGCCTGCTGGACGAACAGCCGGACAACCCCGATGCTCTGGCCCGAGCGGCCGGTGTGGCGCTCGAGGCGGGCAGAAGCGACGAGGCGATCGAGCTGCTCAACGCTCTGAGTGAGGTCCGGCCGGACGACCCGGCGGTCGTTGCCCAACTTGGCCGGGCCGAGCTCACGGCCAGTTACGGCGCGGCCGCGGCGGACGCCTTCCTGACAGGAACCAGCCTCTACGAACAGGGAGACCTCGCGGGCTCCGTCTCGAGCTTCGAAGAGGCGCTCGCGCACAACGCATCGTTCACCGCTGCGGCTGTCTGGGCCGGGCGAACGGCTCTCGAGGCCGGCCAGCCCGGCCGTGCCGAGGAGCACTGGCAGCGGGCGGTCGAGCTCGATCCGGCGGACTCGCGCAGCGCGTGGTTCCTGGGCCTGGTCCGCGATCAGCTGGCCTGGGGCGTGGATGCCGCGACGCTGTTTCACGAAGGGCTTTCCTGGTACGAAGCCGGCGACCTGCGCTCGGCGCTCGAGTCATTCGAGGCCGCCGCCGGCGCGAACCCCGCTTATCCCGATGCCCTCTCGTGGAGCGCCAGGGCGGCGCAGGAGCTCGGCGAGTACGCGCTTGCGGAAGCCTGGTGGCTGGGCGTTCTGGACGTGCAGCCGAACAACGAGGGGGCCCGCTACTTCCTGAGGCAGGTGCAGCAGAAGCTGTCTTTCGGCGACGGGGTGAGCGACGAGTTCCTGATCGCTCTCGATGCGTATCAACAGGCGCGGTTCAGCGATGCCGAGGCGGGGTTCATCAGGGCTGCGCAGGTGGCGCCTGAGTTCGCACCGGCGTGGGGCTACCTCGGGCAGCTCTACTTCGCCCAGGGCCGGTACGACCTCGCCGCTGACGCGTACGGCGAAGCGTACAGACTCGAGCCTTCAGACGAGGATTACGCATTTTTCTCACGCGAGGCGCGACGGCTCGCGAAGCCTGTTGATTAGCGACAGCACGTGGTAGTATTCGCTCTTGTGAATTCCGGAAGGCAAAGGATGGTGCGCCCGGCAGGATTCGAACCTGCGACCTTTCGCTCCGGAGGCGAACGCTCTATCCGGCTGAGCTACGGGCGCTTGCTAAACGGTTAACAAAACTAGCACCAATGGTGGGAGGAAGTCAAGCGAGATGAAGTTGAGCAAAAGAGCAAACACGGTGATTCTGTGGTTGATCGCCATCGGCCTCGTACTGGGCATGATAATCATGTTCACGCCGAACCTTGGTATCGGCGGTGGTGCCATCACGGGTCCGACCGCGCTGCGCGTGAACGGCGAGGCGATCAGTGAACAGCGGGTCAATCAGGCAAGGGCCAACCCCATCTACTACTCCGTCACGGAGGGCGAGGTCGGAGCCGATCTCGAGCTGCTGCTGATCGACTCGATCGTTAGGCAGGAGCTGCTGCGGCAGGCTGCCTCCAGCACCCGCGTGACCAACGCCCAGGTGAACCAGGCGGTCAGCGACTTCCGGACCGAGCGCGGTGTGGCCGGGCGCGGCAACGACTCGGACTACCTGACCCTGATCGGCTCGGCGGGCTTCGATGACGCCAGCTTCCGCAACAACATGCGCGAACAGCTCCGGCAGCAGATCTGGGAAGAGAACGTGGTCGGCGACATCGACGTCACCGACGAGGAAGTCCGCACCTTCTTCGAGGCGTTCCGCGACAGCTACCGGACCGAGGAACGCATCGTCGGCCGCGTTATCGCCGTGAACGATATCGAACTGGCCAACGAGCTCCGTGCCCGCGTACTGACCGGAGAATCCTTCGCCGCCCTCGCAACGGAGCACTCGCAGGAGCGCGGTGACCGCGCTGGCGCGCTCGGCGCCGCAGCCGGCAGCACCACGCCGGTTCCGGTCGGCCGGGCTGCGCTGCCGAGCGCGGTATCGAACGCCGCCTTCGGCCTTCGCCAGGAGGGACTCACCAACGTCGTCTCGGCCGCGGGCATGTACTACCTGGTCAGCGTCGAGGAGTTCCTCGCGCCCGAACGCCGCGACTTCGAGGAAGTCGCCTCCGCCGTCAGGGACGACGCCCTGCAGGCCAAGCGTGTCGGCATCGTCTCAGCGGAGCTCGAGCGCCTGTTCGACCAGGCGGACATCGTCGTCGAGCCCGACAGCGGCCTGCGCTTCAACAACTACGTCGTTGCGACTGTGGATGATCATGAGATCGACGCGGTCGAACATGCCCGCGCGACCTATGGCAACGCAGAAGTGCAGCAGTTCCTGGATCCCGGCCTGGCCTTCCTGATCGAGCAGATCCTCAAGCCGCAGATCCTTGAACAGGTGATCGACCAGCGGATCGCGTACATCGGCGCGAGCGAGCTCGACGGCGAGTTCTTCGGCACCCCGGCCCAGGTGGCCCAGGAGGCACTCGCCTATGTGGCCCGTGACGTCGTTGTCGAGGACGAGGCCCTGCGCGAGTACTACGAGCGCAACCGACTGGCCTACACGCTGCCCGCCAGCGCACAGGCCGTCCGCTTCGAGTTCGACACCTTCGAGGAGGCAGAAGCGTTCCGCGAGAACGTCGTCGCTGGCATCACTCCCACCGACGCGGCGCTTGAGGCCGGTGTCGATCCGGAAGACATGGGTACCGTAACGCCGGGTTCGTCGGAGACTGCGATCGACGCAGCCCTGTTCGGGACCGATGCATTCGTCCAGATCGACGGCAGTGCCCGCGAGATCTCGGATGTCCTGTTCATCTCAGCCGCAGCCGAAGCCGAGGAAGATGAGGCAGCGCCGGACGGGGCAGAAGAGGCTGACCCGGACGCCGCAGATGCGGAGGTAGAGGCTGACGCGGAAGCCGAGGCCGACATCGAGGTGGAAGCCGAGGCCGACGTTGAGGTGGACGCGGATGCCGACGCTGGCGCCACTGCCGATGACGACGCTGCCGCAGACGAAGACACTGCTGCCGAGGCGGATGCGGACCGCGACCGCTACGTGGTTCTGGTCGCCGCGCGCACGCAGGAGCGGGTGCGTGAGTTCGAGGAGGTCGTCGACCAGGTGCGTGACGTCGTCACCGGCAACATGCGCGCCGAACTTCAGCAGGAGTGGCTCGACGGGATCCGTGAGACGGTGACCGTGAACAACCTGCTCGAGGTCGCCGAGCCCGACATCGACTTCGCTCCCGAGTTTGACTTCTCGCCGGAACCGGCCGACACCACTGACGACGCCGATCCGGTTGGCGGGGATGCCGCGGCCGACGAGACTGCCGTCGATGACGACGCCGCTGCCGAGGACGCTGCTGCAGACGAAGACACTGCTGCCGAGGCGGATGCGGACGCACAGGAGGACGACGCGCCCGAAGCGCAGGGCGATGACGGACAGGACACCGAACAGGACGAACCCGAAGCGCCCGCCGGGTCCGACACCGAGTAAGCGTGCCCAGAGCCCTCCTGAGCGTTTCTGACAAGACGGGGCTGGTCGAACTGGCCACCGCACTGGTCGGGGCGGGCTACACGCTCGTCTCGACCGGCGGCACGCTCGCCACGATCGGGGCCGCGGGCCTGCCGGTCGAGCCGGTGGCTGACGTCACCGGCTTCCCGGAGATCCTTGACGGTCGCGTCAAGACGCTTCATCCCAACATTCACGCCGGCCTGCTCGCGCGCGACACGGCGGAGCACCGCAGCGTCCTCAGCGCCCACGGCATCAGCCCGTTCGAGCTGGTCGTCGTCAACCTCTATCCGTTCCGCGAGACGGTCGCGCGCGAGGGCGTGAGCCTGGAGGAGGCGGTCGAGCAGATCGACATCGGCGGTCCGGCCATGATCCGGGCCGCGGCCAAGACGTTCGAGCGTGTGCTGGTCGTTGTCGACCCGGCCGACTACGGCCGCGTCGCTGCCGCCGTCGCCGGTGGGGACACCGGGCCGCTCCGTGCAGAGTTCGCGCGCAAGGCGTTCGCCCACACCGCGGCCTACGATGCGGCCATCGTCACCTGGCTCGACTCTGCGCAGGGCGAGGCGCCCGGCAAGTCGCTGCACCTCACGCTCGAGCGCGCCCAGGAGCTGCGCTACGGCGAGAACCCGCACCAGAAGGCGGCGCTGTACCGCGAGGGCGACGCCAGCGGCTGGTGGGACGGCATGACCCTGCACAAGGGCGCGGAGCTCAGCTACCTGAACGTCTTCGATGCGGACGCCGCATGGAGGCTGGTTCACGAGTTCTTTGATCCTGCCTGCGTGATCGTCAAGCACGCCAACCCCTGCGGTGCCGCGCTGGCGGATGACGTGACCGAGGCCTACAGCAAGGCCTTCTCCTGCGATCCCAGGAGCGCGTTCGGTGGGATAGTGGCGCTGAACCGTGAAGTCGGGCCGGAGCTGGCGGACCAGATCATGAGCAACGTCAAGGCAGACGTCCTGATCGCCCCTGCCTACACGCAGGACGCGCTGGACCGCCTGCACAAAGGCCGGAAGGCCATGCGGGTCATTCAGGCGGCAGCTCCCGGCCGTGACGGCTTCGAGCTGCGCCGAGTCGATGGTGGTTACCTGGCCCAGACGCGCGACCGGGTCCTTGGCCTCGGAGCGAACTGGCAGGTGGTGACCAGGCGCAAGCCTGAGGAGTCCGAGGTGAGGGACATGCAGATCGCCCTGACGGTGTGCGCTTATACGGGCTCGAATGCGATCGTTCTGGTCAAGGATGGCGTCGCCTGGGGCATCGGGGCTGGTCAGCAGAGCCGCGTGGATGCGGCCGAGATCGCCGCCCGGAAGGCCGACGGCCGCGCTGTCGGCGGAGCGTGCGCCAGCGACGCGTTCTATCCCTTCCGTGACGGTCTTGACGCTGCTGCGGCGGCGGGCGCGAAGAGCGTCATCCAGCCCGGTGGCTCGGTGCGGGACCCCGACGTGATTGGAGCCGCGGACGAGCACGGCATGGCCATGGTTTTCACCGGCCGCAGGCACTTCCGCCACTGAATCGCTCGGCCCGCGCTGCCGGGTGGCTGAAGCGCGCGACCTGTCGCGAAATACTTGCAAGACGCGACAACAGGCTGCTACAATGCTTCTTGCTCAGGGGACAGGAACGTCGTGTCCCGGCCACCGTTCGGCGGTAGCTCAGTGGCAGAGCGATCGGCTGTTAACCGATTGGTCGTAGGTTCGAATCCTACCCGCCGAGCCAAAACAGGAACCCCGTCAAGGACGGGGTTCTTCTCTTTGAGGCTCTGTCAGGCCTGCTGGCGCGGATCGCGCACCGGTTCGCGGCCCGGCTCGTCCATAGGCCTGTCAGTCGGATAGTCGCCCGGCTGCCTGTCGCGCTCGGGATCCAGCGGGTCCAGCGGCGGCAGGTCGACATCCGGCTCGTCCGCAGGCGGCGGCATACGCTCGGGATCCCGTTCGCGTTCGTGTTCGCGTACCACCTCTTCACGATCCGGCATCCCCCGCTCGAGCATGTCATCACCCGGCTCGCCGCGGTCGCTTTCCGGCTTGCCGGGGAAGGCCCGGTCCTTCCCCTCGGTCCTGATTCCGTCCGGCGGCTCTGACGTCCACCGGTCGCTCCGTTGCGGTTGTTCCCTGAACCTCTCCAAGTCGCGCATGCTTTGCCTCCCGCCCCCATAAGACACACAAAGCCGGAGCATCACCTGTCTCGCGCGCACTTTCCGATCCGCATGAAGCCCTCATTCGGTCGTCCGGAGGATCCGTGGACGGGACGGGGCCGCTTACCATCAGGGCATGGATATCCCCCTGTCCGTTCTGGACCTTGTCCCGGCGCCTGCCGGCATCCCAAGCCGACAGGCTTTTCTCAACTCCATCGACCTTGCGCGCCACGCCGAGGAACTCGGCTACAGCCGGTACTGGATCGCCGAGCACCACAACACCGACGGCTTCATCAGCGCGGCTACCACTCTGGTGATCGGGATGATCGCCCGGGAGACGCAGTCGATCCGGGTCGGTTCCGGCGGAATCATGCTCCCGAACCACTCACCGTTTCATGTGGCCGAGCACTTCCTTACCCTGGAGTCCATGTACCCCGGTCGCATCGACCTTGGCCTGGGCCGGGCGCCGGGAACCGACCAGCTCACCGCCCTGGCCCTCAGGCGCACCCGGGAGCTGCTGGCGGCCGATGACTTCCCGCTCCAGATCGAGCTCCTTCAGGCGTTCGCCGGCCAGATCCAATGGCCCGACGGCCACCCGTTCGCAAAGCTGCGTGCCACACCATCGGACGTGCCCTTGCCACCCCTCTGGATCCTGGGCTCGAGCACGTTCGGGGCCGAGCTGGCGGCTCGCATCGGCCGGGGCTACGCCTTCGCCTATCACTTCAGCCCGCAGGCGGCGCCGGCCGCCATGCACGCGTACCGCACGGGCTTCAGGCCGTCTGAGTTCATGGGCAGACCACACGCGATCCTCGGGGTTGCCGTCGTGGCCGCCGAGACAGAGGAGGAAGCTGACGTGCTCGCCCGGGCCCATGACCTGATGTGGCTGCGCATACGGCGCGGCGAGCGCGGCGCACTGCCGAGTGCCGAGGAAGCCGCGGCATACGTGTTCACGGACGCGGAGCTTCCGCTGGTGGCGCAGTCGAGGCAGATGCTGGTCTGGGGCAGCCCGGATCAGGTGGGCAGGAGACTTCGGGAGCTCAAGGAAAAGTTCAATGTCGACGAGTTCATGATAACGAGCCACATCGCGGACCATGAGGCGCGACTGCGGTCCTACAGCCTGGTCACAGAAGCTATTCGCGCCGCTTGACCAGCCCGCGCGGGTTGGCCACCGCATGGCGCGCGGCCGCCCAGGCCTCACGCAAGTCGCGGTCGGTCTCGCTCAGCTCCCGCCCGTCCGACTCGGCGAACCGGGCGACTTCGTCACCCTTGGCCAACAGCACCTGGTTCAGCACCGCGTGAAGCGAGTCCCGCACCGCGAGGCCCTCGCGCAGCATGTCCTGAAGTTCAAGGATGCGGTCGACGAGGTCTTCGTGCGGCATGGCTTCGAGTTCCGCCCGGGTTCGCTGCATGCCCTGATTGTACATTCCCGCCGCGTGAGCGCAACCGGGCGTAAGCTGTCTGCATGCCTGAAACTGCAGAGCCACTGCACACCCTGACTGTCGCCGAGCTGGGAGCGGCCTTCCGGAGCGGTCGGATCACACCCGTGGAGGCCACCGAACACTTCCTGGAGCGCGCTTCGAACGGTCCCGCACACGTTTACCGCAAGATGCTCACGGAACGCGCCCGTGAGCAGGCGGGCCGGGCAACCGCTGCCTTCGGGCGGGGCGAGGACGCTGGTCCGCTCCAGGGCATCCCGCTGGCGCTGAAGGACAACCTGGGGGTGCTGGGGGAGGTGACCGCCGCAGGTTCTGCGGCGCGCCTGGCCCGGGCCGCGCCGGAGCAGGCAGACAGCGACGTCGCCATGAACCTGGACGCCGCAGGGGCGGTCTTCCTCGGGCTTACGAACATGACCGAGTTCGCGTTCTCGGGCCTGGGCCTGAACCCCCACTTCGGCACGCCTGTGAACGCCCTTGATCCGCTGCGCGTGCCCGGAGGCTCATCCGCCGGTGCGGCAGTGGCGGTGGCGGCTGGCCTGGCCACGGCTGCCATCGGCACGGACACGGGAGGCAGCGTACGGGTGCCGGCCGCTTTCAACGGCCTGCATGGACTGAAGGTGACGGACCGCCTTGTGTCGGCGAGGGGGGTCGTACCGCTCAGCACCACGCTTGATACGGTCGGCCCTTTCGGCCGGGACGCTGCGGATCTGCAGGCGCTGCTCGCTGGGATGACCGGCCGGCCGATCAGGCTTCCGGACCTGCCCGGGCGCTTGCGTCTGCTCGTGCCCGAGACCGTGTTGCTGGACGACCTGGACGAGGCTGTCGGCGAGTCGTTCGGGCGTTTCGTCGCGGCGCTTAAGAACCACGGGCACGTGGTGGATTTCCGTGAAGTACCGGTACTGGCCGAGGTCGCGAGCCTCTCGATCCGGTTCGGCCATCCGGGCGCCCACGAATCGCTCGTGCTGCACGCCGAGCAGCTGGCGGAGCCGGAGGCGATGGACCGGCGGGTTGTCAGGCGCATGCGCCAGGCGGAGGGCTTGCCGGCGAGTGACTACATCCGCTACCACTACGAGCGCGAGCGCCTGGGAGGTCGGTTCTGGGACTTCGCTGCGGGCTGGGACGCAGTGCTGGCACCCACGTCGGCGCACCTGCCTCCGCTGCTGGCGGACGTGGAGGCCGATGACGGGGCGTTCACACGGGCTAACCTGCTCGCGCTGCGCAACGCGGCGGTGTTCAACGCACTGGCGGGTCCTGCGCTCAACACACCCGGTCCGGTCGCGCTGACCGGCATGATGCTGGCGGCGGCCCCGGGCCGGGACGCGTTCACTCTCGCGCTTGCGGGTAAGCTTGCGCCGCTTCAGCAGTCCGCATGACAGCCGGGTAGCGCTTCGTGAAGTAGTTCAGGAAGCCGAGCGCGACCAGCATGCTCGCGCCGTACTTGACCAGCACGTCCGTCACTATCACCTGGAGCATCCAGTCGAACGTGGCCCATGCCTCGCCCCAGAAGGCAAGGACGGTGAACAGTATCGTGTCGAGCGGGGCGCTCACGGCGTTGGAACGGGCCACCCGGGTGAGCCAGGGCTTGTGGAGCAGCCGGTGATAGATCTCCGTGTCGGCGGTCTCGGCGACCATGATCGTGATGAACGAGACAATCACGTAGCGGATCGGCGTGTCGAGCGTCAGGGACATGATCACGTTCATCACGGCTGCCACCGCGATCATCGCGTAGACGTTGCGGCGCCCGTAAACATGAACGCGGTCGCGCTGCGTGAAGGTGATGCCGAAGAAGAAGGTGCCGACGTTGATGAGGAAGAACGGTCCCAGGGGCAGGAACGAGTCAAGGGTGTAGGTCGCCAGGACGGTGCAGGCCACGTAGACGGTCATGCCGGCGAGCATGTCCGCCCGGCCCGGCCGCAACTGCCTGAGTGCGAAGGTGACTGAGACAGCGGTTAGCGGGGACAGGAACCACACCGGGCTGAAGTCGGGATGGCCGCTGAGGAGCCAACCGAGCAGGCCGGTCAGCGTGAGCGCAAACAGGCTGGACAGGGCCAGGCCAGAGACGCGGTAACCGCGGCTGACGGCGAAGAGCGGGCCGCTCATGAGTGCGCCGAGGAAAAGGACAGTGGGCACCGGCAGCTCGGGGAACGGGTTCTGCCCGTAACGGGAAAGCACCAGGAGCAGCAGGCAGCCTGCGAATGATGCCAGGCTGAACAGGTTGAACAGGAGTGATCTGAGCAGGTTAACGGGCAACAAGGCGACCTCCGGCACCCGGTTTGCTTGATTCAGCCGGGCAGCTGCGGTATGTCACCTCCCGCGGGCAACATTGTAGCAAGTGCTGAGCCGCAGTGATGGTTGCCACAGACTCGGGCCAGCGAGTGGCTATAATTCCCATACCGGCGACCGCAGTGGTATGGGAGCAAGCGCCATTGCCGGTCAGAAGTACGGTGAAGTCAGTAAGGAAGACGGGAGAGGCGAGATGGAACTGAGAGTGAGCATTGCTGAGGCCGGGGGGACCGAGGCAACAAACGTGGACAGGATGATGTCCTATGCGGCGAGGGAACTCGGACTGCAGCTGAGCGGCACGAGCTGCTCCGAAGGCTGGAGCAGCTACAGTGCCAGGCTCTCGGGTGAGGCCGAATCGGTCAGGCACCTGATCACGCTGGTCGAGAGTGCCTACCCCAAAGCAGACATCCGCGTGGAGCCGGTTTAGGAAGAGGCCGGACGTTACTGTGGCCGTCCGCCCGGGAGACGCGGGCGGCCAGACAAAGCAAGCCGGACAGGATGCCAAATGATCCTGTCCGGCTTGCTCTTGCGTGGTCGGGGCGGGAGGATTTGAACCTCCGACCCCATCGTCCCGAACGATGTACGCTACCAGGCTGCGCTACGCCCCGACGCAGGAGTAATATCCTAGCCGATTGCGCGGGGAGTGGTCAAGGGAGATTCAGGCATTCCAGCCGGCCTCCTGGCCGAACAGCTCGAGTGCACCGGCAGCGATGTCGGGCGTGAAGCCACGGCGGACCAGGAACGCCCAGGCGCGCGCGCGGCCCTTGCGCCAGTCCTCGCCTTCGCGCACGAAGCGCCACGCGCTGGACCGCAGGGCAGCCAGTGCGGAGCGCGCCTGGGAGTCGTCATCGAGCGCCGCCAGGCTCGATTCGGCAAGCTGCTCACTTACGCCTTTCGCGAGCAGATCCCGGCGCAGCCGGATCCGGCCGTGACGCCGGGAGCGGATCCGCACGAACTCACGCGCGTAAGCATCGTCATCGACGTAGCGGTACTCCCTCAACCGCGCGATGACGGTGTCAACAGTGGACGGCGTGGCCTCCTTGCCCAGCATCCTCTCACGCAGCTCCGCCTCCGTGCGGGCGCTGCGGCCCAGCAGCCAGAGGCAGTAGTTCAGCGCGCGGGACTCGTCCATGGCTCAGCGGAGCACTTCCGCCGGATCAAGGCGGGCCGCCCGGCGGGCCGGCAGGAGTGATGCGATCACCGCGGTTGTTACCGAGACCGCACACACCCAGGCCACGTCGAACCAGCGCACCTCGACCGGCAGCCTCGTGATGAAGTAGAGGTCGCCCGGCAGGGGATAGGGCTGATACTGGAAGTACAGGCTCAGGCCGAGCCCGAGGATGGCACCGATGAGCGTTCCGGTGGCGCCGAGCAGCAGCCCCTCGAGGGTGAACACCCGCAGTATCTGCGCCTCGGAGCTTCCCAGCGCGCGCAGAATCGCGATCTCCTGGGTCTTCTCCGCCACCGTCAGGACCAGGACGTTTGCGATTCCCATCGCAGCCACGATCACGATCAGGAAGACCACGACGCTGATCAGGGCGCGCTGCAGCTCGAGCTGTTCGATGAGGGATGAGAACAGGTTCTGCCAGGACGAGGAAAGCAGCCCGTAGTAACCGCCGAGTGTCCGGGCCACCTCACCTGCACGCGCCGGGTCGCTGATGCGCACGTGATAGCCCGATATCTGTCCCTCGGCCCGCAGGAAATCCTGCAGGGCAGCGATTGACAGGTAAGACGTGACGTTGTCTATCAGCTCGTTGCCGACGCGGAAGGAGCCCGCGACCGTGAACTGCTCGCGCCGGCCCCCGATCTCGCTGATCAGGACGGTGTCGCCGGGGAAGACGCCCAGCTGGCGCAGCGCGAGCGATTCGCCCAGCACGATCCCGCCCTCGTGGGACAGGGCTGCGGCCTCGCGCCGCAGTACCGGCAGGTCGAGCACCTCAGCCTGCAGCGCCGCATCGATCCCGATCACCTGCGTGAAGCCCTGCCTTCCGCTCACGCCGATCGTAGTGTCTGCCCGGCGCGCGATCAGCGCCTGCGTACTCAGGAAGGGAGCGGCGGCAACGACCTGCTCCTCGGCGGCCAGCGCCGCGAGGATCAGGGGGTCATCCGGCAGGAGTGAGCCATCGAACGACTGGAGTGTTACGTGGGGCGTCGCCTGCAGGGTGCTGCTCAGCAGCTCGTCGATGAAGCCGTTGGTGAGCGCCTGAGCGGTGATCAGCACCATCACGCCCACAGCGACCCCCGCCACGGTGATGCTGCTCTGAAGCGCCCGCCTGCGGATGTGCCGCATCGCCAGGAACAGGGTGAAGGGGCGCATCAGCGCAGTTTAACTCAGGGGATGTGAGCTTCCCGTGCAGTTCAGAGGTTCGGCCCGGGAGCCCTCAGCGCGAAGCTCGGGACGCTTCCCAGGAGTGGTTCGGGCTGCTCGAGCAACGGGCCGTCACGGCCGTAACGCACCACCTCGAGCTCGACCTCGCGCACGCCCCAGGTAAGTGCCGTGGAGAGGTCGGGGAACCAGACGTCAACCTGCTGGGTCTTGCGGATGTGCATCGTGTCTTCGACGATGAACAGCTGCTGTTCGTCAAGCGTGTGCTGGAACAGGCCCACGCCGCGGCCGCTGCCGAAGCTGCCCAGGTCCCTGATGCGCACGAGCGAGCCGTACGGCAGGTCGCTGACCAGCAGGTCGCGACTGGCCGCGATGATCCCGAAGGCGGTGGTCGCGCCGGTGGACGTGATGTGCGGCGTCGAGTCCGTCTGGGAGGCCAGCGAGTTGTAGGCGGTCGCCCTCAGGTTGAGGGGTTGCGGCATGGTCGGGCCCTTGAACGGCCGCGTACCAACCTGGCGTGCCTCTGCGAGCACGCTCACGCTCGGCTGGATCACCAGGGCGTTTCCGTCGGTTACGGGGCGGCTGAACGAGACCAGCATGAACGTTGTGAGCAGCAGGAACGTCGTGATGACGCCTTGTTTATGGAAGGACATCTCACCTCCGGCCATGAACCTTAGCACGTGCCCTTGAGGGCGATTGCTGCCTTGGTGACCAATAACCCGGCAGGGCTTAATGCCCTGTTTATACTCTCCACAGATGCCACCAACTCCCGGACTCATCTCAATGCCAGGAATACTCCTGAACTCTGTGCTCGGCCTGCTACCGGACCGTACCCGCAGCGTGATGAGCACGGAGACCGTTACGGTCGTGGCGCCCATGTACAACGAGGAGGAGGGCGCCAGGCGCTGCCTCGCCTCGATCCTCACGCAGAACGAGGCGCCGGAACAGATCATCGTCAGCATCAACGGCGGGCAGGACGACACGTACGCAGTCGTGGCCCGGATACTTACCGACTACGGTTACAGGCGGCGGACGGTTGACGAAGTGAACGGCCTCGACGCCAGTCTCGAACGTTGGCTGCCCGTCCAGGCCGGCGCGCAGGTCACGCTGGTCGTGTACCGCAGGCAGACCGCGAAGGCAGACAGCATCAACAGCCTCTTCCGTCGCCGCATCGTCACAACCGACAGGGCGATCCTGGTCGATGGCGACACCATCCTGCATCCGGATTTCGTGCACGAGATCAGGCGCAACTTCTATCGCCTGCGCACGCGCCGGAACGGCGACACGGTCGAACACGTCATAGAGGACTACGGCCTCGTCTCGGGCGCGGTCAGCTCGTGGGCGCCAAAAGGTGCGGGACGCTGGCAGAGGATCGTCTCTGCCGGCCGCAAGGCCGAGTACGCTTTCTCGGCCATGATCAGGCGCGGCCAGACCCGTCAGATCGGCAGCAGCGAGCTGTTCGGCAACTCCAGGCTCTTCACCGTGGTCGGCTGTGGTTTCGCCGCCCGCCGCGAGCTGTTCCCGATGGCTTCACACACCAGGACCGAGGACCACGAGTTCACGCTGCTCACACAGAGCATGCCCGTAACCGAGACGCAGATCACGCCCGAGGCGCTTGAGCTCATGGGCCTGCGCGTTGACTCAGGAGAGGGCCTTGTCAGCCCGATCGACTGGTTCGACCTCGGGGACAAGGTCATCCTCCGCACGGGGGGCAACGCCCGCTTCGTCAACGAGGCCCTGATGATGACCGAGGATCCCGATTCCGCCACCGGCTACCTGAACCAGGTCGAACGCTGGAACGGCGGAGGGATCGAGGGCGCGCTCGGCAGGATCGGCAAGCGCCTTCCGCACAACGTCTTCATGACAGTCTGGCTGTCGCAGCTCGAGAACATCGTCGGCATCATGCTGCTCCTGTTCGTGCTGCCCAGCCTCGTCGCGCTCAACATGGGCAATCCCTCGATTGGCATGCCGTGGCATGCCCTCCTGGGCTGGTTCGCGTTTGACGTCATCCTGAGCCTGCTGCTCAACACAGGCGGGTTCACCCTGCAGCGGCGTGCCACGGGCATGGCGGTGTGGCCGAGCCTGCGGCAAGCGTTCGGGCTCGCTCTCACGACGCTGCCTTCGTACCTTCTGATCCGCTACATGAACCCGTTCACCTGGGTAGCCGCAGCGATCGACATCATCCCGCAGCACCTGCGCAGCCGGCGCACCCGCGTCGCCCGCCGCCCGGCGGGTGCCTGGGAACGCCCCCGCTTCGCCCGCATGAGCCTGCGCACCAGTGGGGTCATGGCCTCGGTCCTTGCAGTCTTTCCGCTGATCGTCGGCTTCGTCGTCGCGCCCATCATCAATCCGGTCAACTCCGAAGGCTGGCGCCTGACCAACGACCGCCCGGTCGTCAAGCTCGAGAATCACGTGTCTGCCAGCCCGCTGTACAGCAGCGGTCCCGAGGAGATCATCTGTGCGCCCACCGGCACCTGGGCCAGCGCGCACGACGTTTCCTACAGGCTTCACGGGGATCCTGCGAACTACGGGGAGCTCAACCTCTGGGACCTGCTCACGCTTGCCAGGCTCGCCCCGCTGCTGCCTCTGATCGAGGAAGCCGCCGGCACGTTCGATGTTCCGGTCAAGGGGTACCTGCAGATCCTCATCAACGAGTCGCTGCTGGACCCGCTTGCTCACGGCCCGACGGGTGACCTCGGGCTTTCCCAGGTGACGTCGGACGCCCTGACGCTGCTTGCGGCCGCCTCACAGGACCCGAACTCCGTGATCTACAGCCCGGGGTTGATTCACGACGAAGGCAACGTGTTCGATCCCGCGTTCTCGGCCTGCCTGGGCGCGGCCAAGCTTGCATGGGCATACAGCCAGCCGCGCGTCGAGACGCTGTCTGAAGCCTACGCGCTCTATATCAACCCTGTTCATGGTTTCGTCAACGGCCGGATCGGCGACATCTGGGTGCCGCTGGTTGCCCAGGTCGAGGTCCTTGCCCCCACCGTCGAGCGCATCGCGGCAGTCTACGCCCGCTTCGAGACCGATCCGGATTCACTCACGAGTCTGGAACGCCGCCTGGTGGCCAGCTCGATGGACGTACGCGCGGGCCGAATCGACATCAAGACCGCGTATGCCCAGGCGCTTGACGTGATAATCGACGCCCGTATCGACGACCGCGACTTCTACCGTCGCGTGCTCACCAACCTTTACGGAGCACCGACGCCGTCGCTGGCCGCAGCCGCTGCCAGCCTGTAGATCGTTCCTGTCAATCCGATCCCATAGAGCTGTCCGTCACCCGTCTCGACGAACGCCGCGAGGCCGGCACCAGGTTCCCACGCCGCCAGGCCGTAATCCCAGTGCTCGGCGCCGACCGGTCCGGGTCGGGCGAGCCAGATCCGGCCGGAGATGAAGTCACCGAACACGTAGTAGCCGGCAAGCGTTTCCCCCGCGGCCTCGCTGATGACGACGCCTCCGGTGACTGACTGGCCGCCCTCCGGATCAACCTTGATATGGCGGTAGGAGATCACCGGATCCGTGAAGCCCCTGCCAAGGCAGACGGGGTTGAAAACGCGACCGGTGAACGGGTCCCTGAAGCATGCGGGGCCCTCGCGCAGCGGCCAGCCGTGGTTGCTGCCCCGTGTCGCCACCGTGATCTCTTCCCACGTGTCCTCACCGACATCGGCCACGACCAGGCGCCCGTCATCCATTATCGTGAACTTCCACGGGTTCCTGAAACCGGACGCGAACACCTCGAGCGTGCCATCCGGATCCTCGACATCGAGTCGCAGGATCTTGCCGCGCAGGCTGTCCGGATCCTGGCTGGGGTACGGGCGCTCACGCAGCAGTTCAATCGCCGAGATGCCGTTTCCGACGGCGAAGTAGAGCAAGCCGTCACCTCCGAAACGGAGCATCCCACCGTGGTGAAGGGGCTGAGGGATGGGGATGCGGAGCAGCTCGCGGTGCGCGTCTCCCCGGATGGCGCCGGAGGGTGGCAACGCGTGCTCCACCAGGATCAGGTCGCCTGTGCCCCGGGAGGTGTGGGCGATGAACACGCGGTCGTCCCTGGGCCAGTCGGGGTGAAACACCGCGGAGTAGAGGCCCTGTTCCCCGTACATCGCGGTCACGCCGGGCACGTGCAGGACCGCAACCGGACCGGTTTCCGCGTGCCAGCGGTGCAGATAACCGTCCAGTGTGGCCAGGAGCATCGCCTTGGGATCATCCGGGAACGGCACCGCGTCCACCAGGAGTCCGAGACCGGTCTCGACCGGCTCGACATTGAGTGCGGGAACATCGAGGTCGCGAGCGAGCGCAAAAGTGAAGGCCGCGACGCTTGCGATCAACGCCACGGCCAGAAGCCTGCGGGAGTTTATCCGAATCATGCACTCATGTTAAGCGGTCTAACGGTCGGAGCTTGCGAGGTCCACGCTGCCGAGCAGGGGCACCACGGCCTGGAAGCTCGCGAGTGTGCTCTGCGAGGAGTCGACAGTCCAGTCGGTCTCCTTGTTCTCGTTGAACCAGATGATCGCCTCGAGGCGGTCGAAGGAGCGGGTGGTGAACATGTCCTGAACCCAGGCGGCCTTGTCGCCACCGTGCTCGGTCGAACCGGTTTCCGCGACCCAGAAGGGCTGTGCGCCAAGCGCGGTGACGCGGTCGTAGCCTTCGGCGAATACGTCTTCGAAGCTGCGCCAGCCGATGAAGTTGCGTACGCTGCCCCAGTTGTAGCCGTCGAGTGCGAGGATGTCGACGTACTCGCTGCCCGGGTAGTAGTTCTCCATGCGGTTTGCCTCGGTGCGGGGCTCGTCGGTCACGTTCGGCGACCAGACCCAGCGGGCGTTGTGTGCCCCGGCTTCGTTGAAGATGCCGACCATGTGGCGCCAGGCGAGAACGAGGCCCTCAGGGTCACCGTTCCACGAGGTCCAGTCACCGTTCATCTCAGGGAAGGGGCGCAGGTAGACCAGTCCGCCGTACTCGCGGATGCCTTCGGCCCAGCTGCGGATGTATGCGTCGCGGGCTCCGGCTGCGATCTCGCGCACGCTCACATCGTGGTTCTGCCAGCTGATCATCGGCATGCGGCCCGTGCCGACCAGGGGAGCCACCAGGCGTGGATCCCAGTCATTCTGCCAGTTGGTGAACCAGTGAACGATGTCCAGCCTGCGGCCCAGGTCGGCCTCCAGCTCGAGCACCGGCTCCATGCCCCGCCATATGCCTCCGTAGGTGTAGGCACCGAACATGATGTCACTCACCAGGCTCACAGGCTGGACTTCCCGCAGATGGCTGACCGGTTCCGCCTGTGCGCAGGCAGTGAGGGCGAGCATCATCGCGATCAGCAGTGCCAGGAGCGTACTGTGGCGGGCGTTGTCAGTCGGTCGGGTGGAGTTCACGGTCGTCGTCCCCTGCTGGCGCAGCGGGCTGGTGCCCTGGCCTGAACAAAAGGGCACCTGAACCGTACGAACCTGTAAGAAGGCAAGTGATTGGCCGGTTGCGCTACTCGCTCCGCCGGTCCCAAGCGCCCAAGTTACAGAACCGGTTTCATCGCGTCCAACAGCCCCCGGATCCCGGGGTAACTGATGTGATTATACTCACTTGAGGTCTTACAGAAAAATTACAAATGTCCCGGGTCCGGTAGAATCAGCGTTGTGAACGAAGCAGGTAACCGCAATCCGGGTTTCAGTCTCAGCATCGAAGCAGAGGACGGTCCGGCGAGGCTCACCACCTGGACCACGCCGCACGGAGTGATTCAAACGCCAGCGTTCGTCGCGGTCGGAACGCGTGCGACGGTCAAGACAGTCAGCAGCGAGCAGCTCGCAGAGACCGGCACGCAGGTGATCTTCAACAACACCTACCACCTGTACCTGCGTCCCGGCAGCGAGACGGTCGCGTCCCAGGGAGGCCTGCACCGCTTCATGAACTGGGACCGGCCGATCATGACGGACTCCGGGGGTTTCCAGGTGTTCTCGCTAGGCGCCGGCATCGAGCACGGGGTCGGCAAGGTCGCAAACATCTTCCCGGGCGAGGAAGCGCCCCGCGGTGAGCGCCGCGGCAAGCCCGGGGAGTCGATGGTGAAGGTTACCGAGGACGGGGTCCACTTCCGCAGCCACATCGACGGCTCGCAGCACTTCTTCACGCCTGAGCTGTCCATACGGGTGCAGCGTGAGCTGGGCGCAGACATGATCCTCGCGTTCGACGAATGCACGAGCCCCCTGCACGACGAGGCCTATACGCGCGGCAGCATGGAACGCACCCACAGGTGGGCCGAACGCAGCCTGAAAGCGTTCCGCGAGTCCGAAGCGCTGCATGGTTACCCGCAGGCGCTGTACGGCATCGTGCAGGGCGGCGCGTTCGGGTCGTTGCGCAAGGAAAGCGCACGCGTGATCGGCCGGATGGACTTCGATGGCATCGCGATCGGCGGCAACCTCGGCCGCACCCATGCCGACATGCACGACGTGATCGACTGGACCGTGGCGGAGCTCCCGAGGGACAAGCCGCGCCACCTGCTGGGAATCGGCGACGTACCCGGCGTGATCGAGGGCGTGGCCCGCGGCTGCGACACGTTCGACTGCGTGGCGCCGACCAGGAACGCCCGCAACGGCGGGGCCCTGCGGCGGTTCGATGACGACGGCACCAGGCTGCGCAACTTCCGCATCAACCTGCGCTCCGAGCGCTTCGCGCGCGACAGCCGGCCGATCGATGCCGAGTGCGACTGCCTTACCTGTGCTAACTACTCGCGCTCGTACCTGCGGCACCTGCTCAAGACGGGCGAGCAGCTCGGCCAGCAACTCGCGACCATCCACAACCTGCGCTTCATGACCCGCCTCTTTGCGGACATGCGTGCCAGCCTGGAGGCGGGCACGTTCCAGCAGTTGCGGCAGGAGTGGCTCGGAACCTAGAAGTTCTTCTCGACCAGGTTGACTACGGTACCGTCCTGCATCACGTAGCGGACGACCCCGACGCTGGGAACGAAGTACGCGTCCAGCACCGTCTGGGCGCCGGTGCTGGTGACGGTCACCTGCCGGATCTGCCACGCGTTGAAGCGCCCGGCGGGCGTCTCGACCCCGCGGGTTCCGAGCACCTCGGCCGAGAGTGTCACGCTGACGCTGCCGATGCTGGAGGTGCTCTGCCACTTGCTGCCGGGCTCATAGGGCCCGGCAGCGAAGGCAAGCAGGGCCGGGCTGTACACAAGCACGCTTCCGCCGGCGGCAGTTCCGACATGCTCGATGCCGCGCGGCGAGTACACCAGGTAGTCCTCGCTGACCGCGTCGCCGCGCAGCCAGTGGGTCAGCACCATGACCTGCTGGCCGCCGAAGTCCCGGGGCCCGGAGAGTGCCTGCGTCTCGCCGTTGGTGTAAGTCCAGCTGTAGCCGCTCAGCTGTGGATGGTAGTCCTGCGCGGCGGCCGGGAAGGCTGTGAGCAGCAGGACTCCGAGCAGGCCGGCCAGGAGCCTCATTTCTCGCGTCCGTTGAGCTCGCTCGCCCGGAGCGCGGCCTGTTCGACTGCCTGCATGACCGAGTAGCGCAACCCGTGCTTCTCGAGCGCCAGCACGCCGGCGATCGCCGTGCCGCCCGCGCTCGCGACTTCGTCCTTCAGGGCCGCGGGAGTGTCGGCTTCCAGCAGCATGGCGGTGGCAAGCAGCACCTGGCGGGCGAGCTCGCGCGACTGGGCGCGCGGCAGGCCCACGCGGACGCCGCCGTCGGCCAGCGCTTCGGCCACGACGGCTGCGAACGCCGGCCCGGAACCCGCCATGCCCGTGAAGGCGTCGAAAAGTTCCTCCGGCAGGTGGTGCACGCTCCCGATCGCCTCGAAAAGCCTTGCAGCGAACCTGAAGTCTGCGTTCGGCGCCGGGCCCGCGCTGGCCAGCGCGGTCGAACTGAGCCCCACGCGCGCTCCGAGGTTCGGCATCGCCCTGACCACACGGCTGCTGCCCAGCCTGCTGCTGAGCGTCGCGACCGATACTCCGGCCATGATCGAAATGTAGGAGCCGTCCGGCCTGGCGATC
This sequence comes from uncultured bacterium, assembly GCA_964495325.1. Lineage (GTDB taxonomy): Bacteria > Deinococcota > Deinococci > Deinococcales > Trueperaceae > CAZBVI01. Next base: position 100,440 of record CAZBVI010000006.1, read on the forward strand.
CGGTCGGCCAGCCCGGCGAACGACTGGGGTTTCACCGCGATCAGGATGCGCTCGCTGGTGGCCAGGTCGTCTTCGTCAAGCGGCCGCACACCGTGCCGCTCGGCCAGCTCGATCCCCCGCAGTGCGTTCTCGTGATAGATGCCGGCGTCCGAGGCCGTGATCACTCCCGCACGCAGGGCGCCGGTCAGTACGGCAGCTCCCATGCGCCCGGCGCCGACGATGGCCAGCCTGCAGTTCGGTTTCTCGCTCACGCCAGTCAGAATACCCCAGTGGCTAGCGGATGCCCGGCGGGATCTGTGCCGCGGGAGGTTCGGGCAGGTTGCGCGGCATGGGGACGCCCTCCAGGCGCTTCACCATGCCGTTCTCGTTGCAGCCGACGAAGAAGGGGCAACGGAGGCACTCGGACCAGACGCGGGGGTGCAGGTCGCGGGTCTTGTCGATCAGCGTGAAGCCGCACTTCTCGAAGAAGCCGATCGAGTACGTCCAGGCGAACAGGACGGGCACGCCGAGCCGCCTGGCCTCGACCTCGCATGCCTCCACGAGCTTGCGGCCGACGCCGCGCGCCATGATGTCGGGCGCAACGCACAGGCCCCGCACCTCGGCGATGTCGCCCCACAGCATGTGCAGCGCTCCGTTGCCGGCGAACACCGGTCCGTCTGCTGTCTGGAGCTCGGCGATGAAGAAGTCGCGCAGGTTCTCGAAGATGTTCTGCATGGGCCGAACGAGCATCTTGCCCTGGGCGGCCCAGTGACCGATGTTGTCGAAGATCTGCGGTACATCCTCGGCCCGGGCGGGCCTGACCGTGATCACGGGCGGCTGCGCAACTTCGGTCACCGTTCCTCCTGCACCTGTGCCCGGGCGGCCTCGATCTGAAGGGCGACCTGAGACGAGGCGGTACCGCCGTAGCTGGTGCGGGCGTTCACCACGCTCTCGAGCCGAAGTGCCTCGTACACGTCGTCCTGGATGAGGTCGCTGACGTTGCGCATCTCGTGCAGGGAGAGCTCCTGGAGGTCCTTGCCTCCGCTGATCGCCAGCGCGACCAGCCGGCCGACGACCTCGTGGGCGCTCCGGAAGGGCAGCCCCCTGCGGACCAGGTAGTCCGCCAGGTCGGTCGCGTTGGAGTAGGCGCGGCCGGCGGCCATGTACATGCGGTCTGGGTTCAGCTTCATCTGCGGGAGCATGTCGCTGCACAGCCGCAGGCAGGTGAGCAGTGTCTTCGCACTGTCGAACACGCCTTCCTTGTCTTCCTGCATGTCCTTGTTGTACGTGAGCGGCAGGCCCTTCATGACGGTGAGCAAGCCCACGAGGCTGCCGTAAACGCGCCCGGTCTTGCCGCGGATCAGCTCGGCCACGTCGGGGTTCTTCTTCTGCGGCATGATGCTGCTGCCCGTGGAGTGGCTGTCCGGCAGCGTCACGAACGAGAACTCCTGGCTGGACCAGAGGATGAGTTCCTCGGCCAGCCGGGACAGGTGCATCATGGCGATTCCGGCCGCCGCGAGGAACTCGAGGGCGAAGTCGCGGTCCGAGACGGCATCGATCGAGTTCGCCGCCGGAGCGTCGAACCCGAGCAGGGCGGCGGTACGCTCCCGGTCGATCGGGAAGCCCGTGCCGGCGAGCGCCCCGGCCCCGAGGGGCGAGATGTTGAGGCGCCCGAGCGAGTCGATGAAGCGTTCACGGTCGCGGCCGAACATCTCGAAGTACGCGAGCATGTGGTGGGCGAAGAGTACCGGCTGGGCGACCTGCAGGTGCGTGTAGCCCGGCATGATGACTTCGCGGTTGGCGTCCGCCAGGTCGGCGAACACCCCGCGCAGGCGGCCGAGTTCGATGATCAGCTCGTGCGTGCGGGCACGCACGAAGAGCCTGAAGTCGGTGGCTACCTGGTCGTTTCGGCTGCGCGCGGTGTGCAGCTTGCCGCCCAGCGGCCCGATGCGGCGCGTAAGCTCGCTCTCGATGTTCATATGGACGTCCTCGAGCTCGGCGCTCCACTGAAGCTCGCCGCGTTCGACGCTCCGGAGGATTTCCTCGAGTCCGCTGATGATTGCGTCGGCCTCGTCGGCTGTGAGCACGCCGACCTCGGCCAGCATGGTGGCGTGGGCGATGGAGCCGGTCACGTCCTCGCGGGCCATCAGGCTGTCCACGCCGATGGAGGCGTTGAACTCGGCGACCAGGGCGTCCATGCCCTGCTCGAAGCGTCCGCCCCACATCTGCTGCCCCTTGCGCGGGTCGCTGCTCATGACTGCTCCGGATCCCGCATCTGCCAGGTGCCGCCGACGCGTTTGCTGAGGTCAAGGACTGTCCCGCCGCCGTTGGGCACGGGCTCGTAGCCCAGGCGCCGGTAGTAGGCGAGGTCGGCAGGATCGCGCAGCTCGACGCGCAGCACCGGGATGTTGTGCCTGATCGCGAGTGCCTCCACCTGCGTCATCAGCCAGCGGCCGTAACCGAGACCGCGTGCCGAGTCGACGGTGCGCAGCGGCGCCAGCCGCCAGCCGCCCTGTTCCTCGCGCCACCTCAGGCTCGACACGGGCCGTCCGGCGTTGTCCTCGTAGTACAGTGCGCCGCCCTGCTCGAGCCAGTCGGCCATCTCGGCCACGGTGGGTGCATCAGCGGGGTACGCCGCGGCGGCCAGCTCGGTGAGCCGCTCGGCGTCCTTGACGCCGGCCCGCCTGAGCCGGACCGCAGCGGGCGTGCTCAAGAGCCGCCTGCCAGCTGGCGGGCGATTCGGAGGCGCAGGGCGTTGAGCTTGATGAAGCCGTCGGCATCGGCCTGGTCGTAGACGTGGTCCTCTTCGAAGGTGACGACGTCCTCGCGGTACAGGCTGTTGGACGACTTGCGGCCGAGCACGCTGACGCTGCCCTTGTACAGCTTCATGCGGGCCGTGCCGGTCACCGGCTGCTGGATGTCGTCCAGGAAGTTCTGGAGCGCCTGGCGTTCCGGGGAGAACCAGAAGCCGTTGTAGACAGCCTCCGCGTAGCGCGGGGCGAGCTCGTCGCGCAGCTGCAGCACCTTGCGGTCCAGGGTGAGCGACTCGACGGCCTTGTGCGCGTGGAACAGGAGCGTGCCACCGGGCGTCTCGTAGCAGCCGCGTGACTTCATGCCCACGAAGCGGTTCTCGACGATGTCGACGCGGCCGACGCCGTGCCGGCCGGCCAGGTCGTTGGCCTTGCGCAGCAGCGCGACCGGATCGAGTTCCTCGCCGTTGATGCTGACCGGGTTGCCGTGCTCATAGCCGATCTCGACGACTTCGGCCTTGTCCGGGGCGTCCTCGGGGTTGGCCGTCAGCTTCCACATGTTGGCGGGCGCCTCGGCCCAGGGGTCTTCCAGTATGCCGCCTTCGTAGGAGATGTGAAAGAGGTTGGCATCGGTGGAGTACGGCTTTTCCTTCGTGACGGGCACGTCGATGCCGTGCTCCCTTGCATAGGCGATGCAGTCCTCGCGGCCCTTGAGGTCCCACTCGCGCCAGGGGGCTATTACCTTGATGTCCGGGTCGAGCGCGTAGCTGGCGAGCTCGAACCTGACCTGGTCGTTGCCCTTGCCGGTGGCGCCGTGCGCGACGGTGTCCGCGCCCTCGGCAGCGGCGATCTCGATCATCTTGCTGGCGATCAGGGGGCGGGCGAACGAGGTCCCGAGCAGGTAGTAGCCCTCGTAGATGGCGCCGCTGCGGAGGACGGGGAAGACGTAGTCTTCCACGAACTCGCGCGTAAGGTCCACGGCGAAGGCCTTGCTGGCCCCGGTGGCCAGCGCCTTGACGCGTGCCTCCTCGACTTCCTCGCCCTGGCCGATGTCGGCCGTGAACGCGATGACTTCGGCGTCATACGTATCCCTTATCCAGGAGAGGATGACCGAGGTGTCGAGCCCGCCCGAGTAGGCGAGGACGACCTTGCGCTTGCCGCTGGTCTGTGTGTTGCTGTCGCTTGGGGACATTCTTCTTGCCTCCTGGCAGGCGAACGGACCTCCAGCCGCGTGCACGACTTCGATCGGCCCGATGCGCTGCCGGTCTGGTCGCGTCTGCTGCGACTGCTGGTGGGTGTCAGCCTGCCCATGTTCTGATTCGGATCCCGGCCACACTCTGCAAACTTATGCAACCGGGTCGATGCTCATGCAAGATAGCACAGGTCCGCTCAGTCGGTCAACGCGGCTGCGGCGGCGGGGCAGGAAGCCGCCTGCCATACGCAACCGCGGCCTCGGGGCTGGTCTGGAACAGGTTGCGCATGCGCCGCCGGTACGAGATCGCCTCAACGATGAATGCCGCAAGGTTGACTGCATAAAGACTGCCGAGCACGATCCAGCCCGTGGCTTGGGTCACGTCCAGCAGCGGACCCACCGCGGTCAGCCTGGAGACCTGGTCCACGCCGAAAAGTGCCCAGGGTACGAGCAGGAGCAGGCCCCACACCTCATCCGCCATGCCGGAACCCGGAACGAGCAACGCCATCAGGTGGTAGCCGGCCGAACGCGGAGCATTGCGGGCCATGCGCGGCCGCGGCAGCAGCAGCAACAGGGCTGTCAGGACGCCCAGGATCATGTACAGGCCGAAGAGCGCGTACCAGAGCCACTGCGGACCGGCCAGGGGCGAGTCGAGCCGCGCAGCGACAAGCGGATTCACGAACACCGAGCCGATGGCCTGCTGCCATGTACCGCGCTCCGCGATGCGGAAGTCCGCCAGGCCAGGGTTGATAAGGGCCGGGCGTTCGAGCCCGATCGCCTCGTCAAACGCCGGACGCAGGGACTCGTCGCCCAGGTTGAACGCGATCTCGGGATGCGAGGGTGCCAGCGCCAGGGCCTGCTCGAACAGCGCGGGGTCGTCAGTGAGCACCCCGAGGTTGTTCACTGCAGGACCGAAGCGGGGCGCTGCCTGGTAATGAAGCATCGCATCGACGTTCTCGCCGGCGGTCTGGGCGGCATAACCGCGGATGAACTCGCCGCGCTCTCCGCGCAGGTCGAGCGTCTCGAGCGTGTCACGCGCCTCCGCGCTCGCCAGGACGCCCGCACTGATGGTGGCGGGCAGGACGGCGGGACCCGATGTCCAGGCCTTGAGTCCCAGCACGGCCAGGCCGGCTGCGAACAGCAGCAGCAGTACGAGCTTCTCGGTGGAACTGAAGTAGCGGATCGCCAGGAGCCGCTGCAGCGGGCCCGCCTTGACACCGGTCTCGCGCGCACGCTTCATGGCGAGTCCCTGCGGCGCCCAGTACTTCAGGGTCAGGGTCACCTGCAGGGCAAGGATCACGCTGATGATGGCCGTGAACATGTACCAGCCTGCCTCGCCCATCGCGGCGAAGAAGCGGTCGGGTCCACTGTATGCGACCTCCTCGCGTGCCGGCCTGGCCAGCTCGTTCCACTGCGCGGCATCCTCGCCCGCGGCCGCGAGGTGGTCGGCATAGGCAGCGAGCGCGGAGCGCACGTGCGGCACCCCTGGGCTCCCGATGAGCGGCCGCAGCCAGCCTGCCCAGAACGCAGCGGCTTCATTGTCGCCATCCGCGATCGCCTGCCGCAGCGGCTGGGCCGGGAAACCGTACAGCTCGTGGATCGCCGGGTCCGCCAGCAGTGCGGGATCGTAACCGCGCCCGGCGAAGTCGGTAAGCGCGAGGAGCATCGCCTCGTCCGCGATCTCAGCGTGACCGAGGTCAAACGCCACGCGGGCGAGACCGGCAAGGTCATAGAACGTCGCGGCGCGACCCACGGCCTCGGCCATGAGCTCCCCGGCCCCGGAGGCATCCTGCGCGAGCAGCGCCGCCTCGGCGTAAAGCCAGGGGTTGGTCGGATCAGACTCAAGGCGGGCGACGGGATCTGCAACCGCGGCCTCGGTCCGAAGCGAGGCGATCGCCTCGGGATCGACCGCGAACCGGACGGTGGTGCCTGCGCGGCCCCCGCCACCGACCTGGATGCGTTCGCTGAGGCCGCCGGGCAGGGACGAGACTACCGACACGCCGGCCCCGCTCGAATCAAGATGGGTGACCGTGCCCGAAACGGCGGTCCGCCAGACCACCTCTCCGGTCTGGTTGTCAAGCCGTAGCACACTGTTTCCGAGCGCGACGAAGACCGCGTCCTCGGTGACCAGCCGGACGTAGGACTCCCGGAACAGGTCTGAGTCAGCCACCGCTTCCGATACCGGTGACTCCGCCGGTGGATCAACGGGTGTCTGGGCCAGACCGGTGCCGGCCAGGAACACGAACAGGAGCAGGATCAGCCAGTAAGACGCGCGCCGGAGCATGCAGAAACCTTACCGCATTCAGCCGGGCAGTTCCCGCGAGCAAGTAAGGCTTCCGTAACCGCGCGGCGGTATAATCACGCAATGCCACTCCGGGACACACGAGTGCGGTGATCAAGATCGTTGCGATAGGAGACGTGCACGGTCAGTGGGCCGAGCTGTGGCGGGCCCTGAAGACCGCCTCGGTCTGCACTCCGACGTTCGAGCCGACGTCCGCATTGCTGAAGGGCCGCATCCAGGTGATCTGCCTGGGCGACCTTGTTCACTATAAGGACACACGCGCTTACGAACAGGCCGTTGCAGCCGAACCGTACGATCCGTCGGATCCCGACCAGCTCCGGCGTGCCGCCAAGGCACAGATACGCGAGCTGTACCGCTTCCGTGACTTCGCCGAGAAGTCGGGCGGGAACCTGAGCATCATCCTGGGCAACCACGACGAGGCGGCGATCACGCACCAGTACGACCTCGGCACGCGCGGCGGTCTCAAACACGACGAGTTCAACGAGGCGAAGGGCGGCCTGGCGCTGCCCGAGGACCTGCAGGAGTGGTTCGGCACCTTCAGGCGCGAGATCGTCCATCATGGTGTGCACTTCGCCCATGCCGGGCCACTGCCGGGAATGCAGTACTTTGACGATTTCTTCTATCACGACCCGGACACGAAGAACTGGTGGCATTCCAAGCCGGAGCTGGTCAGGCAGGCCGGTCACCGCTTCGGTGTTTACGGGCACACGGTGATGAAGGACGGCATCTGGCTGGACCAGGAACACAGCCTGGCGATGATCGACGCGCTCAGCCAGCGCCAGTACTTCGAGATGCTTCTCGACGACGAACGCCTTGATTACCGGGTGATGCAGTTCCACTAGATTTGAGCCTGACGCTTAGTCTTTTGAGTGACCCTTCGGCATAATTCAGTCAGGAGGAACCAATGGACGACCGCGATCAGAGAGTTCCAACCGACCTTGAAGCCGAAAGGGACGCTGTCCGCCCGACCGGCGGAGAACCGCTTCCGGGCGATCCGATCCGCCCGGGTGGCGACGTGCCGCCGGGAACCGGAGGCAGCCGTTCGACACCGCCACGCGCGCCGGTTCCGCCCCCGCGCGGCGGCGGGATGGGCTTATGGATAATCGTGATCATCATCGCGCTTGTTGCGGTGCTTTACTTCGCCGGAGTGTTCGGTGGCGCAGACGATCCACAGACGGCACCACCCCCGGTCGAGGACCAGGTCGCCCCACCGGGCACCCTGGATGACACGCCGGCTGATCCCTTCGATCCGCTGCCGGACATGGACCCGGCAATTGACCCGGAGCCAGGCGTGGCACCGGTTGATCCCGACGTTCCGGACGGTACTGAGGGACTGGAAGAGCCGACACTGGACTAGCCGGACAGGCAGCCGGGCAGACCGGTCAGGCATCGGGGAGGGCGGACTACAGCGAGTAGCCGCCCTCCTCGTCATCCCGGACCAGTTCGCCGTTGCGCAGCACCAGCGTGCGGCGGCGCATCCGGTCCACCAGGTCGTGGGAATGGGTGGCGACCACGACGGTCGTTCCCTTAATGTTCACGTCGTTGAGCAGCTCGAGGATCTCCCAGGACGTGTCCGGATCCAGGTTGCCCGTGGGTTCGTCGCACAGCAGAAGCGGCGGGTTGGTCACGAGCGCACGGGCGATGGCGACGCGCTGCTGCTCGCCGAGTGAGAGCTCGACCGGATACGCCTTGCGCTTGTGCGCAAGCGTGACCTGCCTCAGCGCGCCCATCGCTCGCTGGTCAAGGTTGCCGCGCTCGCCGACCGCACGCAACGCAAAGGTGATGTTGTTGATCGCACTCATGTTCGGCAGCAGCCGGTGGTCCTGGAAGACCATGCCGATCTTGCGGCGCAGGTGCGGAAGCCGGGACTCACGGATCCTGCTGGTCTCCTGGCCGAGGATCTCGACCGAGCCCTCGGACGGAAGCGTGCGACGCAGGGTCAGGCCGAGCAGGGTCGACTTGCCGGCACCGGAGTGGCCGGTGATGTAGACGAACTCGCCCTTCTGCACGTGGAAGTTCACGTCGCGCAGGGCGTGCGTGTGTGTGCGGGAGTAGGTCTTCGTGACCTGCCGGAACCGGATCATGCTGGCGTCACTCTACAACGGGGCGGCCGCGCCGGGATGAGCCGGCGGACCGCCCTGCCTCTGGAGCACTCAGGCAGCCTGTTCGGCCGCGAGCTCCTTGAGCTCCTTGTCCAGCTCCTCCTCGGCCAGCATCACGAAGGCCGAAACGACGCGGTCACCGTCGTCCAGACGCATGATCGTGACTCCCTGGCTCGAGCGCCCGTACGAACTCACCTGGTGCTCCAGCGTCCGGATCAGCACGCCGCGCTCACTGAGCACGAACAGTTCCTCGCTGCCGTAAACGGGCGAGAGGCTGACCAGGTTGCCGGTACGGTCGGTGACCCTGAGCGTGATCACGCCCAGGCCGCCGCGGCCCTTGAGCGGGTACTCGTTCAGCTTCGTCTTCTTTCCGAAGCCGCGCTCGGAGACGACCAGCAGCTCAGCGGTCTCCTTGTCCTCGTCGCGGATGACGGCGAGGCTGACCACGCTGTCGCCGGAGCGCATGCGGATGCCGATCACGCCCTGCGTGGCACGGCCCGTGTCGCGTACGGCTTCCTCCTCGAACCGGATCGCCTGGCCGTGACTCGTGGCAAGGATGATGTCCGTGTTTCCGTCCGAGATGCGGACGGCGACGAGCTCGTCGCCATCGACCAGGTTGATGGCGATCAGCCCCATGTTGTTGATGTTGGCGTAGTCGGTGATCAGCGTGCGCTTGATCAGGCCGCCGCGCGTGGCGAAGACGAAGTAGCCCGGATCGTCGAAGCCCTTGATCGTGAGCACCGTCTGGACGCTTTCGTCTCCCTCGAGCGGCAGTATGTTGCGCACGTGCGAGCCGCGCGCCCCGCGCTCCGCCTCGGGCAGGTCGTAGATCTTCTCGCGGTACACGCGGCCACGGTTGGTGAAGAACAGCAGGTAATCATGCGTGCTGCCGACCAGCAGCAGGCTGTTTATGTCGTCTTCCTTGGACTTCTGTGCACTCACGCCCCGGCCGCCCCGGATCTGGGAGCGGTAGCTGGTGCTGGCCGTGCGCTTGATGTATCCGCCGCGCGTGAGGGTGACCACCATCTGTTCCTCGGCGATCAGGTCTTCCTTGTTGATGTCGTCACTGAGGTCGATGATCTGGCTGCGGCGTTCGTCCCCGAAGCGCTTGCGGATGTCCTTGAGCTCGTCCGTGATAACGCGCCAGAGCTCGGCCGTGTCGCCCAGGATGAGGGTGAGGCGCGCGATCTCTTCCTGCACCTCGCGGTACTCGGCGAGCAGCTTCTCGCGCTCCAGGCCGGTCAGGCGCTGCAGGCGCATGTCCAGCACTGCCTGGGCCTGGACGTCGCTCATCGCGAAGGTCGCGATCAGGCCCGCCTTGGCCGACGGTCCGTCTGCGCTCGAACGGATCAGCGCGATGACCTCGTCGAGCCGGTCAAGCGCGATGAGGTAGCCCTCGAGGATGTGCGCACGCTCGCGGGCGCGCCGCAGGTCAAACTCGGTGCGGCGGGTGATGACGTCGCGGCGGTGATCCAGGAAGTACTTGAGGGTCTCGCGCAGGGTCAGCAGGCGCGGTGCGCGGTTGACGATGCAGACGTTGTTGACGCTGAACGTGTTCTGCAGCTGGGAGTACTTGTACAGCTGGTTGAGCACCAGTTCGGGGTGAGTGCCACGCTTGAGCTCGAAGACGATGCGCATGCCCTGCCGGTCCGACTCGTCACGCAGCGCGCTGATGTCCTCGATGCGCTTCGAGCGGACCAGGGACGCCACCGTCTGGATCAGCGTGGTCTTGTTGACCTGGTAGGGGATCTCGGTGACAACGATGCTGTGCCGGCCGTTGCGCTCCTCGATGCGCACCCGTCCGCGAACACGGATGGAGCCGCGGCCCGTGGCGAACGCGTCGCGGATGCCCTCGCGGCTGATGACGCCGCCCGTCGGGAAGTCGGGGCCGTGCATGTGCTTCATCAGGCCGTCCAGGTCGATGTCGGGATCCTCGATCATGGCGATCAACGCTCCGACGACCTCCGACAGGTTGTGTGGCGCGATGTTGGTCGCCATGCCGACGGCGATGCCGGCTGCTCCGTTGACGAGCATGTTCGGCACCGCGCTCGGCAGTATCTCCGGCTCCTCGGTCGTGCCGTCGTAGTTCTCCTTGAAATCGACCGTTTCCTTGTCGATATCCATCAGGATGGCCTCGGCCACCTGCGTCATGCGCGCCTCGGTGTACCGGTAGGCGGCCGCCGGGTCTCCGTCTATCGAGCCGAAGTTGCCCTGGCCATCCACAAGCGGGTAGCGCAGGTTCCAGCTCTGCGCCATTCGCACCATCGCGTCATAGATGGCGAAATCGCCGTGCGGGTGGTACTTCTTGATGACTTCACCAACGACACCGGCACTCTTGGAGTGCTTCCGGTTGCTGGCCAGCCCTTCCTGCTGCATCGCGTAGAGGATGCGGCGCTGGACCGGCTTGAGCCCGTCCCTTACGTCGGGCAATGCGCGGTCCGTTATGACGGACATGGCGTAATTGATGAAGCTCGTCTTGATCTCGTCCGTTATCTGAACCGGAACGACTTGTCCTTCGTTCAAAAGAGCCTCCTGATCGCGGCTAACCCGCAGCAAGAAGCGGAAATTGGCCGGAAATCCACCCGCAATCATAACCCGCGGGTGCATTCCGGCGCAACGCGATTTGAGCGCAAGAGCCCCGTCTGGAACGGCCCTGCAGCGTGCCTGCGTGATAACGTACCGCATGATCGAGCGCTATTCCCCAGCCGAGTTCCGGGAGCTCTGGAGCGAGGCGAACCGCTACCGCGTCTGGCTCCGGGTCGAGATGGCCGCCCTCCGGGCGGGGCAGCACATCGGTGAGGTCGAAACCGGCCCGTACGAACGGCTCGAGCAGCTGGTCCGTGAGGACCCGCCGGACGAGGCCTTCGCCTTGCGCGTGGCCGAGCTGGAGGCGGTGACCCGGCACGACATCGTGGCGTTCACGCGTGCGCTCACCGAGCGTTACGGCGAGGACGCACGCCACATCCACCGCGGCCTGACCAGCACCGACGTGGTCGATACTGCGCAGAACGTGCTCCTGGTGCACGCGCTCGACCTGATCGCCCGCGATGTCGCCCTCCTGATCGAGTCGGCCAGGAGGCTCGCGATCACCCACAAGCACACGCCGGTGATCGGGCGCACGCACGGCATCCATGCGGAGCCGATGACGTTCGGCCTCAAGTTCCTGAACTTCATGGCCGCACTCGAGCGGGACGCGCAGAGGATCAGGGAGGCGCGGGGGGCGATAGGGGTGGTGATGCTCTCGGGCTCCGTCGGAACGTACGCGCATGTGCCTCCGCGGCTCGAGGAGCTCGTTGCCGATGAGCTCGGACTGAAGGCCGATCCGGTCACCAACCAGACGGTCGCGCGCGACCGTCACGCCCAGATGCTCAGCGCCCTGGCCATCCTTGGCACCACCCTGGAGCGCATCGCCGTCGAGATCAGGCACCTGCAGCGCACCGAGGTGCGCGAGGTCCAGGAAGGCTTCCGGCCCGGCCAGACAGGGTCCTCGAGCATGCCGCACAAGAAGAACCCGATCGCAACCGAGAACATCTCCGGCCTCGCCCGCCTGCTGCGCAGCAACCTGCAGGCCGGCCTGGAGAACGTCACGCTCTGGCACGAGCGCGACATCAGCCATTCCTCGGTCGAGCGGGTCATCCTGCCCGACAGCACCACGCTGGCGGCCTACGCCACCCGCAGGCTCACGGGCGTGCTGGACGAGCTGGTCGTGTACCCGGACGGCATGCGCCGCAACCTGGACATGCTCGGCGGGCTCGGCTACAGCCAGCGGGTACTGCACATGCTGATCGACACGGGAATGAGCAGGGAAGGCGCCTACGAGATCGTGCAGCGCAACAGCCTGAAGAGCTGGGAGACCGGAACAGAGCTGCGCACGCTGCTCGATGCCGACGACGCGTGCACGCTGGACGCCGACCAGCTGGACGAGGCGTTCTCGGAAGCCTGGTACCTGCGGCACGTCTCGGACATCTACGCCCGGTTCGGACTGTGAACTCCATCCGGGCTTCAGACGGCGAGCGGCTGGCCGCCTACGCCTGGGAGCCCGGGGAAAGCCCGCGCGGACTCGTGTTCCTGATGCACGGTTACGCCGAGCATGCCGGCCGCTACGCGGCTCTGGCGGCTGCCCTGAACGCTGCGGGCCTGAGCGTGCATGCGCTGGACCATCGTGGGCACGGCCACAGCGGAGGCCGGCGCGGCTTCGTGCGCGGGCCCGCCGCCATCGCAGAGGACTTCGTCCCGTTCATGACGGGTGTCATGGCGGACAGGCCCGGCCTGCCCGCCGCTCTCTTCGGCCACAGCATGGGCGGGGCGGCCGCGGTTCGTGTCGCGCTCTCGCGGCAGGACCGGCTCTTTGGCCTGGTGCTCAGCTCGCCGTTCATCGAGCCCGTGCCGAAGGCGAACCCGGTCAGCCGCGCCGCTGTCGCACTGCTCGCCGGCATCGCCCCGCGCCTGCCGGTGCAGCGCCTGGATACCAGGGGACTCTCACGCGAGGCCAGCGAGGTCGCGGCCTACGAACAGGACCCGCTGGTTCACCACGGCCCGGTAGTCGCCGCTACCGCCAGCGCGCTGATCCGCTCCGGGGACGACGCCGTGCGGAGCGCCCCCGGGCTGACGCTGCCGCTGCTCATGTTTCACGGTGCCATCGATCCGATCGCCGGGATCGGAGGCACTCGCAGGCTGTTCGAGGCTGTGGGTTCTCGCGACAGGCAGCTCCGCGTCATGGAAGGCGCCCCGCACGAGATCCTCAATGATCTCGACCGGGACACGATGACCGGGGAGCTACGCGACTGGCTCGCCGACCGGCTCCCCGGCCGCCAGGATGGTTGACATGCGCGCGTCCAGCCCTTCCTTCAGGCGCCTGAGGCCCTCAACCAGCAGTTGACGGCCGGTGGCGAAGTTGATGCGCGCGAAGCCATGACCGCCCGTGCCGTAACTGTCGCCGACGTTCAGTCCCACATGACACTCGCTGTGCAGGAAGTGCTCGAGCTGGTCAGCGGGGATGACAGAGCTGAAGTCGAGCCAGGCCAGGTAGGTGCCTTCGGGAACGTACATGCGGACCGCCGGCAACTCCCTCGCGATGAAGTCAGCCATCATGTCCCGGTTGGCCTTCAGGTAGGAAAGCGACTCGGAGTGCCAGTCTGCAGCCTCGGTCAACGCGGCCCGCGCGGCGGCCTGGGCGAGCACGTTGGGAGACGTCAGAACCCCGGACGCCTGATTCCGGAGCCTGCCCAGGAGCTGCTCGTTGTGGCTGAGCGCGAAACCGATCTTGAGTCCTGCGATGTTGAAGGTCTTGGTGGGACCGAAGAGCGTGATGGTGCGCTCCGCAAGCTCGGGGCTGACCGCAGCGAACGGGACGTGCTTGCCGTCCAGCACCAGATCCGCGTGCAGCTCGTCCGACATGACCCAAAGGTTGTGGCGCAGCACGACCTCGCCGAGCGCCTCGAGCTCGGCACGCGTGAAGACGCGGCCGGTCGGGTTCTGCGGGTTGCACAGGATCAGCATGCGGGTGGCGGGCGTGATCACTTCCTCCAGGTTGTCCAGGTCCAGCTCCCAGCGGCCCTCACTGACCCGCATCGGGTTCTCGACCAGCGTGCGGCCGGTGTTCGTCACCGCCATGCTGAAGGGCGGGTACACCGGCGGTTGCACGATGACCTCGTCCCCCGGACCGGCCAGGGCGAGCGTGCCCAGGTAGAGGCTGGGGATGATCCCCGAGGTCATCATCACCTGCTCGTGCGAGAAGCGGACGCCATGGGTCCTGTCAAGGTGACCGGTCACCGCGTCCATCAGGCCGGGGATCCCTGAGGGCATCGGGTACCCGAAGTCGTCGCTTTCAGCGTAGTCCCTGATCGCCTGCCGGATCGGCTCGGCGATGGGGAAGTCCATGTCCGCAACCCACATGGGCAGGATGTCCGCGTCGTAGTGGTTCCACTTGGCGCCGTCCAGCTTTCGCAGGCGTTCCTCAGTCAGTTCGTCATATGCGTGTGCCATGCCATCGAGTTTACCGCGAGGTCTGCCATAGTGGACCCATTGTGGAAAGCCTGCTGAAACCACCCGGATTCGCCCGAGACCTGCTCTCGGATCACACCGACATGGACCGCAGTCCGCACAGGATCAGTGACGCCGACCGCGGCGGAATCGCCGTCAGCCTGCCCGATGACGCGTACTTCGAGTACGTCTGGCGCGATGGCGCCGGCAAGCTGCACAGGGACCCGGAGAACCCCCGGAGCGCGCAGAGCATCTGGTACGGCCGCGTCAGCGTCATCGCAGGTCCGGAGTACCGGGCCCATCCTGTCGCTGCTGCCAGCATGGAGACCGAGCCGGACGGTGAACTCAGGCGCGAACGCCTGGTCAGCGAGGCGCTGGGGCAGACACGGCGCGTGAACACTTACACTCCGGCGGGCTTCGATGGTGCCGAGCTGCCCGCCATCCTGGTTCAGGACGGCACGGCGTTTCACCGCCTGGGACGCCTGGCGTCCGCGCTGGACGCCGTGCTGCATGCGGGCGCGCGGCCGGCCCGCCTCGTCTTCCTGGAGCCCGTCGAGCGTGAGCGCGAGTACGCGTTTGACAGGGGCTACTGCGACTTCGTGCTCGACGAGCTCACGCCCCGGCTCGGCGACCTCGCGGGCCCGACCGGCGAGCTCTACCTGCTTGGCGCCAGCCTTGGCGGCCTGGCCGCCGCGACGGTCGCGCTGGCTGCGCCGGAGCGGTTCAGTGGCGTGGCGGTCTTCTCGGCGGCACTGCTGGGGAGTCCCCTCCGAAGGGATCCGTACCTGAGCACGGATGAGTGGGTGCTCGGGCAGCTTGAGGCGGGCAGCGCCGTGCCGGGCCGGTGGTTCGTGGGTACCGGCACGCTCGAGTGGCTGCATGCGCCGAACGCGCGCCTGGCCCGCGCGCTTGATGCCTCAGGACACGATGTCGCGTACATGGAGCGAAGCGCGGGACACAACTGGCCGAACTGGCGCGACATGACCGGCCCGGCGCTTGCTCACCTGCTCGGCTGACCTGCTGCGGGCGCGCTAACATGGAGGCAACGAACGTCAGGTACGGGCGCGCCCGAACCTGCGGTGGAGGTTTCAGTGAGCCAGGAATTCAGGATCGAGAAGGACACGATGGGCGAGGTTCAGGTGCCCGCCCACAGGTACTGGGGAGCGCAGACCCAGAGGTCGGTGCAGAACTTCAGGATCGGCAGCGAGCGCATGCCGATCGAGGTGGTCCACGCCTTCGGCATCCTCAAGAAGGCAGCGGCGCGCGTCAACGTCGAACTGGCGGGGCTGGAAGCCTCGAAGGCCGAGCTGATCGGACGCGCCTGTGACGAGATCACGGCGGGCAGGCTCGACGACGAGTTCCCGCTCGTCGTCTTCCAGACCGGCTCGGGTACACAGAGCAACATGAACGTCAACGAGGTGATCAGCAACCGGGCCAGCGTGCTGGGCGGCAACGAGCTCGGTGGCGAGAAGCTGGTTCATCCGAACGACGATGTCAACCGCAGCCAGTCGAGCAACGACACGTTCCCGACCGCGATGCACATCGCAGCCAGCCTGAACATCACGCAGCGGCTGCTGCCGGCGTTGCAGCGTCTGCGCGACGGTCTTGACGCCAAGGCGAGGGAGTTTGAGGGGATCGTCAAGATCGGCAGGACGCACCTGATGGACGCCACGCCGCTGACGCTGGGCCAGGAGTTCTCCGGTTACGTCGCCCAGCTGGACAAGGGCATGGAAGCGGTCCGGGACACGCTGAAGCACCTGGCCGAACTCGCGCTGGGCGGCACCGCCGTCGGCACCGGCCTGAACGCCCCCGAAGGCTTCGCCGAGGCGGTCGCGAAGCGCATCGCAGACGATACCGGCCACCCGTTCGTGACCGCCAGCAACAAGTTCGAGGCGCTGTCCTCGCATGACGCGCTGGTCGAGGCCTCGGGCGCGCTCAAGCGTGTGGCGGTGAGCCTCATGGCAATAGCGAACAACATCCGCCTGCTCGGATCCGGTCCGCGCTCCGGTATCGGCGAGCTGCAGCTGCCCGAGAACGAGCCGGGCTCGTCCATCATGCCCGGCAAGGTCAACCCGACCCAGGCGGAGGCGCTCACGATGGTGTGCGCCCAGGTGGTGGGCAACGACGCGGCGGTCACGATGGGCGGCAGTCACGGCCACTTCCAGCTGAACGTGTTCATGCCGGTCATGATCCACAACGTGCTCCGCTCCTCGAACCTGCTTGCCGACGCGTGCGACTCGTTCAACGACAACTGCGTCGCCGGCATCAGTGCGCGCGAGCGCAACATCGGGCAGCACGTGTCGAACAGCCTGATGCTGGTCACCGCGCTCAACAGCCGGATCGGCTACTACAAGGCAGCCGAGATAGCCCAGCTGGCGCACCGCGAGGACCTCTCGCTCAAGGAGGCCGCGCTCAGGCTCGGTTACCTGAGCGCGGAAGAGTTCGACGGGGCGGTCGTGCCCTCGAAGATGACGGGCCGGTAACGGCACCGTCGACCCGGGTGCGGAGCAGTCAGTAGCGCACCCGGGTCAGTAGAGTCAGGCGGTTACCGGGCTTTCGTACCCGATGTTGACCCCGTTCTCCTTCAGTTCAGACATGAACGGTTCGAACCGTGCGCCTACAAGCAGCTCTTCGGGCGTCATGAAGCCCCGTTCGGGCATCTGCCCCTGCGCGAGCAACGAGGTGACGGCAACGGCCGGGAAAGCCGTCGTCTTCGCCATGGACGTGTAGCCCCGGGCTTCATCGTAAAGGTCGACCATGGTCCACTCGTGACGCTGGGGCCGACCGTCTTTCTGGCCCGTGACGACAACCCGCAGCACCGTCACGTCCTCCTGCGAGCCACCCTTCATTTGCGGTTCCAGCAGCGCCATGGCAAGCTGGCGGGGGACCACGGCCTGGTCAGCCACGCTCACCGGTTCCTCGCTGAGGAAGCCCAGCTCGGCGAGCACGCCCATCTTCGCGAAGTGCCCCCTGTGGCGGACTGTCTTCTCGACGAGTCGCCCGACCCTGTGCCGCAGCGTGTAGGCAGTGCTGTGGGCGTCGGACGTGGCAGCTTCGCAGGCGCCGACCGGCTCGGGGAAGCTGCAATCCTCCAGTCCGGTCATCGGCGGCAGGCGTACGAGCTCGCCGTTCTCGGCCGCGAGTGCCGGGCGCGTGTACAGGCCCATGACGCTCTCGAGGCGGAACACCACCTGGTACCACAGCGGCGGCAGGGGATGCCTGGGCAGCCCACCGCAGTACATGGTGGCCTCGTCCGCCGTGTCCAGCAGTTCGATGCCGCGGGCGGCCAGCACGTTCACGATGCCCGGGGCGACGCCGCAGCCGGTGACGAGGAGCACGTCGTTCGCCCGCGCCGCTGCATCCAGGGCAGCGAGCTTCTCGGGGTACTGCGATCCCACGAGGTCAACCAGATGACACCCGGCGGCCACCGCCGCTTCGTTCACCATGAAGCTGAGCGAGTGCGGCAGCGCCGCGACCGCAACGTCGAAGTCCTGCAGGAATGATTTCACGGCTTCCGGCCGGCCCAGGTCGACAAGCCTTCCCTTGACCCCGGGGCTTCCGATCGAACTCAGGGCCCGGTCGAGGGACTCCTGCTGGCCGTCAACGGCGACCACTTCGGTTATGAACCGTGACGACGTCAGCTCGCGAACAACCGTGCTGCCGATCAGGCCCGTTCCAAGTACTGCGACACGCATGAGCAACTCCTATTCCTGGACGTATTCGCCGCGAATGCTCCGCAGGAAACGCTGCGTACTTCCGGGCGGAAAATAATGTCAAGCTGTCAGTCCCGCTCGTCGATGACCTCGGCGTCACCCGGGTACCAGATCAGGTCAGCCGGCTGCAGGCCCTGGTCCAGGGCGACCTCCCGCAGGTGCAGGAAAAGCAGCTCTTCGCCCGAATCGCCGTAAACCGCGATGCGCCCGGGCAGCCACGTGTCCTCACTCACCTGCAGCGACGCCTGTCGGATCAGCGCACCCGGATCGAGGTTGGTGAAGCGGAGCGTATAGGTGCCCTCGGCGTAACCCTGCAGCGACTTCTCCCAGCCGTCAAACAGTTCCGCCAGGTCCAGTGTCAGGGTGAACGTCTGGCCCTCTTCAAGGTCGCCCACCAGACCGCCGAACGCCGCCGCATCGTCGGCGTCGTACAGCACGATCTGGTTTGTCATGTAGTTGTAGCTGTAGGTCATTTCCGGCGTAAGCACGATGAAGTTGTCGGCCATCGCATCGGGCTGGAGGATGTACAGCCTCGCTACTCCCTCGCCAGGGATGATCTCCACCTCGATCTCGATGGGGTAGCGCGAGCCGTCGGTGTTGCGCAGTTCCCCGAGCACGAGCATGCTCGCGTCGCTTGCCGCGTCGGCGACCGCCGTGAAGTTCGCGAGCACTTCCTCTGCGCTGGCGTCCTGTGCTGATGCGAGCGGCGCCAGCAGCATCATCAGGCTCAGCAGTGCGGCTCCGGGCAGCCGCCGTCCGGCGTACCAGTGGTTTGGTCTGAACAGGTTCATGCCCCACATTACCGGCCGGGAGCATGGCGACTGCCGCAGTCGCCGATTAAGGATCCTTAACAGTCGGGGACCGGGTGCCGTGCATGAAGATTTCTTAAGTCCGGCCACACTCCTGGAGGATGGCAGCTGCTAGGCTTCGAACAGGAAAGGGGATACAAACCATGCGCAAACTGTTGAGTCTGTTGGCTTTTATTCTGTTCTCCGGTGCGTTCGCACAGGACTTCGTCGTGAACCCCCAGGGGATCATCGTCAACCCAAGCCCGTCATTCGGAGTGGATGTCTGGCTGAACAAGAGCGGGGCCGAGCCCGTCTACCAGCCCGGCGAGAACATCACGATCTCAGTCAGCCCCACCGCTGATGCCTACATCTACCTCTTCAACGTCCGTTCCGACGGCGAGGTGGTGCAGATCCTGCCCAACCAGTTCGATGCCGCCGGCCGCGACAACTTCGTCCGTGCAGGCCAGACCAAGGTGTTCCCGCCCCAGGGTGGCGGCTACAACTTCGAGGTCACGCAACCGTTCGGCCTTGACAAGGTCATCGCTGTCGCGAGCCGCGACCAGCTGAACACCTCCACGCTCGCCAGCTTCCGCAGCGGCGAGGACTTCGCGACCTCCAACCTGGGTGAGAGCGGCTTCGTCCGCGCGCTCGGCATCATCGTGACGCCCGTCCCAAGCTCGAACTGGGTGACCGATACCGCGCACTTCTGGGTAGGCAGTCCGCCGGCCCGCCCGACGACCGGCACGATCAACATCAGCTCGTCACCAAGCGGCGCCTCGGCGTTCGTTAACGACAGCTACGTTGGCACCACCCCGATCAGTTACACGACCCAGTCCGGCCAGTACACGATCCGTGTCGAGCTGTCCGGCTACGAGCGTCACAGTGGAACGATCAACCTGTCGGCCGGCCAGTCGGTCAACGTCAACGCCAACCTCGTCCCCAGCCGTCAGACCGGAACCGTGCGCTTCCGCAGCACGCCAAACGGCGCGAGCGTCTGGGTCAACAACCAGAACCTGGGCACCACGCCCCTGAACAACATCGTGCTTGACGTCGGCTCCTACGAGGCGCGCTTCGAGCTGGCAGGGTACTCCAGCACGGTCGTTCCGTTCCGGGTCGCCGCCAACGACAACCAGCGCGTGGAGGGCGACCTGCGTCCTCTGTCAGGCAGCCTGCGCGTAGTCGCCAACGTCGGCGGTGCCCGCGTCTACCTGAACGGCAGCCACCGCGGCAACATCCCCAGCGGCAGCGGCACGCTTGATATCGGAGAGCTCGAGTCGGGCAACTACGAACTCGTCGTGATCGCTCCCGGCTTCAACACGCACCTGAGCACGGTGCGTGTCAATGCCGGCAGCCGGGCTGATGTGCGCGTCCAGCAGGGACGCCGCTGAGGCCAGGCTGTAACTGACTGACTTTGGCCGCGCAGAGTGTTTGCGCGAGTGCATGGGCTGCGGCTGGTAGTATCGGCTGCAGCCCATGCACTCTTCATTTCCCAACAAGGTAACCGCAGTAGTACTCGCCGGAGGCGGACCGGATGATCCGCTCGCCCAAGCGGCCGGCGTCAGCGCAAAGGCTCTGGTTCCGGTCGCGGGCCGCCCGCTCGCGGCGCACGTGCTCACGGCGCTGCGGGACAGCGACGCGGTCGCCAGGACCATCTTGGTCGGTCCGGAGAGCCCGGCGTTCGAGGGGCTGAGCGACGTCACGATCCAGGGGGGCCGCCTGTTCTCTGACTCCGTCGCGCTCGGCCTTGGCGCCGCGCTTGCACTGGGTGGCCACAGCCGGATCCTGCTCTGTACGGCAGATTTGCCGTGGCTCACCGGAGCCGCGATCGACCGCTTCGTGGCGGCCGGCGGTGCCGACCTGAACTACCCGGTGATCCCCGCCGAGGCTGCCATGGCTGCGTTCCCGGAACAGAAGCGCACGTTCGTGAAACTCAGGCAGGGCCGCTTCACGGGCGGCAACCTTGCGCTGCTGAACGCGCGCATCGTACCCGACGTGCTGCTGCTGGCTGACCGCTTCTTTCGCGCGCGCAAGAACCCGCTGGCGCTGAGTGCGCTCTTCGGCATCGAGACGGTGCTGGCACTGCTGCGGGGGCGGGCCGACATCACGCGGCTCGAGGAGCGCCTTTCGGCCCTGCTCGGCGCTTCGGTGCAGGCGGTGATCACGCCCGATGCAAGCCTGGGCGCCGACCTGGACCGCCCCGATCAGCTGACCGGGGCTCTGGCGTCGGCCAGCGGGAAGTAAGGCAGGGCGTCCAGCGCCAACTCGGCCGCATCAGGCAGCGCAGCGCCGGCATCCAGCAGGTGGTGAGCGGCCAGTGCGATCATCGCGCCGTTGTCACGCGCCAGCGCGAGTGGCGGGAAGTGCACGTCCAGGCCCGTGCGGCTGAACCGTGCCCGCAAGGACCGGTTGGCGGCGACTCCACCCGCGATCGAGACGCGACTGACTCCCGTGGCCGCCGCCGCCCTGGTGAGCGTGTCAGCGAGCGAGCCCACCACCACTTCCTGGAACGAGGCCGCCAGGTCAGCACGGTTCACGTCTGGTTCAAGCTCCAGGCGCCTCATCACGGCAGTCTTAAGTCCGCTGAATGAGAACTCGAACCCGTGCTGACCCCGCAGCGGTGAAGGCAGCCGGACGCCTGCGGGATCGCCCGAGTCAGCCAGCTCCGCCAGCGCCGGACCGCCCGGGTAGGGCAGGCCGAGCAGGCGCGCGACCTTGTCAAACGCCTCGCCGGCCGCGTCGTCGCGCGTGCGACCCAGCTCCTCGTAATCACCCCAGGCGCGCACCATGAACAGGCTCGTGTGACCGCCCGAGGCGATCAGGCTCAGAAACGGCGGCTCCAGGGTGGTGCCCACCACGCTGGATGCGATGTGGCCCTCGAGGTGATGAATGCTCAGGAAGGGCAGGTCGCGCGCCCAGGCGAGGCCGCGGGCGTAGTTCAGGCCCACCAGCAGCGCGCCGACCAGACCCGGTCCGCGGGTCGCAGCCACCGCGTCCACGTCATCAAGCCCGAGCCCCGCTTCGGCGAGTGCCCGGCATGTGACGGCATCGATGACATTCAGGTGCTCCCTGCTGGCAGCCTCGGGCATGACGCCGCCGAACTCCGCGTGCAGCGACGTCTGGGTCGCGACGGCGTTCGCGATCACCTCGCCCGCACGGACGAGTCCGACGCCGGTGTCGTCGCAGGAAGTGTCGATGCCGAGGATGACCATGTCGGTTGGTCAGCCTAGCACTCCCGCCGATTTATCATGGTCCCGTGACGGAATGGTTCGATCTCGAAAAGGTGCGTCTCGGGGAGCTGGATGCGTGGAGCAAGCCGGGCGTGCGCGGGCATCCCGGGCTGCCGCCGGCGCTGCGGGCGTTCGCGCGCCGGATGGACAGGGTGCGCGGCGTCAGGGTGCTGGACATGACCGGCACCGCCGGAACGGCGGGCCTGCTGGCGGCGGACGCGGGTGCCACTGAGGTGAGCGTGCTGGAACCGTCCGCCGCCGCGCTCGCCTGTGCGCGGGCGACACACGCTGCCTCCGGCGTGCAGGTGGCGGCCGGGCTGCCCTGGGACACGCCCGGGGCCGGCTTCGATACGGTCCTGCTCGCCCCGCCGGGCGACCGCGGAAACCTGCGTGTGGAGGCAGAGATCCGCGCGGCGGCCGCGCTGCTCCCGCCGGATGGCAGGCTCCTGCTTGCCGGTGACAGGGACGCGGGGGCGAAGCGCTACGAGAAGCTGGCGGGAACGCTGTTCGGCAGCACCGAAGTGGTCGAACGCAGCGGCGGCTGGCGCCTGCTCGAAGCCACCGGGCCGGTGGGCGACGCACCTGCAGAGCCACTCGTCAGGTTCGCCGCCGCGGGGCTGGAGCTGAAGGCGTTCAAGGGCACCTACGCGGCCGGGAAGCTCGATCCGGGCTCCGGCCTGCTGCTCGAGCAGCTCGGTGACGCAGCGTGGCTTGGCGGCAAGCGCGTGCTGGACATCGGCTGCGGCTACGGCCTGCTCGGCCTTGTCGCCGCGGCAAGCGGTGGCGTCGTGACAGCGGTTGATGACGACCTGGCTGCCGTACGCAGTACACAGCTGAACGCGGCTGCGCACAGGCTGTCCATGCAGGTCATCCATTCGGACATCGACTCACGCATCAGTGACGCCGAGCGGTTCGACGCCGTCATCACCAACCCGCCCTTTCACGTGGGCCGGGGCGTGCGGCTCGGGCTGCCCCGCGCGTTCATAGGCGCGGCGGAGCGACGGCTGGTGCGGGGCGGCACGCTGATGCTGGTCGCCAACCGCGAACAGCCGTACGAGCAGATGCTTGAAGCGTTCAGCCGCGTCGAGCGCGTGGCCGATCAGGGTGCGTTCAAGGTCATACGGGCGATCAGGTGATGCGGTAACCGGGTGAGCCCGGCAGTTCGAGCACACGGCCGTAGCCGGCGAGCGCTTCGCTCACGGCGTCCACGGTGTCCGATGCGCAGATCGCTGCCAGGGTTGGTCCGGCCCCTGACAGGAACGTGCCGTGTGCACCCGCGGCTTCAGCCCTGCTCACGGCTTCCTGAAAGCCGGGCAGCATCGGCATGCGTTGCGGCTCATGCATCACGTCCTGGCATGCGATCGCAAGCAGCGAGGCGTCCTCTGTCGCCACTGCCAGGGTCCAGAGGGCCGTGCGCGACGAGGTGAAGACCGTGTCGCTGCGGGAGTAGGAGTCCGGCACCAGCTTCCGGGCCGTCATGGTGGGCAGCTCGAACTCCGGCACGGCGAACAGGAAGCGCCAGGCGGCGGGCAGCGGCAGGCTGCGCGTCACGAAACCCTGGTCGGTTGCCGCCGAGGCGGTGAAGCCGCCGAACACGGCCGGCGCCACGTTGTCCGGATGCCCCTCGGCGCGCGCACATATCTGAAACACCCCGTCGCGACCCAGGCGGTTGCCTGTCAGCGCGTCGGCAGCCGCGGCTCCGGCCACCAGTGCGGCAGACGAGGAGCCCAGGCCGCGCGCCAGCGGGATGGAGCTGTTCACCCGGAACTCCACCGGCACGGGCTCCAAGCCCAGCTCGCGGCAGACGAGCGCGAAGCCCTGGTGCATCAGGTTCTTCGGGGTGTCCGGCAGGCTGCCCTCGCCCTCGTAGAGGAAGCGGTCGGTGTCTGATTCGGTCGCCTCGACCCGCAGCGGCAGTGCCACGGCGATGCCGAGCGTGTCGAAGCCGGGGCCAAGGTTCGCGCTGGTGGCGGGAACCGTGATGCTGAAGCGCCCTGTTTGTGTCATCCCGGCGAGGTTATCACGCACCAAAGGTCCTTCGGCTGGATTGCCGGCTTGATACAGTACGGTCCATGACACGCACGGAGCTCGCACGCGCCATCCACCATGCATCGAACCTGCAGGGCAGCTTCACGCTGCGCAGCGGCGCGACTGCGACCGAGTACTTCGACAAGTACCTGTTCGAGAGCGACCCCACGCTGCTGCACGCGATCGCCGCGCACCTGGCCCCGCTGGTGCCAGCGGACACCGACGCCCTGGCCGGCCTCGAACTGGGCGGCGTGCCGATAGCGGCCGTGCTGTCGCAGGTGACGGGCCTGCCGCTGAGGAGCGTGCGCAAGAAGGCCAAGGAGTACGGCACCATGCGCCTGGCCGAGGGCGGCGAGATCAGCGGGCTCAGGCTTCTGGTGGTCGAGGACGTCGTCACGTCGGGTGGGCAGATCGTACTGTCGACCGGTGACCTGCGGGCGCTGGGCGCGCAGGTCGACGTGGCGCTCTGTGTCATCGACCGCGAGGCGGGCGGAGCCGAAGCCCTGGCCTCGGCGAACGTGACGCTGCGCCCGCTGTTCACGATGGGTGAACTCAAGCGGGCAGCCGCAGGAGAGGAGCTTTAGCATGCCAGAGGAAACGGTCTTCAGCAAGATAATCAGGCGCGAGATCCCCGCGGACATCGTCTTCCAGGACGACCGCGCCACCGCGTTCCGCGACATCAACCCCCAGGCGCCCGTGCACATCCTTGTCGTTCCCAACAAGCTGATCACGATGGCGTCCGAGGTCGCAGAGGAAGACGAGGCGCTGCTCGGCCACCTCTTCATCGTCGCCAGGAAGGTCGCCGAGCAGGAAGGGCTCGAGCACGGCTACCGCCTGATCGTCAACAGCGGGGAGCACGCTCACATGGAGGTGCCGCACCTGCACGTGCACGTGCTCGGCGGCCGGGCGCTCGGTCCGCTGCTGGCCGTCTGAGCCAGCCTCCGGCCCCGTCGCGCCGCCGGTTGCCAAGGGGCCTCCCCATCTGCTAGAATCTGTTGCTTGCTTGCCGCTAGCACCGAGTGCTCGACCGGCGGCGCTGGAGGACATGAAGATGGCACGAGTATGCGCAATCACCGGCCGCAAGACGCGGCATTCAACCACGAGCATTCGCAAGGGCTCACCCAAGAAGCGTGGCGGCGTCGGTCTGAAGAAGGTCGGAGTCCACAAGCGGGCGGTCAAGCCCAACCTGCAGAAGCGCACCGTCTGGATCGACGGCAAGCCGAAGCGGATCTGGATCAGCGCCCAGGCGCTCCGCAGCCTTGACCCGACCCTGCTGGTCAACCCACAGAAGCTCGCGAACAACCGCTGAGGCGTACTGAACGGATAGAAGCCTTGGAGCCGTACCCGGCTCTTCACATACACAACGTCAGCGTCCGCTTCGGACAGGTCCAGGCTCTGCAGAACGTGAGCTTCGACCTGGAACCGGGGCGGACGCTTGCGATCGTCGGACCCAACGGCGCCGGCAAGAGCACGATCGTCAAGGTCGCCCTCGGGCTCATCACGCCGGACCAGGGGCACGCGGCGATCTTCGGCCACGACGCCGGCGACCGGCCCGACCGCATCGGCTACGTGCCCCAGCTCAAGACGTTCGACCGCACGTTCCCCGCCAACGCGGAGGAGGTCGTGGTGACCGGCCTGAGGCGCGCCTGGCCAGCCCGGGTGACCGGCGTCGAGGCCCGCCTGGCCCACGAGGCACTCGAGGCGGTCGGAGCGGGTCACCTGGCCGGACGCTCGCTCTCGCACCTTTCCGGCGGCGAGCTGCAGCGCATCTACCTCGCTCGCGCACTGGTCAGGCGGCCCTCGCTCGTGCTGCTGGACGAACCGGCCACAGGCGTCGACTTCCTCGGTGAGCACGACCTGTACGACCTGCTCGAGCGCTACCAGAAACTGTCGGGCGCAGCGGTCGCCATGGTGACGCACGACCTGACCGCCGCCCGTTTCCATGCCGATCTGGTTGCGGTCGTCAACCGGGAGCTTTACGCCTACGGGCCGCCAGAGGAAGTGCTCACGGACGAGTCGCTCAAGCAGGCGTACGGTCACCGCGGGCACGGCCACCGCGTGCTGGTGCTGTAGCGTGCAGGAACTGCTCGACCTCTTCAGTTACGCGTTCATGCAGCGTGCCCTGCTCGGCGGCCTGGCCGTCGCTGTCATGGCGGGCCTGGTCGGCACGTTCGTAGTTCAGCGTGGACTCTCCTTCCTGGGTGACGGCCTGGCGCACGCGTCGTTCGGCGGGCTCGCGCTCGGTGCGCTCATCGGCGCGTTCAGCGCCGGCACCGACCTGCTGCAGCAGCCTCTGTTGATAGCGGTCCCCTTCACCGTCGCAGTCGCGCTGGGCATCGCCTTCGTGCGTGACCGTACCGGCCTGGCCTCGGACAGCGTCATCGGCGTGTTCTTCGCCGTGGCCGCGGCGCTCGCGGTGCTGTTCATCTCGATAATCCCGGCCGAACGCAGCACGGTGAACGTGGAAAGCCTCCTCTTCGGC
This sequence comes from uncultured bacterium, assembly GCA_964495325.1. GTDB lineage: Bacteria > Deinococcota > Deinococci > Deinococcales > Trueperaceae > CAZBVI01. The sequence continues at coordinate 126,985 of CAZBVI010000006.1, forward strand.
TCGATCCTCGCGGTAGGCAGGACGGACCTGACGGTGATCCTTGTGACCGCCGCGGTCACGGTCGCGACCATGCTGCTCCTGTGGCCCAGGCTCGCGTACGCGACGTTCGACAGCGAGCTCGCCCGGACCGACGGCGTGAAGACGCGCCAGCTGGAATACGTGCTGTTCGTGGTTTCCGCCCTGGTGGTGGTCGTCAGCGCCCAGATGGTCGGGGTGATCCTGCTGGCCGCCTACCTCGTGATTCCGGCAGCGGCCGCGCGCCTCGTTGCGCGTTCGCTGATCACGATGACGCTGCTCGCCATCGCCGCAGGCGTCGTGAGCACGCTGGGCGGCCTGGTTCTCTCCTGGGCGTTCAACGTGCCGTCGGGAAGCGTAATCATCCTCAGCCAGGCGGTGCTGTTCGTGCTGGCCGCGGTCTTCAGGCGCAGCTGACCAGGGCCGCAGCCTCAGCCGGTGGTGGAGACCGCCAGGTCGCGCGTGATGACGTCCGCCAGGCTATCGAGCAGCTCCGGGATGCCTTCGCGCGTGATGGCCGAGACGGCTGCTGCGCCGTACTGGTCAGCCAGCTGCCGCAGCTCCGTCTCGGGCGTGATGTCAGCCTTGTTGATGACCACCAGCCGCCGTGGCTTGAGCTCAAGGTCATCCAGGATCCTGTTGACCGATTCGATGCGGTCCGTTGCGCCCGGCGTGGCGGCGTCGATGACGTGGAGCAGGTAGTCGGCGTCATGAAGCTCCTCGAGGGTGGCGCGGAAGGCGTTGATGAGCTCGTCGGGCAGGTCGCGGATGAAGCCGACCGTGTCGGTGAAGAGAACCTTGCCGCCCCACTCGCCCAGGCCGGGGAGCCAGCCTTCGCGCGTGGTGGGCCGAAGCGTCTCGAACAGGCGCGAACGCGAACTGACGTCTGACTTGGTGAGCGTATTGAACAGCGTGCTCTTGCCCGCGTTGGTGTAGCCGACCAGGCCGATCACAGGCACGTCCGACAGGGTCCGCTGCTTGCGTGTCTCCGTGCGGCGCTGGCTGATCCGGTCGACGTCCTTCTCGAGCGCCGAGATGCGGTCGCGGATGCGGCGCCTGTCCTCCTCGAGCTTGGTCTCGCCGGGACCGCGCGTGCCGATGCCGCCACCGAGCCGGCTCATCGCCTGGCCGCGCCCGGCCAGGCGCGGCAGCTGGTACTGCAGCTGGGCCAGTTCCACCTGAACCTGCGCTTCGTGCCCGCGGGCGTTCTGCGCGAAGATGTCCAGGATCAGCTGCGTCCTGTCGAGCACCTTGAGGTTCGTTTCCTTGTCGATCTCCCTGGCCTGCGCGGGCGACAGTTCGCGGTCGAAGATGATCAGGTCCGCATCCTCGTGGTACGCCTTCGACACGAACTCCTGCAGCTTGCCGCGGCCGACCACGGTGCGCGGATCGGGCTTCGGGCGCGACTGCAGGCTCGAATACACGACGACGGCTCCCGCGCTGCGGGCCAGCTCGGCGAGCTCGTCCAGGCGGGCGGTCGCCTCGTCGAACGTCTCGCCGGTATGCAGGCCAACCAGGACGGCGCGCTCGCTGCTGCTGCGCGTGACCTCCCGGGCTTCGCGTGACCGCGCGAGTTCCTCTTCCAGCGCTGCCGTGCGCTCGAGGAAGTTCTCGTGCTCCAGTTCGAACACCTGGACCGGATCGTCGATGATCCAGTCTTCCTCCGTGCTGGTGGGAGGGGAGATGGTGGCGAGCTGAGCCCTGCCGACCGTCGAGCCGCTGCCGCCGTTGGCAGCAGGCACGGCGTCGACCGCCACCATCGCGTCGAGCCTGTTCAGGAACAGCATGGAGAGGTCGCGCCCGCTCAACCCGCCCGGCTTGAGGTGCGTGTGGACCAGCCGCAGCCCGTACAGCCTGGACCCGGCCTCGCCCGTCACCTGCGGCAGCGGCGTGTCGTCCGCATCGCCGACGGCGACGGTGATGACGCGCCCGCGCCGGTCAAGCAGCAGGCTGACGCCGCGTCCGAGCTCGATGCTCAGGTCTGTCATGGCCCGCGCGAGGTCGAGCGTGACCGGCACCTGTGGAGGCACTTTACGCCGGTACAGGTTGCTCAGCCGCTTCAGAGCGCTGTGTTTCAATCCGGAAGTCTGACCGTGAACCTTTTCTATGAACACAGTGTACCAATCCGCACCCCGGCAGACCCGGAAGCGCGTTACTGTCTCGCGCACGTTTCAGGGGCAGGCGGCTGCTATCCTCGGTGCAATGACCCGCCTTGCCGTCCTGCTGATCCTGATGCTGCTGAGCCTGACGTCGGCCCAGGGCGTGCAGGTACGCGAGTTCGCCGGCGTCACGCACGTGTCGCTTCAGGATGTGGCCACGGTACTTGGCGAGGCCGCCACGCGGGTAGGCGATTCGGTAACGCTCAGGACACCGTTCGGCGTCCTCACCCTGTTCAGCGGCAGCCAGGACGGCTTCTGGCGTGCCGCGGCCGGAGGGGCGGAGGTCGAGCTGCGGCTTGCCTTGCCCCTGAGGGAAGACCGCGGGGTCCTCTGGGCTCCGCTCTCGCTGCTCACGCAGCTGGGCGGCACCGTCAGCGGGCGCGTCGTGGTGCTGCCAGACCGTACCCGTCTGCTGCTTGAAGAGGCCGCGACGCCCGGTTTCATCCCGGTTCCTGCACTCCCCGGCGCTGCCGTGCGCTCCGAGAACGTCGAGCTGGGGAACGGCGTGCAGGGCATCCGGCTCTTCAGCGGGAACCAGAGCCTGCTGCTGGTCGACCTGGGCCTGCTCTCGCTCGCGCTGCCCGGCCAGCGCGCCGAGTTCGACTCGATCATGCTGGGCCTGCAGGGCGAGCGACCACTCTACTTCGTGCTGACCAGCAGGGAGGACGCGCCGCTCGACCCCGAGCTCTCGCTCAGCCAGAGCGGAGTCACGGTGCGCAGCGAGATGCTTGCCGCCAACGGCTCGTTCGACAGCGTCGGGCCGGAATCACCCGTCACGGGGATCGTGCTGCTGCCCGAGCGCTTCAATCCGCGGGCGCAACTGACGGTACAGTGGCAGGGAGTGAGCGCAACGGCCGTGCTGAGGCGCTGAGGGAAGTCGCAGATCGAGGTGGAATGTCGATGGAGATCGTGATAGCAGCGGCGGGACGCACCGCCATGGGAGCGTTTCAGGGAGCCCTGCAGGGCGTAAGTGCACCCCGCCTCGGGGCGGCCGTGCTCGCGGAGCTCGCAGGCCGCCTGGGAATCGGCGAGAACGAGGCCGACCTTGTGCTGTTGGGCAACGTCCTGAGTGCGGGCCTGGGCCAGGCGCCTGCGAGGCAGGCCGCCATCCACGGCGGACTCGGCCGCTCGGTGCCGGCGGTGACGCTCAACAAGATGTGCGGCAGCGGGCTCGAGGCGATCATCCAGGGTTCGCGGGCGATCGGCAGCGGAGACGCTCATGTCGTCTTTGCCGGCGGGATGGAGTCGATGAGCAACGCGCCCTACCTGCTGCCGGGGGCGCGCGGCGGCCTCCGGCTGGGCAACGCACAGGCGATCGACTCGCTCGTGCACGACGGCCTCTGGGACGCTTACGGGGACAAGCACATGGGATCGTGCGCAGAGCTGTGCGCGGACCGTTACGCCTTCACGCGCGAGGAGCAGGACGCGTTCGCTGCCAGGTCGTACCGGCGGGCGCAGGCGGCGCAGGCGTCTGGTGCCTTCGCCTCCGAGATCGTAAGCGTCACCGCCCCGGCCAGGCGTGGTGAAGGCACTCCCGTCACCCAGGACGAGGGACCCGGCCAGGTCGACTTCGACCGCCTTCCGAAGCTGCGCGCCGCCTTCGAGAAGGACGGCACCATCACGGCGGGCAACGCCTCGACCATCAACGACGGTGCCGCCGCGGTCGTGCTCACCTCCGCAGGGCACGCGCGCGAGCGGGGCTGGACGCCGCTGGCCGTGATCCGCGGCAGCGCCGTTCACGCGCATGAGCCCCAGTGGTTCACCACGGCCCCGGTGACGGCGATGCAGGATCTGCTGCAGAAGGTGGGCTGGGCAGCGGGCGACGTGGACGCATGGGAGATCAACGAGGCGTTCAGCGTGGTGCCGATGGCTGCCGTCAGGGAGCTGGAACTGGACGAGGAGCGTGTCAACGTGTTCGGCGGCGCGGTCGCGCTGGGGCATCCGATCGGTGCCTCGGGAGCCCGCATCGTCGTGACGCTCCTGAACGCCCTGGCGCGGCGTGGGGGCCGGCGCGGCGTGGCTGGCATCTGCATAGGTGGAGGGGAAGCGCTCGCCCTTGCGGTCGAGCTGGTCAGCTAGGAAGCTTTCAGGTCTCGAGGAGGTCGCCCGAGCTCTGCTCGGGCATGCGGCCGTGCTGGACGGCTTCGGCCACCATCCGGGGCAGGCCCCAGGCGATGATGTCGAAGGCGACGGCGGCGTAGTCGTAGTCGACCTTGTCCATCGAAACGTCGACCTTGTCCCCGGTGATAGTGAGCAGCGCGAAGTCCGCACCCGGCTCGCCGTTGAGCGCAAGCCCGACCGAACCGGGGTTCAGCACCCAGCCGCCGGGCAGTTCGCGGTAGTAGGGCACGTGCGTTGCGCCGGCGATCATGATGCGGCAGCGCGCCCGCTCGAGCAGTTTGGCGAGCGAGACGGGATCCTGGTTCAGGTTGATGCGTTCGGAAGGCGTTTCGGGCGAGCCATGGAAGAAGCGCAGGCGGCCGGCCGGGGTGTTCAGGCGCCGCTGGACAGGCAGCGTGCGGAGGAACTCCACGTGACGGGGTTCGATCACCTCGCGCGTCCACTCCAGGATCTGGTCCGCGACGCCGACGCGGGGCTTGCCTTCACGCGCGAAGTCGAACGCGATGCGTTCGTCGGCCGCGCCGAGCGTGCACATCAGCCCTTCGCTGCGAACCAGGTCCAGCGTCTCGTTCGGCGACGGGCCGTAACCGACCAGGTCACCCAGACACAGGATCGACTCGGCACCGCGCTCCCGCAACGCCTTGAGTGCGGCTTCCAGCGCGAGGACGTTCGCGTGGATGTCACTGATAACGCCTAGTACCACTGTCCAACACTAACATGGCTCACTCGACGCTCAGGAGGCGAACGTCTGCCAGCCAGCTGGAGACGAGCTCGACGAAGTGTGACGCGCACTCCTCGTGGACCACGTGACCGCAGCCCTCCATCAGGGCGAACGTCGCGTCAGGCAGCTCGGCGGCGAGGCGCTCGGCATCTGCTGTCGGCACGATGGTGTCCTCGCTGCCGCTCACGACGAGCACGGGCACGCCGACGTCCGACAGTCGGTCGAGGAAATCAGGTTCATGGCTGGCGCGCGAGACCTCCCAGAGTGCCCTGTCCCAGCCGTGTGCCCGGTAGTTGAGCTGATGGGCGGCCAGTACGCGCTCGTCCGCGAGCTGCGGGTCGGACCAGTTGGCCAGGATCAGGCTCTCGCCGGGCGCGCCACCGATCTGCCGCATCAGCAGCGGGCCCACACGCGCCAGGTGGGGCGTGTTCATCAGCATCCGGGCGAAGGCGGGACGGTGATCGGTGGTGCTGTAGAGCGCCGGGCCGACCAGCACGAGGCCGCGCACCCGGCCGGGCTCGCGCAGGGCAGCCTCAAGCGCGACAGTTGCGCCGGAAGAGTGACCTACCAGGATCGCCTCTTCGACCCCGACCGCGGTCATGAAGTCCAGGACCTGAACGGAGTTCTGCCTCGGGGCATACGGGCTCTGGCCAGCGGGCCAGGAGCCTGCCAGCGGCCTGGATGTCAGGCCGAACCCGGGCAGGTCAAGCGCGAAGCTGTGCGCGACGTCCGCCAGTCCGGGCTGAACGTCACGCCACGAGAGCGCGTTCAGGGCGAAGCCATGAACCATGACCAGGGGCGCTGCGGCCTCGACGCCGGGAAGGCCTTGCTCCAGGTAGTGCATGTCGAGCTGGCCCACGCCTACGAACTGGCTGTCGCTGCCCGCGAGTGAACGCTCCGAAACGGTGTCCGGCAGTGCGCGGATCGGCAGGATGAGTGGCCCGACCAGGAGGACCAGCACCAGGGCCAGCAGCAGGGCGAGCGAGAAACGGATTCTGAACGGCACTAAAAGGCTTCCGGACTACTCGCCGGTGAATTCCGGCTTGCGCTTCTCCAGGAACGCCTGCGTGCCCTCGCGCATGTCACTGGTTGTCGAGATGAAACCGAACAGGTCCGCCTCGATCTCCAGTCCCTCCGCGAGGCTCATGCCCTCGCCGCGCACGACGGCTTCCTTGGCCACGCCCAGCGAGATGGGAGCGTTCCTGATCATGAGGCCGGCCAGCTCACGGGCTTCGGCCACGGCATCATCCGCCACGCGGTTGACCAGGCCCAGCTGCAGCGCTTCATCCGCCGGCACGTGCCGGCCTGTAAGGATCAGGTCGAGCGCGCGGCTGGGGCCGATCAGACGGGGAAGGCGCTGCGTGCCGCCGTAACCCGGGATGAGGCCAAGGCCGACTTCGGGCAGGCCCATGCGCGCGTCAGTGGCCGCGACCCGCAGGTCGGCAGCCAGCGCCAGTTCGAGCCCACCGCCGAACGCGAAGCCGTTGATGGCAGCGATCGTGGGTATCGGCATGCTGGAGATGTGGGCCAGCACGTCCTGGCCCGCAAGTGCTGCGTCCCGCCCCTGGAACGGGTCCTTGCCGAGTCCCTCGAACTCCCGGATGTCCGCACCCGCCACGAACGAGCGGCCCGCCCCCGTGATGATCAGGGCGCGGACATCTTCGTTTCCTGCGGCCAGGTCGAGCGCGATCGACAGCTCCAGGAGCATGTCGCTGGTGAGGGCGTTGAGCGCCTCCGGCCGGCTCAGGGTGATGATCCCGATGCCATCGGCGGCTTCCCAGGTCAGGTTGTCAAACTCGAATTCGACATCGTCGATCAGTTCGGGGTCGTTCCGGTCACTCATCTTGTGGTCCCTCCGGTTGTGCTCATTCGTAATCATGGAAGCCGGCACCGGACTTGCGGCCCAGCTTGCCGGCCCGCACCAGGCGGCGCAGAAGTGGCGAGACCCGGAACTTCGGGTCCTGGTACTCGGCGTACAGGCTGTCGGCCGCAGCGAGTGCCACGTCGAGCCCGACCAGGTCGGTCAGTGCCAGCGGTCCGATCGGCATGTTCGCACCGAGCTTCATGGCGGTGTCGATCTGTTCGGCGGTGCCGACGCCCTCGCTCAGGGCGTGCACCGCGTCGTTCATGTAGGGGATCAGCAGCCGGTTGACAAGGAAGCCCGGGGTGTCGTTGCACAGCAGCGGGGTCTTGCCGATGCCGTTAACGAAGGCTTCGGCGCGATCGATCGTCTCCTGGCTCGAAAGCTCGCCGCGCACCACTTCCACCAGGGGAAGCACCGGCACGGGGTTGAAGAAGTGCAGGCCGCAGAAGCTCGCCGGCCGCCCGCTGAACGACGCGATCTGCGTGACCGACAGGCTGGACGTGTTGGTCGCCAGCAGCGCCGTCTCAGGCGCTTCCGCCGCGGCGGCCTGCCAGAGGCTTCGCTTGATGTCGAGGTTCTCTGTGACAGCTTCGATAACGATGCCGGCCTTGCGGATCGCGGTCAGCTGATCGGCCAGTGTCACGCGTTCCTGTACTGCCGCGGCGTCCGCCTCCGTCATGGTGCCCTTGCGCACGATCCGCGCGAGGCTCGAGGCGATCGCCGCGCCGCCGCGTTCGCGCGAGCCCGCGTCGATGTCGAACAGCACGACGCTGTGGCCCGCGGCCGCAGCAGCCTGCGCGATGCCCGCGCCCATCGTTCCGGCTCCCAGTACGGCGACGGTGCCGCTCACGACTCGAGCACCAGCGCGGCCTCCAGGGCAACCGAGACCATGTGGCTGACCCCGTCCTTCAGTACCGACGGTTCCACGAACTGCGCATCACCGATGTAGTTGCTTGCGACCAGGGCGCAGCCCGTGCGCACTTCGCGCAGCTTGCCGAGCAGGAACAGCGCCGAGGCCTCCATCTCGACCGCGAGCACGCCAAGCTCGCTCATCCGCGCGACATGGTCGGGCACGGTGGCGTAGAAGGCGTCCTCGGTCTGGATCAGGCCGACGTGGGTCGGCTTGCCGCCGCGCCCGGCAGTCTCCGTGAGGGCGCTGACAACGCGGTGGTCCGCGGCCGGCGCGTAGACGTCGCCGTTCAGGTACTGGCGGGTGGTCCCGTCGTTCGGGACGCTGGCGGTGGCCACGATCAGCTCGCCCGGCGAGACCTCGGGCCGAACGATGCCGGCGGTACCGACACGAACGAGCGTGCGGGCACCGAGGCGGATCAGTTCCTCTGTGACGATGGCAAGGCTGGGACATCCCATGCCGGTGGTCTGCACGCTGACCGGCAGGCCCTTGTACTGCCCGGTGAATCCCAGGAGGCCGCGGTAGTCCGTGTACTGCCGGGGAGCGTCGAAGAACTCCTCGGCGATGAACCGGGCCCTGTTCGGATCGCCTGGCAGCAGGACGAACGGTGCGACGTCGCCCGGCTCGGCATGGATGTGAAGCTGACTCATGAACCGGAGAATACCAGACTTGCAGATGCGAAAACGTCAACTGAGGAGGCGGCCGGAGCGTGGTAAAGTCCGGTCTGATGGCTGAACTGGACGAGATTCTTGCGAACCTGTGCGACCAGGTTGACGGCGCCACCGCGGCGGCCGTCGGAAGCGTCGACGGGCTCCTCGTGGAGCAGAGCGGCGCCCACTCGCAGGTGATGTCCGCGTTCGTGGCCGAACTGACCAACGTGCTTTCGGCAGCCCGCACCGCAATGGCCGGGCGCCTGGAGGCGGGTTCCCCTGGAGAGATCATCATGAGCGCCGAGCGTCAGGTCGCGTACGTCCGTACGCTGAACGACGACCTCTTCTGCGTCCTGCTGCTGGAAGCCGGCGGCAACCTGGGCAAGGCGAGGCTCTACAGCGGCTACGCCGGCAAGCGCATCCTGGAGTCCCTCACATGAACCTTGCCGGTGCGCTAGAGCCGCTGACGCAGCTGTCCGGTTTCGTCGCTGCCGTCGTGTTCACGCAGGACGGCCTGCCGGTCGAGCAGGTCGGCAGCCGCTTCGCCGCCGAGGAACTCGCGGCCGAACTCGCCGGGCTGGCCGAAGCGTCGCGCCAGACGTTCGGCAGCCTCACGCTGGGCGACGTCCGGCAGTTCAGCCTCAGCCTGACCGCGCACGACGTCACGGTACTCATGCTGCCCGGATACCTGCTCGGCCTGGTCTTCGAGCGCGGCAGCGGCAGCTTCATCCTCGCCCCTTCGCTCGAGCGGGCCATCCAGCCGCTGCGCGGGGCGCTGGGGGGCCGCAGATGAGCCTCGCGACGCACCTGCAGGGCATGCTTGACATCCGCGGCGTCACCGGCGCCGCCATCGTAAGCACCGACGGTTTCATCGTCGAGGGCGTCACTTCCGGCGACATGGACCTGAGCTTCATCGGGGGTCTCGTCGCCTCCAGCCTGGCATCCAGCCGCGTGCTTGCTGACCTGCTGGGCGAGGGCGAGATCAAGCAGACGATGATCGAGTACGAGAACGGACCGGTGCTGATGATCCCCCTCGACTCTCACGATGTCGCAGGTTATGTTGCCGTGTTGACGCTGGACACGGCCACCACACTGGGCCGCGTCAGGTTCCAGCTGCGAAAGATGCTGCCTGAATTGGCGGAGGAGTTGAGCAAGTGAAGGAAATCAAACTCGAGATCGACAAGGAAACGGCGAAGGGCTCATACTCGAACATGGCCCTGATCTCCCACACGGGAGCCGAGTTCTTCATCGACTTCGTACTGGCGTATCCCCGCCAGCAGCCTACAGTGGCCAGCCGCGTGATCCTGAGTCCGCAGCACGCCAAGGCGCTGCTGCTGAGCCTCGAGGAGAACGTCAAGCGGTTCGAGTCCCGTTTCGGCAGTATCGCGCTGCCCGCACCGAGGGATCCGGCCGAGCAGAACTGAGCACCTGTCGCGCCCGTTACCCCCCGTTCGTGAGGGCGGGGTATGTAATTGGGCATGCCGGAGCAAGTAACCGTATTCTTCGACTACCTTTGTCCGTTCTCGTGGAGGGCCGCAGAGCTGGCGGATCTGGCCGCATCCGAGCTCGGACTCGGATTCCGCTGGCACCACTTCAGCCTCATGCAGAACAACTCGGAGGATCCGGACTACCAGATCTGGAATGAGCAGCTCAACAGCGAGGACCCCAGCGGCACCGGCGGCCTTTACCCCTTCCTTGCCTCGCTGGCCGCACGGCGGCAGGGGGACGACGCGGGCGAGCGGTTCCGGCTTGAGCTCCTGCGGGCCAGGCATCGGGATCACCGGCAGCTGACCCCCGGCACGATCGCCCGGGTGGTCGACTGCACGGGCCTGGACGCGCAACGCTTCGAGTCCGACCTGCAGGATCCGGAGCTCAGGACCAGGCTCGCACAGGATCACCACCGGGCCAGGTGCCTGCGGGTGTTCGGCACGCCGATCTTCCGCTTCGAGGACAGCGAGGACTCGGGTTACCTCCGTATCAGCGAGGTCCCGCGGGACGCTGGTGAAGCCGTCAGGCTCTTCACCGTCTTCCGTGAGGTGCTCACCGAGTTCCCCTACCTTGAGACGATCCGGCGGCCACGCAGCAACGGCAACTGAAAGGTTCCAAACGCGTTGTGGCAATTCACCGACCGGGCGCCGGGTCGCTGCTGTAGACTGAACGCGTGCGTCCTGGACTGAACTTCGGGCACGGCTCGGACGTGGGCAAGGTCCGACCCTTGAACGAGGACTATCACCGCTTCTGGGAGTTCCCGTTCCGGGACCGGTTCCTGACCGTGCTCGGCATCGCCGATGGCATGGGCGGCGCGGCGGCCGGTGAGGAAGCCAGTCGCATCGCCATCCACGTGCTGGGCGAGTCCTTCACCCGCTATGTCGCGGAGGCTGAGCGGGGCCGGCCGGTGGTCGGCCTGGACCGCGTGGCCGAGAAGGCCGTGCTGCTGGCGAACAAGCGCGTGCATGACGCCGCGGTCGCGGGCACTGGCCGTCACGGCATGGGCACCACACTTACTTTCGCTGTCATCTACGGGCACAGCGCCTGGCTTGGCCACGTCGGTGATTCACGCGCCTACCTGATCCGCTTTGACGAGATCATTCAGCTGACGAGCGACCACACCTGGGTGGCCGAGCAGATCGGGCTTGGACTTCTGACGCGGGAAGCCGCAGCCGACCACGAGTGGCGCAACGTGCTGGTGCGTGCGCTCGGCCTGGAGCCCAGCGTCACCGTTGACGTGACCGCGTTCGAAGTGCGCTCCGGCGATTTTCTGCTGCTGACCAGCGATGGCCTCACGGGCCACGTTACCGACGAGGAGATCCTCAAGGAGGTCACCTCCGGCGGAAGCGCGCAGTCGAGCGTCGACTTCCTGATTGCCCAGGCCAACTCGCGGGGCGGGGATGACAACATCACCCTGATCCTGCTGGAGGTACCGTGACCAACATGGGCTGGCTGCCATGGACGATCCTGCCTGTCGCGCTGATCGGCTTCCTGCTGCTCCTGCGCATCGGCGGCCTTGCACGCGTGGTGTTCGGCGCCGTGAGCGTTCTGCTTGTGATCGGGCTGCTGCTCACCAGTGGCCCTGAGCGTGCGGTTGCGCCGCTCATCGTGCTAGGTTTTGCCCTGGCGCTGCTGCTGCCGGGACCCGCCCCGGTTGCCCGCCGGCGCAACGCGAGTCGGGTAGCACCCCGGCGCACACGCAGGAGCACCAGTGCAGGCAACGCACGGAAGTCGCGTGCCACCCCCGCATTCGAGGAGCTGGACGTGCCCGGTTACGAGATCCTGGAGCGCGTGGGTTCCGGAGGCATGGCCATGGTGTACCGGGCGCGCCGCAAGTCTGACGGGGAGATCGTGGCACTCAAACTCCCGATGGAGCAGTACGTTGCGGATGCGAAGTTCATCCGCCGTTTCCACCGTGAGGCCGAGGTGGCGCAGCGGCTCGACCACGAGAACATCGTCCGCACCTTCGAGCACGGCAGCCAGGGGGTCAAGCACTTCATGGCGATGGAGTTCGTCGACGGCCGGTCGCTCGAGAGCTACATCGACGCGCGCGAGCTCGACATCCCACTCTCGGCCGACATCATGCGCCTCGTGGCCGACGCCCTCATGCATATCCACGATGCGGGAATCATCCACCGGGACATCAAGCCGGCGAACATCATGATCCTGCGCGGCGGCATGATGCCCGGCCCGGGGCCGCGCCTCAAGTCCGACGCGGTCAAGCTGATGGACTTCGGAATCGCCGGGGGCAAGGTGCTCTCGCGCCTGACGATGACCGGGGCGCGCGTAGGCACGCCCGTCTACATGTCGCCGGAGCAGGCCAGGGGACTGAAGATTGACCACCGCAGCGACATCTACAGTCTCGGCCTCGTGTTCTACGAGATGCTGACGGGTGAGACCGCCTTCAAGGGCGGGTACGAAGCGATCGTGCACCAGCAGATTTTCCAGGCGCCCGCGCCGCCCAGGCAGCTGAACCTCAAGATCAACCGTGAACTGGACGACCTGGTGCTGCGCATGCTCGCCAAGGACCCGGACGACCGCCCGCCGCTGGACGAGGTCGTCGCGTTCCTTGAAGAGCGGCGCTTCGAGGAAGAAACCATGCCGGAGCTTCCGAACCGGCTTCTCATCACCGTCGCCTCGAAGCAGGGCGTGGTCCGCGTGCTGGACCCGCAGGGGAACCTGCACGACAGCATCGGTGACATCGGCCTCGGGCCCCGCGAGTTCACTTCTGCACCGGTCGCCATCGCTGCGGACAACTCGGGCAACCTGTACGCGGTCGTCTTCGAATACCGGCACGGCAAATCCGACAGCATGATGATCAGGCGTCTGGACCAGAACGGTGACCTGATCTCGGCCTTCGGGAAGTACGGCATGAAGGAAGGCGAGTTCCTGCAGCCCGTGTCACTCGCCGTTGCGCCGGACGACCGGCTTTACGTGCTGGACGCGGAAACGCTCAAGGTGCAGCGCTTCGATTCCGAAGGCAACTTCGAGCTGGCCTTCGGCGGCAGCGGAACCGGACGCGGCAGTTTCGGCGAGCCGCGCGTCGTTACAGTTGGCCCTGACGGCAGTGTCTTCGTGCTGGACCAGGGCAACCGGCAGGTTCAGCGGTTCACGCGCGATGGCGAGTACGTGACGCGCTGGGCGTTCCGCCAGGCTGGCGGGGGCGAGGGTATGCGCGAACTGGACGGCCTCTGTGTCGATGCCACGGGCAACGTCTACATCTCGGACGCCACTGCCGGCAAGATCCGCAAGATCTCGCCCGACGCCAAAGTGCTCGCGTCCTACTCGTTCGTGCCGCGCCAGGGCGAGAACATCGACGGGCTGCTTGACCTCGGTGTTGACGGCGATGGCTTCCTCTATGCGGGCAGGCGCGGCGGCCACCTGATACGGAAGTTCGCGCCCGATGGAACGATGACGGCTACGCTCGAGACCTATGTCGCGCTGGTTCAGCTGGTTGTCGACGCGCGCAAGGCCTGAACTACAGGCCGGGAATCAGTGAGATCAGTCTGAGGATGAGGGTCTGCAGCAGGTTGACGAGCCGGCTGAGGATGCCGCTCAGGTTCAGCAGCAGGAACAGCACGATGAATCCGAGTGTTCCGAAGCCGGCGATCTGGCGCACCAGGCGGCGCACGGCGGGACTGCCGATCGCCAGGGCCGCGAAGCCGCCATCAAGGGGCAGTACCGGGAACAGGTTGATCGCTGCGTGCAGCACGGCCACGCTGCCGGCGACCGCGAATCCGAACGCGACGTCGCCGCCACCCTGGCGAAGCAGCACGGCGTACGCGATGTAACTCAACACCGACACGAGCAGGTACGCAAGCGGACCCGAGTACCAGACGATCGCCTCGGTCTTGCCCCGGTAGTTGCGGCTGTTGACCGGGATCTGCCTGGGCCAGCCGAAGCCGAGGATGAGCAGGAGGATGATCCCGAACCCGTCCAGCTGGCGGCCGGGATCGAAGGCTCCGAACCCGGCCAGGCGCGGACTGTGGTCGCCGAGCCGGGACGCGATCCAGGTCTGGAAAACGTTATGGAAGATGAGGGCCATGATCATGACGATGCTGGCTATGACCAGCACGGTCATGTTCGAGAAGTAGTTCAGCAGCATGTGTTCACTCCGTGTGTGACTGCGCGATCAGTTCGCGTGCGAGCCTGAGTTCGGCTTCGAAGCCGTCGACCTTGCCGGCCTGGCGTGCGTTCGCGACAGCACCAAGTATCCGGCCTACCGCAGGTCCTTCGCGCACGCCCAAGCTTAGCACGTCACTTCCCCGCAGCCGACGGCGCTCGGGCAGCGCACGGAACGCGTCCACCAGCTCGCGTTGCCGGTCGCCGAACGTGCGCGCAAGCTGCAGTTCCGCAGTCGTCATGCGCCCCAGCAGCTCCTCGCTGAGCGCGTCCGGATCCTCACGCGAACGCCGCAGGCGATCGAGTGCCGCCCTGTGCTTCTGGGGCCAGCTGAACCTGGTCATGTGCTTCTCGGCGTCTTGGGCCGGCGTCTCCAGGAGCAGTGCCAGCAGCGCCGCTTCGGGCTTCGCATCCGGGTCATCGGCTGTGGCGTCCAGCGCGGTCAGCAGCTCGGGTGCGTCCCTCAGGTGGTAGATCCGCTCGAGTGCACCCGTGTGATCGAGCACCGCCGTTACCGGCGCCACGCGCGGCTCGCCGAGGGCCAGCACCAGTTCGTTCCTGAAGCGGGCGGGTGACACGAGGCTCAGAACGTTCGGCAGCATGGCGAGTCGCGCCTGCCTGAGCGTGCCATTGCCGAACTGGAAGCCAAGCCGGGCCGCCAGCCGAGCGCCGCGGATCAGCCGGGTGGGGTCCTCGGCGAAGGAGAGCGCATGCAGGAGCCTGAGCACTCCACGCCGCAGGTCGTTGACACCCCCGGTCGGATCGATGACTTCCTTCGGTTCCGGGTGAACCCTTACGGCGATCGCGTTGACGGTGTAGTCGCGCCGCTGCAGGTCCCGCGTGATCGAGCCGGGGCTGACGTCCGGCAGTGCACCCGGGTGCGCGTACGTCTCGAACCTCGTGCCCGCAAGGTCCACGCTCAGCCCGGCCGGCGTCGTGTATGTGGTCGTGCCGAACGCCTCGTGTGGTGTGTAGCTGCCGCCGTGTTCCCTGGCCAGCGCGGCGGCCAGGCTCTGGGCCGTGGTGCCCTCGACTGCCAGGTCAAGGTCGCTGAACGAGCGGCCCAGGAGTGCATCGCGCACCATGCCTCCCACCAGGTACAGGTGCGCCCCGGCGGGCAGAAGTGCAGCTGCCTGCTCGACCACGCGCCGGGCCAGCGCGGGGAGCCGGTCGATCACACTTTGTGCCATGTCGGGTGCGATCCGCTCGTGACGCGCCCGGATCAGGTCGCTGCGGGTGACGATGCCCAGCAGCCTGCCGTCCGTGCCGATTACCGGCAGGCGGCCGATGGCGTGCTGTATCAGCCGGGATTCCAGCTGCGTGAGTGACTCATCCGGCCCGGCCGTGATCACTCCGCGGTTCATGAAGCCGGTCACGCTCGCGTCACCCATGTCGAACCGCAGCGCGTGCTCGAGGTCGCGGCTCGAGACGATGCCGCTCACCCGGCCGCCATTGTCCGTGACGGGCGCGCCGCCGTGGCCGTGCCTGCGCAGGTTCTGGAGGGCAGAGGAGACGGTGTCCGTGTCCGGGATGGTGACAACGGGGCTGCTCATCAGCTGGCGGGCAGTGGTGGTCTCCCGGCGGTTGTGCCTCAACTTCTCCAGCGCCAGGTCCAACGCGGCCCGCATCGGTGTACGGGTCCTGGCGAACGCCGCACTCGGATGGCCACCTCCGCTGCCGAACGCGTCCCTGAACGCGGCCGCCGCGTCGTACGCACGGGCGACGCGGGCGAACATGAGCGTGTGGTCGGGCTGGCCGATCGCGACTATGGCGGCGTCGCAGGCGTGCAGGCTCAGGAGCTGGCTGACGATGCCGCTGATCCCCGGCACGAAGTCAGGCAGGTCGCGGCTGGCCACCAGTATTCTCCTTTCACCGTCGGACTCCAGGGTGGCTGACTCCAGCAGCTGCCCCAGCAGGCCGCGCTGTTCTGGGCTCAGCGGGTCATGGGTGAGCTGCATGACGAGTTCCAGGTTCGCGCCGCTTCGCAGGAGGTGGGCAGCGGCTGCGTGGTCGTCCGCACGGGTGCCGGGATAGGTAAGGTTTCCGGTGTCCTCGTGGATGCCGAGCAGTGCCAGCGTGGCGATGCTGGGCGGGATCGGGGTGTTGCTCGCCTGGAGGTGCCGCGTGAGGATGGTTGCCGTCGCGCCGACCTGGTCCTGCACGCCCTGCGTGGCAGGTATTGGGTTGTCCGCCGGGCCGTGATGGTCGTAAAGCGTTACTGGCACAGCGTCGGCGAGTCCGCTGAACGGGCCGAGCCTGGCCGCGTCGTTCGTATCGACGACGATGAGCTCCTGTACCGAGGCCTGGTCGATCTGTGTGGCGTCACGCAGGTTGAGTTCGTCGCGGTACAGGCCGATGGCGTCACGCAGGCGCGGATTGATCGCTCCCGTCAACGTGCCGACGGCACCCGGATGGGCCAGTTTGGCGAGCGCTACACTGGCCAAGGCATCGAAATCAGGCTGTTCGTGCGTGACTACGAGCTTCACGCCTATGAGTTTCGCACCTTTTCGGTCAACCGGTCGCGGTGACCAGGCCGGCCCCTGAAGTGTCTGCCGCGTGCTTCGCGATGTGGCCGATTGCCCGGGCGGCATGTACGAGGCCGTTCTCGATGAAGACGTCGCTTGTGCGCGTGCCGAAGCCGGCCGAGCCGATCACGTGAAGACCGGGGATGTTCGATTCGAACGTGTCCTCGTTCAGTTCCGCCTGGAACGTGGCCGGGTCCGTCCTGATTCCGACGCTGTTCAGCAGGGCAGGATCGGCGTAGTAGCCGGTTAGCAGGAAGGTCTGGTCGGTCGGAATCGCAAGCTCGCCAGCCGGCCCGGATGTGTGTACGGCCCCGGGTGTGATCCGGGTGACGACGGTGTTCATGTGTGCGGTGATCGAGCCTTCCCGTACGCGGTTCTCCAGGTTGGGCCGGATCCAGTACTTGAGGCTGTGCCTGAAGTCCGGGCCGCGGTGGACCATGGTGACGCGTGCGCCGGCGCGGTACAGGTCCAGGGCGGCATCCGCGGCGCTGGACCCGGCGCCCACGATCGTCACGTTCCTGCTGTAGTACGGGTGTGGCTCAGTGTAGTAGTGCGTGACGTTTGGCAGGTCCTCGCCCGGAACCAGGAGCCGTTTGGGCGTGTCGAAGTAACCGGTCGCGACGATCACCCGGCGGCTGCGGAACGCGTGGAGCGAGCCGTCCGTCCGTTTCGCCGCGACCCTGAACTCCGCGCCGGACCGCGCGATGCCTGTTACCGACGTGTACTGCCTTACATCGACCTGCTCTGCGTGAACGACCTTCCGGTAGTAGTCGAGCGCTTCCTTGCGGGTGGGCTTGTCAGTCGCCGTGACGAGAGGGTGGCCGCCGATCTCGAGCCGCTCGGAGGTGGTGAAGAACGTCATGTAGGTCGGGTACCGGTAGATCGCGTTGACGATGCAGCCCTGCTCCAGCACGACCGCATCCAGGCCCGCCCGGCGGGCGAGGATGGCTGCCTGCAGCCCGACAGGACCGGCGCCGATGATCACAAGGTCGTGAACCGAGCCGGAGTCCGCAAGGTGTGTCATGAGTCGAGCCTAGCAAGAGTCGCCGCACCCCGGCGCCTGCAGGCGAACAATTGCCGGCATTGTCTGGGCGCGGGCCCAGCGGCACTGGCTCAGCCGAAGGCGTTGCGGCTGGGACAGTAATCAGCCAGCACACAGGCGCCGCAGGCCGGCCTGCGGGCGGTGCATACCCTGCGCCCGTGCAGGATCAGGGCGTGATGCGCATACACCCACTGTTCGGGCGGCAGTACGCGCTGCAGGTCCAGCTCCACCTTGTCCGGGTTGTCCTCGCGACTGAAACCGAGGCGCCTGGCGAGCCTGCCGACATGCGTGTCGACCGCGATGGAGGGCACGCCGTAGAGCACTCCCAGCACGACGTTTGCCGTCTTCCGGCCCACGCCGGGCAGCTCGAGCAGCTCCTCCATGGTTTCGGGCACCTCACCGCCGTGCTTCCCCGTAAGGATCTGCGCGGTCCGGACGATGTTGCGTGCCTTGGTCCGGTACAGCCCGATCGAGCTGATCAGGCCCATCACTTCCTCTGCATCGGCTGCTGCGAGGCTTTCGGCATCGGGGAAGCGGGAGTAAAGCGCGGGACCGGCCAGGTTCACGCTCACATCCGTGGCCTGGGCCGACAGGATGACGCTGACGAGCAGCTGAAACGGGTTCTCGTAGTCAAGTTCGGTGCGCGCCTCGCCGTACGTCTGGCGCAGCTGGATCAGGATCTGTGCGGCTCTGGCCCGGCGGTCACGAAGCGCCTCCCGGATGCGCTTCGCAGGCCGTCTGACTGGGGATCGGCTCATGATCCGATTGTCGCACGGGACCAAGTGGCGAATGTATCAGCTGAAGTCCGAACGGCGCGCTATGATTGAGCCAGTGACGAATCCTGCTTTCAATCACCGGAGTGCCAATGCCGGTATTTGAGTATCGCGCCCGTGACCGCAACGGCAAGGTCTTCACGTCC
>CAZBVI010000007.1:0-144116 GCA_964495325.1 uncultured bacterium
CGCACCGCGCTGGCGCGCGGCTCCGCGCCGACATCGGCTGGACAGCCGGGTGACGCAGCCGCTGCCGACGGCGGCACGCAGCCCCGCGGGCGGCGCGGAAGCCTGCAGGCGAAGCTGCTGAGCACGGCCATCATTCCGGTGCTCCTCACCATCGTCGGCGCGCTGGCGGCCACCTGGCTCACCGCCCGTCCCGCGCTTTACAACCAGCTGCTGGACTCCGCCCGCAACCCCGCCATCGCGACCGCTGCCAGCCTCTCAAGCGCCTTCGAACAGACGGCCACGGCCGGCGGCATCGACTACCTGCAGCTGCAGTCCACCATCCTCATCACCAGGCAATCGTTCCCGCGTGAGGACATCGCTTTCATCATCGCGACGGATACGCTCGGCAACCCGCTGCCCGGATTCTTCGTTGGTGCCGCCAGCCTCTCGAGCAGCACCCTCGACCTTCAGGACGCCATCCGGAACCGTGCACTCGAAGCCGTCAGCATCGGGGCGGCCGGTGCCGCCGGGCGCGCCGGGGCCGGCACCAGCTCGCAGCTGCCGGCGGGCGACGGCTCGAACATCGAGATCGTGGCCCAGCCCCTCACGGTCAGCGGGGAGCCGGTCGGCGCCATCGTCGTCGGCGTCTCGGACCGTGCCGTGACTGCCCAGGTGAACAGGATCATCCTCAACGTCCTGCTGTTCAGCCTCGTACCGTTGCTGCTCGCGATCCTGATCGCCGTCTGGCGCGCGCGCAGGCTGACCGGCAACGTGCTGCAGCTGACGTCGCGCGCAGACCAGATCAGCCGTGGCGAGCTCGAGGAGCAGGTCGAATTCCGGTCGGGCGACGAGCTTGATGACCTGGCCGCCGCGCTCGAACGCATGCGTGTCAGCATGCGCGGGGCGATGGAGAGGCTGCGCCGAAGGCGCTAGTGGCGACGGCCCGATCCGAACCCTTTACTGCCGGTCTACCGCTCGACCGGCAGTCCCTCTTCTTCCCAGTCCAGGATCCCGCCTGACAG
This sequence comes from uncultured bacterium, assembly GCA_964495325.1. Taxonomy (GTDB): domain Bacteria; phylum Deinococcota; class Deinococci; order Deinococcales; family Trueperaceae; genus CAZBVI01. Next base: position 1,002 of record CAZBVI010000007.1, read on the forward strand.
GTTCACGGCCACGAACCCCTGGCTAAGCAGCCAGTCGACTGCCAGGCCGCTGCGCCCGCCGCTGCGGCAGATCACGACCAGATCCTGGTCTTGGGGCAGCTCGGAGACCCGCTCCTTGAGTTCGCCCAGCGGGATCAGCAGCGAGTCCGGCACGCGGGATTCATCGAACTCGTCCCGGTTGCGTACGTCCAGCAGTGCAGCTCCGTCCCTGAGGCGCCGGGCTGCTTCGTGAGGTGTTACTTCTGGCACTGAGTCATCGGACATGCCGGGCACTATAGCAGCTGGGTGCGTGATATCCTGCCTGCGCAATGGCTACCGAACGAACTTACGCAATGATCAAACCGGATGGTGTCAAGCGCGGCCTCGTCAGCGAGGTACTGCGCCGCATCGAAACCAAGGGCTTCCACATCGCAGGCATGAAGCTGATGCAGATCAGCCGCGAGACTGCCGAGACGCACTACGGCGAACACAAGGGCAAGCCGTTCTTCGACGGGCTGGTCAGCTTCATCACCAGCGGACCTGTCGTGGCGATGGTCCTGGAGGGCGAGAACGCGATCCTGGAATGGCGCAAGATGATGGGCGCGACCAACCCGAAGGACGCCGTCCCCGGCAGCATCCGTGGCGACCTGGCCACCACGCTCGACGAGAACGTCGCCCACGGCTCGGACGCCCCAGAGACCGCCGAGCGGGAAATCGGCATCTTCTTCAGGCCTGAAGAGCTTATCTAGCAGGACATGCCGGGAATCGCCAGCAGGATCCTGAAACTGAAGGAGTCATCCACCCTGGCCTTCACGGCCAGGGCGCGTGAGCTGAAAGCCAGCGGCGTTGACGTCATCGCGATGACTGCCGGAGAGCCCGACTTCCAGCCGCCCAAACACGTGCTGGCCGCTGCCCGCGAGGCGATCGACCTCGGCATGACCAAGTACACGGCCACGGAGGGAACTCCCGAACTGCGGGACGCGATCATCGCCAAGTTCCGCCGCGAGAACGCGCTCGGGTTCGACCGCGATGAGGTCTCGGTATCGACCGGCGGCAAGCAGGTGCTCTACAACGGCTTCGCCGCCGTGCTGGAGCCGGGGGACGAGGTCATCATCCCCGAGCCGTTCTGGGTGACCTATCCGGCCCAGGTCGAGATGATGGGTGGCAGGTGCGTATACCTGCCAGCCAGTGCCGAGAACGGCTTCGTACCCGACCCGGACCAGCTCGAGTCGCTCGTCACCAGCCGGACGAAGGTGATCGTGCTCAACTCACCCAGCAACCCGACCGGGGCAGTCTATCCCCGTGAGGTGATCAGGCGCTTCGCCGAGGTGGCACTGAAGCACGACATCTGGCTCTTCAGTGACGAGCTCTACGAGCACCTGGTTTACGACGGTGAGTTCACGAACCCCGCGAGTTTCGCGCCGGACCACACGCTGATGATTCATGGCGCCTCGAAGGGGTATGCCCTGACAGGCTGGCGCCTGGGCTGGGGCGCGGGTCCGCGTGAGCTGATCAGCCAGATGAACAAGGTACAGGGACAGGTGACCAGCTCGGCGAACGCGATCGCCCAGCACGCGACCGTGGCAGCGCTCCGCATGACGGACGAGACCGCGGCCTTCCAGGCGATGACGCGTGCTGCCTACCGCGAACGGCGCGACACCCTGGTCAATGGCCTCAACGGCATGGGCCTGCACACTCCCATGCCGCAGGGAGCCTTCTACACGATGACGGACACGTCTCCCATCGCAGCCGATGACCTGGACGCGGCCATGCGCCTGCTGAACGAGGCAAACGTCGCCGTCGTGCCAGGAGGCGACTTCCACGCGCCCGGGCGGGTCAGGTTCTCATACGCCACCAGCCTTGAGCGCGTGCAGGAAGCAGTCGAGCGGATCCGCAGGTTGCTCGGCTGATCCGGTATACACGACCTGAAACCAGGAAATGATTCCGGGGCGGCCCCCCTCAAACAGAGGGCCGCCCCGGAAGCGTCCGGCTCGTTCTTCGGCCTCACCAGATCGCCGGAAAGACCCCCAGAACGACGGTTCCGACCGCGGCGAGCGCGATCGCGAGGCGACCGGCGACGTCGATGCCGCCGGGCAGGGCCTCGCTGCTGCTCTGGTCGAAGTACATGACCTTGATCACGCGGAAGTAGTAGTAGACGCCGACGATGCTCGTGACGATGCCGACGACGGCCAGTACCACGTAGCCCGCTCCGATCGCGGCACTGAACACGAAGAGCTTGCCGGCGAAGCCGGCCAGCGGCGGGATTCCGGCCAGGCTGAGCATGAAGATTGCCATGGCGAGCGCCAGGCCCGGCTGCCTGCGGCCCAGGCCCGCGAAGTGGCTCAGGGTGTCACCCGTGTCGTCGCGTCTGGACACCAGGGCGAGCACGGCGAAAGCGCCGGCGGTCATGAGCGTATAGGCCATCAGGTACCAGCTGGCGGCCCGGAACCCGTCGGTGCTCGCAGCGAGCACGGCCAGGCCGAGGTAGCCCGCATGCGCCACCGAGGAGTAGGCCAGCATGCGCTTGATGCCCTGCTGGGCCAGCGCGCCGAAGTTTCCGATCACCATGGTCGCGCCGACCAGCCAGGAGAACACCTCGATGACCGCGGGTGACACTTCCGGCAGGAAGCCTGCTCCGACACGCAGGAGCGCGGCGAACGCGGCAGTCTTGACGACGACGCTCATGAAGGTGGTGACGGGCGTGGGCGCTCCCGTGTATACGTCTGGCGCCCACTGCTGCAGCGGGAAGATCGCTGCCTTGAAGGCCAGGCCACCCAGCAGGAGCAGCCCGCCGACCGCGGCGAGCACTGGCAAGCCGAAGTCGGGTGCGGTAACGGCCGCATGAACGCCTGTGTAGTGGAAGCTGCCGGTCGCGCCGTAAAGCAGGGCGATGCCGTAGATCATCACGGCCGAAGCGAAGGCACCAAGGAGGAAGTACTTCATGCCCGCCTCCTGGCTCTGTCTCGCGGGCGCGCCATGGCCGAGCCTGAAGGCCGAAAGCACGTAGACGGCAAGCGACATGATCTCGAGGCCGAGCAGAAGCGTGATCAGGTCGCCCGCTGCGACCATCACCATCGCGCCGCTGGCTGAGAGCAGCAGGAGCGGATAGTACTCCGGCTGGCCCACCTCGCTGTTGTGGATGTAGTTCCACGCGACCAGGATCGCAAGCACGGCACCGACGATTATCACGAACCAGAGGCTGGTGGTCAGCTGGTCCGCGAGCAGGCGGCCGCCGAACGCGGTGATGGGACCACCCTCGGACTCGCGCATAAGCGCGTAGTTGAACACGCCCGCCAGGATGAGGCCGGTGACGGTGATGCCTGCGCCTCCGCGCGTGTCGCGGTCCCCGAGGTTGTAGAGCAGGGCGATTGAAGCAGTGGCGATCAGCGTCATGAGTGGGCTGAGCTGGAGCCAGTTGATGTCAATGGCTGCCGGGAAAGTCATTGGCTGTCCTCCATCGTTCCGGCAAGCGGTTCAGTCGGTTGCGTGATCGCCTGTTCCGTTCCCGCGCGGGTCTGCAGTTCGATGTTGCTGACTGCGGCAGCTGGCGCGATTCCGAACCAGAGTATGCCGGCCACGAATGGCAGGAGGGTGATGGCCTCTCGGAAGCTGAGGTCGGGAGCCGGCAGCTGTTCCCGGCCCTGGAACATGCGCTGGTACAGGTTCACGCCGTAGATGCCCGCCGCGATGATTGTCAGCGTGGCCACGATCGCCCAGCCGGGCGTGTGGAGCCAGGCGCCCAGCAGGCTGAGGAACTCCCCTGGGAAGTTACCGAGGCCGGGTACGCCGATGCTGGCGAAGATCGAGAAGAGCATGATGCTCGCCAGGAACGGGGCGCTGCGTGCCAGTCCGCCGTAGGCGGACAGCTCGAAGGTGCCGCGCCGCTCGCCCAGCATGCCGGCAAGGATGAACAGTGCGCTGGTCGAGACCATCTGTGCGGCCAGCAGGAGCATCCCGCCGGTCATCCCTTCGGGCTGCAGGCTGAAGACACCGACACCGATGATGCCCATGTGCGACAGCGAGGCGTAGGCAAGGAGTCGCTTGAGGTCGGTCTGGGCCACCGCGACGACGCCGCCGTAAAGCGCAGTAATGGCAGCGAGGGCGAGCAGCAGTGGTGCAGCGGCCTCGGCTGCTGCCGGAAGCAAGGGGATCGCCCAGGCGAAGAAGCCGAAGGCGCCGACCTTGTAGAGCGTGCCAGCGACGTCGGCGACGCCGCTCGGGTGGTTCTGTTCATGGAAGTCGATCAGCCACGAGTGCACCGGCACCAGGGGAAGCTTGACCGCGAATGCTACCGCGAAGGCCGCGAAGATCAGCAGCTGTGTGTTCAGGTCGAGGCTGGCTCCGGCGGCGACCAGTTCGTCGAAGTGGAAGCCGGTTGCCCCGGAGGTGACCTTCAGGGCGATGATTCCCACCAGCATCAGGAGCGAGCCGCCCATCGCGTAGACCAGGTACTTCATTACGGCCGCGCGCTTCGCGGAGCCGCCCCAGACGCCGAGCATGATCAGGCTCGGGATCAGGGTTGCTTCCCAGAACACGTAGAAGATCACGAGGTCCTTGGCGAGGAAGATGCCGTTGAGGAACGCCTGCATCGCCAGCAGGAGCGCCAGGAACACGGACGTGCGATGCGTGACGCGGAAGCCGCCGTACCAGACGGCTCCGATCATGGCGAGCGCGGCGGCCGCGACCAGCACGGTGGCTGCACCGTGGCCCGACAGGCTGAAGGTGACGCCCAGGTCGGGCAGCCAGGGCAGGTTGACCGCCTCGGCGGAGGGCAGGCGCAGCGCGAGCACAAAGGTGGCGATGGCCGCGCCGAGCGCAACGATGCGGCCGAGCCCGCCGAGGAGGGGCAGCAGCAGCGCAGCGATGAGGGGAACGAGGATCACGGCGAGCGTCATGCGAGCACCCCCGCGAGGAGAACGATGAGTGCGAGCAGCGTCACCCCTGCGAACATCGTCAGCGCGTAGAGCCGGACGTGACCGCTCTGCAGCAGCACGACGAGGCGGCCCACGAAGGTGGTGCGTCGCACCACGCCGGTCATGCCGCGGTCGACGATCTCACGGTCGAGCAGTGCAAGCCCGCCCGAGATCGCGTCGGCGGACCTGACGACCGCCCAGTTGAAGGCGATGTCGAAGCCGACACCGTGCCTGGAGGCGGCGCCGACCGGGCTGTCGCCGATCCGCCGGGCCTGAGATCCGTCGGAGCGCACGTAGAGGAACCAGCCGAGCCCCAGGCCGATGGCGGCGGCGAGGACGGAGGCGAGGATCAGCAACCACTCGGTAGCGACGGACACGTGCGTGAAGGTCGCGCCGGAGGCTGTCGGGGCGGCCAGCCAGTCGTGGATGACGCTTCGGGCGATGAACTCGGGCATGCCCAGGTAGCCGGCCACGACGCTGAGCACAGCGAGGATCACCAGTGGAACCGTCATGACGGGCGGCGACTCGTGGACCTTGCCGTAGTCCGCGGCGGCCATGCGGGTCTCGCCGCCGAACACGCGGTAGTACCAGCGGAACATGTAGAACGCCGTCATCACGGCAGTGATCAGGAGGATGGCGAAGAGCGCGTAGTTGCCGTAATCGATCAGCAGGTCGCTCGTGAAGGTGTGCAGCATGATGCTGTCCTTGCTGAAGAAGCCGGACAGGAACGGAACGCCGGCTATCGCGAGCGTGCCGATCAGGGCGGTCGTGCCCGTCACGCGCATCCGGCGGCCGAGACCGCCCATCCTGCCGATATCCTGCTCTCCGCCAAGCGCATGGATGACGCTGCCTGACGCGAGGAAGAGCAGTGCCTTGAAGAACGCGTGGGTGAAGACGTGAAAGATCGCGACCCAGTACGCACCGGTGCCCACTGCCACGAACATGAAGCCGAGCTGGCTGATGGTGGAGTAGGCGAGGATCTTCTTGATGTCCTTCTGCGCGAGGGCGCTGAAAGCCGCGATGATCGCCGTGAGTGCGCCAACCCAGGCGACCACTGCCGATGCCTCGGGCGTGTGTGCGAACAGCGGTGCCGTGCGGGCGATCAGGTAGACGCCCGCGGTGACCATCGTCGCCGCGTGGATAAGGGCCGAGACCGGCGTGGGGCCGGCCATGGCGTCCGGGAGCCAGACGTGCAACGGCAGCTGTGCGGACTTGCCCGCGGCGGCGAGCATGTAGAGCAGGCCGATCGCCATCAGCGTGGCCGAGCCGTAAACCATCAGGGGCGCAGCCTGGACGACTGTGGCGATCTCGAGGGTACCGAAGGTGCGGTATGTAAGGAACATGGCGAGCAGGAAGCCGACGTCACCGATGCGGTTGACTATGAACGCCTTGCGGGCCGCGCTGGCGTTGAGCCGCTCGCGGTACCAGAAGCCGATCAGCAGGTAGGAGCAGACGCCCACGCCTTCCCAGCCGACGAAGAGCAGCAGGAAGGAGTCGGCGAGCACCAGCACGAGCATGGCGGCGATGAAGAGGTTGAGCCCCGAGAAGTACCTGGGAAGCCCTTCGTCCCCCTTCATGTAACCGATGGAGTAGATGTTGATCAGCAGGCCCACGAAGGTGATGATCAGGACCATCAGCAGGCTCAGCTGGTCGATGGCGAAGGCGACCGGCAGATTGGGCAGGAAGTCCCAGAGAACCACGCGGACCGCTTCTCCCTGGAAGCCCGCGAAGCTGACCAGGGCGAGCACGAAGGCCAGGCCGGTGGCGACGCTGCCGATCATCCCGCTGATGGCCGGGGCCATGCCGCGCCCGAAGATGCCGTTGATCAGGGATGCCGCAAGCATGATGAAAGGTGCCAGTGCGACTGCGTTGACGGTATTCATCAGTAACGCACCTCCGAAAGTTCGTCGACCTCGGTACTGGCCCGGTGGCGGAAGATGGCGACAAGGATGCCGAGGCCTATCGCGACCTCAGCGGCTGCGATGGCGAGCACGATGAAGACCGCGGACTGCCCGGAGAGGGCGGTCTGCATTCCCGCGCTGCTCCACTGCCTGGCGAACGCGGCCAGGGCGACATTACCGGCGTTGAGCATCAGCTCGATGCTCAGGAACATCAGGATCGCGCTTCGCCTCGTGAGCACCCCCGCGGCGCCGATCACGAACAGGGCCGCACTGAGCACGATGTAGTACTCGGTCGGCACCATCACAGCTCACCGCCTGCAGCCGGTTTGCGCTGCACGAGGCTGACGGCGCCGATGATGCCGGTCAGAAGCATGATGCCGACCAGCTGGAAGGCAAGCACGTAATCGGTGAAGAGCGACTCGCCGATCTGGGCGGGTCCTCCCCCACCGAGCGCCGAGGTGATCACCTCGGGCGCGGGCAGCTGCTGCGGATCGATCAGCGCGGTAGCCGTGATGACTCCGGCGGCGACGACGACGACGCCTATCACCGTCGGCGGCAGCCAGCGGAAGCGGACGATGGCTGCTTCGGACCTGACGTTCAGAAGCATGACCACGAACAGGAAGAGCACGACGATCGCGCCCGTGTAGACGATCACCTGGATCGCCGCGAGGAAGTGCGCGTCCAGCGTCACATAGATGACGGCGATGCTGAGGAGTGTTCCGACCAGCGAGAGGGCGGCATGAACGGGTTCGCGCAGCAGCACGACGCCGAGAGCGCCGGCCAGGGTGAGGATCGCCAGGATGACGAACGCGACCATCAGTTGTCCACGCCCTCGAGCTCCGGCCTGTGCTCGGCGATGTAGCCTGGCTTGGCTTCCTTGCCCTTGCTGTGCGCCTCGCGCCGCTGCCACTTGCTGCCGACGACGCCGACGAGCATGTCTTCCTTGCCGTACGTGAAGTCCTGGTAGCGGAAGTCGGACAGCTCGAACTCGTGGCCCAGCACGACCGCTCCGGTCGGGCAGGCCTCCTCGCACATGCCGCAGAAGATGCAGCGGAGCATGTTGATCTCGTAGATCGAGGCGTAGCGCTCGCCGGCTGAGACGGGGTTGTCCTGGTCGTTCTCGGCGGCCTCGACGTAGATGGCGTAGCTGGGGCAGGCCGCTGCGCAGAGGCTGCAGCCGATGCACTTCTCCAGGCCCGTGTCGGGGTGACGCAGCAGGTGGTGCCGACCGCGGAAGCGCGCCTTGATCTCGGCGGGCTCCTCGGGATAACTGCGGGTGGCGGGCTTGCTGAAGAGGTGCTGGAGCGAGACGCCCATGCCCTTTGCAAGATCCAGAATGCTGCTCATTGACGTTCTCCTGTCACTCGAAACTTGAAGATGCCTGGTTCAGAGAACAAATGCGATCACCGCCCCGGTCAGCAGCGCCGCGAAGAGCGCGATCTCGAAGAGCCAGACCCAGCCGATGCGCATCAGCTGGTCGTAGCGGAAGCGTGGCAGGGTGGCCCGGAGCCAGATGAACATGAACATGAAGATGGCCATCTTGGCTATCAGCCAGACGAACGGCCACTCAGACATCCCGGGGATGATGTTGTCCACGAACGCGGGCCCTCGCCAGCCGCCCAGGAAGAGGGTGCTGATGAACGCCGACATCGTCAGCATGTTGACGTACTCTGCCATCTGGTAAAGCGCCCAGTTCAGGCTCGAGTATTCCGTCATGTATCCGGCAACGATCTCCTGTTCGGCCTCGGGCAGGTCGAACGGCGTGCGGTTGACCTCGGCGATGCCGGAGATGACGAACGTGCCGAAGGCTATGACCAGCGGCAGCCACAGCCAGGGCGAGACGGACCAGACACCGATGTCCACGATCTCGCGCAGGTTGACGGTGCCGGCGATCATGATGATCGTCAGGACGCTGAGTCCCAGGCCGAGCTCGTAGCTGATCAGCTGCGCGCTGGAGCGCAGGCTGCCCAGCAGCGCGTACTTGCTGTTGCTGGCCCAGCCGCCAAGGAAGATGCCGTAAACGCCCATGGCGGTCACGGCGAGTACGTAGAGCAGGCCGATGTCCAGGTCGATGATCCATGGATTGAACCCGAAGAAGCTGCCTGCGGGGCCGGCGGGGATGATCGCGAAGGCCGACAGCGCGAAGGTGATGCTGATGAACGGCGCGAGGAAGTACACGAACTTGTCCGCGTTGGCCGGGATGATCGTTTCCTTGAATATCGACTTGATCGCGTCGGAGATCGGCTGCAGCAGCCCGAACGGGCCGGTGCGGTTTGGACCGTAACGGTGCTGCATGCGGCCGAGCAGCTTGCGCTCGATCAGCGTCATGTATGCGAACACGCCGAGGAGAGTCAGGCACAGCAGGATCGCCTTGACAAGGGTCACCCAGAGTGGATCCACCTCACACCACCTCCAGTGCCTGGCGCTCGCGCACGAGCGACTCGCGGTCGGCAGCGCCAAGACCGCTCGGCTGCTCGGGCAGCACGGGCAGGAGGAGCGTGCCGTCCTGTGCGGACTCGCTCACGAACACCTCGGCGCGCCTGGAGGTGCCGTTGACCTCGATGGTGACGAAATCGCCGTTGGTCACCTGCAGTGAGGCGGCATCGGCTGCGGAGACGCGAAGCGGCGTGTAGCCGTGCTCGGCGAGCAGGTGCGGGTTGTGGGCGACGTACTCATGGCGCCGCATGCTCGGCACGAACAGCACGCGGAGCGAGCCGTTGCCGCCCGTGCTGACCGGGGGCGCTGACGGCTTCCGAGCCTTGTGCCTGCGCGTGGCAAGGATGACGCCGGCATCGTCCAGACCGGTGAGGTCCTCGCCGGTCCGGGCCTTGAGCACACGGTGTGCACTGCGGAGGCTGCGGCCGTCCAGGCGGGTCGAGAGGGACTCGCCGAGCCGCTTCACCAGGCCGCAGAAGTCCTCAGCCCCGCCGCTGTCCACGGGTGCTGCCCGCACGGGCAGGGCCCGCCCCTCGACGTTCACGAAGGTGCCGTTCTTCTCGAAGCCGGAGACGGCGGGCAGGACTACGTCGGCGATCGCGGTCGTCGCGTTGTGCAGCGTCGCGTGGGCCACGACGAGCTCCATCCTGCTCAGCGCGTCGGCTGCGGCCGCACTGGCGGCCGGGTCCAGCTGGGACACTATGAGCGCACGCAGGCCGCCGTCGAGCATGCCGGCGTAGTCACGGCCGCCATCCAGGGGCATGACGCCGGTGAGTTCGAGCCCGAAGCTGTTGGCCGCGGGTCCCATCAGCATCACCTTCGCGCCGGTCGCCCTGGCAAGTGCGGCGAGCTGGGTGGCTGCCTCGGGGTCGGCCAGAACCATGCCACCGGCGACGATCACCTTGTTCCCGGCAGCCCGCAGGCTCGCGACGATCCGACCGGCCTCCGGACTCGCGTCCTCATCGCGGCCGGCCGCAAGGCGGGCCAGCTGGCCGATAAGTTCGGCCTCGGAGCCGGCGGCGTGCATGATGCTGGTGCCGGCGATCCTCATCAGGTTGACGCGGTAAGGGGCGCAGACGCTGAGTCTGCTGTGGTCCAGCGGCGCGTGCTCCTTGAGCCTCAGGTCCGCGATCGGCACGCCGTGCTCCATGAGCTCGACGGGCGGCACGCCCTTGAGCGCGTCGCGGATGCGGAGCTCGACGATCGGGACTTCTTCGGTGGGGTCGCCGAACACCAGCACGTGATCGGCCGTGGCCAGCTCGGTGAAGGTCGCGGGCTTCGCCGCGGGGATCACGCTGGCAGCGGGACGCGGCTGGTGGTCCAGGTGAGGCGTGCCAAGGTGTTCCGCCAGGGACCTGGCGGCGACGCCTTCTTCCAGCGTGGCGTCGGCGCGCAGGAGCACGCCTGTCTCGCCCTTGCTGAACTGGCCCAGGCGCCCGGCGATGAAGTCGGTCGCTTCACGCCACGTGACCTCGACCAGTTCGCCGTCACGGCGCAGCATGGGGGCGCGGATGCGGCCCTCGGGATCGGTGTACTCGTGACCGAAGCGCGTGCCGTCATCGATCCAGATCTGGTTGATGTCGGGGTTGAGTGCTGCGCGGATCCGTTCGATGCGGCCGGTGCGGGCGTCGATGACTATGGCGCTGCCGCTCGCGTCGTTGGGCGTGGTGCTGCGGATGTGGTCGTATTCCCAGTTGCGACCGCGGAAGCGGCTGGTCGCGTCGAGCAGGGCCCCCACGGGACAGATGTCGGTTACGTTGCCAGTGAAGTTGCCCGGCAGCTGGTCTTCCTTGGTGCCGATGTAAGTGTGTCCGCCGCGATCGATGAAGTCAAGGACCTCATCACCCGGTACTTCTGCGAAGTAGCGGACGCAGCGCTTGCAGTGGATGCAGCGCTCGCGGTCGAGCGTGATCAGGTTGCTCAGCTCGTGGTGCTTCTCGCTGTGGCGCTTCGTGAACTCGAAGCGGGAGAGGCCATCGCCGTACTCGTAGCTGCGGTCCTGCAGCTCGCAGGCGCCGCCCTTGTCGCAGGTGGGGCAGTCGAGCGGGTGGTTGATCAGCGTCTGCTCGACCATGTTGCCCTGGGCCGCCTGGATCGCCTCCGAGACGGTGTCGATATGCATGCCCTCCATGACCGTGGTGGTGCAGGTGGCCATGGGGTTGGGGAACCAGAACACCTGTGGTTCTCCGGTAGCTTCGTCCAGGATCCAGCTGCCGTCGGGGTTCCTTCGCGGCGCGCCTACCCGGGCGAGGCACATGCGGCAGGCGCCGATCGGGGACATGTACTCCTGCGAGCAGAAGTAGGGTACGTCGTGACCCGCGCTGAAGACCGCGTCGATCGCGCTGGTGCCCGCGGGCAGGTCCAGCTCGATGCCGTTGACGGTCACCTTCATGCCTGCCACCTGTCCTGGGTCGGGTACATCGGACGGCCGTGATGGGCAAGGTAGTCGTACTCGTCGCGCCAGTACTTCAGGCTGGTCAGCACCGGAACGATGCAGCTGTCAGCAAGAGGGCAGAACGCCGTGCCGCGGAGACCTCCGGCGAGGTCCTCGAGCAGCGCCACGTCGTCGGGCGTGCCGATGCCGGCCAGGAGCTTCTGGAAGATACGCGGCATCCACGTGGCCACGCCCTCGCGGCACGGCGTGCACTTGCCGCAGCTCTCGTGGGCGTAGAACCTGGTGATGTTGTACATCGTGTCGACGATGCACTTGCTCTGCGGGATCAGGATGATGCCGCCGGTGCCGAGCATCGAGCCCTTCTTCGCGACCGAGGAGTACTCCATCGGCGTGTCCAGGAACTCGTCGGTGAACGGGAAGGGCGGGCAGCTGGTGCCGCCCGGGATGAACGCCTTCGCGGGCTCGCTGGGGCCCTGGCCAAGGTCATAGATGACCTCGCGGTAGGTGATGCCCATGGGCACCTCGAACACGCCGCGGCGGTTGAAGGGACCGGACAGTTCGACGTGATGGATGCCGCGGCTGTCGTCCGTGCCGTAGGTGTTGTACCAGTCCGCGCCGCGCGCGATTATATGGACGGCGCTGGCGAGGGTAGTGACGTTGTTGATGGTGGTGGGCAGGCCGTACACGCCAGCGCCCGCCGGGAAGGGCGGCTTGAGGCGCGGGTTGGCGCGCCTGCCTTCGAACGAGTTCATGAGCGCGGTCTCCTCGCCGCAGATGTAGGCGCCCGCTCCCCTGTGCAGGATGATGTCGAAGTCGAAGTCCGAACCCATGACGCCCTTGCCGAGGATGCCGTGCTCCCTCGCCTCGCGGATGGCGTTCTCGAGCCGCTTCAGGGCCAGGTAGTACTCTCCGCGGATGTAGAGCACGCCGATCGTCGCGCCGATGGCGTATCCGCCGATGAGCATGCCTTCTATCAGCTGGTGCGGGTCGTCCTCGAGCAGGTAGCGGTCCTTGCAGCTGCCGGGCTCGGACTCGTCGGCGTTGCAGACGATGAAGTGCTGCTTGCCGGTGTTCTTCGGCATGAACGACCATTTCACGCCGGTAGGGAACCCGGCACCGCCGCGACCGCGCAGGCCCGAGGCCTTCATCTCGTCGACGACACCGTCCGGCGTCATCTCGAGAAGCGCTTTGCGCGCCGCCTCGTAGCCGCCGTGCCTGCGGTAGTAGTCAAGCGTCCACGCGCCGTCCACCCCGACGTGCTTGTAGAGGACGACCTCGTAGCGGGGGTCCTTGCGGGAGACGATCCTGTCGCTGGTCTGTGTGTCTGTTGCGTTCACGCCGCTGGCTCCTCACTGAGTCCGGCCTTGTCGCCGCTGCGGGCGGGCCATGGCTCCGGCATCACTCCGGTACGCAGCGCCCTGATGAGTTCCTCGAGGCGGCTGCGGCTGACGAGCTCGTAATAGGTGTCGTTCACCTGCAGCACGGGTCCGGTGGTGCACGATCCGACGCATTCGACCTTCTGGAGGCTGAAGTAGCCGTCCCTGTCGGTCTCGCCGTTGACTATTCCCAGCTCGTTCACGAGCCAGTCGTACATGCTGTCGCTGCCCGCGAGGGAGCAGGAGATGGTGGCGCACACCTGCAGGTGGAACTTGCCGATCGGGTTGTCGTGATAAGTGCTGTAGAAGCTCATCACGCCCTTGACCTCGGTGGCGCGCATGCCGACGATGTCGGCGATCTCCGCGATGCGGGCGTCGCTTATGTGCCGCTCGGCCCGCTGGACCTCCCACAGCAGTGGCATCACTGCGCTGCGCCGCCCGTAGTCGGGATAGCGGGAGAGGATCTCGGCAACCACTTCCTGCTTGTCCGCGAAGAAGGGGGGCAGTGTGTCCAGTGGGATCATTTGTCGACATCTCCAAGCACGGGATCGAGCGAGGCGATGTTCACGACCATGTCTGCGAAAAGACCGCCGATGCAGATCGCCTCGAGCACTTGCAGGTTGATGAGGCTGGGCACGCGGACCTTGACCCGGTACGGCATCGAGCCGCCGTCGCTCACCAGGTAATAGCCCAGTTCGCCGCGCGCGCTTTCGGTGGGCACGTACACCTCGCCCATGGGCGGGTGCAGCCCTTCGGTCACGAGCTTGAAGTGGAAGATCACTGCTTCCATCGAGGTCTCAAGCTCGCTGCGCGGTGGCAGGCTGACGCGGCGATCGGGATCCCTGTACGGGCCGGGCTCGAGCATGCCGAGCGCCTGTTCTATGATCTCGAGGCTTTCCTGCATCTCGAGGTAGCGGACGAGGAAACGGGCGTGTGCGTCGCCTTCCTCGCGGGTGATGACGTTGAAGTCGTAGTCCCCGTAGCCGCTGTACGGCTGTGCCTTGCGGTAGTCCAGCGGAACGCCGCTGGCGCGCAGGCTGGGGCCGGTGGTGCCGTAGGCGATGGCGGTCTCGGCATCGAGAACGCCGACGCCCTTCGTGCGGCCCAGGAAGATCGGGTTGCCCATGAAGAAGTCCTGGTACTGCTGGATCTTGGCCGGGAATCCCTTCACGAATGCCTCGACGGCGGCCTCGAAGCCGTCCGGCGTGTCGTAGCTGAGTCCGCCGACACGGAAGTAACCGTAGTTCATGCGGACGCCCGAGACCATCTCGAAGATGTCAAGTATCTGCTCGCGTTCGCGGGCCGTGTAGAAGAACGGGGTGAGCGCGCCGATATCCAGCACGCCGGTACCGAGGAAGATGAGGTGGCTGGCGATGCGGTTCAGCTCGTTGAGGATCACCCGTACCCGCTGCGCGCGCACGGGCACGTTCGCTCCGATCAGGCGTTCGGCGGCCAGGACGTAAGCGAGGTCGTGCCCGAAGCCGTTCACGTAGTCCATGCGGTTTGAGTAGGTGACGCACTGCTGGTACGTGCGGTTCTCCATGGTCTTCTCGAAGCCCGTGTGCAGGTAGCCGATCTGGGGCTTGATGCCGACGATGCGCTCGCCGTTCAGGTCAACGACAAGGCGGAGCACGCCGTGCGTGGACGGGTGCTGCGGTCCGACATTGATGCGCATCAGCCGGGTCTCGAAGTCGCCCTCGCGTTCGGTGCTCAGCGTGCGCGCCCCGGTGCCGGCTCCCTTGATCAGTGTCACGACTGGTCCTCCGGCATGGCGGGCTTGACGCTGACCACGCCACGGCGTGCTCCGCCCTTCCAGCCGGTCAGGCCACCGCTCTTGCCGGTGAGGCCCGCGCGGAACGAGGCAGGCTCAAGGAAGCGGCCATCGTTGAACAGTGTCGGGGTCTCCCCCAGCGGGAAGTCCTTCCGGTGCGGGTGGCCGTCGAGGTCCTCGGGGGTGAGCAGCTTGCGCAGGTAGGGGTGACCGCTGAACTGCACGCCGAACATGTCGAACACTTCGCGCTCCATGAAGGAAGCGGCGGCCCACAGGTCAGTGATGGTGGGCAGCGGCTCGCCGTCCTCCAGGTCGACGCGGACGAAACGCCGGTCGCTGCCGTCAAGCTTCACGACGTTGTACACGACGGTGAAGCGCGGCCCCTGATGCCTGGGGTACTCGAGCCAGTCGATGCCGAATATGTCGCTCAGCATGACGTAACCCTCAGCCTGCAGGGAGCGGATCGTCCCGTGAATCTGTTCGCGTGTCACGGTCTCGCTCACCTGGTCGGGCCCGGGAAGGAGGGACGCGCTCATCGCGACCAGCCTTCGATCATGGGCAGCTGTACGCCTGCCTGGTCGAACGCTTCGCCCCGCACCTTCTTCTGCAGCTGCTGGACGGCGTAGATCAGGGCTTCGGGACGGGGCGGGCAGCCGGGAACGTATATGTCGACAGGCACTACCGAATCGACGTTCTGCACGATCGCGTAGTTGTTGAACATGCCGCCCGAGCTGGCACAGGCGCCCATGGAGATGACCCATTTGGGATCGGGCATCTGGTCGTAGACGCGCCTAAGGACCGGCGCCATCTTCTTGGAGAGGCGGCCGGCAACGATCATCACGTCTGCCTGGCGCGGGCTGGCGCGGAACACCTCGGAGCCGAAGCGCGCGAGGTCGTGCCTGGGGTTGGTCGCGGCCATCATCTCGATGGCGCAGCAGGCCAGTCCGAATGTCACGGGCCAGAGGCTGTTGCTGCGGCCCCAGGCGACCAGCTTGGTGAGCGAGGTGAAGAGAATGCCTTCCGACTCGAGCTCCTGCCAGTCCCTGTCGACCAGTTCCTTAAGGCTCATACAGACTCACTTCCATTTCAGGACGCCCTTGCGGAGGATATAGACGTAGCCGACGGCAAGGATGGCCACGAAGACAACTGCGTTGGCCAGCAGGAACTGTGGCGCAGCGCTGAACTTGACAGCCAGCGGGAAAAAGAACGCGGTCTCGAGGTCAAAGATGATGAACAGCATCGCGACCAGGTAGAAGTGAACGGGGAACCGTTCGCGCGCGCTTCCCGAGGCGGGAATTCCTGATTCGTACGCCGCAAGCTTGGAGGGGTTGGGCTTTTTTGGCCCAAGGAGAAGCCCGAGACCGATGGCAGCGGCACCGATGCCTCCGGCTACGAGCAGCATGATCAACACGCCTTCATACATTGTATTTGCAAGCTCCCTTCGCGTGAGCCTTCACTCGTGTTTGTGCCTCATTTCACAGCTTCAATTGCGGCAATTGTAGCATCACATCCGGAGGCGTACAAGCCGCATAATCCCGATGGAGACAGTATGCATTGGCCCTTCTGGCCCTGACGCGGTCGCGGGCGATAAGCTGACCCGATGGGCCTGACAACGATTCGGCACGCAACGCCCGATGACACCGACGCGCTGTACGACATCTGCCTGCGTACGGCGGCCTCCGGCAGCGACGGCAGCGCACTGTATGCAGACGCACCGGAATCCATCGGAGACCTGTACGCCGTCCCCTACGCGCGGTTCAGTCCCGGGCTGACCTTCGTGCTGGAGCAGGACGACAACGTATGCGGCTACGTTCTGGGTACTGACGACACACATGCATTCGAAGACTGGCTCCGGTCAGAATGGCTTCCGCTCCTGCGACGGAAGTACCCGCGCGGCACCGCTCCGGCGGGAACCCCTTCGGCGCGCATCATCGAGCGCTTCCACCGCGGGATGCCCCGCACGGATCCGGAGCTCGTGGCGAGCCACCCTGCCCACCTGCACATAAACCTGCTGCCTCAGTGCCAGGGGCGCGGCAACGGGCGGGCCATGATGACCGCGTTCCTGGCTGCCCTGCGGAACCGCGGCGTCAGCGGCGTACACCTCGGCCTGGGCGACCGCAACGAGACCGCCTTCGCGTTCTACCAGCGCATGGGCTTCAGCGAGCGTTCGCGCGCCCCGGGCAGCATCACCATGACTCGCGACCTGTAACCGGCCCCCTCAGGCGTCGACTTCGTCAAACTTCGCGGCCAGCACGAAGTCGCTCTCGGTCAGGCCGTCAATCTTGTGCGTGTATATCGTCACGTTGACCTTGCCCCACGAAAGCCCGATGTCCGGATGGTGTCCCTCGGCCTCCGCCACCTGGCCGATCCGGTTGGTGAAGGCAAGCGCACCGGCGAAGTCCTTGAACCTGTACTCCTTCTCGAGGTGATGTCCGTCCATCACGCTCCAGCCGCCACCAAGTTCTTCCTGAAGCGACTCCAGGGCCTTCCCCTCCAGTGGCTTCGCTCCCGCTGCGCACGGAACGCAGCTCTTGCGTGCGAGTTCACTCATGGTCCTTGACCTCCTGCGGGAAGTGTAGCGCGACCGGTACTCACTCGACTGGGCGCTGGCCGGTAGTCAGGCCTCGGAGGCGAACTGCGAGGCGTGCAGGCCGGCGTAGGCGCCACCGGCTGCGATCAGCTCGTCGTGCGTACCCCGTTCGACGATGCGGCCGTCCTCCATCACCAGGATCAGGTCCGCTCCCGTGATGGTCGAAAGCCTGTGGGCGATCACGAAACTGGTCCGTTCGCCCCTCAGGGCAGCCATCGCCTGCTGCAACAGAAGTTCGGTGCGCGTGTCGACCGAGCTGGTCGCCTCGTCCAGGATCAGCAGCGCCGGGTCGGCCAGGAAGGCGCGAGCGATCGTGATCAGCTGCTTCTCCCCCGCGCTTACGTTGCCGCCCTCCGCGTCGATGACGGTGTCGTAGCCGGCCGGCAGGCTGCGGACGAACCGGTCGACGAAGGTAGCCTCGGCTGCCGCCATGATCTCGCCCTCCGAGGCACCCGGCCGGCCATAGCCGATGTTGTCCCGGATCGTGCCCTTGAACAGCCACGTGTCCTGCAGCACCATTCCGATGCTGGAACGCAGCTCGCTGCGGGGCATCCGGCTGATGTCGAAGCCGTCAAGAGTGATCCGGCCCGAGTCGAGCTCGTAGAAGCGCATCAGCAGGTTGACCAGTGTCGTCTTCCCTGCGCCGGTCGGCCCCACGATCGCGACCGTCTGGCCCGGCTCGGCCACCAGCGAGAGGTCCGTGATGAGCGGCTGGTTCTCCTGGTAGCGGAAGTTCACGCTCTCAAAAGTCACGCGTCCGGTCGCTGCTGCCGGCAGCAGCGGCTCGTGCGCCGCGAGAGACTGCTCGTCAGCATCCAGCAGCTCGAAGACGCGTTCGGCTGACGCGACGCCCGACTGGAGCAGGTTGACCATCGCGGCGATCTGAGTGACCGGTTGCGTGAACTGCCTCGAATACTGGATGAACGCCTGGACTTCGCCCAGGCTGATGGTGCCACTGGCGACCCGCAGGCCGCCCAGCACCGCGACCAGTGCGTAGCCGATGTTGCCGATGAACATGGAAGCCGGCATGATGAGTCCCGAAAGGAACTGGGCGCGGAACGACGCGAAGAACAGCTTTTCGTTCTCCTGATCGAACTCGCCCTGTACTTCGCGCTGCCGGCCGAACACCTTGACGAGCGAGTGGCCGGTGAACGCCTCCTCGATCCGGGAGTTGAGCGTGCCGGTATGGCGCCACTGCGCCTGGAACTGCTTGCCCGAACGCGACATGACCGCCATCGCCACCATCATCGTGGCCGGGATGCTGAGCAGGGCAACCAGCGTCAGCAGCGGCGAGATCAGGAACATCATGACCAGCACGAAGACGACGGTCAGTACAGAACTCAGGAGCTGGCTCAGCGTTTGCTGCAGGCTCTGGGAGATGTTGTCGATGTCATTGGTGACGCGGCTGAGCAGCTCTCCACGCGGCTGCCGGTCAAAGTACTGCAGCGGCAGCGCGTTCAGCTTGTCCTCGACCAGAGAACGCAGACCGAACACGGTGCGCTGCACGACATCGTTGAGAAGGTAGCCTTGCAGGAACTGAAGCAGGGACGAGACCAGATAGATTCCCAGCACCAGCAGCAGCACCTGGGCCACTGCCGCGAAGTCGACTCCGACACCGGGAATCAGGTCGATGCCACCGAGCATCTGCGCCACCTGGTCGTTGCCGGCAGCCTCGGCCGCCGCGATCGCCTCAGCCTGCGTCATCCCTGACGGGAGCATCCGTCCGATCAGGCCGCTGAAGATGAGGTCGGTAGCCTGGCCGAGCACGCGGGGACCGACAGCCGCGAGCGCCACCGAGATGACGCCGGCCAGGATCACGAACGCTACCTTGAGCCTTTGTGGAGCCAGGTGACCCAGCAGGCGCCTGGCCGAGCCCTTGAAGTCCATCGGTTTGGAGCCTGCCCCGGCCGCGCCCATCGGACCGTGGAAGCCTCCGCCGCCGCGCGGACGCTCGGTTTCCTGCATATCCTTCTGCTTGCTCATGCCGCCACCTGTTGCTGCGAGCTGACTATCTCCCGGTACGTCTCCGATGTCTCGAGCAGCTCGTCGTGGGTGCCGGCGCCCCTGATCCGCCCGTTCTCAAGCACGATGATGCGGTCGGCGCCCCGGATGGTGGCGACGCGCTGGGCGACTATGAGCACTGCCGCGTTCCGCGTGACCGGTTGCAGCGCGGCGCGCAGCCTGGCGTCCGTACTGACGTCAAGGGCGGAGAACGAGTCGTCGAAGATGTAGATCGCCGGCCGCCTGATGAGCGCTCGCGCGATCGCCAGACGCTGGCGCTGGCCGCCGGAGAAGTTGGTGCCACCCTGCGAAACGTCGGCCTCGAGGCCGTCCGGATGTGCCTCGACGAAGTCGCGTGCCTGGGCGGTCTCGAGCGCCTGCCACATCTCGGCCTCGCTTGCGTCCGGCTTGCCGTAGCGAAGGTTGCTGCTGATCGTTCCGCTGAAGAGGAAAGCCTGCTGGGGCACGAGGCCGATCCTGGCCCAGAGGGCGTCGGGGTCGTACTCGCGCACGTCGGTGCCGTCCACCTTGACCTGGCCGCCTGTCACGTCGAACAGCCGGGGAATGAGCCCCGTCAGCGTGGTCTTGCCCGAGCCGGTCGAGCCGACCACTGCGACGGTCTCGCCGGGCGCGATGCCGAAGGAGATCCGGTCCAGCACGGGGTCGGCCGCGCCGGGATAGCTGAACGTGACGTCACTGAACTCAAGCATCCCCGGCTGCGGGCCGCCCTTCGCAGCGTCGGGGTCCGGCATCACGCTGGGTTCCGTATCGAGCACCTCGCCGATGCGCTTGGCCGAAACGTTGGCGCGCGGCAGGATCATAAGCAGCATGGTTGACATGAGCAACGCCATCAGGATCTGGATCAGGTAACTGATGTAAGCAGTCAGGGAGCCGATCTCCATCAGGCCGGCATCAACCCTTTGCGCGCCGAACCAGAGGACGGCGACGGTCGACAGGTTGAGCACCAGCATGACCACGGGGAACAGCGCCGCCATCCAGCGGCCTACGAACAGCGTCACGTCGGTCAGTTCCTCGTTGGCGACCCTGAACCTCTCGGTCTCGAACGGCTCGCGCACGAACGCCCGGATCACCCGGATACCGGTCAGTTGCTCGCGCATGACCTGATTGACCCGGTCGATACGCTGCTGCACCAGCTGGAACGCCGGCCCGATTCTCATGACAATGAAGCCGACGATGGCGGCCAGCAGCGGCACGGCAACTGCGACCAGCCAGGACAGTCCGACGTCCTCGCGCAGCGCCATGATGATCCCGCCGATCATCATCATGGGCGTGGTGACCAGCATCGCGAAGGTCATGAAGATCAGCTGCTGGACCTGCTGTACATCGTTCGTGTTGCGGGTGATCAGCGACGGCGCGCCAAAGATGGCCACCTCACGCGACGAGAACTCGCTGACGCGGTGGAAGATCGAGCTGCGCAGGTCGCGGCCGAACTGCATGGCGGTGCGCGCGCCGAAGTAGACGGCGGCGACAGTGGCCGCCATCTGGAACAGCGAGACGACCAGCATGAGGCCACCCTGCCGGATGATGTAGTCAGTGTCTCCCCTGACGATGCCCAGGTCGATGATGTCGGCGTTGATGCTCGGAAGCAGCAGCGTGCCGATAGTCGCGATGAAGTGGAGGACGACCAGCGCCCAGACTGCGGAGCGGTACGGCCGCAGGTAGTCCCTGATAATCCGGATCAGCACCCGAGCATCCTAACCGAGCGGCTGACCGCCTGTCTGCCTCCTGGCGTGAATCTGGGACCCGCCGCCAACATGGTCACCGCCAGGGACGGATCAACGAAGTGCCACCGGGGGGAATTGCGGCGGCGGACCTTTGAGCGCAGGGGCGTTGCCCAGGCCAACCTGCCCGCGCCCATCGATCCAGTGGCGGCTCAGGATGGGCTCTCAGCATCAGCCGGCGGCGCCCGTCGTCCGGCGAATCGGGCCAGCAGCGAGGCCGCTACGGCAGCCACCGGCAGCATGCTCAGCCACCAGGCAAGCTCGAGCGCCCATCGGCCCCGCCACGCCACCGGCCACAGGCCGGTCAGCGGCAGCAGGCTGGCCGTCATGGCGAGTGCCGCAGCTGCCAGGAGCCAGGGCAGCCGGAACGCGGTGCTTCCCCACAGCGACCTTGCCGCCGCGACCAGACCGATGGTGATGGCGCCCAGCAGGTACGCATGCAGGAAGAAGATCCTCAACGCGGCGCCCTCGATGAATGCGGCGGCCAGCGGCTGTGAGCTGAGCAGGTCGACGCCTGCCTTGAGGCCCATCAGAACGTATACGAGATGCCAGAGCGAAAGGGGCGCAGTTGGCTGTGAGCGCCATAGCGGCACAAGTGCCGCCAGCAGGCCCATGCCAGCGAACGCACTTCCGGCTAGTGTGAGCGGGGTGAGCCCGGTGAAGCCCAGGGAAACGAAGGCGTCCGCCGTACAGCGCAGGAGCAGTCCGACGACGACGAACACGAGACCCATACGCGCGGCCCTCGACTTCTCGAGGCCCGGGCGCAGCGAGTAGGCGATCGCAAGGAGGCCGAGGCCGAACCAGCCTTCGGCGAACAGGTCCAGGAAGAACTGCGCGAACGCCGAGATGTACACGGGACCGGCTCCGGTCATGCCCGCGTAGGCAAGGGCGACCACGCCTGCGGACGAAGCGAGGAGCAGGCCGGTCGCCGCACTTCCGTAGGCGCTGTGGGGCCGGCTTCCCCCGCCGGCCCGGTAGACGGCCATGAACGCGTACCACGCGAGCCCGTTCAGGCCCGAGACGATCATCGAGACGGGCAGATAGCGTCCGAAGATCGTCATCATGCCGTAGCCGCTGACAAGGAATGGCCACCAGGAGGCCAGCGCGAACACGAACGTGCTGAACAGAAGCCAGCCATGCCGCGGGCCGCCGCGCTGGCGCAGCAGGAACAGCATCAGCATCGGGGTCACCCAGCCGAAGAACATCAGGTGTGAGTGCGAGTGCCTGACGTCGCCGGGCACGAGCGAGAACGGCAGGCCGTGGGCGAAGCCGTACCGGAGCAGCACGCCGGTCGCACTGGCGAGGGCGAAGCAGAGAATGGCGGCCCCCCACACGGAACGCTCGAGACGTGTGGCAGGGGCCGGACTCATGAGGTCATCGTATTGGTTCTGGCGGCGGGACGGTCAAGTAAGGCCGCGAGCCTTCCCTTGTTCAGCTGACCCGCACACCCCGACTGACCACGGCCAGCGGGCGCGCCCAAGCCTGCACGTCCGAGAGCGGATCGCCATCGAGCGCCACAAGATCGGCCGCCGCGCCCGCCCTGAAAGTGCCGATCAGGCCGGCAAGCCCGACGGCCCCGGCCGCCTCGAGGCTGACCGAGCGGAACACGTCGTCGAGCGGCATGCCGGCCCCATGCATCAGCGCGAGCTCATCGGGCAGCCCGCCATGCGGATTGAAGGGCGTGCCGGCGTCGGTTCCTGCGGCGATGCGCACCCCGGCCCTGTACGCCTCGCCGACGTTCCTCAGGTGCAGCACCCCTATCGGGCGTGTCTTCTCGATCATCCAGGCGGGGAGCTCGTCGGCATGGGCCAGGATCCCGGTTGGCGCGGCCAGTGTCGGCACCAGCCAGCGGGGCCGGTCCGGATCGGCGAACAGCCCGAACGCCTCGTCATCGAAGTGGTCGAAGGCGCCGTGCTCGATCGTGTCGATGCCGGCGCGCAGCGCGTTCTTGACCCCGGCGAGGCCCTGCGCGTGAGTCGCGGTCATGAGTCCGGCCTTGTGGGCCTCCTCCACCCCGGCGCGCATCTCGGCTTCCGTCATCGCCTCGGCCCCGGCGGCGACGCCCGGCGTGAGCACCCCGCCGGTCGCCATGAACTTGATAACGCGCGCGCCGGCCTTGATCTCGGCACGGGCCGCCTTGCGGACCTCGTCGGGCCCGTCAGCCTCGCGTCCGAAGGCGTGGCCGTGCCCGCCGGTCATGGTGATGTTGTGCCCGCTCGGCACGATGCGCGGGGCTGTGAGCAGCCCGGCCTCGACGGCGCGGTGCAGGTCGACGCTCAGGTTGTAGGGACCGCCCAGGTCGCGGACAGTGGTGACGCCGGCGCTTAGGTGGTCGCCCAGGTTGCGCAGCGCGCGCAGGACCACCTGGTTCTGCGTTTCCTTCAGCAGCGTTCCGACCGGGTCGCCCTCGCCGCTGAAACCGAGGTGCACGTGTGAGTCGATCAGGCCCGGCACGACCGTGCCGCTCAACCGGGTCGCTTCGCCGGCTGAAGCGGGCTGCTTCGACTCGAGCGCGGTGATGCTGCCGTCTTCCGTGACGAGCCAGCCTTCGCTGGCCGTCATCGTCTCGGGGTCAAGGAAAGTGCCGTGGTAGGTGTGCGTTGACAAGCGGTTCACTCCTCAGTGAAGCGGCCCGGCTCAGCGTGAACCGCGGAGCTGGGGGTCGAGCAGGTCGCGCAGGCCGTCGCCCAGCAGGTTGAAGCCGAGCACGGCCACGAAGATCGCGAGACCGGGGAAGGTGGTCACGGACGGGCTGTGGAAGATGTAGTTGCGGCCCTCACCCAGCATCGAGCCCCACTCCGGGGTCGGCGGCTGGACGCCAAGGCCGAGGAAGCCGAGGCCGGCGGCGGTGAGGATGGTCGCGCCCATCGAGAGTGTCGCCTGGATGATGACCGGGGAGAGGGCGTTGGGCAGAACGTGCTTGAGCATGATCCGGCCCTGACCCGTGCCGACAGCCCTGCTCGCCTCCACGTATGTGACCTCGCGGATGGTCAGTACCGAGCTCCTCACCAGGCGGGTGAAGCGGGGGATCGTGCTGACCCCGACCGCGATGATCACGTTCAGCACGCCGACGCCGAGCAGCGACACGAGCGCAAGCGCGAGCAGGAACGTGGTGAAGGACAGCATCAGGTCCATCACGCGCTGGATCGCCATGTCGACCCAGCCGCCGTAGTAGCCGGAGATCACGCCGAGGGGAACGCCGAAGATCAGGCCCACGGCGACCGCGAAGAAGCCCATGAACAGCGTGAGGCGGGCGCCGTGAAGGATGCGGGAGAGGACGTCGCGGCCAAGGTGGTCCGTGCCGAGCAGGTGCTCGGCCGACGGCGCCTGCAGCACCTTGATCAGCTCCTGTCGGGTCGGGTCGTGCGGCGTGAGGAGCGGCGCGAAGACACCGGCCAGGACGAGCAGGATGACGATCGTCAGGCCTATGATCGCTGACGGACTGCGCTTGAGATGCTTCCAGGTCTTAGTCATAGCGCACGCGCGGGTCGATCACCCGGTAGGTGAGGTCGACGATCAGGTTGACGACGGCGAACATCAGGGCGAACGTGATGACGAGGCCCTGCACCATCGGGTAGTCCCTGGCGAAGATCGAGTCGACGAGCAGGCGGCCCAGCCCGGGCCAGCCGAAGACGGTTTCCGTAAGGATCGCTCCTCCCAGCAGCTCTCCGAACTGCAGTCCGATCACGGTGATGACGGGCGGCAGGGCGTTGCGCAATGCGTGACGCCAGCGAACGGTTCCTTCCGCCGCGCCTTTTGCACGGGCTGTCCGGATGTAGTCCTGCCTGAGCACCTCGAGCATGCTGCTGCGGGTGATGCGGACGATGAAGGCGATGCTGAACGCGGCGAGTGTGACCGCCGGCAGGATCAGTGAATACACGCCGTCTCCGGCGCCGGCTGCCGGCAGCCATCTCAGGCGAATCGAGAAGACGATGATCAGCATCAGCCCCAGCCAGTAGACGGGCATGCTGATGCCGAAGAGGACGAAGGTGGAGATGAGTACGTCGGGCAGCTTGCCGGCTCTGGCCGCCGCCCACGACCCAAGGGGGATGCCGGCTCCGATCGACAGCAGCGTCGCGGCGGCCGCCAGTATGAGGGTGGCGGGGAGGCGCGCGCCGATCTCCGCCATCACCGGGTTGGAGGTGCGTGCGCTCGTGCCGAGGTCGCCCTGCACTAGGTCAGTCAGGAAGATGCCGGCCTGCACCCAGAGCGGCTGGTCGAGACCGAGCTGGACCCGTAGGCGCTCGACGTCCTGCGGGCTGGCGAGCATGCCGGCGATGACGCGCGCCGGGTCGCCAGGCAGGAGCCGGACCATGAGAAACACCGTGATGGCCACGAAAAGGATCGTGACCATCACTCCAAGGACTCGTTTTATGACGTAGAGCATGCGGCTATCCGGAAGCGCTTACCGGAAAGGGCTCTGGATCACTCGACGGGGTGCGCGTAGATCGCGTAGAACTTCTCGTTGGGGAGGCCCCAGATGTTGGTGACGTCGCTGGCGTGCACCATCGGGAAGAGCTGGACCCAGAGGAAGATCCAGGGTGCGTCGTCCCAGATCTGCTGCGACACCTCGGCATAGAGCTCGGCGCGGCGCACTTCATCGAACTCGCGTCCGGCCTCGTCGATCAGGTCGTCAACCTCGCCGTAGAAGCTGGTGGCGAGTCCGGCGGGCGGGTGCTGCGAGCCGTGGAACTGCTCCATCTGCTGCGCGGCGTCCAGGTAGGCGGGTGCCCAGCCGAGCAGGTGCAGCTGCGTGGTGTTGCTCTCGGGCGGTGCGGTCATCGTGGCGATGTAGGTGGGCCAGTCCATCGTGCGCACGTTGGCTTCGATGCCGACGTCGCGCAGGTAGTTGGCGATCGCCTGAGAGGCCGGGAAGTCCTGCACGTAGCGGCCGGTGGGCGACATGAAGTCGAGCACCAGTTCACCTTCACTGACGCCAGCCTCGGCCAGGAGCTCGCGGGCGCGCTCGGGGTCGTACTCGTAGGCGCCGAGTGACGTGTAACCGAAGAGGCTCTCGGCCATCGGGGCGTCCATCGCCTGGGCGGCTCCGAAGAGGATGCCCTGGATGATCGCTTCCTTGTCAACGGCGTAGTTGAGCGCCTGGCGGACGCGCGGGTCGGCCAGCTGCGGATCGTTCGTGTTGATGACGATGAAGATCGTGCGGTTGCTGGGGCCCATGATCACTTCGACGCTCGGGTTGGCGTCGAGCATCGGGATGTCGGATGCGGGCGGCAGGATGATCATGTCGACCTGGCCGGCCAGCAGCATGCTCTCGCGGGTGGTCGCTTCGGGAACTACGTGGAAGACGACGCGCTCGTAGTACGGGATCTCACCCCAGTAGTCGTCGAAGCGGTCGACCGTGACGCTCTCGCCCAGGCTGCGGCCGTTGAAGACGTACGGGCCGGTGCCGACGGGATTGGTGATCGTGTTGTAGGTGTTGCCGGTTGCCTCGACACTCGCGGGCGAGAGGATCGCGTTGGTCGTCTGGGAGAGCGCGCCGATGAGATACGGTGCGGTCTCGCTCAGGTTGAACCGCACGGTGAGGTCATCGAGCGCCTCGACCGAGTCGATGGCGGCGAGCGGCCCGCGGCGGGCCACGTGAACGTCCGGATCCGTCAGCCGGCTGAAGTTCCAGACGACCGATTCGGCGGTCATGTCGGTGCCGTCGTGGAAGACGACGCCGTCGCGGAGTGCCATGGTGATCGCAAGGCCGTCATCCGCTACTTCCCAGGAGGTGGCGAGTTGCGGGACTACCGCGCCCTGCTCGTTGATGGCGACGAGCGTTTCAGCCATGTAGTCGACGATGTTGTCGACTGTCGTAGTAGTGCCCGCGGCGGGATCGAGCGTATCGGGGTCCACGCCGATCGCGATCCGGAACGTCGACTGCGCGAATGCGAAGCCCAGGCCGGTCACGAGAACGGCTACTGCGAGATACTGAACGAATCGTTTCATGTATGCACTCCTCCTGAGAATGGTTTGGCAGAGTCTATCACTAACAGTGAGTACCGCGACACTGATTGGTGACGTGCGAGACGGTATAAAGCACCCGCCTCGCCTCTTCGGATCCTCAGGAGTGCGTCACTGTCCGAGCCTGGAAGATGACGAGGCCGGCGATGATGAGGAGCACTGCAGGCACGAAGCCGATTGGCAGGCTCTCTCCCAGTATGAGGATCGCGGCCGGGCTGCCGACAAGGGCGGCGACCGAGCCGATCTGGCTCATGTAGACGGGCCCGGCGATCCGCTGCAGACGGAACATCGCCGCGTACTGCGCCACGAAGACCACGATCGCAAGCACGAGAACGGGCAGCATCGGCGGTTGGAGCATCAGACTGACGGCGGTGGTGCCTTCAAGGATGAGTGCGAAAGGCAAGGTGATGACGGCTCCGCAGATCAGCATCAGGTCCGCAAGTTCGCGCGGGCCTGCGCCTCTTGGCCAGAAGCGGGTGCGGAACACGTTGCCGGCGGCCAGGACGGCAGGGATCGCGCAAGCAGCGAGGACCGCGCCTGCTTCGGAGGGCACGCCGATCCTCTTGCCGAGTGCAAGAAGGATGCCGCCGACGAGACCGACCGAGAGGCCGCGATGCGCACAGCATCGAAGCGCTCCATTCCGAGGGTCAGTGAGAGGAGCCAGGTGAGCAATGGAGGAAAGGCTAGCGCCAGGGCGATGAAGGCTGCGCCCACCTTGTGAACGGTGACGTAGCCCAGTGCGCTGCCGAGAGCCAGGAGCCCTCCGGCGACCATGCTGTAGAAGACCAGGGCACCCAGCTTGTCTCTGCGGCGTCCGATGCCACCGTTCAGAAGCAGCAACACGACTCCGGCCCCTCCCATCGCGGACACAAGGTAGGTCAGCATCGGTGCATGCAGGCCGGCCGCAACCTTGGAAAGCAGGACTGAGACTGCCAGAAGTGAACCGACCGTCATCAGCAACGGCAGTGCGCCGATCGGGCGTGAGCGCGCGGGCCGACGGCTGATTGCGTTGGTTGAATCCATCAGCATCACTCCTTGTCGAAGTCGGGAAGGGCCAGGTTCAGATCGCGCAAGAGGCCGGCCAGGTTCTCGCGTTGGCTGGGCGTCAGTGCAGCCAGCCAGTCCGCCTCGAGCTGCATGTCCTCGTTGAAAGCGGCCTGGACGCGACTCCTGCCTTCCGCGGTCAGTTCCACGATCAAGCTGCGACCGTCGTCGGGCGAAGGAAGGCGCCGAATCAGATCTGCCGCTTCGAGCCTCTTGAGCCGGTAGGTCAGGCCGCCCGAGGACACCATCAATGACCTGTAGAGTGCCGTGGGGGACAGCCTGTATGGTGGTCCGTTGCGCTGAAGGGTGGCCAGGACGTCGAACTCGCCCCGTTCGAGACCGTGCCGAGCAAAGAGTGCTTCCATGTGGGGCGCGAGCCGCGATGCGATCCGGGATATGCGTCCGAAGATTGCCATGCCTTCGGTGTTGATTCCCGGTGACTCCACCGCGCGCTGGTTGATGAAAACATCGACATCGTCAGTCTGTTCGACATCCTGGTTACGGTTTACCCTTGCAGCCATGGCCACCTCCAAATATATCTTGAAGCACAGATATCCGATACGTATCTTTGTGTCAAGATTGTTTGCTGGCGCTGCGGCCGCATGCGGCAGATCGGACACGAGGTGAGTCAGGGCTGCCGTACTCTCCTGCAGACGCCCGCGTAGCAAGCGTGCAACATCACCGGCGGTTGACGCGCCTGCGACAGCAGCCATATAATCAATAGGCTTTTGTCCCCTGCGGGGCAGCAGCGGGTTCGGCCCCTTCGACTAGCGGTTAGGTCATCACCCTTTCAAGGTGACGGCACGAGTTCGAATCTCGTAGGGGTCACCACCGTCGGGGAGTGATCAGTTCGCTCCCCGATACTTATCGGGCGATTAGCTCAGTTGGTAGAGCGTCCCCTTTACACGGGGAGGGTCGGCGGTTCAAGTCCGTCATCGCCCACCAGCAGTTTCGACCTGGAAGCCTGCGACGCATGCTGCGTCGCAGGCTTCTCATGCTCACACCCGTGCCAGGAACTCCAGCGCCCGGTCACGCAACTTGGCGGCAGCCCCTGCATCGTGATCGGGCGAACCGCTGTCAGCGAACAGGTGTCCATCGCCGGGGTACAGGAAGAGCCGGCCATCCCGCGCCGCGTGAACGATGTCGTCTGCCGAGACCCTGTCCTCTGCGAAGAACGGATCGTCTGCCATCGCGTGTATCTGCACAGGCACTTCAGCCGGCCATTCCGATCCGAACTCCTCGAACGGGAGGCAGGAGTGAAACAGCAGCGCACCAAGCGCGCCCGACCTGGTCTGGGCGAGCCGCTGGGCGCAAGCCGCGCCCAGCGAGAACCCGGCGTACACGATGGCTCCCGGCAAACCGGCCGCCGCGCGGTCCCCGCGGTCAAGGATCTCCTGAAAGCCCGCCTCGTCGACGAACTTCAACCCCTCGTCCAGACTGTCGAACACCCGACCCCCGAAGAGGTCGGGGGTGTGGACGGTGTGACCTGCTCGTCGCAGGTCAGCCGCGAAGGCCATGAAGCCGGGCGTAGCGCCCTGTACGTGGTGGAACAGCAGCAGTTCAGCCATGATTATGTCTCAAGCCTCCAGGATTCTCGTCTGAACCGAGCTTAGCCTGCCACCCTGTCCAGTGACTGCGAGCCAGGTCAGAATCGGTCCGTCAGCGACGCCTGCCGGTCATGGCAAGCAGGATCGCTCCGACCAGGGTCGCGGGTAAAGCCACGAACCAGAGATCGATCGCGAAGGTGTAAAGCGTGTTGACCGGTTTGACGGTGAAGGCTCCACGCACCTGGCTGGAGTTCGTCCACGAGCCGGTCTGGGCCAGGTCGAGCAGCCCGCCGGCCACTCCGGTCACGAGCGGGAAGAGGATCAGGAAGAAGACCACGGCGAAGAAGCTGGCGATGCCGGAGCGGGCACGGAAGAGCGGCGCCAGGATGAGCGCCGTCACGACCGCGCCGAGTGCGTAGGCCAAGGCGTCGAGCCAGGCATGAGCCGTCATCGCGCTGAGCACGCCGAGGCGCGCGCTTGCGATCTCGACCGTTCCGAACACCGCCAGGCCGACGATGACGGCGACCACTACCTGTCGTGCCTTCATGCCGCCACCAGCCCGCGGAAGTGAGCTACGGCTTCACGCACGGCCTCTTCTCCACCCGCGATCTCGAGGCAGGCCGTGCCACCGAAGCCGGTCAGCTGCTGCAGTACTCCCTCGTACAGAAGCGTTCCCTGGGAAGTCGGCAGGTGCTCGTCGTTCACGCCGTAGTTGTTGTGGATGTGCAGGTGGATCAGCCGCTCACCCATCTTCTCCAGGTAGGAGCCGATCAGGCGCTGCCCCTTGCGCTCACCCTCGACATGGGCGTGCCCGAAGTCAAGGCAGTTGGACATGTCATGACGCTCCGTCAGGGCCTGCAATTCCTTCGGGCCTTTGATCAGGTCTCCCGGGTCGAGCGCCAGGTTCTCGAGGGCGATCGGCACGTTTGCACCCGACAGTTCCGACAGTGACTTCTCGAGCGCCAGCTCGGCGAGCTGCGCGGCCTGCGGATACGGAATCAGGTTCCGCCCCGTGTGCAGCACGCCACAGCTGGAACCGACGGCTTCGGCGTACTCAAGGCCCTTCAGCGTGCGCTCAACGGCAGAGCGACGCGCGGCCGGAGCGACGGATGCCAGGTTCAGGTCTACGAAACTGAGGTGAAGGGTCGAACCGATGCCGGTCGCGTCGCGGAGCTCGCGCACCTGTTGCTGTGACTGCAGCTGCGGCACCGCTTCGAACAGGTCGTAGCTCAGCTCCACGAACTCGAGCTCAAGCTCAACCGCGAGGCGGTACGCGGCATCGAGGTCGAGCATCGCAGCCGTGACCGGCGAGTATCCCAGGCGCATCAGCGCACCTCCCGTGCCTGGCGCTGCGCTTCAGCCAGCGCCTCTTCCGGGGACTGGTTACCGCGCAGTGCCCGCTCGAGCGCGTCGTCGATTATGCCCCGCCAGGCGTTGAACCCGGGCACACGCGGACGCGGGACCGCGCTTTCCAGCTGCGCGAGCGCCGCTCCCCGGTTCGGGTCTTCTGCGTAGAACTCCTCGAGGTGATCCAGTGCCGCGCGCCTGACCGGGATGTAGTACGACTCCTCAACCCAGGTGGCCAGGTTAGCAGGCTCCATCAGGTACTCCCAGAACGCGAACGCGCCGGCGCGCTGCTCTTCCGTGGCGCTCCTCAGCACAGCGAGCTGGGCGCCGCCGAGGGGTACGGATCCACCCTCGCTGGAAGGCACCGGATGCGCGGCGATCTGGAAGCCGATCGAGAAGCGGCGCACGTCCGGCCAGTTCGCGATGCTGGCGAAGGTCATCAGCGCCCGCGTACGCACGAAGGTGAGGATCGCCGCGGTGGATTCGGTATTCGAGTAGTAGGCAAGGTGTCCGGCGCGCTCCATCTCCTGAAGCATGGTGAGGGCCGCGATGGCCTCGTCGCTCTCGAAGTCGGGGCCGCCGTCGTCTGCAACAAGCTGGCCGCCGAGGCTGCGGACGATCATCTCGAACAGCCAGGAGTCACCGACGAAGGCGGCTCCCTGCGCCTGCCGCGACGTCAGTGCGGCGGCGGCCGCCACGAAGTCCTCCCATGTGGCAGGCGGGTCGATGCCGGCCCGCTCCAGTGCATCGACGTTGTAGTACATGACGGGCGTGGAGCTGTTCCAAGGCAGGCCGTAGCGGCCGCCGTTCATCTCGCCGTACTGCCACAGGCCGGGCCAGAAATCATCGATGAAGGCCTGGTCGAGCGCTCCGACTTCGTCGCTCAGGTCGTGCAGCGCCCCGTCGTGGACAAGCTGGGGCCAGAAGGCGACCTCGGCCTGGAAGAGCACGGGTGCCGATGGCGTCCCGAAGGCAGCCACCAGCCTGGTCTGTGCTTCAGGGTAGCCGCCCACGTATTGTGCCTCGACGGAGTATTCATCCTGCGAGGCGTTGAAACCGGCGACCAGCTCGGTGATTGCTGCCTCAGCACCTTCCATCGAGTGCCAGAACGTAACGCGGGTCTGTGCCAGTACGGTGCCCGAGAGCAGCAGCCCGGGCAACACCAGCATCCTCAAGAGTGCTTTCATGATCGACTCCCTATCCGAATCCAGATTCGAACACCTGAACGATGCGTTTCTCAAACACTACAAAGAGTACGATAATCGGCAGACTCGCGACCAGCGCCGCCGCGCCCAGCAGGCCCCACTCGAACGGACGCGATCTCAGCAGCTCCACCAGGAACGCCTGTACCGTCCAGAGCGCCTCGCCGGTCATCACCCGCGGGTAGAGCACGAGGTTCCAGTGGGAAGCGAAGGCAAGCACGCTTGTGGCGAGCAGCTCGGGCCGCAGCATCGGTGCTATCACGCGCAGGGCGATGACGTGCTCCCTGGCCCCGTCCAGCCGCGCCGCCTCCACCGCCTCCCACGGCAGGCGCCTGAGCGCCTGGACCAGCAGGAAGATCACGAGCGGGCTCGCCATGAACGGCAGGATGAGCGCGCCCAGCGTATCCAGCAGGCCAAGGCCTCCCAGCTGACGGTAAAGGGGCACGAGCAGGAGTTCGCCGGGGAGCGCCAGCAGCGCCAGGATTATCGCCTGGATCTTCAGTCCGTTGCGGATCGCGTAGGCGGCTCCCAGGCCGAACAGGACCTGGCCCAGGACCGCCGTGCCGGTCGCCGCGAACGACACGCCCATCGCCTGCCACAGTCCGCTGTCGGGTAGCGCAAGGAAGTTCTCCAGGCTGAAGCCGAACGTACTCAGGTCGGCCCGGACAATCGCCTCCGCCGGGATGAACGCGGCATAGACCAGCCAGACGAGAGGCACGGCCACGAAGATGCAGAAGACCGTGGTGACTGTCCTCATCAGGATCATGCGCCCACCGCCGCCCGGGTCCGTCTGGCGAAGGCCATCGCCTGCAGGATCGCGACGGTTAGCGTGAGCACCATCACGAAGAGCGTGATCATGGCGCCATAGCCGAGCTCAAAGCGTTCGAAGGCGGTCTCGTACAGGTAGTAGCCGATCACGCGCGTGCTGCCGAACGGCCCGCCGCGCGTGAGCAGGTACACCGCCGTGTAGGCCTGCAGCGCGAAGACGGTGCCGATCACGCTGAGGAAAACGAGGACGGGCATGAGCAGCGGCAGGACGATGTGTCGCCTGACCTCGCGTTCGCCGGCCCCATCGATCCGGGCGGCCTCCTTCACCTCACGCGGGATTCCCCGCAGGGCTGCGGAGGCGACCAGCACGCCGTAGCCCGTCTGCTGCCAGAGCGTGAACATGACGATATAGGCCATCGCGGCAGCCGGTTGCGAGTTCCACGGCAGGGCGAAGCCGGTCAGCTCGACCAGAAGGCCGAAGTCCGGATTGTAAAGCAGGTACCACGCGATCGCCGAGCCCGAGACCGTGATGAGGCCGGGGGCGAAGAGCAAGGCCTTGATGAAGCGCTCGAACCGGACTCCCTCGATCGCCCAGGCGATGGCCACGGACAGGAACAGGAAGAGTGGGACGGTGATGAGCGCGAACAGGGCAGTGATGCCGAGCGACTGCCACAGGGCCGTGTCGCCCAGCAGCCGCGAAAGGTTGGCCAGTCCGACCGGCACGGGCTCTGACGTGCCGGACCAGCGCCAGGTGGCGTAACGCACTACGCTGAACAGAGGAACGACGCTGAACAGGCCGAACACTACCAGGGCCGGGAGCGCGAGCAGCGCAGCCTGGTGCCGCGCCTTCAATGTCTGCCCCGGACGCGGAAGTCCGGATCGACCGGTAGTATCTCGTCAGTCACACGCATACACTTTACCGGCTTTGTGTCATGCGGCGCTCAGCAGCTGGCCGGCAAGCTACAGTCCCGGCACGAGCCGCAGGAGCCAGAAGGCTGCCATGCCGACCAGAAGGGCGGCCCAGGTCGTCCGCCATCTGAGCAGCACGGCCGCTGCCAGGACCAGCGCGATGATCCTGGACGGCAGCCCGTGCGGCAGGCCGGCGAGCTCCGGCACGATCAGCGCGGGAAAGACGGCGACGGGGACGAACTGGAAGAAGCGCAGCCAGAACGATGGGACCGCCCGGCCGGCAAGGCGCAGGCCCAGGTATCGCGGCACGAAGGTGACCACGGCCATGCCCAGTATCACCAGCAGCGGACTCACGCACTCGCCTCGTCCCTGGATCCGAGCAGCCAGGCGCCGAACAGCGAGCCGGCCACTCCGGTGACGAGCACCAGAAGGCCAGCGTTGACAACGCCCGAAAGCAGCCAGGCGAGCAGCCCGCTGAAACCGGCTACCAGCCAGGCGGGCCGGCTCACCAGCAGCGGCAGAAGCAGCACCAGAAAGGCGAGCGGAAAAATGAAGTCGACCCCGAGGGTGACCGGGTCGGGCAGGCTCGAACTGAGCAGCGCGCCCGCAAGCGTGCCGAGGTTCCAGATGAAGAACAGGCTGAGCTCGGTCCCGAGCAGGAAGCGCAGGGTCGGCTTGCGGGCCGACACGATGCCGAACGCCTCATCCGTGAGCGTGTGCGCGGCAAGCACCTGCGCCAGCCCGCCCATGGGGATGCGCCTGCCGAGGTTGAGCCCGTAGAGGGCGTGGCGAACGTTGATCAGGAAAGTCGTTGCGATGATGGCGAGCCCGCCGGCGCCGGCAGCGAACATGCCGGCCGCACTGATCTGCGAAGCGCCCGCGAAGACGAACAGGCTCATCGCCTGAGTCTCCCAGACGCTGAGTCCGGAGCCCCGCGCGCTGACCGCGTACGTCAGTGCGAACGGCAGAACGCCGACCCAGAGTGGAAGCATCGCCACGAAGCCGGCGACGAAGCTGCTGTCGGCTCGTTCGAAGCGCGCGGAGTTCACGAACGGTAGCTCCCCGGCTTCACGAGCGTCTCCCGCACGCGGTAGGCGAAGAGCAGGCTGCCGGCCGCACCCATCGCAGCTATCGCGCCTGCGGACGGGCCCAGGCCGAGCAGCTGGGCGAACCCTCCGACCAGCAGCGGCCCGGTCGCTGCACCGACGTCCCCGATCAGCCGCCAGACCCCCAGGAACTCGCCCGTACGCTCCTTCGGTGCCAGGTCCGAGCCGAGCGTCAGCATCGTTCCGGAGCCGATGCC
Source organism: uncultured bacterium (assembly GCA_964495325.1). GTDB lineage: Bacteria > Deinococcota > Deinococci > Deinococcales > Trueperaceae > CAZBVI01. The sequence continues at coordinate 36,193 of CAZBVI010000007.1, forward strand.
GTTGCCCAGCCCGCCTATCGCAGCGACTATCAGGAGCGAGCTGAATCCGCCGGTGAACGGCAGCAGCAGCAGGCTCAGCGCCTGCACAAGGAAGCTGGGCACGATGGCGAACTTGCGGCCATAGCGGTCCATGATGACGCCTGCAGGGTAGAAGAGCAGGAAGTCTGCCAGGGCCGCGATGCTCACGATCACCCCTACCTGTTCGACGCTGAGCCCAAGGACATCAGCAGCGAAAAGGGGGATGAGCACGCGACGCCCGGTGCGAATCGCCTGTGCACCAAGCTGGCCCAGACCGGCCGGAATAAGCACGCCCCTCTGGCTGCGAACCGTGTCAGCAAGCAGCCTGACCGCATCCATGCGGCCGGCCGCGGGATCGCGTGGGACGGTCACTTGCCGCTCCACGTACCGCCAGCAGAGGATCAGTGTGAGCAGGGCAAGGCCCGCGTAGACCATGAAGGTCGCTCCAAGGCCGAATCCCGCGGCGATGAAGCCGCCGGCGAGCGGACCGATGAACTCGCCGAACCGGTTGGTACCCCCGAACAGTGCGATCGCGCGGCCGCGGCTGGCCACGGGCAGCTCTTCGGTCAGGTAGACGTGCCTTGAGATGTTGAACAGTGCGGCTCCGGCACCGGCGATCACACGCAGAAACACGACCAGAAGTGCGTTGTCGGTGAAGGCCAGGCCGAGTACGCTCAGTCCGGCAAGCGTCAGCCCCAGCAGCATGGCGCGCTTCATCCCGATGCGCCTGAGCAGCGCCCCGGCGGGAACGTCTGCGAGAAGCATGCCGATCGAATCCCCGGCCAGGATCAGCCCGACCAGGCCGTAAGAGATCTCCAGTGCGCTCGCGAAGACCGGGAGAGTGGGCACCAGAAGCCCGTTGCACAGTGCGAGGAGCAACGTGGGCAGGTATACGGCCAGGAGCAGTTTGGAGTTGATGGGGCCGGCGGGCCGTGCGTCAGCCATACAGGCCAGACTGTACCGCTTCGGCACTCAAGGATGCGTCTCGGCCGCCGTGTGTCAGAGGTCCCTGACCAGCTCCTTCACCCTCGGGGCGACACGCAGCTGAAGCAGGCGGCCCGCGTCATCCGCTTCGACGTGCCAGACAGCAAGATCCGGCCGGAACTCGTACGCATAGTGGTCGAGGGCGCTCTCGAACTCACTGTCCCACTCGCTGCTGTTCTCCAGCAGCCGGTCCACGAACACATCCGGCACACTTCCCGCCAGTGCGTACTCGAGCAGGTCGGTCATGCTGAGCATGCCTCATCACTCCTCGTCGAAGAACTCTTCTCCGGATTCGGGAGCGGCCTGTTCACCACCCTGTCGACCGCCCTGAAGCTCGGCAGTTACCCGATTGCGGATCTCATCGATCATTTCCGGGCGCTCGGCCAGGAACTCCGAGGTCTTCTCCTTGCCCTGTCCCAGCCTGGACTCGCCGTAGCTGTACCAGCTGCCGGACTTCTGGATGACATCCAGGTCCGCGGCGATGTTGATCAGATCACCGATCTTGTCGATGCCACGACCGAACATGATCTCGATCTCGGCCTCCTTGAAGGGCGGAGCAACCTTGTTCTTGGTGATCTTCACGCGTGTCCGGTTGCCCACACGGTCGAGACCAACCTTGATGTCGCCCTTGCGCCTGACCTCCATGCGGACGCTCGAGTAGAACTTGAGTGCCCGACCGCCAGGCGTGACCTCCGGGTTGCCGTACATGACACCGATCTTCTCCCGGATCTGATTGATGAAGATCGCCGTGGTCTTGCTCTTGCTGAGCACACCGGTGAGCTTGCGGAGCGCCTGGCTCATCAGCCGGGCCTGGAGGCCGACGTGTGCGTCGCCCATCTCGCCTTCGATCTCGGCACGCGGCACGAGCGCTGCCACCGAGTCGATGACGATGACATCGACCGCACCACTGCGGACGAGCAGCTCCGTGATCTCGAGCGCCTGCTCGCCGGTGTCGGGCTGGCTGACCAACAGGTTGTCGGTATCGACACCAAGCGCCTTCGCGTAAGCGGGATCGAGCGCGTGCTCGGCGTCCACGAACGCGGCGACCCCGCCCGCACGCTGGGCCTCGGCGACTATGTGCAGGCTCATCGTCGTCTTGCCGCCCGACTCCGGACCGTAGATCTCGACGATGCGGCCACGCGGCACGCCGCCGACGCCGAGAGCGAGGTCGACGCTCATGCTGCCGGTGCTGATCACACCGTGGTTCAGGGAGCGGACTTCGTCCCCCAGGCGCATGATCGCGCCCTTGCCGAACTGCCGCTCGATGTTGGAGAGCGTTGCGCTCAGTGACTTCAGCTTCTGTTCCATGCCTGCTGCCTCCGTAATCTGGCCTGGCGTGCAGCCAGGGAATCGCGTATCGCCTTAAATCTTAAGGTATCGGCGGATCCGGCGCAACCCCTGGCGCACGAGTCATGGGCAGAAGTCAAGAAGCAGTGATCATATACCCGCCTTCGGCGGCTCCCGCATCGGCCACTTCGCGCCGCAGGCCGATGAGATCGACGCCGTGTTCCGCCAGGAACGTGTCCAGCCGCGCCACCTGCTTCGCGCCGTCCGGGATGCGCCGCAGTGCCTCGACCGCCAGCAGGCGGGCCCTGTCGACCGCCGAGAACGCATACAGGCGTGCGAGCAGCGCCGAGGCATCATCACCGCGCGCCTCGGCCCGCAGCAACGCGGATTCCCCAAGGTAAGCAAGCGCCACGATGTCGGCGACCCGGGCCATCACTTCCTGTTCCGCCTCGACGTTCTGCATCCACGCCATCGCTGCGCTTCCGGCCACCAGAAGCGCGGCCTGCTTGATGTTCTCAACCGCGCCGGACGCTGCTGCCAGCTCCTCGGGCACGCCGTCCGGAGCGCCCGCCGCCGACGCAGTCATCACCCGCTGGACGGCTCCGAGCAGCTCCAGGCGGCCCTGCATCGCACGCTTGAGCAGCTGGCCGGACGTCAGCAGGCGGTTGATCTCGTTGGTTCCCTCAAAGATCCGGTTGATGCGGGAATTGCGGTAGGCCGCCTCGACAGGGAACTCGGCGCTGAAGCCGTTCCCACCGAATATCTGCAGCGTCTCGTCGATCGCCCTGTCGAGGATCTCGGAACCGAACACCTTGATGAACGAGTACTCAACCACGTACTCATCCAGCGCCGCGAGCTCGGCCGAAGCGTCACCCACATCCGCCAGCCGCCGGTCGAGTTCACCTGTTACCCGGTACACCGCGCTCTCGAGCGCGAAGGTGGCAGCCTGCATGTCACCGAGCTTCTCCTTGATGAGGCCGAAGCTGCCGATCTTCACTCCGAACTGCTCGCGTTCAGAGGCGTAACGCGTGCCCAGGCGCAGCATGTCCTTCGCGCCGCCGATCGCTCCCGCCGCCAGCTTCAGCCGGCCCACGTTCAGGATCGAGAACGCGATCCTGTGGCCCTTGCCGATCTCGCCCAGCACGTTCCGTGCGGGAACCCTGGCGTCTTCCAGGATCACCTGCCGCGTGCTCGACCCCTTGATGCCCATCTTGTGTTCCTCGGCACCCAGGCTCATGCCCTCGGTCCCGCGCTCCACTATGAAGCCGGTGAACCTGTCTCCGTCCACCTGGGCGAACACGATGAAAAGGTCGGCAAAGCCCGCGTTCGAGATCCACATCTTCGTGCCGTTCAGCAGGTAGTTCTCGCCGGAGTCATCCAGCGCGGCAGTCGTGCGGGCAGCCCGCGCGTCCGAGCCCGAGCCCGGTTCGGTGAGGGCGTAGGCAGCCACCCACTCGCCGCTGGCCAGGCGGGGCAGGTAGGCTGCCTTCTGCTCAGGCGTTCCGAAGTAGACGATCGGCAGGGTGCCGATGCCGACGTGGGCGTTGAACGTGACGTTGAAGGAACCCGTCGCCGCGAGCTTCTCGGTGACCAGCATCGAAGCGGTCTTGCTCGCGCCCAAACCGCCGTACTCCTCGGGCACGTCCAGCGCGAGCAGCCCCTGCTCCCCGGCGCGGGCCATCAGCCTGCGTGAAAGGTCGTAGTCGAGCGCCTCGATGCGTTCAGCGACGGGCACGTACTCCCGTTCCACGAACTGGGCGGCCGTACGGCCCATCATCCTCAGTTCATCATCGAATCGCTCGGGCGTCTGGACCCCGTCCGCCGAGTGGCGTTCCAGCAGGAAGCTTCCGCCCTTGCGCGGTCGTGTCACGTCTTCAGTATCCATTCCAACCTCCGGATGCGTCCCGGACGGGAGCTTCACGCTTTCACCGGGCGCCTGAAACCTGTCAGCATTACTTGCGTCCAATCATAGTTGACGCTGCCTTGTCAGCACAACACCGCCTCGATTGGCTATTCTTGATGCTGTGAGAACAATAATCGTTGCCGTGGCTGCCCTGCTGGTGCTCTCCGCCTGCAAGCGAGTCGATTACAGCCCCACCCAGACGTGCCTGCTCGAGAACGCCACGCTTGCCTCAGCGGGTCCCGGCGCCAGGTTCGTTCCAGGCGAAGTACTCGTCACCTTCAAGCCTGCGCCACAGGTGCTCGGAGTCGAGGCGGCTTCGGTGCTGAGGGACTTCCAGCTCGGCTCACTGGCTGCGGACAACGGCCTGGCGGTTGCGACGGCGATGCCGGGCAGCCTGCCGAGCCTGCTCACGACCGGTGGCGATCCCGAAGGGGTCGCGGCCGCGCTGCGGACCGACCCGCGCGTGGAGCATGCCGAACCGAACTGGATCTACACCACGCAGGCGGAGTTCGACTGCGTCCGGGAGCAATGGAACTTCAGTCGCTTCGGCGTCGCAGACGCGATCCGGGTCGGTCCGGGCCGGCACGGTGCCACGGTCGCCGTCATCGATTCCGGCGTCGACGTTGACCACCCCGAGCTCACGGAGGCGATGCTGCCCGGCTACAACTTCGTGGACAACATCCCCGACCCACGGCCCGGCAGCGGCGGCCAGGCGGCGCACGGCACGCACGTCGCCGGCATCATCGCGTCGCGCGGCGCAGCCGGACCGACCGGCGTTGCGGGCTTTCCCGGTCAGGTCAAAGTGCTGCCGATCCGGATCTTTGACGATGCCGGCGTGGTGGCGACCTTCGCGGACCTGGTCACTGCCCTCACATGGGCGGTCGGGCTCGAACGCATCCCGGGCGTGCCGGACAACCCGTACCCGGCCGATATCGTCAACCTGAGCCTCGGTGGCGGCGTCGCCCAGAACGCGATGCTCAACGACATCGTCTCACGCGTCACCCAGGCCGGCGTCCTGGTGATCGCCGCAGCAGGCAACGACGTTCCCGGCATCCTCTCACCCGCCAACGGCCCCGATGCGCTCGCGGTCGGATCCGTCGACAGTGACTTCCGCCTCTCGGACTTCTCGGCGTGGGGCGGCAGTGGAGCGATCGGCATAACCGCACCCGGCGGGTATGGCCCCTCGAGCTGCGGCACCATCCTCAGCACGCTCCCCAACGGGCTCTACGGCTGCAGTCGCGGAACCTCGATGGCCGCACCGTACGTGGCGGGTGCCGCAGCGCTGCTGCTGACCCACGAACCCGGTCTCGGGCCGCAGGAGCTGGCGGCCAGGATCGCGTCAGCTGCCTACTTCGATAGCGGGTTCATGGACGGCGCCCGCTACGGCGCGGGCATCCTCTGTGCCGACCGGCTGCTGGGGGCGCGCTCCAGCCCGTCCAGCCAGCTGTGCGGGTACTGAGACCGAACCGCGCTAGAGGCTGAGGGCGACCGTCACCGCGCTGTAGAAGGCGAAAAGCAGCAGAGCCACTGACACGAAGCCGACCGCGCGGTCGAAGGCACGCGAGACCGGGATGCCCTGCCTTATGAAACCCCACAGCAGGCCGCCGACCAGTCCGCCGACGTGGCCCCAGAGCGACACGCCCGGAACGGCGATCGACAGCAGCACTATCAGGCCCATCCACTGCACCAGGCTCCTGGTCAGCTGCCTGTCGCTGGCAAGCCCGCTGCGCAGGGCATCGGCCAGCAGGGCTCCTGCCACGCCAAGGACCCCGCCCGACGCGCCGACAAGCAGGAGGACGTCGCCCGCCTGGGCGATACCCGTGATGTAAGCCCCCATGATCGAGCCGAGCGTGAACGCGCCGAGCAGGTTGCCCCAGTTGCGCCTGGCCTCGTAGACCCGGCCGATGTCGAAGAGCACCCACAGGTTGAAGGCGATGTGGATCAGGTTCCCGTGCACGAGCGCATACGAGAGGTAGCGCCAGAGCGCATCCGCCGAAGGGGCACCCGTGATGTTGAGCAGGAAGGCGGCTGCGGCGTCGCTCGCGCGCATCTGGCCGGCCATCGTGAAGACGTTCCCGACGGTGGCGTTGAGCAGCTCCTGGAGCCCGTACATCACGGCGAGGGAACCTAGCAGTACCAGGGTGCCGGGCAAGGCTCCGCGCCGGGCCACCTTGGGTACGGGCCTGTCGAACGCCTCAAGCTTACGGGCCAGCCTTGGCCGGGCGGCCTCGGGCGCGGCGGCGTAAGTGTGCGTGTACAGGGCCGCTGCCTCTTCGACGCGGTGGGCCTTCTCGCTGGCACGCGCGAATATCTCGTAGACGTTCCATGCCGCCACGCCATGGGGAGGCTGTACGAGCAGGTCCCGGACCCTGGGCAGGTCCGCCCGCTCCGCCGCGATGCGGGCCTCGCTCAGCACCAGCACCCTCGTGCCGATGGGCCCCTGCTCACCCGGGTTCGATTCGAACCGGCTCCGGGCACGCTGCAGCGCATCGTCGGCCTCCCACTGGCGGCCGAGCGACAGCAGCGAGACGACAAGCGCCTCATCCGCGAGGAAGGCGTTGTCCCCCGTCCGGGGAGCCTCCGGCCACATGTCAACCACCTCGTGGTGGTCGCCGGCCAGCACCGCCGCCTGGATGGCCAGGAGGACATCGCCCTCCGGCATCAGCCTGCGGGCGGCGTCCGCGTCGCCCAGCTGCACCGCCGCCTGGGCGAAGACCCTGCCGAACGCCGCATGCGCGTCCGGACTCCAGTAGAGCAGGCGGGCCAGGAGGCTGGCGGCGCCGAAGCGGCCCGCGCGCGCCAGGGCCATCGCCAGCAGTGGCATGAAAGCGTAGACCGGAGCGGCGATGAGCGCGAGCAGTTCCAGCGTGCGGCCCGTCCGGTAACCGAAAAGCGGCTCCAGTGCGACGAGCAGCGCAAGGGCGAAGGCCAGCAGCGACTTGACAGGCAGCTCGCTCCATGCGGGGGCAAGACGCAGGGACCAGCGCGTGGTGAACCACGCGACAAACGCCACGACTAGCAGAAAAAGTGCGGTCTGGCTCACCGTGCCAGCCTACTATGCCATCATGGTGCAGGTCGTCCTTCAGGACGCTGCCAGATCATTGATTCCACCGCCTGGAGGCCGGTTTGCTGGAAATTCTGCTAGGCGTCGCCTGCGTGGTCATCGCATACCTGCTGGGGTCCATCCCCAGCGGCTACCTCGTCGCCCGTGTCCGCGGAGTCAACATCCAGCAGGTGGGTTCGGGCAACATCGGTGCCACGAACGTCCTGCGCGCCGTCGGCGTGCTGCCGGCGATCTTCGTGGTCATCCTGGACCCGCTCAAGGGCGCCCTGGCAGTGCTGCTGCCGCTCCTTCTGGGCCTGCCCCCCGTCGTGGTGGCAGCTGCAGGACTCGCAGTCGCACTGGGCAACAACTACAACGTCTTCCTGAAGTTCAGGGGCGGCAAGGGCATCGCCACGAGTCTTGGCGTGATCCTGGTCGTCTCGCCACTGGTGGGGCTGCTTGCCGCCGCGCTCGGCATCTATGCGATCGCGCTCGGGCGGCTAGTATCACTCGGCTCTCTGATAGGCGTGGCCGCCGCGCCCGTGATGCTCGCCGCACAGGGGGCCGACCCAAGCTACATGGCGCTGGGGATCGCGCTCGCCCTGCTCGCCACGTGGCGCCACCGCGAGAACATCGTGCGCCTTGCAGCCGGCACCGAGAACAGGATCGGACGGCGCAAACCGCCCGAGAACCAGCCACCGGTGGTTCCGCCGGCAGCTGACGCCGGGGAAGCAGACTAGGCCGGCAGCTCGACCTTGCGGCCACAGGCGCAGGTCTCGTTCTCCCGCACCATCAGCGCCTGGCCCTCGCGGTACCAGAGGGTATTGCAGTCGGGACAGCGTATCTCGCTGGCCGGGATCGACCGGATCGCCTCAGCCCCGATGAACCGCTTCACTCCGCACCAGTGGCATACGACCTCCGCTCCGCCGTTCTCGGTGATCATCTCCTCGCGTTCGGCGGGTGAGAAGTAGGCGAGTGAGTCCAGTGCGCGCTCGTCACTGCAGCGGCAGGCGAACCGCAGCGGCAGCACGTCCCGGGTCAGGATCTCCAGCTCGAGGCCATCGGTGAGCCGGTTGACTGCCTCGAGCAGCGAACCGGCGCGCAGCGCATCGGTCAGCTGGCCCAGAGCGAACACGTTGTGTTCGAGGCGCGCGAGCTGCTCGTCGGTCGCGTCCGGCAGCGCCTGCAGCAGCACCCCGCCGGCCGTCACCACCCGGCCATGCTCCAGGTAGACGCCGAGCAGGATCGCGGAGCGCACCTGCTCGGACATGGCGAGAAAGATCGCGAAGTCCTCGGCGATCTCGCCCGTGACGATGTCGACGCTGGAAGTGTACGGGTCGCCGTTTGGCGCGAGCGAGCGGATCACTTCAAGCTCGCCCTGTCCGACGGCAGCGCCCACGTTCAGCTTGCCCTCGTCCGTCAAGGGCAGGTCGACCCCCGGGTCGCGCACGTAGCCGCGCACGCTGCCGTCCAGGCCGGCCTCGGCGATGATCCCGCCAAGCGGTCCGTCGCCGCGGAACCTGACGGTGAGCCGGTCGCGGTGGTCCTTCAGCAGCACGTGCGTGAGCAGCAGTGCGCCGGTCAGGGTGCGGCCGAGCGCGGCCGCCGCGGTCGGACTGGCCTCGTGACGCACCCTTGCTTCTTCAACGAGCCCGGTCGTATCAGCGGCGACGACACGGATGCCTCCGCCGCCGGCCAGGCCCCTTATCAGATGTGACATCCTGAATTATCCTTTCGGTCAGGTGCTCCCGGCCAGCTTGGCTGCAAGGAACGCCTGCGTTGCCTTCGGTACGAGCTTCGAAACGTCTGCCCCATAGCGCGCGATCTCCTTGACGCGGGTGCTGGACAGGTACGACCAGCGCGTCGCGGTCATCACGAAGGTGGTTTCCGCGCGCGGGTTCAGCTGACGGTTGAGGTGAGCCATCTGCAGCTCGTACTCGAAGTCACTGATCGCGCGCAGGCCCTTGACGATAACGTCTGCACCCAGCTCGCGCATGTATTCGGCCAGCAGTCCGTCGAACGAGGCGACGTCGACCTTGCTCATGCCCTCGGTCGTCTCCCGCAGTATCTCCAGGCGCTCCTCGGTGTCGAACATCCGGTCGCGCTTGCCCGGGTTGTCCAGTACCGCGACTGTCAGGCGGTCGTATATGCGGGCCGCGCGCCTGATGACGTCGACATGACCGTTGTGAAGCGGATCGAAACTACCCGGGTAGACGGCATGTATCATGCTTCACCACTATAATCCCCCGCCAGCAGCCTGCGCAGTGCCCCGGCCGGCGTGACGTCACCGCTCAGCAGTGCGGCAAGCAGCGGCCTGCCCGCGCGGGCGATCTCCGCCTGCAGCTCGCGCGAAAGCAGCGAGCCGACCTCCGCCCGCTCCCGCCGTGCGCGTGCCTTCTCCCTGCCACCGTGCTCGTTCAGGTGGGCAGCGTGGTCCCTGATGTGACCGGTGAGGCTGTCGATGCCTTCTCCGCTCGTCGAGACGGTCGAGACTATCGGCGGCTTCCAGTCTCCAGGACCGTAGTTCCCGAGCGACAGCAGCGCGGCGATCTCGCGCCGGAGCAGGCTTACTCCCGGGTGGTCCGCCTTGTTGACCACGAATATGTCGGCGATCTCCATGATGCCGGCCTTGAAAGCCTGGACCCCGTCACCCTGGCCCGGTGTCATCACCAGGATCGTGGTGTCCGCGACGGCGGCGATGTCGACCTCGGACTGGCCCACGCCGACGGTCTCTAGCAGCACCCGGTCGAACCCCGCGGCGTCGAGCAGCGCGGCGGCCTGGAGCGCCGCAGCGGACAGCCCGCCGAGCTGGCCGCGGCTGGCCAGTGAGCGGATGTACACACCAGGATCGTCGTGCCAGCGCATCATCCGGATGCGGTCACCAAGTATCGCTCCGCCCGAGAAAGGACTGCTCGGGTCGACGGCGAGCACGGCGACGCGTTCGCCTGCAGCGCGTCCCGCACCTATCAGGCGGTCGGTCAGCGTGCTCTTTCCGCTGCCCGGCGCCCCGGTAATGCCGATCAGTGCCGAGCGACCCGGCCTGCGCCTGAGTTCGGCCAGCAACGCAAGTCCCGGCGCGCCTCCCGCCTCCAGCAACGAGATTCCCCGTGCGACAGCACGTTCATCACCCGCCAGTACGCCTGCTGCCAGCCCTGCATCCATTGGAGCCAGACTACCCCAGCTCTTGCTAGACTGTCCGCATCACCGGAGGTGTCGCACATGCCACGCAAGGTAACGCTCTTCACTGGCCAGTGGGCGGACATGCCGCTGGAGCAACTCGCACCGCTCGCGCGTGAGATGGGCTATGACGGCCTCGAACTCGCCTGCTGGGGTGACCACTTCGAGGTTCAGCGCGCGCTGAACGAGGACGGCTACACGGACCTGCTGCACGAGTTCCTCAACGGCCATGGACTGGAGTGCCACGCGATAGCGAACCACCTTGTGGGCCAGGCGGTCTGCGATCCGATCGACGCCAGGCATCGCGAGATCGTGCCCGGCCACGTCTGGGGCGATGGCGATCCCGAGGGCGTCCGCCAGCGGGCGGCGAAGGAGATGATGGACACGGCGCGCGCGGCGGCCCGCTTCGGCGTGCCCGTGGTGACCGGCTTCACGGGCTCGTCCGTCTGGCATGCCGCCTACGCTTTCCCGCCGACCAGCCAGGAGTACTGGCAGGCCGGCTTCGATGACTTCGCTGCCCGCTGGCTCCCGATCCTGGACGTGTTCGAGGAGCAGGGAGTCAACTTCGCCCTCGAGGTGCACCCGACCGAGATCGCGTTCGACACCGCATCGGCCGAGCGGGCCGTCCAGGCGGTCAACGGGCACATGCGCTTCGGCTTCAACTACGACCCGTCCCACCTCGCCTATCAGGGCGTTGACTACGTCGGCTTCATCCGCAAGTTCAGTGCCCGCATTCATCACGCGCACATGAAGGACGTCTGGTGGGGCCGGGGCAACGGCGAGGCAGGCGTGTTCGGCGGCCACACCACGTTCGGCGACACGCGCCGCTACTGGGACTTCCGCTCGATCGGCCGGGGCGACGTCGACTTCGAGGAGATCATCGTCGCATTGAATGACATCGGTTACGCGGGGCCGCTCTCCGTCGAGTGGGAGGACGCCCGCATGGACCGCGTACACGGCGCGACCGAGTCCGCAGCCTTCCTGCGCGACCTTGATTTCAAGCCTTCCGAGCTGGCTTTCGACGCGGCCTTCGAGCGGAAGGAACGGCAGTGAGCCGGCCACTCAGGCTCGGGATGGTCGGCGGCGGCAGCGGAGCCTTCATCGGCGGGGTCCACCGGATGGCCGCGCGCCTGGACGGATCGTTCGAGACGGTCGCCGGTGCGCTCTCCTCGACCGAGCAGAAGTCGAGGGAGTCGGGCCGGGCCCTGGGCCTGGACGACCGGCGCAGCTACGGAACGTGGGAGCAGATGCTCGAGGGCGAACTCGCGCGGCCCGAAGGCGACCGGATCGACGCGGTCAGCATCGTCACGCCCAACCACGTGCACTTCCCCGTTGCCTCAGCCTTCGTCAGGGCCGGCTTCAACGTCGTCTGCGACAAACCGATGGTGCTTTCGTCCGCGGAGGCCTCCGAACTGAGCCGCGCCGTGCGGGAAGCAGGCGTGACGTTCGCGGTCACCTACAACTACTCGGGCTACCCACTGGTGCGCGAGGCGCGCGAGCTGGTTGCCTCGGGTGCGCTGGGCACGGTCCGCAAGGTTCTGGTCGAGTACAACCAGGGCTGGCTGGCGACGCGCCTCGAGGAGCAGGAAAACAAGCAGGCCGACTGGCGCACCGACCCCGCCCGCAGCGGGGTGGCCGGCGCGGTGGGCGACATCGGCTCGCACGCCGAGAACCTTGTCAGCACCGTGACCGGCCTCGAACTGACCCACATCTGTGCGGACCTGAGCACGTTCGTGCCGGGACGCCGCCTGGACGACGACGCCAGCCTGCTGCTGCGCTTCGATGGCGGCGCCAAGGGCGTGCTGATCGCCTCCCAGATCGCGGTCGGAATCGAGAACGGCCTCACGCTGCGGGTCTACGGTGAGGAGGGCGGGCTCCACTGGCGACAGGAGGAACCGAACAGCCTCCTGGTGCACCGCCTGGGCGAGGCTGACCGCGTACTCAGACCCGGAAACGATTACCTGAGCGAGTCAGCACGGGCCGCCAGCCGGCTCCCATCCGGCCATCCTGAGGCTTTCCTGGAGGCGTTCGCGAACATCTACCGGGGAGTGGCTGCCGCGATCCGCAACGGCGGCACCAAGGATCCGCTGCTGGACTTCCCGGGGGTGGTCGAAGGTTCACGCGGCGTGCACTTCATCGAGCGCACGGTCGAGAGCGCGGCGAGCGAGGCTAAGTGGACGGATGCGCGCTTCCGCCCCGAGTCAGCGGCCGCCTAGGACCCCGCTGAGCCGCAGGGCTGCGCGTTCGAGCGCCCAGGCCTCATCGCGGCCAGTCTTGGCTGCGAACTCAGCCTCGCTCAGGAGTTCGAACACGTGCCTGAGCCTGGCGCCGTCGAGCTTCCTGGCGAGTGCCAGTGACTTGCGCGCTGCCATCGGCCGGGCACCGAGCTCGCGTGCCGCCTGTGCCTCATCCACACGGTCCGATTCCTGAAGAAGCGCTGCGCAGCGCGCGACGAGAGAGAACTGCCAGGCGAGGGCGGCAAGCACGCGGGCGGCCGCCTCGCCCTGTTCCTGCAGTCCACGGCATACGAGGAGGGCGTCGGCTGCGTCGCCGCTCCCGATCGCATCGATCAGGTCGAAGGCATCCCTCAGTGCCAGCTTCCCGGCGATCTCACGCACCCGCTCCCGGGTGAACTCTTCGTCAAGCAGCGCAAGCTTCGCTACTTCTGATGAGATCACTGGCAGGTCCTCGCCGAACAGCTCCACCAGTTCTTCCGCCACGCCCGCCCTGTACCTCACTCCCTGCGACTTCAGCTCCGACTTCACCCATTCGATAAGCGCGCGGAAGCGCGGAGTGGGTTGGTGCAGGAGCTTGCCGGCCGCGCGGTACGCCTTCTGCCGAGCCGCGCTGTCGGTCGCATCGACGATGATGACCAGCGTGTCCTCGGGCAGTGACGGCAGGGTCTTGAGCAGTTCGTTGCGCGGCCTGACGCCTGACTGGCCCCTGAAGGCAGCATCGAAGTCCAGGAAGAGTCCGGTAGACCCGAACAGGCCAGACTGGCTGGCCAGGCCACTCACCTGGGCCGCGCTCATTCCCTCCCCGAGTTCGGTCACCTCGACGCCATGAGCGCGGCTTTCCCGCATAAGCTTCCGGGCAGAGCGCATGGCCAGCCAGGCATCGCCGGTGTAGGCGTGGATCACGCTACCTGCGCCAGTCGCGTCCTGGCCAGTGCCGCCTGAAACTCGTTGACCGTGCCGAAGCGTGCATCGGGATCGCGGTGCAGCGCCCTGGCCAGCACCTGACGTGCCCTGCCGGACGCATCCGGAAGCCCGTCCGGCTCGACGGTCTCGTCACCGACCAGGAACCGGAGTGCGTTGCGTCCGAACGGCGGCTCGCCGGCGAGCATGTGCCAGAGAACCGCAGCGGCCGAGAAAATGTCGGATCTCGGGTCGTCACGCACACCGCGGAACTGCTCGGGGGCCATGTATCCGGGCGTGCCGAGCAGCGAGTGCTCGGCGGTGATGGCGGCGAGCGCCAGGTCCTTCGCGAAGCCGAAGTCGGTGAGCAGTGCCCGCTTGCCACGGATCAGGATGTTGCCGGGCTTGACGTCCAGGTGGATTATGCCGTGCCCGTGGGCGAAGTGAAGGGCGTTGAGGATGTCATCCATCAGGTCGAGGGCACGGTCGTAAGGGACGGTCGCGCCGTCGACGAGCTCGGAAAGCGTCACTCCCGGTGAGTACGCATAGACCAGTACGCCGTTCTCGACGCCCAACAGGGGCACGATACTTTCGTGATCGAGTCGCGCTGCAACTGCCGCCTCGCGCCTGAGACGCTCGGCGAGGCCCCCGGGTACGCCGAGAACGCGCTTCGTAACTACCAGCCGACCCCGCCAGCGCGCCAGCTCGACGACCACGGGTCCGTTGTGCGCCAGTACCCGGATCGTATTCAACACTGAGGGTAAAATATCACATTCAGCAACGGCCGCACAGCGGCAGGCGCACCGCGCCCCGCTCCAGCGTGGTGTGCACCGAGTAACCCCGGTCGGCCAGCCTGTGCAGCACGTCCTCATGCGGATGACCGAAGTTGTTGCGGCCGACCGAGATCACCGCCGTGTGGCCGGCTACGGCGCGCAGGAAACCGTCGGAACTGGAGAACCGTGAGCCGTGATGCGGCACGACCAGCACCCCGGCGGGCGGCGGGTACAGCCTGGCCTCGACGGCAGCCGATACCTCAGCCGGCAGGACCGCCACGTATTCCCCTCGCCAGCCCACGGCGACGGCCACCGAGTCATCATTCGAGACGCCGCTGGGGATCTGTCCGGGGTTGAGTACGAGCAGCGTGGCATCCCCGAGGCGCAGCTCCTCACCCCTGCGGACGCGCAGGACCGGAACTTCAACCCTGTCTGCAGCCTGCAGCAGGTCGACGAAGAGCTCGCGTTCGGGCTCGTCATGCCCGATGGCGAGTGCCTGGACGGGCATGGACTCAAGCACATTGATCAGTCCCCCGGCGTGATCGGCATCCGCGTGCGTAGCTATCACCAGGTCCAGGGAGCCCACTCCCATGGCGCGCAGGGCCGGCACCACTATCCGCGCGCCTGTGTCGAAGTCCGACCAGACGCTGCCCCCGGCGTCAACCAGCACCGTGGTCCCACCCGGGAAGCGAAGCACGAACGAGTCACCCTGTCCCACGTCAAGCGCGACCAGTTCCGGCGCCGGGTGGGGAGGCGGCGTAACGCCTGCGGCAAGTAGGGCCGCAAGCGCAACGAGCAGGGCCCGCCATGGTCTCAGCACGCGCAGCACAGCGAGGCACGCGGCGAGGCAACCGACCAGCCAGTAGGTGTGGCCCGCCGCACCGACCTCCCCCCACGGGACTGACGGCAGCGTGGCCGTGGTCTCGGCAAGCCGGATCAGTGCTCCGGCCAGCAGGCCGTTCACCGTGTTGATGACGGCTGCTGCAGGCCCGGAGACCAGCCCGATCAGCCCGGCCAGGTTACCGAGCGGCACCAGGAGGCCGGCCAGCGGGACCGCCACGATGTTGGGAATTGCGGCGAAGGCCGGCACCTGTCCGAAGGCGGACGCGACCACCGACATCGTGGGCAGCTGCGCAGCCAGGCTTGTCAGGCCCGCCGCGACCGTCAGGCGGATCACGCGATCGGGCACGCCTTGAGCAGCACGTACGAAAGCGCCGACCGGCCCCGCTGCGACCAGTATGCCGATCACCGCCCCGTAGGAAAGCTGGAAGCCCAGATCGAAGAGCCAGGCGGGATACAGCAGCAGCGTGATCAGCACGGCGAGCGCCATTGTGACCGGTGCGCGCACCCGGCCCGTGCCGGCCGCGTCGCCCAGCAGCAGCACGAAGGCCATGATGGCCGCCCGCAGCATGCTGGGCGTTACTCCGGTAAGCGCGACGTAACCGAAGACCACTCCCGAGATGACCAGGGTCCTGTACCCGCGCCGCCCGCCCAGCACGCGCTGCAGCGCGACGACGAGTACTCCCAGGTGCAGGCCCGAGAGGGCAAGCAGGTGCGCCATGCCGGAGGCCCCGAAAGAGTCGCGGAGGTCGCCCAGCTCGTCCCTCACGCCAAGTGTCATGGCCTCGACCAGGGCGGCCTCGCGCTCGCCGAGGCCCGTCCGGACGGACGCGCGCAGGCGATCACGCAGGCCGGCGCGGGGCCCTGTCACGGTGACGTCGCGCACGAGTACCTGAGCCCGGACTCCCCTTGCGGCCAGGAAAGCCCGGTAGTCGAACCCGCCCGGGTTCCGCTTGCCCGCCGGCTCAATCAGTTCGCCGGTGAGCGTCACGCTGCCGGAGGGCAACGAGCCTGCGGGACTGACCGCGAGGGTCGCCCTGAAGGGTTCGGTCACGTGCAGCCACCGCCCGTCGCCATGCCCGCTCAACTCGAGTTCGCGCCCGATCAGCGGCGCGAGCGGGTCGGGGCGGTCCTGCCAGTGCTGCATCCTTGCGGCCCCGGCCAGGCCACCTGCGAGCGCGATGAGCCCCAGCAGGACGAGCGGGTCAGGAGGGGCCCGGCCACGCCAGACGAGGAGCGGCACCGGCAGGAGCAGGAGGAGCCACCAGGCCGGCCCGACCCCCGCGGCGGCGAGCGCTGTGCCGACCACACAGCCGGTTGCGGCGGGCACCGGCCAGGGGATGTAGGGCAGCTTCACGGCCTGATCAGGGGCCTCAGCCTTGCCAGTGTCGCCTCGCCTATGCCGGACACGCGCACCAGTTCATCCACGTTCAGGTACGGGCGTCCCAGGATGATCCTGCGGGCCAGGGAGGGCCCGACGCCCGGCAGGCGCTGCAGCGCCCATTCATCCGCTGAATTGATGCTCACCCGGTCGGTTCCGTCACCTGCCAGGCGGAGCGGCACGTGCACGGCTTCGTCCGCGGTGAGCGGTCGCGCGGAGTTGATCAGGCTTGCTTCGGCGTCCGCAGTCGCGCCCCCCGCCGCCGTGAGGAGGTCACCGACGCGCGCGCCCCATGGCAACGTGTAAGCACCCGGCATCCTGACGGCACCGGTCACGCTGACGGTGAGGCCCTCACCACGCTCGATGCTCAGCTGCGTGTACGCGGGGCGGACGCGGGGAGCGAGGTGCCAGGCGGCGACAACCACGCAGACCGAGGCCAGCAGAACCGTGATGACCCGTTCGGACATGCCAGCAGGCTAGCCCCGGCGGCAGCCGTGCTGCAGCGCCTCCGGGGACCAGAGCCGGCACTCGCCAGGCAATTGAAAAGGAGGAAGCCCGGGTGGGCTTCCTCCTGGTGCATGCTCAAGTTGCGTCCCGGCGCAGCCGGGATCAGCTTGCCGCTTCGAACCTCGCTGCGACCACGTTCCAGTCGATCACGTTGAAGAAAGCGGAGATGTAGTCAGGCCGGCGGTTCTGGTACTTCAGGTAGTAGGCATGCTCCCACACATCCATGCCCAGAAGTGGCGTATCACCCTGCATGAGCGGAGAATCCTGGTTCGGCAGGCCGTACACTTCGAGCTCACCGCTGCCGTTCAGCACCAGCCAGGACCAGCCGGAGCCGAACTGCTTTGTTCCGGCCTCCGAGAACTTCTCCTTGAACCCGTCGAACGAGCCGAACTTCGCGTCGATGGCATCGCCCAGCGCTCCGGATGGCTGGCCGCCACCGTCAGCGCTCATGGCCTCCCAGAAAAGGTTGTGGTTATGGTAGCCGCCGCCGTTATTGCGTACGGCAGCCGAAAGCTCGTCGGTGCCCCTGGAAAGGATCTCCTCGATGCCAAGGCCCTCAAGGTCAGTGCCCTCGACGGCCGCGTTCAGGTTGTTCGTGTATGTCTGGTGGTGCTTGCCGTGGTGAATCTCCATCGTCTGCGCATCGATGTGCGGTTCAAGCGCGTCTGCTGCGTATGGAAGTGGTGCCAGTTCAAAAGCCATGTATTGTCCTCCCGGGCAAAGATATCAGTGTGCACGGCGCCCTGATTCGGCACCGTGACGGCAACCACCACCCTACCAGACCATAATGCTGGCAACCGGGTTCAGGCAGACAATCCCTGTCGCCTTTCACACCCGCAACACACGTACAAGCGTTTAGATTGGTGCAATGAACATGCAAAACCTTACCAAGATCACCGTAGCTGTCGTCGTTCTGGCAATCCTGGGAGTAATCGTCTTCACCCGGCTCACCGGGGCATCGGGGATCGCCGAGATCGACCTGAGCGGCCAGCCTGTTTACGGCAACCCGAACGCCAGCGTCCAGGTCGTCCTCTTCGAAGACTTCCTGTGTCCGCACTGTGCCACCTTTACCGAGAACATACTGCCACAGCTCAAGCGCGAGTTCGGCGACACGGATCTCGCCTCGTTCCACTACATCGACTTCCTCGTCATGGACGGATCCGATGCCCCCGCGGTCGCCGCCGAGTGCGTGTACAGGCAGGACAACGACGCCTTCTGGGAGGTCAACCCGGCCATGATGCGCAGCCAGGCCATCACGCGCGACCCGGCCCGCGCCTTCGAGATCGCCCGTGACTACGCCCCCGGCATCGACGTCGCAGCGCTCGAAGAATGCATCGCAGACCCCCAGGTGGTCGCCGACGTCCGCGCCGAACGCGACATGGCCATCGCTGCCGGTGCGACCGGCACGCCGAGCGTCTTCGTGAACGGCCGCAACGTCCAGCCCTCCTACGCGGCAATCGCCAATGCGATCAACGCCGAGCTCGACTGAGCGCACCGGGAACAGGGGCAGCGCACATGGTTGACTTCTGCCGGCGCTACGGACTCTACGCCGCCTGGCTCATCTCGGTCGTCGCCGTGGGCGGCAGCCTCTTCTTCAGCGAAGTGCGCATGTTCGTGCCCTGCAACCTTTGCTGGTGGCAGCGGATAATCATGTACCCGCTCCTGCCCATCCTCGGCATCGCAAGCTGGCTGGAAGACCACAACGTCGTGCGCTACGTGCTTCCGTTGTCGTGGGCCGGGTTCCTCGTCTCCACGTACCACTACCTGGGCCAGAAGATCGACGGCTTCCTGCCTCCGGCCGTCTGCCGCGGCGGCGTGCCCTGCACCGCCGAGTACATCAACTGGCTCGGGTTCATCACCATCCCGTTCCTGGCTGGAGTCGCGTTCCTGCTGATCAGCGTGATCCTGAGCGTAAAGGCTGTCGGCGACAGGAACGCACGGCTCACTCGTCGCGCCGCCTGAACTCCCTGGCGTCAAGCTCATCCTGACCGATCAGCGAGGCATCACCGGCGAGCGACTCGACGTGGTGCCTCAGCTCATGGGTCAGCGTCTCCCACATCTCGGCCTCCCAGTCGAACCCTGCGTCGCCCGCGGCGATCCTCGCGAACGAGCCGTGATACAGCACGATCTGGCGGCCGAAGGCAGCCGGGCCCAGGAAATGGTCCGGCCCCACATCGATGTACTCTCCCATCCGCCACACGTCATCGAACTCCTCCTCGGGATGCTCCTTCTCGAGCGCAAGCACGGCCTGCAGGCCCGAGAGGAACTCGGGCGGGATCTCGTCCACCATCTCGGCCAGGAGTTCACGGAAAACATCAAACTTCATTCCAGCTCACGGCCCAATGATATAGCCTTGTCAGGAGCATGACCACAACGGCAGCACTACTGATCGCAACGAGCCCCAGCCGGGAGGGCCAGCTGCTCGCCGCGCTCGCGGCGGCAGGCTGGCAGACCGAGGCGGCCACCTCACCATCCCAGGCGCTCGAACGGATGAAGAGCGTCCCGTTCAGCGCCGTCTTCTGCGACGGACAGATCCGCGGTGCCAGTCCCGCAGGCTTCCTTACGTGGACCAGGCGGCTGCTCCCGGGCGCAGAGTTCTACCTGTTCGGACCCGCCAGCGAATGGCGCAGCAGCGGTCGGCCGGACTCCTTCCTGTCGTTCCCGCCCATCCGGGCAGAACTGCCCCTCGCGCCCGGCACGCTGACGGTCGAGGAGCCGGCACCCGACGACGGCGTCCCCCTGAGCGGCTCGACCGCGCTCGTCTCGCTTCCGCAACTGCTGGACATGGTGAGCGCGAGCAAGCGGCCAGCGGTGATAAGGCTGCACGGCGCGCGCGGCCACGTGCATGTGGAAAAGGGCGTCGTCCTGCACGCTTCGCACCACGAGGCAGGCTCCGTCACCACCGGAATCTCCGCACTCGCGGAGCTGCTGGCACTGACCGACACCGATTTCGCGCTGGAGGACTTCCGGCGCCCGCCCCGCTCGACCATCAACCTCCCGGTCACCGCAGCCGTCACGGAAGCGGCCCGCCTTGCCGACGAACAGCAGCGGGACCGGGCGACCGTCAAGTGGCTGCTGGCCGAGCAGCCCCGCCTCGAGTCGATCGCCGTCGGCTATCACCTGTCGGCCACGCCGACGGCCGGCCACGGCGACGCACAGGAGCTGTTCACCACCGCCCTCGCCCTGGCCGAAGCCATCAAACCCCGGCTCGGCAACCAGCCTCGTTCGTTCAGCGCGGCGGCGGACAGGCGGTCGTTCGCAGTAAGGATGCAGGGCCAGGGCCGCGTCATCGCGGTCTCCGTGCCCGGCCTGGCCGGCGCTGCCCTGCTGAGGCTGGTGGAGAAGGCCGCAGCCGCCGGCCAGGAGTGAGCCTCAGCTGATCGCGGCGCGCATCACTTCCAGGGGGGCGCTCTCCGAAGTCCAGAGTTCGAACGCGCGCGCACCCTGGCGCACCAGCATCTCGAGGCCGTTTGCGCAGCGAAGACCCCGCTCGCGCGCCAGCCGGAGCAGCCTGGTCTCAGGCGGGCTGTAGACCAGGTCCTGTACGAATGCGCCCGAAGGCAGCTCGCCGGCATCGAGCGGACTCGCATCCGGATCCACGCCGTCCACGCTCATCCCGACCGAAGTGGTGTTGACGAGAAGGTCGCAGGACCTGACTTCCAGGGCGGCATGGCCAGCGCCCGCAACCCGGATGTCCGCAGATGCCGCGAAGTCAGCCGCGAGCTGTTCGGCCCGCCGGACGGTGCGGTTGACCAGGGTGATACGGGCATGCGGTGCCAGCGCGTGAACGACCGCGCGGGCCGAGCCGCCAGCGCCGAGCACGACCGCGCTCACCGAACGGTCGCCCGGCAGTGCGAAACCGGCGCCGCTCAGCGCAGCCTCGAAGCCGTACGCATCAGTGTTGTCGCCCACCAGGCGGCCCGAGCGCCGCACGATGGTGTTGACCGCTCCGATCCTGGTGGCAGCATCCGTCAGCTCATCCAGAAGCGGCATGACCGCCTCCTTGTGCGGCACGGTAACGTTCGCACCGAGCACCCCCTCTGACCTCAGCTCCCGAACCGCCTCCGCAAGCTCCTCCGGAGGCACCGCCACCGCGCGGTAGGTGTGAGGAAGACCGAGCGAACTGAGCGCCGCGTTGTGCATGCGGGGACTGAGACTGTGACCGGCCGGCCAGGCGAGCAGGCGAAGTTCAGGCACCGGCTGCCTCCAGCGCCAGCCGCGAGAACGCCTGTTCCGCACGCTCCACTTCGGCGTCACCGACGCCGTAGTGCGTGACCAGCCGGATCCGGCTCGCCGACATCGCATTGCAGAGCACACCGAGTTGCCTGAGGCCATCAGCGAACCGCGCCGCGTCCGTCAGTCCGACGTAAACGATATTGGTCTGGACGCTGTCCAGGTCGACGCTGAGGCCCGGCAGGCCGGCCAGATACAGCGCCAGCCGCCGCGCGCGCCGGTGGTCCCCGGCCAGCAGCTGCGGGGAGTCGTCCAGAGCGACGATGGCCGCCGCGGCGAGCACACCGGCCTGACGCATGCCGCCGCCAAGCATCTTCCGGTAGCGGCGCGCCTCGCGGATGAAGGCGGCTGAACCCGCCAGCACGCTGCCGACAGGAGCCCCGAGCGCCTTGCTCAGACAGATCGACACGCTGTCGAAGCCTGCACAGACTCGGCTGACCGGCACGTCCAGCGCGGTCGCGGCGTTGAATGCCCGCGCACCGTCCAGATGCACTGGCAGGCCGAAGCGGGCAGCCAGATCCTGCACCTGGGAGCAGTGCTCGAGCGGCAGCACGGTGCCGCCTGCACCGTTGTGGGTGTTCTCCAGGACGATCAGCCCGGTGGGCGCCTGGTGCACGAACCCATGGATGGCCTGTTCGATCAGCTCCACGTCCATCACGCCGTGCCTGTGGGGCAGGATGCGGGGCAGCAACCCGCTGATCACGGCCATCGCCGCGGGCTCGTACTCATAGACGTGGGTGCCCTCGCAGACGATCACCTCATGGCCCCGGCCGGCATGCACTGCCATCGCCACCTGGTTAGTCATCGTGCCGCTGGGCATGAAGAGTGCGGCTTCGAACCCGGTCAGCGCGGCGGCCTTCTCCTCGAGTCGCCTGACCGTAGGGTCCTCCCCATAGACGTCATCGCCAAGCTCTGATTCGGCCATGGCCGCCCGCATGGCGGGGGTCGGCATGGTAACGGTGTCGGATCTGAAATCGGCAGCTCGCATACCGGAGTTTAACGCCCGTGCTGCTACACTTGGCCAGTGATCAAGAGCAAGAGCAAGGGTCCGAGAATCGCCGTCATAGGCGCAGGCATGGCAGGCAGTGACGCAGCGTTGGCCGCGGCCCGCCTCGGCGTGGCAGTCGACCTGTACGAGATGCGCCCCGTGAAGATGACGCCAGCACACAGAACCGGCGGCTTCGCGGAGATGGTCTGTTCCAACTCCTTCGGCGGCGAGGGCAAGAGCAACGCAAAGGGACTGCTCCAGGCCGAGATGATCAGGGCCGGCGGCGTGGTCATGACGGCTGCGAGACGCAACCGCGTGCCGGCAGGCGGCGCGGTCGCCGTGGACCGGGACCTCATGTCCGCCGAGGTTACCGCCGCCGTCAGGGCCGAGCCACTCATAACCGTGCATTCCGAAGAGGCCACCAGCCTGCCGGAGGGCCCGGTCGTGCTCGCCAGCGGCCCACTCACGTCCGATGCCCTGGCCGCCGCCATCCGTGAACGGATCGGAGGCGACTTCCTCGGCTTCTACGACGCGGCCGCGCCGGTCATCGCAGCCGAATCGATCGACATGGAGGTCGCCTACCGCAAGGGCCGCTACGGCCAGGCGGCGGACTACCTGAACCTGCCCTTCACCAGCGAGCAGTACGACACCTGGTTCGAGGCGGTCGCACAGGCGCGCACCCACACCCCGCATGACTGGGAGAACCTGGAGTTCTTCGAAGGATGCATCCCGATCGAGGAGCTTGCCCGGCGCGGGCGCGACACGCCACGGTTCGGCCCCATGAAGCCTGTCGGACTTGAACACCCCGAGACCGGCGAGCGCTTCCATGCTGTCGCCCAGTTGCGCCAGGAGGACGCCGAAGGCCGCATGTACAGCATCGTGGGCTTCCAGACGGGCCTGAAGTGGGGCGACCAGAAGGAGATCGTCAAGCTGATGCCCGGCCTGCAGAACGCCGAGGTGGTCCGCTACGGCGTCATGCACCGCAACACGTACCTGAACGCGCCGAGCCTGCTCACACCCGGGCTGGCCTTCCGGGAGCACCCCGGCCTGTTCGCCGCCGGCGTCCTGGCCGGCACGGAAGGCTATCTGGAGTCATCGGCCACCGGCTGGCTCGCTGGCACGAACGCCGCCCGGTCGGTGCTCGGGGAAAGCGAGACCGTACCGCCCGAAGAGAGCATGCTGGGCGGGCTGGTGCGCTTCCTCGCGACCGCGAATCCCGACAATTTCCAGCCGATGAACGCCAACTGGGGACTCGTCCCGGTTGTCGCCAAGCGGCGCGGGGTCGGTCGCCGTGAACGCCGCGAGGAGGCATTCGAGCGCGGTCTCGCCGCGTTCGAGGCATGGCTGGAAGGTATCGGCATCCGCGAGGCGGCCCATGCTTGAGTCCCTCAGGAAGGCACTTGCGTGCCTGGTCATCTGCGCGTTCACGGGCGCCCTTGCCCAGGAGCTGAACTACTACCGGGGCGAGATCGGTGGTGAGCCGTGGCAACTGGAGCTGGGCATCGCCGACGGCGCGGTCCGCGGCAGGCTCACTCACGACCGGCAGCCGGTACAGATCGAGATGGGCGGCACCTACTCGGAGGCCGACAACAGCATCGTCATGCGTTTCTTCGAGCCCGGGGACGAGTTCAGCGGAACCATGGTGGGCGAGCCCGACCCGCTGGGAGTGTTCAAGGGCAACGTGCTGTCAACAGGCGGCCTGACGCCCTTCAGCTTCGAGCAGGTAGCCCGCTACGTGGACTTCTCCTTCAAGCAGGGCGCGATCCAGGCTACGAGCACCTACCCGTTCTTCACTGCGAGCCGGCTGGCGAACATGAACGAGTACGTCCAGCCTGACCTGATGGCCGAGCAGCTCGAGTTCGTTCAGATGGCGCAGGAAGCCGACCTGGACGATCTCGTCCGGCACGGCTGGTGGTTCGACTCCCACGCGCGGGTGGAGTACGCGGCTCCCGGCCTGCTGAGCAGCCTCGTGACGGTCAGCTATTACACGGGCGGCGCCCACCCCAACACGCACTACTGGGCGTACAACCTGGCTTACTCGGGTACCAGGCTGCGGCCGTTCGAGCTCGGGGATCTGTTCACGGAAGGCAGCGACTTCCTCGACCTGCTGAACGCGAGCATCCTGGACTCGCTGCTGGAGCAGAACGCGGACTGGGTAGTGAACGGCAGCGTGGCCGAGCTGAGCGAGGCCGAGCTGCAGGTGTTCACCCTGAGTCCGCTGGGTCTTCAGTTCGTCTTTGCGCCGTACGCCGTGGGGCCGTATTCATCGGGCACCTACACCGCGCTCGTGCCGATGAGCGAGCTCGAGGAACTGCTGGACCCGACGGGACCGGCTGCCACTTTGCTGCCCGAGACCGCCGGGGACTGATCTGGGGGGCCTGAGCGGCCCCTCAGAGGCGCCCGCGGCGTGGGCGCACGGCCTGAACCACGAGCCCCAGCACGGCGATCAGCACCAGAAGCGCACCGATACCGGCGAGGATCGCCACGTCCTGCACCAGCAGTTCGAGGCTGCCTACCGGGATCAGCGAGAACGCGTGCTCCTGTGACCTCCAGGCGTGCAGCAGCCCGCCTTCCAGCTCGAAAGCCCCGGGCGGGAGCGAACCCTGGAGCCGGGCGTGAGCGCCCTGCAGCGCCAGCAGGGCAAGCAGGCCGGGACCCGCTGCAAGCAGGACACTGAGACCGGGGTTGAACACCCGGCCCCAGCCGCTGCTGACTGCGAACAGTACAAGTGCCAGGATGAACGACACCACGCCCGCCAGCCAGACGCGTGTGCGGTAAGACCGGTGGGCACTGTCGTCCAGCCGGTCGAGCAGCCACGTGACGCCGGCCAGGCGATCCACCTGCGAATCCTCGGTGAGCACGGAGTGCACCGCTTCGGCACCCTGCGCATGTACGAGTCCTGCGAGGCGGGACAGGATCACGCGTTCGGCTTCAGCTGTGCTCAGGCCCTCGAGCTCGTCTGCTCCCGGCAGGCCCGGGGCTTCTCCCGGCTCCGGCGCCTGGGCTCCGGCCAGGGACGCCGCGGCGGTGTCGAGGCGCGACTGAATGGCGGACTCGTTCTCGAGCATGAGCGTGGCGAACAGGCCGTGAACGCTGTTCCCAAGCGGGGCACCCGTGGCGATGTCGTACTGCGCAAGCAGCGTGTTGTTGGCAAGCAGTTCGCGGGCACCTGCGACGCCGCGGGCGATGACTTCGGAGGCGAGCCCGTCCAGCACCAGCATCCCGATGCCCAGCGCGTCCTGCTGCGCCACCAGTTCCGGATCCACCCGGACAAGCAGCCCCACTATCGGCTGCACGGGCTGCCCCGGCTGCTGCTGAAGCTGTGCCTGCCAGTTGGCCATGCGTGAGCCGTCGCCAAGTCCGGCATCGAGCATGCTGGAGGCGAGCAGGGACGTGACGAGCTGCCTCAGCGGTCCGTCGATAGCGGCCTCGAGCCTGTCCGACAGCATCTGACCGGGCACCAGCGCCAGTACGGCGTCGCGGCCTGCGGCCAGCAGCTCTCCTGTCAGAACACCGGCGATGCGTTCCCGCGCTGAAGAGGCAGTCATCGATGACACCTCGGTCTCGTCAGCGAACACGTCCGCCCCCGCGAGCAGCTGCAGGGGCGTGCCCGGCTCCCACGCGTCGGGATCGTCCTTGACGGTCACGGCAGCCGCCAGGCCGCCGTCAGGGACGAGCGTCACGGACAGGACCCTCTCGATCAGCGGAAGCGAGCGCGGCTCGGTGCTGATCCGCTCGAGTACGAACATGACCATGAAGACCATGACACTCAAGGTGAGAAGCAGGCCGGCCAGCCACTTGAGGTTCGTCTGCCAGGTGGGGATTCTGTCGTTGCCACGCATCGCAGCGCATTGTACTTTGGAACCGCGCCTGCGCACTGGTATCGTGCCGTGATGCGCATCATGCTGCTTCCGCTCCTGGGCCCCCTGCACGTCCGCTACCCTGCGTACAACGCAGTCACACTCGTTGATCTGCTCGACTGGTTTGATCCGACCCTTACGTTGCTGACTGCCCTGGCGCAGGACGCTCTGAACGACCCCGCCTGGCAGGACACGCCCGAGCTGGCGCTTCCTCTCGCCGTCGTGCCCTGGCTGAGACGTACCGGCAGGAAACACATGTGCATCGGGGAGCCGCCTGAGGACCCGGCGGCTCCGGCCGACTTCAGGCGCTACGCGGCCCCGTACCCCACCCTCCAGGCTGGCTTCCGCACCGCGGACGCGGCGCGCGATGCCCTCATCGAGCAGCTCGGACGGCCGCTCACCCCGAGAGCCGTGCAGGATTCCGTCGTGCCGGCGGCAGCCGACGAGCAGGCCGCCCTGCTGGAAGCCTTCGGTGACGGACCCGCCACCGGATGGCTCGATGAGCGCACCGGACAGCTGTCCGATCGGATCGTGCAGGCAGCGCACGGGACGCAGCGCCTTGCGGTCCTGTGCGAACTTGAGTTCGCTCCCGGTCTGACGCTGAGGCTGGGTGGCCTTGAAGGCGTGAAGATGGAGCCGCTGCCTGACGCGCTGCCAGCCAGTGAGGCCGCGCGGGCGAGGAGCCTGCTGGATCACGCGTTCCTTGGGGAGTATGAAGCTCCGGAAGCGCTCCTTACGGGGCTTGAGCGGCTCGGTACCGCGGAGGCGGGATTCGCTCGCGCCAACGTGCTGCTCGCCACCGGGCACGCCGACATGGCGTTGAACGTGCTCGAACAGGTCGCGAACGGCGACTTCTCGGACCCTTATTACCTGCCGGGCTTCGTGCTTGCCAGGCTAGGGCAGC
Organism: uncultured bacterium; assembly: GCA_964495325.1. Classification (GTDB taxonomy): domain Bacteria; phylum Deinococcota; class Deinococci; order Deinococcales; family Trueperaceae; genus CAZBVI01. The sequence continues at coordinate 63,228 of CAZBVI010000007.1, forward strand.
TGCGCGACCTGGTCGGGAAGCGCGAGCTTGCGAAGAAGGCGTACCGGGCCGTCAGGGCGCTCGCCTGGGCCCCTTCAGAAGCCCTGGCTGCCGCGCAGGACGGCCTCGAGAATCCCTTCACGGGCAGCGCGGGGTAACATAGGCCTGTGCGCGAAATCCTTTACGATGCTGCCGCCCACTACAGGCGGGGCCGCGAGCTTGCGGATTCAGGTGCGACCCGCGAGGCACTCGACGCCTGGCACGAAGCGATCCGTGACCTGCATGCGGTGCGTCCACAGCGGATGCGTGACGTGCTGCTGGCCCAGGTTTACCTGGCCTGTCACGCCGTCAGTCGGCACGACGACCCGAGAAAGGCGGAAGCTTCGCTGCGCACCGGCTACTCGTATGCGCGTACGACGCGGGAGCCGAGTGTCCGCCAGCTGGCGGAGCAGCTCTGGGCCGAGCACCTTGCAGGCTCCGGCACGCCGGGAGACCGGTCCGCGTCGTAACATGCCCGCATGGGTCACAGTGAATTCGTTCCCGATGAAGCCGCCTTCCTCGAAACACTCGAACAGCTGGTCAGCATCGAGTCGCCCAGCCATGATGTGGAGGCCGGCAACCGCCTTGCCGGCTACCTCGAAGAACGACTGAAGGCTGACGGTTTCGAAGTCAGGCGCGTGGCCAGGCAGGGCGTCAGCGATCACCTGGTCGCCAGCCTGGATGCTGGTGGAGACGTCAGTACCCTGCTGCTCTGCCACTACGACACCGTTTGGCCGATCGGCACGATCAGCGAGATGCCGCTGGTGAGGCGCGAGGGCAAGCTGTTCGGGCCCGGCGTGCAGGACATGAAGGGCGGTATCGCCATCGCCCTGCACGGGGTCTCCCTGGCGCGCCTGGAGGGCGAACTCGCCGGCAAGGTCACCCTCCTGATCACCTCGGACGAGGAGACCGGCAGCCTGACCTCCAGGGACCTGATCGAAGAGCTTGCGCGCCAGCATGACCGCGTCCTCGTCCTTGAGCCCGCCCGCGATGACGGTGCCCTCAAGGTCGCCCGCAAGGGCGTCGGAGACTACGAGGTCAAGTTCAACGGCGTCAGTTCGCACGCCGGGAACTCGCCCGAGCTGGGCGCAAGCGCCCTGCGCGAGCTGTCCCACTTCCTGATCTACGCCGAGTCGCTCAGCGAGGATGGCAAGGGCACCACCGTGAACGTGACCACCGCCCGGGGCGGCTCCGTCCGGAACGTCATCGCGGAACGCGCCGCCTGTGGCATCGACTTCCGTGTGCGCAAGCAGTCCGAAGCGGACCGCGTGCACGAGTCGATCATGGCTTATCAGCCGCGCGACCCGAGGGTGAAGGTGACGGTCGAGGGTGGCCTCAACCGGCCCCCGCTCGAACTTACCGAGGCCAACCAGGCGCTCTTCGACGAGGTCAGGCAGCGTGCCTCAGCCAGGCTCGGCCTCGAACTCGAGGGCGCCGAGGTCGGTGGCGGCTCGGACGGCAACTTCACCTCCGCCATCGGTGTTCCCACGCTGGACGGGCTTGGCGCCGTCGGTGCCGGGCCCCACGCGCGTCACGAGCAGGTCGACATCGAGGCAACCGTTGGCCGCGTGGCGTTGCTCGCTGCGATCCTGAGAGCGTGAGACCGGAGCGGGACGGACGGGCCTGGCTTCGCAACGCCGTCGCCGCAGCATGCGGCGCACTCCTGACGGTAGCCCTGCCGCCGGTGCTCTTCTGGCCCGCCCTGCTCGCACTTGTTCCCATCCTTCACCTGACGGCGTCGAGCGCCACCGTCCGCAAGGGCTTCGGCATCGGCTTCTGGGCCGGTATCGGGTTCTTCCCGCTCTATCTGCTGTGGCTGCCGGCATCACTGTCGCAGCCCGACTGGTTCGGACCGTTCTTCTGGGCTCTCTTCCCGCCCCTCGTGCTGATCGTCTCCGCGTTCTGGGGCATCGTCACCGGCGGAGCAAGGCTGATCGGCGGGGGCGGCTGGCCCACGCTTCTGGTGCTGCCAGCAGCGTGGGTACTGATGGAGTGGGGACGTACCCAGGGTTACTTCGCGTTTCCCTGGGGCACGCTCGGCTACGCCTGGCTCGACACTCCGGTCAGTCAGCTGGCCGGCACGATCGGCGTGCACGGGCTGAGCCTGCTGGCACTGAGCCTCGCGGCCCTGTTGGCGGCACCGCTGCAAGGTCGTGGGCGGTTCACTCTCGCCGCCCCGGCGCTCGCGGTACTGCTTGGTGCCGGAGCGTGGTTAGCCGGCGCCCAGCGCCTGCAGGTACCGCTGCCCGAGCCAACCCGGACTGCGCTACTGGTCCAGCCCAACCTCGATCCCTTCGGCAGGCTTGGCACGCCGACCGGGGACCTGCAGATCCTGACTCGACTCACCGCCACAGGCACCACCGCAACCCCCGCCCCTGACCTGATCGTCTGGCCGGAAGGCGCGCTCGTCGGCATCGACATCGAAGCCGGAGCGTCCACCTGGGTTCACGACCAGATCGCTGTGGCCGCAGGCGGTACGCGAACGATCATCGGGGGCCGGGGCAGCGATGCCGGCGGCACGTACAACAGCGCGTGGCTGCTCGAGGACGCGGCGCTGGCCGGGCGCTACGACAAGACGGTGCTCGTGCCCTTCGGCGAGCGCTGGCCACTGATGGAACAGCTCGAGCCCGCCTACCGTTGGCTCTTCGGCCTCCTGCAGATCGGGCTGCTGCAGAACACGACTGCCGGCGCCAGAGCGGTCAGCCTGGGGCAGGACCCTGGCCTGGGCGTGTACATATGCTACGAGTCGGTCTTCCCGCAGGTAACGAGCGCACTCGTGCGCGACGGTGCGCAGGTGCTCGTGAACATCACCAACGACGCGTGGTTCGCGCGCGGAAACGGCGCACGCCAGCACTACGACATGGGCCGCATGCGGGCGATCGAGACGCACCGCTACGTGCTGCGCAGCGGACTGGATGGCATCACAGGAGTGGTCGATCCCCTGGGCAGGTCGGTCAGCGAGCTGCCCCGCAACGTTCCCGACACGATACTGGTGGCGTTCGAGCCTTCGGACGTCGTCACGGACTACGTGCGCTACGGTGGGCTGCTCGTCCCGCTCCTGCTTGGCTGGATCCTGCTGGCGGCCGCCGGCCGTTTCCTTCTGCAGTCCTGAACTGCACGCGGGCGCTATGCTGAGGCCGTGAACATCATCATCGTTGGCGGCGGTGAGACGGGCTACCAGATCGCGCTCGCGCTGCACAGGGAGCACGACGTGACCGTGATCGATACCGATCCGACGCGGGGTCAGGAACTATCAGGCCTCGACGTCCGCTTCACGGTCGGTAACGGTGCCGATCCCGAGGACCTGCGCACGGCCGATGTTGCCGAAGCCGAGGCCTTCATCGCCTGTACCCGCAACGACGACGTCAACGTGCTGGCCTGTCTCGCCGCCAAGGGACTCGGTGCGCAGCAGACGATGGCCTTCATCACGCGCGAGCGCTACGTGGACGCCTTCAAGCCGCGGGGGCCGATGGAGTCCCTGGGCCTTGCCATCGACCGCCTGATCTGGCCCCAGCGCACTCTGGCCAACCAGATCGTGGACATCGTGCGCGTGCCGCGCGCGGTGGACTCGGGCGTCTTCGCCGGCGGCCTCATCCGCATGCTCGAGTACCGGCTCGAAGAAGGCGATCCCTTCCTTGACGCCTCGCTCGCCCAGGTGACCCTGCCCGACAGCGTGCTGGTGGTCGGCAGCATCCGTGACAACTCGTTCTCGATCCCTCGCGGCGACACGCGCCTGCAAGTGGGAGACAAGGTCGTCTTCATGGGCACCTCGGACAGCATGCGCAGGCTCTCCAGCCTGTTCTCCCCCCACCGGCGGAACGTCAGCGTCACGATCATCGGCGGAGGCAACGTCGGCTTCATGGTCGCGCGGCAGCTCCAGCACGACCGGGTGAAACTCACCATCGTCGAGAGCGACCCGGGCAGGAGCGAGAAGCTCGCGATATGGTTTCCCGCTGCCCTCGTGCTGCGCGGAGACGGCACCGACCTCGAGCTGCTCGAGCAGGAACGCGTCGACGACTCGGACGTGCTCGTCGCCGTGACGGATGATGACGGCAAGAACCTGCTTGCCTCGCTGCTGGCGAAGCAACTGGGCATACCGAACGTCATCACGCGGATCAGCCGCGCGCAGAACAGGCGGCTGTTCGAGCGGGTCGGGATCGAAAGCCTGCTGACCGTGCGCAAGGCCGCTGTCCAGGAGGTGCTCAACTGGCTGCGGCTTGACGAGGTCGACCACGTCGCCTCGATCGAGGACCGCGCCGAGGTCATGGAGCTCATCTACCCGCTGACCGGCACGCCGGGCCACCTGCGCGACTTCGGGGCACCACCGGATGCCCTGGTGGGAGCCGTGCTGCGGCGGAACAGGGCGATTATCCCGGACGGCAACACCGAGCTGCTGCCCGGAGACCACCTGTTCATCGTCACGGTCAAGGACAACGTGGCTGCGGTCGAGGAGTGGCTGGACCGCGGCGGGGACTGACGCGTTGCGCGGCCGCTTCGTCCCACTGGTGCTCGGCTGGGTGCTGGCCGGCTTCGCCGCGGTACAGCTCGGCATGTGCGCCTATGCCTACGTGCTCGGCGAGCCCGTCCTGGGCTTCGCGGTCACGGTGTTTGTGGCAGCCGGCCTGGCACTGCCCCTGATACGTGCCGGTCGCCGGCATGCCGAGCCGGGACAGCGCGAAGCACTCGTGGCGGTGCTCCTGCTGTGGCTGGTCGTTCCCGCCGTCGGCACGTTGCCCCTCGCGCTTTCGGGCCTGTACGGGCCGATCGATGCGGTCTTCGAGGCAATCAGCGGCTTCACCACCGCGGGTGCTACCGTCCTCACCGACTTTGAGGCGGTCCCCGCCTCGCTGCTCATGTACAGGTCACTCAGCCAGTGGCTGGGCGGCATCGGCATCATCATCGTCTTCGTCGCCATGTTCCCCCAACTGGGCGTGGCGGGGCGCCAACTATTCCAGACGGAGGCGCCCGGCCCGACCGAGTCGCGCCTGGCGCCGCGCCTCAGGCAGAGCGCGGCTGCGTTGGTGAGCGTCTACCTGGTTCTGACGCTCCTGGCCAGCCTCACCTTCTGGCTCTCGGGCATGCCGGGCTTCCATGCGCTGGCCCGGGCGCTGACCACGGTGTCCGCCGGGGGGTTCAGCACGCTGCCGGATGCGGCGGGCTCCTTCAGCCTGCCGGTGACCGAGTCGCTCGCCATCCTGTTCATGTTCCTCGCAGGAGCAAACTTCAGCCTGCAGTACCGCGCGCTGTCGGGCAGGGCGAAAGAGCTGATTCGGGACAGTGAGTTCCGCACGTACCTGTTCATCCTGCTCGGAGCGGGAATGCTGCTCTCGCTCCTGCTTGTGACCCAGGGCGCATCGCTGGAGGGGATACGCAAGGCTCTGTTTCAGGTCGCTTCCATCCTCAGCACCACCGGTGCGACCACCGCAGGGCTGGAACAGTGGGGGGCAAGGTCGCATGGGCTCCTTCTCGTGTTGATGCTCGTCGGTGGCTCCGCCGGGTCGGCCGCCGGCAGCATAAAGGTGATCCGCTGGCTGGTGGTCCTGCGCAGCACCGGGGCCGAGGTCAAGCGCCTGCTGCACCCGAGGGCCGCCCTACCGTTGCGTGTCGGACGGTGGCAGATCAGCCCGGACGTGCTGCGCGGCATGACCGCCTTCTTCACGCTCTACTTCCTGGTCGTTGGGACTGGCACTGTGGCGCTGCTTGCCCTGGGACTGCCATACGTGACGAGCCTTGGGGCGGCGCTTTCGGCGACCAGCCTGGTCGGAATCGCCTTCAACGCCGACGGCAGCCTGCTCGATTACGCCGCGCTCCCCGCGCTCGCGAAGGTGGTTCTGATGTTCTGCATGTACGCGGGAAGGCTGGAAATAGTGACGGTCGCCGTGCTCTTCGTACCCGGCTGGTGGAGATTCAGGCACGCCAGACGCAGGGCCGGCTAGCGAGCGATGTTATCCTCGCACAAATCCAACGGTCCACTTCGGTCCGCAACAGCGTCTGGGAGGTAACATGTCAGAGCGTATCAAGTCCATATTGACGGAGGAACGGAGTTTCCCACCGCCTGAGGAGTTCAGCCGCAAGGCACACATCGGCAGCCAGACGGAATACGAGGCGATGTACCGTCGCTCGCTCGAGGACCCCGACGGGTTCTGGGCAGAGATGGCGAGTGACCTGCACTGGTTCCGCAAGTGGGACCGGGTGATGGAGTGGGACGAGCCGTTCGTGAAGTGGTTCCAGGGCGGCCAGACCAACGCCTCCTACAACTGCCTCGACCTGCAGGTGGAGCGTGGGCTGGGCGACAAGGTCGCGTTCCACTGGGAAGGCGAGCCCGGGGACCGTCGCGCCCTGACCTACTCCGACATGCTCGACGCCGTCAGCCGTCTCGCGAACGTACTCAAGGCCGAGGGGATGTCCGCCGGTGATCGCGTCGCCATCTACCTGCCGCTGATCCCCGAAGCGATCATCGCGATGCTGGCCTGCGCCAGGATCGGCGCGACCCATACAGTCGTGTTCGGCGGATTCAGCTCCGCTGCCCTGCGCGACCGCATCATCGACACTGCAGCCACGCTCGTCATCACGGCCGACGGCAGCTACCGCCGGGGCCAGGTACTGCCGCTCAAGACAGCCGTGGACGAAGCGCTCCAGAGCGTCACGACGGTATCGCGCGTGATCGTCGTCAAACGCACGGGGACGGACATCCCGTGGAACGACGCGCGCGACCGCTGGTACGGGGACGTCGTCTCGGCGGCCTCACCCGACTGCCCAGCCGTACCACTCGACTCGGAGCATCCCCTTTTCATCCTCTACACGTCGGGTTCGACCGGCAAGCCCAAGGGGATACTGCACACCACGGGCGGCTTTCAGACGTTCGCGAGCATATCGGCGAAGCTTGTGTTCGACCTGAAACCCGACGACATCTTCTGGTGTACGGCTGACATCGGCTGGGTCACCGGCCACACCTATACGGTATACGGCCCGATGAGCAACGGCGCCACACAGGTGATCTACGAGGGTGTGCCCACGCAGCCGGGTCCGGACCGCATGTGGGAAATGGTCGAGCGCTACGGGGTGACGATCTACTACACGGCCCCGACCGCCATCCGCGCCTTCATGAAGCTGGGCGAGGAACATCCCGCGAAGCACGACCTCTCCAGCCTGCGGCTCATCGGCTCGGTCGGCGAACCGATCAACCCCGAAGCCTGGATGTGGTACCGCCGTGTGATTGGCGGCGACCGCTGCCCCGTGGTCGATACCTGGTGGCAGACCGAGACCGGCGGGATCATGATCACGACGCTGCCGGGGGCCCACGACGGGAAGCCCGGTTCAGCCGGCCTGCCGTTCTTCGGAGTCGAGCCGGCGATCGTCGACGCCGACGGGAACGAGCAGGATGCCGGGGACGGCGGCTATCTCGTGGTGAAGCGCCCCTGGCCGGGCATGCTCCGCACCATCTATGGCGACGGCGACCGCTACCGCGCCCAGTACTGGGGCGAGGTCGAGGGCGTCTATTTCGCCGGAGACGGCGCGAGACGCGACCAGGACGGCTATTACTGGATCATGGGCCGCGTGGATGACGTCGTGAACGTCTCGGGCCACAGGCTTGGCACCATGGAAGTCGAGTCCGCGCTCGTCTCGCACGAGGCGGTGGCCGAGGCAGCGGTTGTAGGCAGGCCCGACGAGCTGAAGGGCCAGGCGATCGTCGCGTTCGTGGTGCTGGAGGGTGCAAGGCCGGGAAGCGACGCCCTGCTCAAGGAACTGCGGGATCATGTGGCACGCGAGATCGGTGCCATCGCCAAGCCGGATGAGATCCGTTTCGCGGGTGCGCTTCCCAAGACCCGTTCGGGCAAGATCATGCGCCGGCTGCTGCGCGGCATCGCTTCCGGCGACGAAACGGTAGGAGACACGAGCACCCTCGAGGATCGCAGCGTGGTCGACGCCCTGCTGAACCCGGGAGCCTGACCCGACTTGCTCAGGGTCGGCTACGGCGAGGATGCGCATGAGCTGGCGACCGGTCGCCAGCTCATGCTGGGTGGCGTGAGCATCGAGAGCGACCGCGGCAGCGTGGCGCACTCGGACGGCGACGTGCTGCTGCATGCCCTCTCGGACGCGTTGCTGTCGGCATGGGCACTAGGGGACATCGGCCGGCTCTTCCCTCCCAGCGACCCGGCGTACAGGGGACTGGACAGTGTTTCCATCCTTGAAACGGTGCTGGGCATGCTCGCCACCCGGCGCGACGGCGGTTGGCGCCTGTCCAACGTGGCGGCTGTGGTGACGCTTGACCACCCGAGGCTGGGTGAGTACCGGGAAGCGATCCAGCGCCGCGTCGCCGGGCTCCTCTCGCTGCCTGATGGCGCCGTGGGCGTGACCTTCAAGACGAGCGAGGGCCTGGCACCCGATCACATCCAGGCACGCGTGACCCTGCTTCTCATGAAAGCCTCCGCCCTCACCGACTGAGCGGACTGGCCTGCGGGCTGCTTCGCAGCCCGGGCGCACGCCGCAAAGCACAAAAGCAGCCGCCCCGGAGACATCGTCTCCGGGGCGGCTGGCCGTCAGGCTGCAGGGACTGCAGCCGTTCAGGTCAACTTATCAGAAGCGGAAGTTGGCGCCGAGGGCGACGGTCGGGTAGAAAGCACCGTAGTCGTAGCCACCGAAGCCGGTTCCGAGGTTACCGAAGTAGTAGTCGGCCATGACTTCGGCGAAGATGCCGACGCTGCTGCCGAGGTGGTACTCGACGCCGAGGAGACCACCGGCGAAGAGGCCTTCGTGGGCCTGCGGCCAGTTGCTCATGTTGAGCTGGTAGCCGCCGCCGGCGCCGACGTAGGCGCTGAGCGGGCTGAAGTGGAAGCGGTAGGTCACGTGACCGGCGATCGCGAGGGTCTGTGCCTCGAGGACGGGTGCCTGGCGGCCGTAGTCAGCCGTGACACGGAAGCCGATGCCTGCCCAGATGTCGTCCATACCGAAGGCGGCACGGATGCCAACGCGGTCGTTGAGTTCGTTGAAACCGGCAAGGCCGATGTAGAACTGGTTGACTGCGGGAGCGGGCGGCGAGACGACCGGCGGAAGCAGGTCATCGTCGGCGTCGACGGGCGGAAGTGCAATATCGGGATCGGGCGCGGTTACGACCTCACCGGGCGCGCCGGGCTCACCGGCGGGGCCGGCTTCACCCTGCGGGCCACGGGGGCCTTCGGGACCCTGCGGACCGACCGGGCCGGCTTCACCCTGTATACCCTGGGGACCCTGGGGTCCGGGAGGGCCAGGAGGGCCTGCGAGGTCGCCGGAGGCGATCTGGGCGCGGAGCGCGTCAAGCTCGTTGGTCAGCGCGGCCACCTGGGCACGGAGCTGATCAAGTGCGAGGGCGGTGTCCTGCTCGAGGGCGCCGGTGCGGCTGGCGAGCTGGTCGACGTCCTGACGGAGCTGGTCAACGAGGCCGGTAAGCGCGGCGACGTCTTCCTGCGTCAGGATGAGGGCGGCCTGCGTGTTCTCCTGGATGACCTGGAGAAGACGCTCGACTACGAGAGCGGCCTGGTAACGGGTGAACGTCTCGTTACCGCGGAAGGTGCCGTCAGGGAAACCCTGGACGATGCCGAGGTCGGCGATGCGATTGACGGCATCGGCTGCCCAGTGGTCAGACTGGACATCGGGGAAGGACTGGGCCTGAACGGTAGCCGTACCGATCGCCAGTGCCGCGAAGACTGCAATTACGCGTTTCATGAAACCTCCAAAAACGTGATCGGCGCCTTATTAAGATATGGACGCACGCCGAACGTCTGTTACTACCCTATAGACTTCATCTTAGAACACCGTGAGATAGACAACGTTCCGGGGAACGCCGAGCAGCACGCGGAACGCTGTAGTCAGACTTCTCACAATCGCGTGTCAGAGCCAGAAACTGTTACTCCGGTCGTGATAACTGTAGCGTAAGTTACGGCACGCTTCACAGAACCACAAACAGCTCGCCATCCTCTACACGCGTCTCGAACATCTTGAGCGCCCGGATGGCAGGCAGCGTCGGCCTTCCGGTCCGCAGGTTGAACGTCGCGCCATGCCGGATGCACTGGATCGTTTCACCGACCAGCTCGCCGTCGCTCAGGGGAAAGCGCGCGTGAGTGCAGCGGTCCGGGAAGGCGAAGTACTCGCCCTCCCGGCACACGACCACGATCTCCTTGCCCGAAAGCGTGAGGCCCGTGATGCTGCCCTCCGGGAAGTCCCCGACTTCCCCGGCACGCGCCGGTGCCTGTGCTGCCATTGCTAGAGCTTCTCCTTAACGCCGGGGACGCCCAGCTTGGCCTGGACCACACGTTCGACGTACTGCGCGACCTTCGGAAGCGTGACGCGGCTCATGACCTCATAGAGGAAGCCGGTTACCAGCACGTGCTCGGCCACCTCGGGCGTGAGCCCGCGGCTCATCAGGTAGAAGCGCTGGTCATCCGGCACCGGTCCGGTCGTGCTGCCGTGCGAGCAGCGGACGTCGTTCGCGCCGATCTCGAGCTGGGGGATCGAGACTACCTCGGACTCGTCGTCCAGCAGCAGGTTGCGGTTGGTCTGGTAGGCATCGGTCTTCTGGGCGCCCTCGTCGACCTTGATGATTCCGGAGTAGACGGCCGTGCTCGCGTCACGGACGGCGCCCTTGAAGAGCAGGTCGCTCAAAGCGTGCGGCGCACTGTGCTGCTGCAGCGTGTACTGGTTGTAGTGCTGACCCTCGTCCGCGAAGTACAGGCCCAGCATCTCGCTCTCGGAACCGGGGCCCTGCAGCACGCATTCGACCTCCGTGCGCGACGCATCGGCCCCGAGGCTTACGGTCAGGCTCTCCAGGCGGCTGTCGCGACCGAGGTTGGCACGCAGCCGGTTGATGTGCGTGACGTTTCGGCTCCAGTTCTGCAGGTTGACGTAGCGGAGCTTCGCGCCGTCCATCAGGACGATCTCGGTGGCCGAGTTGTAGAAGACCCGCTCATCGAACGGATCGGACGTGAACTCGTCCAGGTAGGTGAGGCTGGCGTTCCTGTCAACGACAACGAGCGTACGGCCGTTGGCCAGGCCGCCCTTGTCCTCCGTCGTGAACGCGCCGAGCGGCAGGGCCACCTCGGTATCGCGCGGGACGTACACGAAGGTGCCGTTCTCCCAGAAGGCGGAGTTGAGTGCCGCGAACTTGGTCTGGTGGGCGTTGACTACCGCGTAAAGGTGTTCCTTGACCAGCTCGGGGTGCTCGCTGATCGCCGTGCGCAAGTCGGTGAAGATGACGCCCGGCTGGCTGACGCGGACGTCGCGCTTAACGACGGCAGTTCCCTTGTGCACGAGCACGCCCTCGGCGTCCGAGTCGGTCACGCGCATGGTGATCCGGTCGGGCACCGCCGTGCTGGCGGGCTCGCCGGCCAGCTCGAGGCCCGTCATGTCGAAACGGGAGAGCTGCGAGTAGCGCCATTCCTCGTCCCGGCTGGTGGGCCACGCACGCTCCTGGAACGTGCGTAAGGCGGCGCGGCGTTCGCGCGCGAGCCACTCCGGCTCGTCGTAACGCTGGATGAGGGCTTCCAGCGCCTCGGCGCTGACTGCGGGGTTGTCTGTGAGGGTCGACATGCTCAGCCGACACTCCCTTCCATCTCGAGTTCGATGAGGCGGTTGAGTTCGACCGCGTACTCCAGCGGAAGCTCCTTCGCCACCGGCTCGAGGAAGCCGCGCACGATCAGCGCCATCGCCTCGGCCTCACCGAGGCCGCGGCTCATCAGGTAGAAGATCTGCTCGTCATTGAGCTTGCTGACGCTCGCCTCGTGGCCGACGTGTGCGGTCTTCTCGTTGATCTCGATATAGGGATAGGTGTTGGTCCTGGAGTCCAGGTCGAGCAGCAGCGCGTCGCAGTCGACGTTGGAGCGCGCACCGACCGCGCCTTCGTGGATCTGGACGAGGCCGCGGTACGAGGCCGTTCCGGAACCCTTCGAGATGGACTTCGAGACGACCGAGCTGGTGGTTCCGGGTGCGGCGTGGACCATCTTGGCGCCCGCGTCCTGGTACTGCCCGTCGGTGGCGAAGGCGATCGAGAGGACCTCGCCGTGGGCGCGTTCCCCCACGAGGTAACAGCTCGGATACTTCATCGTTGTCTTCGAGCCGAGGTTGCCGTCGAGCCATCCCATGCTCGCACCGGCGTGCACGATCGCGCGCTGGGTCACGAGGTTGTAGACGTTGTGCGACCAGTTCTGGATCGTCGAGTAGCGGACGTTCGAGTTCTCCTGGGCGATGATTTCGATGACGCCGGAGTGGAACGAGCTGCTCGCGTAGGTCGGGGCGGTGCAGCCCTCGATGTAGTGGAACTTGCTGCCCGGCGCACCGATGATGAGCGTGCGCTCGAACTGGCCCATGCTTTCGGCGTTGATCAGGAAGTACGCCTGCAGCGGAGCCGTGACCTCGACACCCTCGGGGACGTAGACGAACGAACCGCCCGACCAGACCGCCGAGTTGACCGCCGCGAAGTAGTTGTCCTCGGGTGGGATGACCGTCGAGAAGTACTCCTTGAAGATCTCGGGGTGCTCCTTGAGGCCCGTGTCGGTGTCGAGGAAGATGACGCCGAGCTTCTCCCACTCCTCCTTGAGGCTGTGGTAGACCATCTCGGACTCGTACTGGGCGCCTACGCCCGCCAGGGCGCGCTGCTCGGCCTCGGGAACGCCGAGGCGGCGGTAGGTCTCGCGGACCTCCTCCGGCACATCGTTCCAGCTGCGGCCACCGGCCTTGTCCTGGGGCCGGATGTAGAAGAAGATCTCTTCGAAGTCGAGGTCGGTGAGGTCGGGGCCCCACTGGGGACGCCCCTTCTTCTCGGCGATCTCAAGCGCCCGCAGGCGGAACTTGAGCATCCACTCCGGCTCGTTCTTGTGGTAGCTGATCTGTTCGATCACGCGCCTGGTGAGGCCTTTCCCGCTGCGGAAGAAGTAGTCCTCGGCATGCCGGAAGTCGTACTGCTTCTCGTGCTCCATGCCGACGAGCTTCTCCGCGTCGGGGTGCGCCTCAGGGACGTAGCCGTCCCGCTGAAACTCTGCCACTGTCAATACCTCCGGGGCCTTCTCAGGCCTGAGCTGATTCGGTTGCTGCCTGCTCGCGGATCCAGTCGTAACCCCGCGTATCGAGCTCCATCGCCAGTTCGCGTTCGCCACTGGTGATGACGCGGCCCTCGGACATCACGTGCACGCGGTCCGGAACGATGTAGTTGAGCAGACGCTGGTAGTGCGTGATCACCAGGGCTCCGAAAGCGGGCCCGCGGGCTGCGTTCACGCCCTGCGAAACGGTCTTGAGCGCGTCGACGTCCAGACCGGAGTCGGTCTCATCCAGGATCGCGTAGCGCGGCTCGAGCACGAGCAGCTGCAGGATCTCGCTGCGCTTCTTCTCGCCGCCCGAGAATCCCTCGTGCAGGTTGCGTTCGATGATGGACTCGTCCCAGTTGAGCTCCTTCACGGCCTTCTGGAGCTTCTGGTAGAACTCCATGACGCCGATCTCGTCGTCCTCGTCCCTGCGTGCGTTGAGCGCGAGCCTCAGGAAGTTCGCGATCGAGACGCCGGGGACTTCCACCGGATACTGGAATGCGAGGTAGAGACCCTCGCGGGCGCGTTCGTCGGGCTCCAGTTCCAGGATGCTCTTTCCGTCAACCAGGATGTCACCACTGGTGACCTCATAGCTGGGGTCGCCGGCGATCACTTTCGCCAGCGTGGACTTGCCGGAACCGTTCGGCCCCATGAGGGCGTGGACTTCTCCCGCCGGAACGGTTATGTCAACACCCTTGAGAATCTCGTCTCCATCAGTGATACGCGCATGAAGATCGCGTATTTCGAGTCTGTTGGCAGCCATCATTTCTCCTTGTTCCTGGGATCAATTCGGATTGCGGGCAGCCCAGGACCTGCGTCCCCGCAATTAGGAGTCATTCCGAGTTGGAGTATACCGGACGAGCGGTCCAGCACCGGTAGCCTGTGGGTCAGTCGTTGCCGCGGCGGCGGAACCAGCTGAAAGGGCCGCGCCTTGTGCCGGGAGCCGTGGCTTCCTTGGCCGGGTCGTCCTCCGGCTTGACGGTACGTCCGGCACGGCCGGTGGCCTGCGCGAGGGCAGCCTGGCGCGCCGTGATGCCTGCGGCAGCGTCGAACGCCTTCCTGAACTGCTCCACGGTCTCATAGCGCCGACCACGCTCCCTGGACATCGCCTTCGATACGACGCTGACAAGCATGCGATCGATTCCCGGCCGGTAGAAGTCCAGCGGTTTGGGCAATCCGGTGCGGTGGGCGAGCATCAGCTGGTCGAAGGTGTCGCCGACGAAGGGCCGTTGCCCGGCAAGCACCTCATAGGAAAGGATCCCCAGGCTGTAAACGTCACTGGCAACGGACGCGGGTGCGCCCTCGAACACCTCAGGCGCCATGTAAAACGCGGTGCCGACCCGCTCATGATTGTCCTCGGTCATGAAACTGCCGGTGCCGAAGTCGCCCAGCTTGGCGGTGCCCCAGGCGGTCAGGAAGACGTTGGCCGGCTTGACATCGCGGTGAAGCACCTGTTGTGAGTGAGACTGCTGAAGGCCGGAAGCGACACCGCTTATCAGGTCACAGGCGCGCTCGAGCGGAAGCTGGCCCCGTTCCAGCAGCAGCTGGTCCAGTGTGCCGCCCGCACAGTACTCGAGCGCGAGAAAAGCCTTCGGACCGGTCGGGCTCCCGGCGAGCCCAGCCACGAGGTGATCGTGCCGCATCGACAGGGTTATCTGCACTTCGTTCTCGAACATCCTGCGCAGCACGGGCATGTCCTGCAGCCCCGGCCGCGGCAGCTTCAGTGCGACTTCGCCCAGTGCGGCGTGCGCTGCCAGGTAGACGTTGGACGTCTGGCCGGACCCGAGCAGCTGCCTGAGCTGGTACTCGGGTGGAACCCACGGCGGCGCGTCACTCATGCGTCGCCTTTCCGGGAGTTGGTCTGCCTGAACACACCCGTCAGATCTGAAGCGACTGCCCCGGCTCCAGTACTTCGCAGCCGCTGTCGGTCTCAGACGTGACAGCGCGGGCGAAGGCAGCCGCGTCCTGCTCGATCGGCGGGAACGTCCCGTAATGAATCGGCACGACAACGCGTGGCTTGAGCAGCTTCACCGCGTCGACAGCCTGGGCCGGATCCATCGTGAAGTTGCCCCCGATCGGCAGGAAGGCGACGTCGAGCCTGGGCCCCGAGCCGATCAGCTGCATGTCCGAGAACAGCGCCGTGTCGCCCGCGTGGTAGATGCGCTTCCCGGCCGCCTCGATGACGACGCCCATCGGCATGCCGCCGTACGTGCCGTCGGGCAACGAGTTCGAGTGCCAGGCCGGTGTGAAGCGGAGGCTGAAGTTCCCGAAACTGCGGGGACCGCCGATGTTCATCATCAAGGTCTTCGCTCCGCGCTCCTCCAGCCAGGTGCAGATCTCCGGCGTTGACACGACCGTGCAGCCTGTCCGATCCGCGATCTCCACGGTATCGCCTATGTGATCCGCGTGTCCGTGCGTGAGCACGATGTAGTCCGGCGTGAGCTCCCCGGCCCCTGCACCCGCCCTGGGATTCCCGGTCAGGAAAGGATCTATCAGGATTCCCGTCCCGCCTGCTTCTGCCAGCAGCGCCGAGTGACCTAAGTACTTGAGCTTCATTCCTGACCCTCCATTACCCTTGGTCTGATGAGGGACAGTATAGCGCAGCACCTGCGCAACGGCGACTCAGGTCGCCAGGCCAAGTTCGCGCAGGCATTCCCTCAGCCCGGTGGCATCGCCCGCCACCCCGTCCGGCCTGAAGTCCTCGGGCAGCGCCTCCGGCTGGACTCCGGATGCAAGGGGCTCGGCGTGCAACCAGATCCCGCGCATGCCCGCATCCTGGGCGGCGCGCACGTCCTTGCGCCGGCTGTCACCGATCATCACGATCTCCGAAGGAGGCACGTTCCAGTCGCGCGTCACGCAATCGAACACCCGACGTGCCGGCTTCCGGAAGCCCGCGCTGACGGAGGTGACGAGCGGATCAACGGCTTCCGTGAGCCCAAGCCTGGCGATTATCGCCTTCGTCAGCAGGTGTGAGCGGGTGTTCGAGGCGACGCCGACCTTCACCCTGCCGGCGAGTTCGAGCACCAGCTCCGGCATGCCGGGAATCGGCACCGCTCCCTCGGCTTCGGGCGTGACGAACTCACGCTCGAGGCACTCGAGCAACGATTCATCGAAGTCGATTGAGAACTCGCTGAGCACGGCCTCGAGGTGCGAGCGAGTCGTGCCGATCTGCCGGAAGCCTTCCGCCTCCTTCGGGCTGTGCCGGCGCATGCCTTCCAGCCTGGCAGCGAACTCAACGGCATTGCCGAGAAGCCCTTCGGACCGGAGCACGAGGGCGGTCCTCCAGGCGTTGGCACGCTCGAACTGGTGCGCGTTACCCCACACTAGCGTGCCACCGACGTCGAAGATAACGGCGCTGACTTTGGGCTTGCTGGTCACATGGCCCAGTGTAAGCCAGTTCGCCCCGGTCCTTGTCAGGTGAACCGCGGTTCCTCCCTTTGGGGGACGACCGGGTGCAACCGGGGCCGCTAACCTGATGTCAGGAAAGGGAGGGAGCTGCAATGAGCGACTCGAACAGGAAGCACACGTACACGGAAGAGTTCACGGTCTCGGGCGACGCGGTCGTCAGCAAGCTGAAGGAGATTGTTCACGAAGGTAACGTCCGCCGCATCACGATCAAGAACGAGGAAGGCCGCACCCTCGTCGAGATTCCACTCACCATCGGCGTCATCGGTACCGTTCTGCTGCCGGTCTGGGCCGGCATCGGTGCCATCGCCGCGCTGGCCGCAAACCTGCACATCTCGGTCGAGCGGAGGTTCGAGAAGGATGACAGCGAGGCCGCGGCCGCCGGGACACCCGGCCGTATTGAAGACATCAACTGATCTGCCGCAGACCGCGCGCAGTGCCACCTCGCGATCACAGGAAAGGAACCTGAACACTGTGGAGAACCAGAACCAGAACAACAACGAGAACCGGAACGGCGGCCCTGAGCCGCGGGAGCACCGCCCGGGAGTAGACGTCGGCGCGATCTTCCATGGACTCTGGGCCGAAGGCAACCGGCGCCGCCTCGTGCTGCGCCACCAGGGGGAGACGGTACTGCGGCTGCCGATGACGATCGTAGTCATCATCCTGCTCGTGCTGCTGTGGCAGTCGCCCTTCCTCCTCGTACTCGGCATCGCACTGATCTTCTTCCTGCGCCTGCAGGTAGTCTTCGAGCGCCGCAGCAACGCTGCTCCGCCGCCTGTCCACCGCGACTGAAACCCATACCGAAACTGACTGCCGGACGCGTGCCCGCGAGCATGCGTCCGGCCCTAATGTGGAAGCCGGGAACACTGCCAAGGTCCCCTGCCCTGCTATACTGCCAAGCTGCCGGGCGGTCACGG
Source organism: uncultured bacterium (assembly GCA_964495325.1). Taxonomy (GTDB): domain Bacteria; phylum Deinococcota; class Deinococci; order Deinococcales; family Trueperaceae; genus CAZBVI01. Next base: position 80,617 of record CAZBVI010000007.1, read on the forward strand.
TGCCCGCAAGCATGCCTACCTTTTAAGGTATTCTTGGTGGATGCGCTCCCCGGTCCGGACTCAAGGAAGCAGGCCAGCATTGCAGAACCTAACAGTACGCGGAGCTCGCGCGCACAACCTCAAGAACGTCGACATCGAGTTACCCCGCAACAAGTTCATCGTGTTCACCGGAGTTTCGGGTTCGGGCAAGTCGACTCTGGCGTTTGACACCATCTATGCCGAAGGGCAGCGGCGCTACGTCGAGAGCCTCTCGGCATACGCACGGCAGTTCCTCGGCATCATGGACAAGCCGGATGTCGACACGATCACCGGCCTGTCCCCGGCGATCTCGATCGACCAGAAGACCACGAGCCACAACCCGCGCTCCACCGTGGGCACTGTCACTGAGATCCACGACTACCTGCGCCTGCTCTTTGCCCGGGCGGGCGTGCCTCACTGTCCTGTCTGCGGCCGGCGCATAATGCGGCAGTCGGCCAGCGAGATCGTGGACCGCCTGGTCGAGAAGTACGCCGACGGCCGGGCGATGATCATGGCCCCGATCGTGCGCGGCCGCAAGGGTGAGTACCGCAAGCTGCTGGCGGACCTCAAGCGTGACGGCTACGCCCGCGTCCGGGTGGACGAACAGGTCATGACCATCGACGAGGCGCTTGCCCTTACGCTTGAGCGGTACGAGAAGCATGACATCGACGTGGTGATCGACCGGCTGGTCCTGACGGAAGAGGACCGCACGCGCGTCGCCGAGTCGGTGGAACTGGCGCTCCAGAAGGGCGAGGGCCTGGTCCGGGTCGTACTGCCGGACTCCGCGGTTGACGAGCTGCTCAGCGAGAAGTTCGCCTGCCCCGAGCACGGTACGTTCCTGGAGGAGCTCGAACCGCGCGTGTTCTCGTTCAACACGCCCTTCGGGGCTTGCCCCGACTGCAGTGGCCTCGGCTACCTCCGCCGCTTCGACCCGCGGCTGATCGTACCGGACGACAGCCTGTCGATCGCGGGCGGAGCCATCGCCGCCTGGAGTGGCGGCAGCGGCCCGACACAGAAGGTTCATTACTGGGACAGGCTGAAGGCACTGTCCGATCATCTCGAGTTCGACCTGGCCACCAAATGGCGTGACCTGCCGGAGAACATCCGGGAGATCATCCTGCACGGCACGAAGGATCCGATCGAGGTCGTCTACCGCAGGGGCACGCGCGAGACCATGCGTTTCCGCGCCGAGTTCGAGGGCGTCATCGCCAATCTCGAGCGGCGGCTTCAGGAGACGACGTCGGAGTTCATGCGCGAGAAGCTCGAGGAGTTCATGTCCCTCGTGCCCTGCCCCCAGTGCAAGGGCACGCGCTACCGGCCCGAGGTGCTCGCCGTGACCGTAGACGACCGCACGATCGCCGACGTCAGTGGAATGACCGTCCTGGACGCACGTGACTTCTTCACTGAACTCGACCTGCCGGGGGCCGCGGGCACGATCGCCAGACCGATAATGCGGGAGATCAACGCGCGACTCGGCTTCCTTGAGAGCGTCGGCCTGGACTATCTTTCACTGGACCGCGCCGCCAACACACTGTCGGGTGGCGAGGCGCAGCGCATCCGGCTGGCCACACAGGTCGGGAGCGGACTGACCGGCGTTCTCTATGTCCTGGACGAACCCTCGATCGGACTGCATCCGCGCGACAACGCCCGGCTGCTCAAGACGCTGCTTCACCTGCGCGATTTGGGCAACACGCTGATCGTCGTCGAGCACGACGAGGAGACCATGCTGGCCGCCGACTACATAGTCGATCTCGGTCCCGGCGCCGGGATTCATGGGGGTCGCGTCGTGGCTGTCGGCACTCCGGAGGAACTGCTGCGCGACAGGAACTCCCTCACTGCCGCGTACCTGCGCGGTGACAAACGCATCGAGGTCCCTGCCAACCGCCGCGACGGCAACGGCAAGCAGCTCCGGATCGTGGGGGCCAGGCAGAACAACCTGAAGAACCTCGACGTCTCGATCCCGCTGGGCACGCTCACCTGCGTCACCGGCGCCTCTGGTTCAGGCAAGTCGACGCTGGTTCACGGCATCCTGCACGCGAGCCTCGCCCGCCAGCTCTACCGCGCCAAGGCACAGCCGGGCGAGCACGACCGCATCACCGGCACCGAGTTCGTGGACAAGGTGATCGAGATCGACCAAAGCCCGATCGGGCGCACTCCGCGCAGCAACCCGGCCACTTACACGGGCATCTTCACCGAGATCAGGGACCTCTTCACGCGCGCTCCGGAAGCGCGCAAGCGGGGCTACAAGGCCGGCCGCTTCTCGTTCAACGTCAAGGGCGGGCGATGTGAGGCGTGCAAGGGTGACGGTACGGTCAAGGTCGAGATGTACTTCCTGCCTGATGTCTACGTGCCCTGCGAGGTGTGCAAGGGCGCGCGCTACAACCGGGAGACGCTCGAGGTCAAGATCCGCGGCAAGTCGATCGCGGACGTTCTCGCCATGACCGTGGCGGAGGGCCTGGAGTTCTTCGAGAACATCCCGAACATCGCCCGCAAGCTGCAGCTCATGGTGGATGTCGGGCTCGGCTACATCGGGATCGGGCAGTCCAGCCCGACGCTGTCTGGCGGCGAGGCCCAGCGCGTGAAGCTTGCCTCGGAGCTGGGCAAGCGCTCGACCGGCAAGACGCTCTACATCCTTGACGAACCGACCACCGGACTGCACTTCGAGGACACCAGCAGGCTGCTGGACGTCCTGCACCGCCTGGTCGAAGGCGGCAACACGCTCGTGGTGATCGAACACAACATGGACGTCATCAAGACGGCTGACTGGATCATCGACCTCGGGCCCGACGGCGGCAACCGCGGTGGGTCCATCGTTGCCGAGGGCACACCGGAACAGGTCGCGGCTTCGCCCGATTCCGCAACGGCGACATTCCTGCGCGGCGTGCCGGCAATAAGGGACCGGATCGTCAGTGACGCCCCCGTCGCCGCGGGCATTGGTTAACATATCCGGGTGACGAGAGCCCCCTCGGGTCCCCAGGCGCTTATAGTCGGCGCGTTCCTGTTCCTCGCGGCAGTCGCGTGTGCGGTTGCACCGATGCCGCTCGTGCTGCGCAGTGCGGGAGTCCTGTTCTTCAGCTACGCCGCCTTCGCCGGTGCGGGCATGCCGACGGCCTATCTGACCGCACTGGTCGCTCCTACGTTCGGCCTGCTGACCGGCAGCAGCGAATGGCTGGTGATGCTGCCGATCGTGCTCGCCTCGAACCTCCTGGCGATGCTGGGGCTCGAGTACGGCTGGCGCTACGCAGCGATCGTGCTTTCGCCCGCGATGCTTCTGGCTCCCCTGGTGCTGGCGATGCTGCTGCCGAGGCAGGAGCTGTTCACCGTGAACCTGCCGTGGGACGAGCATGCGATGAACTGGGTGCTGCTGCACGGCCTGGTCGGGCTGCTCGGCGTCCTCCTGGCGCTTTATGTTGACCGGGTCCGCCAGCGGAACGCTTCGGCGGCGGCCGCTGCGCGGGACGCCGCCTGAGATGCTCGAAAGGATCGTTCAGCAGACGTGGGCATACTGGTTCGGCCGCGCCCTCTTCAGGTTCTACGCGAAGCTGTTCCTTGGCCTGCGCATCGAGGGAAGCGACAACGTGCCCCGTACGGGCAGGCTCGTACTTGCGGCGAACCACTTCTCGGCCCTCGATCCCCCGGTCGTGGGCACGTGCGTACCGCGCGAGATCCACTTCATGGCGAAGCGCGAGCTGTTCGAGAAGGGATCCAGCACCAGGCTGTTCATGCTGATGTTCAGGGTCTTTCCCGTGAACCGCACGGGCTCCGACATCGGGGCAGTGCGCACGGCCCTGAAGAGGCTGAAGGACGAGATGGCGATCGGAATCTTCATCCAGGGTACGCGCAGCGCAGACGGCTCTGCCCTTGCACTCAACGGCGCGGCGTACATGGCGCAGCGTGCCGAGGCGCCGCTGCTGCCTGCGGCGGTGTGGCGCGAAGGCCGGCGCTACACAGTGAGCTTCGGCAAGCCCCTGTCCGCTGCCGGCTTCGAAGGCAGGACCGACGAGCTCACCGACCTGCTCAGCGAGCGCATCAATGCCCTGCTGCCCGAAGGCCGCCACATCGGCAGGCGCGCTGCCTGAAGCTTGCCTGCGGCTGCCCCGCATGCTATCGTTACCCGCAAGTCAAATCTGGTGGTTGGAGGGAAGTGCATGGCTAAGCAGCGCACCGTATCCAAGGCTGACCTGGTCAACAAAGTTGCGGGCCAGTCGGACCATAGCAAGCAGGTGGTCAAGTCGATAATCGACTCCGCTCTCAACGAGATCATCGGCAGTCTGGAGAGCGGCAGTAAAGTTCAGCTGACCGGCTTCGGAACGTTCGAGATCCGCAAGCGCAAGGAGCGGAGCGGTGTCAAGCCGGGCACCACCGAGAAAATCACGATTCCGGCGAGTAACTATCCGGCGTTCAAGCCGGGCAAGGGACTCAAGGAGCGCGTCAAGGGCTGAGCAACGCCGGCTTTGAACGGACTCATACAGGGTGCCCTGGCCGATGTGCCGCGGCACCTTTTCATTTCCACGGCCCACGCCAGGCCGGGACTTTTGTCACTTGGTGCATGCTTGTGCTTTGTTTCACATGCTATCCTTCGGCCATGTCAAGGCTGATGAAGGGAGCCCGGAATGAACACCAGCAAGCCAGAGATCCTGATCCTGGGAGCCGGTTTCGCCGGTCTCAGCGCCGCCAGGGTACTGGCGCGCGCTGACGCCAATATCACGCTGATAGACCAGAACAACCACTTCACGTTCCAGCCGCTGCTGTACCAGGTGGCGACCGCACAGCTGGGAGTTCAGGAGCTTACCCGCAACATCCGCAGCATCCTGAGACGCCAACCATCCGTACAGTTCCAGCTGGGCCGGGTCAGCGACATCAGCCGCGAACCCAGGACCGTGACCCTCGAAGGGGGTACCGTCCTGCCGTACGACTACCTGATCCTCGCCTCCGGCAGCGTCTACAATCACTTCGGCACACCCGGAGTAAGCCAGCACGCTCACTTCCTGAAAAGCCTTACCCAGGCAGTGAACCTGCGCAGCACCGTCCTGGCCCGGTTCGAGGCCGCCGCGACCGACCCGTCACTGATCGACCGGGGCGAACTCGACTTCGTGATCGTCGGCGGTGGACCAACGGGCGTGGAGCTGACCGGTGCCCTGCTCGAGCTGTTCACGAAAGTGCTTCCCGCCGACTATCCCGGCCTGGACACGAGCCGGGCGCGCGTCCATCTGGTCGAGATGCTTCCCCACCTGCTCGGTCCGTTCAGCGAGAAGTCCCGGCAGCATGCCGAGGCCGTGTTGCGCAGGCGCGGCGCGGTTATGCACGTCGGCGTGGGCCTCAAGTCGATGACGCCCGCAGGAGTCGAACTGGCGGACGGCACCTTCCTGCCCGCCCGTACCGTCGTGTTCGCCGCCGGCGTGAGGGGCAGCAAGCTGGCAGGGACGCTGGGCACGAAGGTGGGACGCGGCAACCGGCTCAGCGTGAACGATGACCTCAGCCTGCCCGGCCTGCCCCACGTGTTCGCTGCCGGGGACATCGTCGGGGCCGTCGGGCCCGAGGAACGCGTCTTTCCCCAGACCGCGCAGCCCGCGATCCAGCAGGGCCGCTTCGCCGCACAGCAGCTGAAGCGGCGCATCAAGCAGCAGGAGACGGGTCGCTTCGAGTACCGCGACAAGGGCAGCATGGCGATGGTCACCCGTAACTCCGGCGTCGCGGAGCTCTCACGCAGCATGGGAGGCTTCCAGCTCCGGGGCTTCATCGGCTGGCTCGCCTGGGTGTTCCTGCACCTGCTCTACCTCCCGGGCTTCCGCAACCGCTTCTTCGCAGCAATCACCTGGCTCATCGCCTGGCTGACTCACGACCGCCATGCCCGCACCATCACGCCGATGGTGGACGGTCCCGGTGACTCCGAGAGCCGCGAGCCCTGAGGCGGCCTAAGATGGTGTCACCATGACCGACTCCACACGATTCCTGGCAACCGCCATCCAGGCAGCCCAGGCTGCCGCCGCCATCCAGAGGTTCCACACGGGTGATGCAGACCTGGACATCAGCACCAAGTCCAGCCGCACCGACCTGGTCACAATGGTCGACCGCCTTTGCGAGGAGCGCATCCGACACGTGATCGGGGCAGCATTCCCCGATCACGCGATCCTGGGCGAGGAAGAAGGCCTGAGCGCCGGCGATCCGGACTATCGCTGGATCGTGGACCCCCTGGACGGAACCCTCAACTACGCGCACGGCTTCCCCTATTACTGCGCTTCGGTTGCGCTCGAGGTGCGCGGCCGCGTCGAGGTCGGGGCCGTGATGGACATTTGCCGCAACGAGCTCTTCACCGCGATCAGGGGCCAGGGCGCCTGGCTCAACGGTGCCCCCATCCGGGTCAGCAGCGAAACCGAGCCCGGGAGCGCGCTCCTGGCGACCGGCTTCGCCTACGACCAGGAATCGATTAACCGCAACATCGAGATCTTCGCGCGGGTCATGCCCGATGTCAGGGCGATCAGAAGGCCCGGCGCCGGTGCGCTTGACCTGTGCCAGGTCGCGGCCGGCCGGTTCGACGGCTTCTGGGAGCTGACACTCAGGCCGTGGGACGTCGCAGCCGGCTCGCTGATCGTGGAAGAAGCCGGCGGCACGGTCACGGGCCATCGCGGCCAGCACTTCGAGCTGGACAACCCGGTGCTCGTTTCCAGCAACGGTGTGCTGCACGCGCAGCTGCTTGAACTGCTGGCGATTCCGGATTGACCGCCCCCATGTCGCGTGGACCCACGCGCGGCGGCTGCCGGCGCGCTATACTGTTCAATTGCTAGACCCCGAATACAGTCATAGAGTGCGACTTGGCTGGTGTTTAGCCAGGAAGTGAGACTTTTAATGTCGTTTGGAAACTTCGGCCTGCACACAAGTGTGGAGGCCGGTATCAAGACTGCCGGTTACAAGGACCCAACCCCGATTCAGACGCAGGCAATCCCCGCCGTGATGGCCGGGAAGGACGTGCTGGGCCTGGCCCAGACCGGTACGGGCAAGACCGCGGCTTTCATGCTGCCCCTGCTCAACCGTCTGCATGACGCCGAGCGCGGCAAGATCCGCGCCCTCATCATCGCTCCGACCCGCGAACTCGCGGAACAGATCAACCAGGACGCGCGCATGCTGGGCTCCGGAACCAGGCTGCGCAGCACAACCGTTTACGGCGGCGTCGGCATGCAGCCCCAGACCATCGCGCTGCGCGGACGCACCGAGATCGTCGTGGCCTGCCCCGGCCGGCTTCTCGACCACATCGAGCGTGGCAACGCCGACCTCTCCAACGTCGAGGTGCTCGTGCTGGACGAAGCGGACCACATGTTCGACATGGGCTTCCTCCCCTCCATCCGGCGCATCCTCCGGAAAGTGCCCGTCCGCGCCCAGAAGCTGCTCTTCTCGGCCACCATGCCGGACGAGGTCCGCAACCTGGCCATGGAGACCCTGAACGACCCCGTGACCGTAGAGGTCAGCCGTACCCGGCCCGTCGAGACGGTCACGCACGCGCTGTACCCCGTGCAGCGCACCCGCAAGACCGAGCTGCTGCGGCAGATGCTCAAGGAGCATGATCCGCGCTCAGCACTCATCTTCACGCGCACCAAGCATGGTGCCAAGCGGCTGGCGCAGCAGCTCGACCGCGACAACCTCTTCGTGACGTCGCTGCAGGGCAACCTCTCGCAGAACCGGCGCCAGGAAGCCCTGGACGGTTTCCGCGAGGGCAAGTACCACATCATGGTCGCCACCGACATCGCGGCCCGCGGTATCGACATCACCCGTGTGAGCCACGTTTACAACTACGACATCCCAAACACCGCCGAGGCATACACCCACCGGATCGGCCGCACGGGCCGCGCCCAGCGCACCGGCGAGGCCTTCACCTTCCTGACCCGCGATGACGACAAGCAGGTCCGGATCATCGAGAAGGCACTCGGCCCGATCCAGCGCGTCCGGGTCAGCGACTTCGACCTGGATGCCGGGCCACCGCAGGCTGCACCGGTCCGCCAGGGACGCGGCCAGCGTCAGGGCCCGCCCGGACAGTCCCGCCAGCGGCACGCTTCAGACGGCGGCGCCGGCCGGCCGGCCGGCCAGAAGCCGGGCCAGCGCCGCAGCCAGCGCACCGGTGGTGAGGGCGGCGGCCGCGCCCGCGGCAACCAGCGCCGTGGTGGCTCGGGCAGCTAGCCCGCCACCTCCCCATAAGCGATCGGGGGCCGTCACCATTTCCGGTGACGGCCCCCGTCCATTGCCTGCTGCTGGCTGGCGCCTCAGGCGAGGCCCCAGGGAAGAAGTGGCCTGCCCCACGGAGTCGCGAAGAAGATCAGGGCGAGTGCGACCGCGTACAGGATCGCTGCCCCGGTGAAGCGCGCCCTGTCAGCCCGGGACTCACGCTTCGACAGCGAGTAGCCGATGTGCCCCGCGGCGACCGCGAGCACCATCATCAGGGCGTGCTCGACGAGATAGAACCTCAGCTCAGTGGTTCTCATCGCCTCGCCCATGCCCATCTGCATCGCCCCACGCACCAGCGGACTGACCACGTAAAGGACGACGCCCAGCAGCAGCTGCAGATCAAGGCTCGAGACGAAGACCAGGCCCGGCGTCCTGTCCGGCGCCCTGAAGCGCCGACCCGAGGCCAGGCCCATGACTGCGGCGACCAGCGCCCAGATGCCGGCCAGCACCACCAGCCAGCGGACGATGTTGTGAAGGTCACGGATGATTGTCCAGAATTCCATTGTCGTCAAAGCCTCCTGAATCAGACTGCCGCGGCTGTCTCGAACAGCCTGTCGGCAAGCTCAAAGAGCATGTCGCGGGTGAACAGGCGCCTGCCCTCGGCAAGGTGTTCGCCGGACGCATCGGAAGTGAGCGTGCGGCGCACGTGCGAGCCGAACGGATTGAGCGCCACTTCCCGGAACGTGTCGTGCTGCTGCGCGACACTGACGAAAAGCACGGGGTCATCCCCTGAGCTCAGGCTGGCGGACATGATCGTGGTCGGCAGCGCCTTGGGGCGCTCCATCCGGTAGATGTACTCGGTGAAGTCCGCCTGCTTCACGAACCTGACACCTTCGCGCTCGGCGGCGTACTCCCGCATCCACTCGAGCAGCCGCGCCCAGGCTGCATAGAACTTCTGGTCCTTGTCGCTCATGCCTCCATTGTACTACCGCCCTGCACATGGAAGTCCCCTGTGCCGCGGTTATGATGGAGCGGTTGTGCCTGAACATCCCCTTACCAAGAGTCTGAACGAACAGCAGCGGGCCGCGGTGCTTCACTTCGAAGGCCCCGCCCTTGTCGTGGCCGGTGCCGGCTCCGGCAAGACGCGCACGGTCGTGCAGCGCATCGCCTTCCTGATCGAGGAGCGCGGCGTGCTGCCGCAACAGATCCTCGCGGTCACCTTCACCAACAAGGCGGCAGGCGAACTGCGCCAGCGCACGGGCGAGCTGACCGGCGCCAGCGCCCGTGACATCTGGGTCAGCACTTTCCACAGCGCCTGCCTCAGGGTACTCAGGACGTACGGCGAGGCCATCGGCCTTGTTCCTGGCTTCGCCATCTACGATGACACCGACCAGCTGGACCTGCTCCGGGAGATACTCGGCACCGTCCAGGGGCTGTCCGACGTCAACCCGCGGCTGCTGCGTGCGCTGATCGACCGCGCCAAGAGCGGCCTGGTCACGCCCGAGGCGCTCAGCAGCGACCCGGCCCAGGTGCTTGGCCAAGGCGCCACCAACGTTCCACACGAGCTGCTTGTCGACGTCTACCGCCGCTACGAGCACCGCCTGCGAGCGTCCAACGCCGTGGACTTCAACGACATCCTCGGCCGCAGCGTAGAACTGTTCGATGCGCATCCCGAGGTGCTCGCGCGGGTTCAGCAGCGCGCGGCCTTCATCCACGTGGACGAGTACCAGGACACGAACCACGCCCAGTATCGCCTGACTCTGCAGCTGGCCGGAGACAACCGGAACCTGATGGTCGTGGGCGACCCGGACCAGTCCGTGTACGCCTTTCGCGGCGCCGACATCCGCAACATCCTGGACTTCCAGAAGGACTTCAAGGACGCCGCGGTCTATCGGCTCGAGCTGAACTACCGTTCCACCGCGAGCGTGATCGGCGTCGCCAACTCGCTTATCCGTGAGAACGTCGGCCGCCTGGACAAAGACCTGCGCGCCGTCAAGGACGATGGCGAAAGCGTCAAGATCTACCGCGCGGCCGACCACCGCGCCGAAGCCGAGTTCGTCGCCAGGCAGGTCCAGCGCCTGATGGCCGAACGCGAGCTCGGGCTCGAGGACTTCGTCGTGCTCTACCGGACCAACTCACAGAGCCGGGCGGTCGAGGAAGCGATGCGCCGCGCCCAGCTGCCCGCCCGGATCGTCGGCGGCGTCGGTTTCTACGACCGGCTCGAGGTCAAGGACGTACTCGCCTACGCGCGTGCCGCACTCAATCCGGCCGATGACGTTGCCTGGCGCCGTGTGCTGAACCGTCCGAAACGGGGTATCGGCAAGACGAGCGAGGAGAAGCTCCAATCGTGGGCCCAGCGCCACGATGCCCGTTTCTCCGACGCCGCCCGCAACGCGGAAACCGTCCTGCGGGGCACGCCGGCCGCAACGCGCCTCGGCAAGTTCACCGAGCTGATGGACGACCTGGCGGAGGCCGCCGACACCATGGCCGCCTCGAGTTTCATCAAGTACGTGATGGACGCATCGGACTATGTTCAGGCCCTCAAGAAAGAGGGCACGTTCGAGGCAGAGGCCCGGCTCGAGAACCTGGAGGAGCTGCGCAACGCCGTAACCGAATGGGAAGAGGAGAACGCCGGGGGGTCCATCGCGGAGTTCCTTGACGAAGCCGCGCTGCTGGCCAGCGTGGACGACCGCGCAGTCAGCGCCGTGAACGATGGCCTGCCCGACGAGGCAGTGACGATGATGACGCTTCACAACGCCAAGGGCCTGGAGTTCCCCGTCGTCTTTCTGCTCGGCATGGAAGAAGGACTGATGCCCCACCGGTCCTCGACGGCCTCGATGCAGGAAATCGAGGAGGAGCGGCGACTCCTTTACGTCGGCATCACGCGCGCCGAGAGCGAGCTCTTCCTGGTTCACTGCGAGTCCCGCATGACGTTCGGCCGGACCGAGCCGACGAGGCCGAGCCGGTTCCTGCAGGACATCCCGCGCAGCTCCCTGACCGAGATAGACGTGTTCGGCCAGGTTCTCGCGACGGGTGCCGGCCCGACGACGCCCACCCGCAGCAGCTGGCAGGGCGCCTCGGTTCCGGTTGCCCCGCCCCCCGGCAGCATGGCTGCCCAGTCATCCACCATCACGTTCCGGGGCGGCGAGCGCGTCAGGCATCCCCGCTTCGGAGCGGGCACCATCGTCGGCGTGTCGGGCGAAGGGGCGCGGACCGAGTTGACGGTCGTGTTCGACGACGCAGGTCCCAAGCGGCTCAACATCAAGTACGCCAACCTCGTGGCCGCCTGAGCCCCGGTATTTTCAACCCCGCCCGGGTGGTATAGTGCGCGGGCCGGGCGAGTGCGCCGTCAACCTTCAGGACGGCCCAGCCCACACATGGAGGACGCATAGAGTGAACGCCAAAGCCATAGTCGTGACGTCAGGCAAGGGTGGTGTGGGCAAGACCACCACCACGGCAAACGTAGGGGCGGCGCTCGCCAGCCTCGGCGAGAAAGTATGCGTCATCGACACCGACATCGGACTCCGCAACCTCGACGTAGTGATGGGCCTTGAGGGACGCGTCGTCTATGACGTCATCGACGTGTTCGAAGGACGCTGCAAACTCAAGCAGGCACTGATCCGCGACAAGCGGGTGGACAACCTCTACCTGCTGGCCGCCTCGCAGACGCGGGACAAGGCCGCGCTGTCCAGCGATCGCATGAAGGACGTCGTCCGGCAGCTGCTTGAGGACGAAGGCTTCGACCGCATCCTCATTGACTCCCCCGCCGGCATCGAGTCCGGCTTCCAGACCGCCGCCGCGGCGGCCGAAGGCGCACTCGTCGTTGTCAACCCGGAGGTCTCCAGCGTGCGCGACGCGGACCGCATCATCGGGCTGCTCGAAGCTGGCCAGGTAACCGAGGTGCGCCTGATAGTGAACCGCCTGCGCGCCGAGATGGTCAAGCGGGGCGACATGCTCGAGGTGAACGACGTTCTCGAGATCCTCGGCGTGAAGCTGATCGGCATCGTCCCCGAGGACGAGCGCATCCTGGTCAGCACGAACATCGGCAGCCCCGCCAGCCTGGATGACACGAGCAAGACGGGCGCGGGCACTGCCTTTCGTAACATCGCGCGGCGCGTACGCGGCGAAGAAGTGCCGTTCGAGACTACGAACGAGCCAAGGGGCGGCTTCCTGTCGGCCCTGCGCCGGCTGTTCGGGGGCAACTGATGCTGCGGCTGTTCGGGCGCCGGCGCAGCAAGGACCAGCTCAAGGAACGGCTCAAGCTTGTGCTCACGTACGACCGGGCCCGCCTCACGCCCGGAAAGATGGAAGAGCTGAAGACCGAGCTTCTTGCCGTCATCTCGAAGTACTTCCCGAGTGATGATCAGAAGTTCGACGTCCGTTTCGAGCAGCAGGGCGAACGGATGGTACTGATGGCCGACCTTCCGATCCGTGCCGAGGACGCAGAACAGCTGGACTGACTGAAACCGGCCGCCAGGGCACCCGGGCAATCATCCGGACAATCGCGGCCGGAATATGTGCGTTTGCACTTCGGAAACGAATAGTCCGTGCTATCTTGCCAGTTGCGATGAGTGAACGTTTCGTAATTGTAGCCGAGCCGGATGCTTCCCAGCGCCAGATCATCGAGATGCTGCTGCTGGTGCACGGAGTCGATGTGCGCATGGCGGTGAACGGCCGGGAGTTGCTCACTTATCTGCGGGATGGCACTCCCGACCTGGTCATCGCTTTCACAGAACTGCCGCAACTCAGCGGCTTCGATGTAGCCCGCAAGGTGCGCGGGGTCAAGCGGCTGCGCCACGTGCCCGTCATCCTGATCGCGCCGGAATCCGCGCGCCTGGATGACGTGCGGCCGGAAGCGCAGTCTGCCGGAGCCGACCTGGTCATCCTGCGCCCGGTTGGCGACAAGAACCTGGGCGACAGGGCGATGGCCCTGATCGAACGCAGCCGCGCGGAGCTCAGCGCCGGCACCAGTGGGCGCAAGCGCAACCGTGACGCCCTCACCCCGATGCCGGGTCCACGGCCACTCACGGTCGGTACGAGCGCACCCGTGACTGCAGCCTCGATGCTGGAGCCGGTGAGCGACGGTACCGAGCCGGATCACACGCTCGAGATCACGCAGCTGCGGCAGGCAGTTGCGGAGCTGACACGTGAGAACGCGAAGCTCAAGGAGCAGCTGACGGCCACGGGCCGCAGCTCCCGGATAAGCGACACGGCAGCCGGGCTGAAGCGGCAGCTGGAAGAGGCATCCGAGCAGCTCGAGGCGTACCGGAGGCAGTATCCGGAGCCGGTGGATGTCAAGGCCACCGGAACCTTCGCGGGACTCTTCAGCAGACGAAAGAACTGACCCCGCACGGGTACAAAGGGATTTCCGTGCCGCGTTGCGGCACAAGCCAATCAGTCAGTCAGTTGCTGGCTGCCATGGTCGGCACGCCTGCACCGCTGCCGACACTTCCCGCAGCGGCCGACCCTTCTTCCAGATGATGTCTGGCCCAGCCGTCGATGGCATCGATCACCCCTTCAAGGGCCCTGCCTGATTCGCTGAGTTCATACGTACAGCGCGGGGGCATCCTTGACTGGACATGCCTGGAGACGAGTCCGGCACCCTCGAGCCGCACGAGCCGCTGAGTAAGCGTCGTCGGGTTGCAGCCACCGATCTCGCGGCCGAGTTCGTTGAACCCGTGAGGGCCCCGCAGCAGCGTCCTGACGATATGAAGTACCCACTTCTCCTGCAGCAACTGTATAGCCGCGTAAGCGGGACAGCACTCGTTCTCATGCTTCACAGCATCAACTTTAGCACGCGCCCAAACAGCGTTGGAAAGCCAACATACATGCGGCCAGACCGGGACAAGCGTCATACTTTGAGCGCGCTGCCCAGTGGTAAGCTGGAGTCAGCAGAACCGTTCACAAGTTGACAGAAACGGAAGGAGCGCAACATCATGAAGATCAACAGCATCGTCGGCAGGAACTTCGACATCACCGACGCGATCAAGGCGTACGCAGAGGACAAGCTGAACAGGCTCGATCGCTTCACCGATCAGGTGATCGACGCGAAGGTAGTCATGTCGTATCACACGGGCCGCGCCGAGCCCGCAAAGGTCGAGGTGCAGCTGAACGTGCCCAACGGCATGGTTCGCGCCGAGGAGAGCGGTCTGGACTCGTACGCCGCGATCGATCTCGTGGTCGACAAGCTGGAAAGGCAGCTGAAGCGCTACAAGGGTCGCCAGCTCTCGCGCCGCGGCGAGGAGCTCCCCCCTGCGCTTGAGCCCGACAGCGAAGAGTTCGTGCCCGAAGTCGTCCGTGTCAAGCGCCACGTCCTGAGACCGATGACCGCCGAAGACGCAGCGATTCAGATGGACGATCTGGGTCACAACTTCTACATGTTCCGCAACGCGGATACTGAAGAGATCAACGTGATTTACCTGCGGCATGACGGAGACTACGGTCTGATCGAACCCGCCAGCTGAACCCTCTGTCCGCCTGTGCGGAACCATGGCCGGGAATGCCCTAGCGGGCCTCCCGGCCCGTGATTTCCTGGACCACCCGCAACTTGACGATCCTGTCGGGCGGCACCACGCCGCGGACCATGCTGCCGTTGTAGATCACCGATCGGGCTCCCACCATGGTGCCCGGCGCAAGCACGGCGTTGCAGCCGATGAAGACGTCGTCGCCGACCATCGCCCCTAGCTTGCGCAGGCCGGTCGCGTGGCCTCCTGAGCTGATCTCTGTTCCGAATGCATGGAAGTTGGCGATCTTCACGCCAGCACCGAGGTTGGCGTTGCGACCTATCACGCTGTCGCCGACGTAGTTGAAGTGGGGAGCCTTCGCTCCGGGAAGCATGATGGACCGCTTCACCTCGCTGCTGTGGCCCACCACCGAGCCGGTCGCCAGCCAGACGCCACCGCGCAGGTATGCACCGTGACCGACGCGCGCGCCGGACTCGATGATGGCAGGACCCTGGATGTATGCGCCCGGACCGACGGTCGCGCCGTTGGCCACAAGCACGGCCCCCTCGAGCACCGCGGTCGGGTGAACCTTGCCTTCGAGTCCCGAGCCAGCACGCGCCAGGGACCCGTCGAGGCGCGCCAGGGCATCCCAGGGGTGCTCTCCGGAGAGCAGCTCCGCAAGTTCCGCTGACAGCTCTCCCAGGTCGAACAGCTCGGCTGTACTGATCACGCCTCATTGTAGCCAATCGCGCAGGCTGGTTGCGGCTGATGGCCGGATCCGGCCCCGGAATGAAGGACGGGACCCCGATCGGGGTCCCGTCCTTGACTGCTTCCCGCTCTGGCCATGCGGCCAGCTGCGGTTTAGAAGTTAACGGTGTAGCGGATGCGGAAGACCTGGCCAACGGTTTCGCTGGGGCCAGCGCCTTCGGCGGACTGATAGACGCCGTAGGCGAACTCGAGGTCGTGGTAGTTCCAGATGCCCTCGAAGCCGTTGACGTACTGATCAATGCCGTTGTCGACGTCGCCAGTGTGGATCAGGCTGGCGCTGTTGCCGCGGCCGCCGCCGCTGTGCGGACGGATGGTCGTGGCGACGTTGGTGCCGGCCCAGCTGGCGTAGCGGACAGTGAGGACGCTGTTCTCGAACAGGAACTCGTTGAGCGCGACACCGACGCTGAACTGGAACTCGGTTGCGGTGTAGTCAGGTGCGCCGCCGCCCTGGACGTCGGTGTAGGCCGACGAGCGCCAGTTGACAGCACCGACGAGGCTCGGACGCAGGAAGAAGTCGAACGCTTCGGTCTCAAGGCCGGTGCCCGCTGCGATGCGCGTGACGTTGAACGGCGAGTTGGGACGGGTTGCGTTGTTCTGGCTGCTGGCCATCGAGAACCCGACGTACGGGGTGGCGGTCAGGAAGCCGAGGCTCAGGCTGTAGTCAGCATCAGCTTCGATGATGGTGCGGCCGAAGTCAGCCTCCATCATGCGGAAGCCCGCGCTGAGGTTCAGGTTCGGAACCAGTGCGTTGTCAGCTGCGCCGTCGTGCTCGAGGCCGACGCCGAAGCCGGTGGCGAGGGAGCCGTCGCGGTCTACGCGGGTGGCACCTGCCGTGGCAGCGGAATCGTTCTCGAGGTACGGGAAGCGGGTGGAATCAACGAGGGCACCGTCGACCGAAGCGCTGTGGAAGAACGCGGTGACGCTGACGGCACGGAAGATCTCGGCCGCAACGTCTACGCCGAACGCCGTGATTGAAGCGGCGTCCGTGCTGCCTGCGCTCTGGACAGAAGTCGTGTACGAGTTGAAGTACGCGCTGAGGTCGACGATCCACAGGCTGAGGCTCGCGTCGACGCCGAAGCCGTTCTGGTCAACCTGGAACGGATAAGCGTTCATGTTGTTGACGAGACCGGGGTTGTCGACACGGTGATCCCATGCAGCCGGGATGTTGCGGTAGTTCGCGGAGATGCTGTTGAGAACGGGGATGTTCTCGGTGTCAACGCCAAGCTCGACGTAGTAAAGCGGGTCGAACGAAGTGGTCACGTCGGTGACCGCATCATGCTGGCTGGCGCTGGCGAACTCGGCGTTCAGGCTGAAGATGCTGATCGCTGCGCTTGCGTCAACGCCCCACACGGTGGTGGTGAAGTTGTCGCTGGCCAGGTCCTCGCGGTCGTTGGTGCTGACCGCGGACTGTGCGAACGATGCGCCGATGCTCACGCTGTCAAGCGGGCTGAGCGTGAGGCGGGCGGCACGGTCGTGCGTGTCGACGCCGGTGGTGTCGTCCGTGCGGGCGAAGTACGCGACCTGAAGGCCGGGGTTGAGGAAGTCGAGGAACGGCAGCGGGTTCGAGACCGAGGCCACGAAGCCGGGCTGATCGACCCTGCGGAAGACGTACGGCGTGAAGGCCGTGCTGACTTCCTCACCGAAGGTGAAGACGATCGGGCTGCCTTCACCGATGCCGCCGACGGTGCCGCTGAAGTTGCGGACGCCGAAGACGTAGCCGGTGAATGAGGTGGTGCCGCGCGTCAGGTCAGCCGGGCGCAGGTAGACGTCGACGATGCTCTCGAAGTCGTTGAGCGCGTTGGGCGAGCCCTGGCCGTCGAAGACGCGGTTGAACGTGACGTTGAGCGTCAGCGAGGCGCTGACGGGGCTGCGGAAGCGCAGGCCGATGTCGGCGTAGTGCTCCTGCAGGCGCAGATCCGGATCGGCTTCCTGGTTCGCGGTAAGCGTACCGGAGGTGAAGGTGGAGCCGGTGCCCATCTGGCGGGGCAGGCCAAAGCCGAAGGCGCGGTCAACGTCGAACTGGTTGCCGGCGCCCGAGAGGCGGTCGACACGGTAGCTGAAGTTGATGCTGCCGCTGAAGGAGATCATGTTCTCCTCGAGGGCGGCGACGCGGTCCTGAAGGTCGGCGATGTCGGCCGTGTTGGCGTCGGTCTGCTCGGCGATGCCGGCGACCTGGTTGCGCAGGGCGACCTGATCGCGACGGAGCAGGATGACGAACTCGCGGATGTTGGCGATGTCGGACTCGGCGCGGGTCATGCGGTCAGCGATCGAAAGGTCGCCGACGGGGCGGCCTTCGAGCGCAGAGATGCGGCCCTCGTGGTCGTTGATCAGCCATGCCAGGCTGTTGATCGCGTCTTCGTTGGCGGCAGCGCGGTTGGCGGCGGCACGGGCAACGGACATCGCGTTCTGGGCGAGCTGCTCGGCAGAGGCGGCCTGGGCGAGCGCGGTATCAAGCGCGACACGCTGGGCTGCGAGCTGGTTGAGCAGGTCCTGGATGGCGGCGGAATCCCCGCTGCCGATGAGGCTCTCGAGTGCGTCGAGGCGGGCGCTGTTGACGACAACACCGTCAGCGATGGCTGCGATGGCGTCCTCAGCGTTCGCCAGGCGCTCGCCCTGTCCGAGGACTTCGTCAGCGAGGTCCTGGAGGGCGTTCGCCAGCGCGGCGAGGTCGGCGTCGGTCAGCGCCTGGCGTGCATCCAGCTCCTGGCCGATAACGTCCAGAAGGCGGCTGACGACCAGAGCGGACTGGTAGCGGGTGAATGCTTCGTTGCCGCGGAAGGTGCCGTCGGGGAAGCCGATGACGATTCCGAGGTCAGCGATGCGGTCGACTGCGCCGCCGGCCCAGTGGTTCTCCGGAACATCCGGGAACGAGGACTGTGCGAAGGCGCCGCCGATTACGGCGAATGCCAGGATTGAAACCAAAAACTTCTTCATACGTGATTTACCCCTTGAAGTGTCTGAAATGTATTTGACTCAGTACCTCTGTCAGCGGGTCCAGACAAACCGGAGTTTCCGTGTTTCCTCAGGTCGGGCACGGACTTGCTGGGTTTTGGTACCGGGAGGCTGCCTGCAGAGAGCCGATTCAAGTGGGTGCACCTCCTTTCAGTGCGGCTCACGGCGCGTCAGTTCCTCGTCAAGTATCCCATGACCCGGCTTCAGGTGTCAATGCCGATGTGTGAGGTATGAGACACCCGAACGCCCACCCTGACGCCTGTCTGCCGATCCGTGGCAGGTGCCTGCAGCGCTGTCCACATGGGTTGCTCATGGGCCTGCACGGCTCCGGACGGCACCGGCCAGTCCGCGCCCGCAGGCCTGTCCCCGCCCGCTGCTGTTAGACTCGTGCCGATATGGCACGCTCCACGAACGACACGGCCGACGCCCTGCTGGATAAAGAGATCCGTGTGCTGGACAAGGGATTCGTCCGGCTTGTCGACTACATGGGTGGCGACGACCGCATCGTTCAGGCCGCCCGGGTCAGTTACGGAGCGGGTACCCGGACCGTCCGCGAGGACAGTGGACTGATCAACTACCTGCTTCGCAACCGCCACACGTCGCCATTCGAGCAGGTCATCCTGACGTTTCACCTGAAGATGCCGATCTTCGTCGCACGCCAGTGGCTGCGCCACAGGACCGCACGGCTCAACGAGATCAGCGGCCGTTACTCCGTGATGAAGGACGAGTTCTACGTTCCTGCGGCCGAACACGTCCGCCTCCAGTCGCGCATCAACCGGCAGGGCGGAGACAGTGACGGGATCAGCGACGGACTGCGGGAAGACGTCGCCCGGAGGCTGGCCGCCGGCCAGTCCGAAGCCTACCGGGACTACGAGGCGCTGCTGGAGGATGACGTTGCCAGGGAGCTGGCACGCGTCAACCTGCCGCTGGCGCTTTACACCGAGATGTACTGGCAATCCGACCTGAACAACCTGTTCCATTTCCTGAGACTCAGGATGGACTGGCACGCGCAGTACGAGATCCGCGCGTACGGCGACGCCATGGCCCACATCGTCCAGGCCGTCGCTCCGCTGGCCTACGCCGCGTTCGAGGAGCACCAGCTCCACGGCCACAGCCTGTCCCGTAGCGAGCTGGAGTTGCTGCGCGGGGCGATCGACGAAGAGCGGCTTGCCGGCCTGCTGGCATCGAGCGGGCTCGGCAAGAGCCAGCGCACGGAGCTGCTCCGGAAGCTGGGTCTCGGGCCTCAGCCCGACCCCGAGGCGACCAGCGCAGCGTAAACACCCATCACATCGGTGACCAGCAGCTCGATCCCTGCCGGTTCCTCAAGCGCTGTACTTGCGAGCAGCGTGGACTCGCTGATCACCAGCACCGGCGCACGCTCGCCCCGCTGCACGAGACGGCCCAGCGCCATGCGCACTGCCGGCGTGAGCATCCCGTTGGCCCTGACCGACTCGCGAGCGACCACGGTAACGGCTTCGTCGAACGCGTCGTCCCCGGTCACCACCAGGCTGGCCTGGGTCGCCGATGCCTGGAGCGTCGCCAGCTGGGCGCGCAACCTGCGGGTGACCCGAAGGGGCACGCTCGCGAGCGTGCCCGGAACTGTCAGCAGGCACGACGCAACCGGTTGCGCAGTCGGTCCGGCCCGCCGCTCGAACACATAGACCTCGGGCGGCGCATCGCCCGCGACGCACCAGACGCCTGCGGTGAGCAGGTCGGAGTCCGGTCCGATCAGCCGGTCCAGCAGGCCGTGGCCGTCGTCGACCTCGACAAGGCCAAGCTTCGCAACGGCCGTCGCCCAGGCCGCCGCGCGGACATCAGTTGCCTTCGGCTGGCGGAAGAACATTCGGGTGCAATGCTAACCCGCCCCGGCCGGGACTCAGACGCTGAAGCCGAACATCCTCATCTGGCGCCGACCGTCATCGGTGATCATCTCGGTCGTCCAGCCCGGGGTCCAGACGAACTCGACGTTCGCGCGCGCTACGCCGTCAACGCGCATCACTGCCAGTTCGGCGTCAGCCTGGATCATGTCCTGCACCGGGCAGCCCATGCTGGTAAGGGTCATGTCGACGTCGACCGCACCGTCGTCAGCCACCCGGACCTCATAGATGAGGCCCAGGTCGACCACGTTGACCGGGATCTCGGGGTCACGCACCGACTTCAGCGACTCGAGAACGGCATCGCGCAGTGCTTCCTTGTTGATTTCTTCTGTCATGCCCTGACGTTAGCAGACCGGGGCGCACGCGTACGACCCCGCAGGCTACCGGCTGGGCAGCACGGTGAAGGCCCAGTCCCCGATCGCGATGCGGTCTTCAGACCTCACCCTGTTCGGGTTGGTCGTCGTCCCTTCGAACAGCTGCAGGACTATCCGGTATTCACCCGGAGGGGCCGAACCGCTGACGCGGAACATCACCTCTGCCGACACCCCAGCACGAAGCTGCTCGCCGCTCAACACGCGGCGAAAGCCGTCCCCGGATTCCCTGGCACGGTCGAACAGCAGGTGACCGACCTGGCGCACTTCGCCGTTTTCCAGCGGCTGCACGATGTTCAGGAACCAGACTGCCTCGGCAACTGCCGTGCTCTCATCGTCCAGCTGAAGGGTGAAACGCGCGACGGACTCCTCGCCTGGCACCATGTCAGGCACGAGCTCAGCGGTGAACTCGGCTGACCTCGCCCCGGCGACGCCTGCGAGAAGGATGAGCGCCAGCAGGGCACGACGCATCAGGCCTCGCTCTCGGGGCTTCTGTCCGGGGCCTCCAGCTCGCGTCCGAGCCGCAGCGCCTGGTCTCCCAGTTCGTCCAGCCGGTCGCGCGTTCGGGTCTCGAACGAGGAAAGGTCCTCGCGCAGGCTCACCTCGAGGCGGGAGTTCTCGGACCTGACCTGTTGCCCGACGCTCTCAAGGCTGGTCCTGATGGTCTCGGACAGCTCCCCGAGCTCCTCCAGGCGGCGCCGGTCAAGCCTTGCCCGGAGGCTGGCGATCGTGTTCTCCTGCACCGTGATCTGCCGGAGCTGCACGGCGCGGTCGAAGAGGGATACGAGGAAGAACACGAGGCTCAGCAGGATCGCTGCGAAAAGCAGGATGAGTCCCAGCGGGGCTTCATAGGTGCCGAAGAGCAGGTTGACGTGCTGGATCGCCAGCAGGGCCTGCCAGTTCACTGCCGCGAAGGTCGCGCCCAACAGGACGACTGCCGTGATGAGGATGCCCTTCAGTCTCATGGTTTCAACTGTAACAGGCGCCGGTGCCCTCAGCGTGCAGCGTGACGCGCCCAGACGATCCACTCTGCCGCCAGGAGCATGGGAACGAGCAGCAGCAACAGCCAGTCCAGTGGCCGGTCGGTGGCGAGCGCGTCGGCAGCGGACCCGGCCGCGGCGTCAACCGCGTCTGCCGGGGGAGGCCCCGGCAGGATGGTCTCCTGAAGCGACAGCAGGCTGGCGGTTGCCGGACCCGTGGGCAGCTCGAACAGTCCCGGCCCGGTGACCCGGGAGACGGCCTGGCCGCCGAAGAGCGAGCCGGCCGGCAGGGACTGGCCCAGCACGAGCGAATCCGTGCCACGGTACGAGGCCATGATGTTGGCTATGAGCGTCGGGAAGGCGGGCCGGTACACGAGGTCGGTCTGGGAAGGGTTGAACGCCAGCTGGACGGTCAGGTCGCCGGCATCCTCACGGGAGCGGATCACGGGCCGCAGGTCCCCGCTGCGCGCGAGCACGCGCCAGCCGTCCTCGTCGAGCGGCAGGTTGACGCTCACTCCCACCACGCTGCCCCGCAGGTCGACGAAGCGGAGCAGCGGGTCTCCGGCGTCCCAGTCGCGGACCTCCTGGTAGTCCGGTGCCGCGCTGCGTGGCGGGTACAGGAGCCGGTTGCCGCCGGCCGCGCCAGGTTCCGTTTCTTCGGTCACCCTGACGTCGGCGCCAGCCGCGGCGGGCACGAGCTGCACGCCCGGTACCGCCTCGAGCGCGCGGAGCAGCGGCGTCGAGTCGCCCGGGAACCAGACGCGCAGGTCGCGCGTTCCCTGGAAGGCCACATCGTCGAGCTGGAGGGCGTCGTCCTCCGGTGGGGTCAGCCGGACCTCAAAGACGCCGCCCTGTGCGGTCAGCGGGAAGGTCGTTCCTGCCCTGCCTCCTGCCGGAACGAGCAGGTCGGCACTGCCCGCCGGCTCGCCGTCACGGAAGAGCCGGACCGGCACCTGCTGGGGACCCGGGTACGTCGACGCCACGGCGACGAAGGCCTGCTGCAGCCCGAGGTCGAAGGTGACTATCCCTAAGTTGCGGCCGTCACCGGCGACGTTGTGCCAGGTGTGTGCGCTGCCTGAGGGCGGGGCCTGGTCAGTTATCACATGCACCTCAGCGCCTGGAGCCAGGTCGGAGGCGAGCTGAATGGCCCGCTCGATATCGCTCCCTGCATCTGCCGCCTCCAGGCTGGCAAGCGCTGCCGAGACTGCCGCCGTATCAGCCGTCAGGCCGTGAAGGACGGAGGCGTCGCTGCCGGCGCGCACCAGGGCGACCCGGCCGCCTTCCGAAGCGAGTCCGGCAGCGATCGCGACAGCCCTGACCATGCGTACTCCCTCGCTGTCCTGTGCTGCCATGCTCGCAGAAGCGTCGATGACTGCCACGCGGTCCGGCACGCCTGCGCCGACCAGCACCGGGCGCGCGAGCACGAAGGCGGTCAGCATGACGGCGAGTATCTGCAGCAGCAGCAGCCACCAGAGCGAGAAGCGCCTGCGCTCCACGGTCGGCTGCGTTGCCTGCTGCCAGAGGAACAGGGCCGAAACCTCGGCCGTGCGCCTCCTCTGCCTCAGGAAATGGAGCAGGATGACGAGCGGGACTGCTGCCAGGAGCCAGAGGAAGGCAGGTGCGAGAAACGCCACGCGCTACCTGGCGGTGGTGCGCACCACGACCAGCAAGCCTCCTCCGGCGTTGGAGACGGTATGCGGGGTACCTGCAGGAACGGTGGTGACACGGCCCGGGCCGCACCTCTCACGATCCGTATCATCCCGTATTACTGCTTCTCCCTCCAGTACCTGATAAATACTGGTACCGTCATAACTCTGCTCCCCGATGCCCTGTCCGGCCTCGAAACAGAGCAGTTCCACGCTCAAATCGGCTTCATCCACCAGCCTGGCCGTCTCGACTCCCAAGAGTGAGAATCGACGCTTGCTGGCTACGCTTACGGTCTTCATCATGTCCCTCCTTCTAAGCATGCGTCCGTCACGCCGGTATCAGCGAAAAGCCCGGATGAGGCTGTTATGAAACAGTTGTTGACAAGTCCGCCTGACCTGTGGATAACCAGCCGGGCTTGACATGATCGTGGGCCATTTGGTAGGGGCCGAAGAGGCAGTTTTCGAGAGAAATGCCGTCCTGGACGCGATTTGACTCCGCAGGCCCGTTCACGGCGCGATTCAGGGAGTTCTCCACAGCCACGAGGCAGCCTGTGGATAAGTGTGGATAATTCGGGAGCCTGCACGGGGACACGGTTCACGCCGCTGCCCGCCCCGCCCGGGCGCCCTGCACGAACGCCGCCATCAGCGAAGGATCCTTGATGCCGGGTGCCGACTCCACACCGGAGGCGACGTCCACCGCGTAGGGTGAGAGCGCCGCTACTGCCTCGCCGACGTTCAGCGGTGTGAGCCCGCCTGCCAGCATCAGGCCGGGCGTCCCGGCCAGGAAGGATGCCGCCTGCCAGTCGAACGGTTCACCTGAACCGGGTACCGCACCGTCAACGAGTACGGCATCGGCACCAGTGGATGACAGCTGGCTGGCCCTGAGGGACGAACTGAAACTGACGGCACGGATGACCCGCACGTGCGGGCGCAGGCTCTGGGCGACCTCGGCGGTTTCGTTGCCGTGCAGCTGGACCGCATCCAGGCGCAGCATCCGGACGAGTTCGAGCATCCTCCCGACGGGCTCGTCCCGGAACACCCCCACCCTGAGCATGAACGGGCCAGCCGCACTGAGCACCTCGCTGGCGCGCTCGGGCGAGACGAATCGCTTCGAGCCGGGGACGAAGATGATACCGATGGCGTCCGCCCCGGCCGCCTCCGCCTGGCGGACGTCTTCAGCCCGAGTCATGCCGCAGATCTTTACCCGCATCGCGGCCATTGTTGCACTTTCCTGCTCACCCAACTATGTCGCGCAGGTGCTCCAGCCTGAAGGCGTTCTCGGTCCCGGTCACCAGCACGGCATCGAAGCGGCACTCGGCATCATCCCCGTCCGGGTGCCGTTGCATGTAAAGCAGCGCGGTCCGCATGATGCGGGCGAGCTTGTGGGCGTCGATCGATTCGGCCGCCGTGCCGAAATCGGAGCGTGCCCGCTGCCTGACCTCGACGAAGACGAGCGTGCCCCCTTCGACCATTATCAGATCGATCTCGCCGCGCTTAGCGCGGTAGTTGGCCGCTCTGAACGTCAGGCCCGCGGCTTCCAGGTGCCGGCGGGCCTCCAGCTCGGCCCATTCGCCCGCCCGCGTGCCCGACCGATCAGCGGGGTGTGATGTCGAGAGTGGTCGCATCGGCCCAGAGGCCCTCGAGATCGTAGAACTCACGGGCCTCCCGGCTCATCACGTGCAGGATGATCGCACCGTAATCGAGCAGGATCCAGCGGTCCGAGGGTCCCTCGATCGCGCGCACCTGGAAGCCCTCGGACTTGAGGCGTTCGCGCACGGACTCCTCGAGTGCCCTGAGCTGCAGTGTGGACTCGCCCGTGGCGATGACGAAGTAGTCGAGTGATTCCGATACCCCGGAGAGGTCAAGGACGTTTATGTCCTTCGCCCTGCGGTCATCCAGCGTGTCGACAATCAGCTGAACCTGTTCCAAGAGTGTCGCGTCGTCGTTCAAAATGCCTCCTTGGTCCCCCATTCAGGGATCACTGTCTGCTGCCCCGAAGACGGGTGCCAGCCGGCCGCGTATGCGGCTCCTTCGCCCAGGACCAGTTCAAGACCGACCCTTCGCCCGTCGAAGCTGGGCATGTTGTCGACCTGCTGCTTGCCGATTCCCATCAGCCCGGTATAGAAGTCCGCGTTGAGCCACGATGACTCGACGGCTGCCACGCGGGTCGGCGCGGGATCCGGTGTTTCCTCACGCAGCAGCAGCTGTTCCTCGGGCACGCCCAGCGCCAGGAGCCTGTCCGCGTACCACTCCGCGAGTCCGGGACTGCCGCTGCGGTTCGTGATGAGCAGTGGCTCGTCGGGGGGTCCCGCGAACTCACGGGCGGCGCCGCCGAACAGGTCAGCCAGGAACAGCTCGATCTCCCGCGGATCGTAGCCGACGACCGCGCCGACTCCTTCGACGCGATACTCGCCCGTCACCGGCAGGGTAGCAACATTGTCCAGCGTGAGTGAGCCCAGCCTTGGCAGAAGCCGGGTGATCAGCCCGAGGCTGGCGTTGGTCTCGACATCATCGAACACCGCCTCCAGCAGTTGCGGGACCGCGCCGACGGCCCTGACGTTAAGCTGCTTGATCCTTTCGAGCAGCGCGTAAGCAACCAGCTTGACGTTGTCGATCCGGCCGATGTCGCCCCGGGGTGTGTCGCGGAACCTGACGAACCCCGCGGTCTGGGACCCGTCCAGCCTCTGCGGTCCGGGCTCCAGGTCGATCAGCAGCCCTGCGGCGCTGTCGCGGTAGTACATCCTGTATGGAACGTTGATGTCAACGCCATCCAGGGCGTTCACCAGTCCTTCGAATATATCGACGTCGATTATGGCGTAGTAGTCAACCGGCACGCCCAGCACCTCTGCCACGGCCTCCCTGAGGCCATCGGCCTGCCGGTACAGCAGCATCGCGTTGATCTTGGTCTGCCAGTCGACCAGGTAGAGGTCCCTGGGAATGGCGACGACGCTGATCGAGTCGCCGATGATGCTCACGAACAGGATCGTGTCCGTCCGGTTGCTGGGGGTGAAGGTGCCAGTGCGGTTACGGATGCACTCTCCGCCGATCCACTGGCAGGCGCTGGCAAAGCTGGTGGCATCGAAATCCCGGCCCGCCACAACGAAGGTTGCCGTGAACTCCTCGCCGCGGGGGTTGAGCAGGTTCGCCTGTGAAACGGTCAGCTGCGTTCGTTCGGGCTCCCGCGGCCACCAGAAGCCCGCGATCCCCGCGAAAGCAATCGCCAACCCGAGCAGCTGCAGGAACCGTGAACTAGCTATCATTGGCCAGCGCCGCATAAACTCCCAGCGTCATCGGATGGACCGGCTTGCCGATCGCCTGGAGGTACTCCACCTTGGTGCGCACCGCCAGCCGATACGCTCCCGGAAGGTCCGTCATGGCGAGTTCCCTGATATGGGCATTGACCCCCCGTCCGGGTTCCGAGATGTCGGCCACGTACAGTGCCATTCCGACCCGGTCATCCGGCTTGACGCCGAAGACGTGCCCCTCGATCGCATCGAGGACAGCCGCATCCGTCACGCCCCAGAGTTCTGCGATGCGCCTGCTCGCACGGCCATGAAGCGTGAGCGGGTACTGCCTCTCGATCTCGAACTCCGGCGGCGCAAGCTCGAACATGCGCGAGGCGGGAAGTTCACGCGCCACGTCATGCAGGACAGCCGCCAGCTGGGTGGCGCGCAACTCGGCCTCGCTGAATGCGTGCGCCCGCGCTATCTGTGAGGCGAGCCTGGCGACCCTTCTGATGTGTGCGAAGCGCTCGGTCGAAACCAGGGCACGTACCCGTTCGCAGTAGGGAGCCACCGACGGCCTTGAGCAGGCATCGGTGGGCACTGCAGTGGTGATGCCGGAGCGCGGTCGCTCAAGCATCCTGGTCTGGTTCGGCGTGGTCATTCTCATCACTGAAGTCTGCCTCCAGCCCGGTCGGCTCTTCCCCTTCGCGCTCACGGGCTTCTTCCCGCAGCGTCTCTCCCGTCTCGTCAAAGTACTCGAATGCGACGTCACCGATCCAGACATCGTCACCGTCCCTGGCCCCTGCCCGCTTCAGCAGACGGTCGAGCCCGAGGCCCCGGAAATGGTGATGCATGTAGGCGACGGCCTCGCGGTTCGCTGCGTCGAACCGTACGACTACTGCCTCCAGGTCCGGACCGGAAGCTATCCAGCCGCTGCCGTCCGCGGCTGCGTTCACAGTGATGCCGGCCCTGACCACCTTCGGCTCGGCCTTCGCAGCCTGCAGTACCGGCCGCTCGGGCAGCAACTGGAACAGCGTGTCCCGCACGGCGTCGAGTCCGTTGCCCTCGAGGGCAGACACCGGGATCACCGGCAGGCCGACGCCGGTGAGTTCGGCTTCATGGGCAGCAACCTCGTCTGGCGCCGCCAGGTCGGTCTTGTTCAGGACGATCAGGGCAGGCAGTTCGAGCAGGTCCGGATCGTACTGTTTCAGCTCCTCGAGCAGAAGCTGCATGGTCGGTGCCGGCTCCTCCGCGATGTCCAGGACGAAAGTGAGCAGCCTGGTACGCGAGATGTGGCGCAGGAAGTCGAGTCCGAGCCCCTTGCCCAGATGGGCGTCCTCGATGATGCCGGGAATGTCTGCGAGCGTGAGCCGCTCGTCTACCCCGCGGGTGACGACACCGAGGTTCGGTGACAGGGTCGTGAACGGGTACGAGGCGATCTCCGGCTTTGCGTTCGAAAGTGCGGCCAGCAGGCTCGACTTGCCCGCATTGGGCAGGCCGACAAGGCCAACATCGGCGATAGTACGCAACTCGAGCCTGAGGCGCCGCGATTCGCCCTCGGTGCCGTACTCCGCGAAGCGGGGTACACGCCTGGTAGAGGTTGCGAACGATGAGTTGCCCCTGCCGCCGCTGCCTCCCTGGGCGACCAGAACCCGCTGGCCCACCTCGATCAGGTCGGCAACGGTCTCGCCCGTGTCCATGTCCTTAGCGATCGTGCCCACCGGCACCTTGAGCGTGATGTCCTCGCCTCCGCGGCCGGCCCGCTTGCGTCCCTCGCCCTGCTGCCCGGTTCCCCCGCGGTACAGGTGGCGTGGCAGCAGCTGCTGCAGGCTGGTCGAGTCCTCGATCGCCTCCAGCCAGACGCTGCCCCCATCGCCCCCGCGACCACCATCGGGTCCACCGCGGGGAACGTACTTGAGCCGCAGGAACGACATGCCGCCGTCGCCCCCCCTGCCCGCCTGCACGCGGATGTCGATTATGTCCCTGAACGCCACGTTACTCCTGCCTGCCACTGCCTTGAAGCTCAAGGCTCAGGGCAGACTGAAACGTCACAGCGCGATCAGCTGTGGATCGCGCCATGGCGTAATTCTTCATTTGACTGTGATCAATCAGCCGCGATCGCCTGCTGCTCCGGCAGCTCGATGCTGATGAAGCGGCCCTTCGCTCCCTTGTTATGGAAGCGGACGAGGCCGTCCTTAAGGGCGAACAGTGTGAAATCGCGTCCGGCATCGACGTTGCGGCCGGGCTTGAACTTCGCGCCGCGTTGACGCACGAGGATGCTGCCTGCGCTGACGAGCTGTCCGTCGAACCGCTTGACGCCAAGCCTCTTGGACTGGCTGTCGCGACCGTTCTTGGAGCTTCCTGCGCCTTTCTTGTGTGCCATGTCAGTCTCCTTATATCAGGCAGGCTTCAGGCGACGATCTCAGTGATGCGTACGCGCGTGAAGGGCTGCCGGTGGCCGTTATGACGCCGGTAGTTGCTCTTGGCCTTGAACTTGTAAACGTGGATCTTGCGGTGGCGGCCGTGTTCGACAACCTCGGCCCTGACGGCTGCGCCAGCCACAACCGGATCTCCGAACCTGACCGTGTCGCCCCCGAGCATCAGCACGGGCAGCTCGACGACGTCGCCAGGCTCAGCCTGTACGAGCTCGACGTCAAGCGTGTCTCCCTGCTGGACCCGGTACTGCTTGCCACCGGTCTTGATAACTGCGAACATACCAATCTACCTCCGTGAGTCAGCAGGACAGAAACGCCATGGCGCTCTGTGCTCCTGACCCGCTGCCGCGCGGAACAGGCCGCCAAGTTACTGACTATAGCCGGTCGCGACCCACGAGCGCAAGCCAGCGCGCTACCTCAACCTGGCGACCAGACTGTAGCGCCCGTCCACCGTTGCGTTCTCCCAGTTGATCACATCGATGTACCAGAGCCCCGGCGCAGGACCTTGCACCACTATCACCGGATCCACGCCGTCCTCGGCGATCGCTGCGTAGTGCCAGTCGCCGCCATCCGCATGGTTGGCGTAGCTGATGATCTCCGACCCCTGCTTCACAGCAAGGTCCAGGACGGAGACCGGCGCAAGCTCGATCGTGAGCTCTGCAGTGCCGGCCGGGACATCGACCGTGTAGGTGTGATACGTGGATTCGGACATGCCTGGCGACTGCTGCAGGTTCCCCGTCCGTTCGATGCCCGGCTGCAGGGCGCCGACCGTGCCGAAC
The DNA here is from genome assembly GCA_964495325.1 of uncultured bacterium. Classification (GTDB taxonomy): domain Bacteria; phylum Deinococcota; class Deinococci; order Deinococcales; family Trueperaceae; genus CAZBVI01. Next base: position 110,264 of record CAZBVI010000007.1, read on the forward strand.
TGCGTCGGGGCCGGGTAGCTGACGGCATCCGGCACGACGGGCTGCTGGTCCTCATCCGGCTGCACCTGTTCAGGCGCCGAAGGGGATCCCGGGCCGATCGGAACGGCCTGGCTGGCCTGGCCCGACTGGCCTGGCGCTGCCGGCGGCGCTTCCTGCGCCGGCACTTCGGGCTCAGAAACCGCCGCCTGCATGCTGAGCGCCGACAGCGTGTACTCGACCGGGCCGCCGCGCTCCCGATGCACGACGTCGATCCAGAGCTCACCGGCCGGAGGCGCCTCCAGCTCCATCCGCTGGCTGGATGACTCGAGCGTCGCGATGAAGTCCGTGTCCTCGTACGTGAGTATCTCGGCTCCGAACTTCCCGGCCAGGCCGATCGGGGCCGAGGCGTTCAGGGTCAGAACGATTCCCGCGGTACCGGGTGGTACGTCCATGGTGTAGGTGTGATACACGAGGCTGTCAGACTCGGGTACGGCTCCGGCTGTACCCGTAACGCTTCCGCCCAGCACGATGCCGCCGATCCGGCCGCTGGGCTGCCCGCCCGGGCTGGCCGTGCTGGCCGGCGGAAGCTGACTGGCGGCAACAGCGGTGTTCCTCAGCACGTTCGGCACGTGCGGACCAAGCAGCGCCCACGCGAGCGCCACCGGCCGGATCATGACCTGTTCCTCATACAGCTGACCGTCGAGCGTGTGGATGCCGAGCGTCGGGATTCCCACCAGTTCACCGGCCTGGTTGAACGCCGCGCCACCCGAGTTGCCCCGCGCGATCTTCGCATCCGTCTTGATCCACTGCTTGCCGCCGGACAGCGTGTCCTCGCCGAGCCAGCCGCTCATGATGCCCTGCGTGAACGTGATTGTGGACCCGGAGATGCTCGGGTAACCGACGACCGTGAGCGTGTCACCGAGGAGGAGCGTGTTGCTGTCCCCCACCGGCATCGCGGGGAACTGCTTGCCGGCCTCGACCGGCGACTCGTCGGCGTACTCGACGATCCGCAGCACGGCGAGGTCGAGCGCGGGATCACCCACCACGTAGCGCGCCCAGTAGTTCAGCTGCGGAGGCAGATCGGGGGCGCTGATGCTGGTCATGAAGATTCCCGACCACTCGAAGTGTTCGCGAAGATCCAGGTCGCCGATGACGTGGTAATTGGTGAGGACGTAACCGTCAGGGCTGACGATCGTGCCGGAACCACCGTGCATCCACAGGCCGCTCCCGGTGTCGAAGGAGCGCACCTGCACGACCGACTCCAGCATGCGGAGTCGCTGTTCCCGCGAGATGCCCTGCGCATGCACTGTCCCTGCGAAGAGAACCCCCAACAACGCCAACGCCACTGCGATACGGGCACGCACAAAGCCGTAACTGCCGATTTCCATCACCTGTTCTCCTCCCGGCCGATCCACCGGCCACTCCATCCGGAATGCACAGGTGATTATAGTGCTGTCAAGGGCAGGTTATGGGCAGAAAGCCCTGCGGACATCGCCGTGTTCAGGGTGAATGACCAGCGGGCGGCTGCGGCTGGTTCCTGACGTATTCCTCCATCGCCAGCTGCAGGAAGCGCGCCTCTTCCTCGCCCCACGGGAAGGGTCTGAGCACGTCAACATCCGCTTCCTCCGCCTCGGGCGTGGACTGCCAGAGCTGGCCCGCAGCGTCTGCCGAGTCATCGCTCCATATGTTCAGCGTCTCCAGGAACTCTGCGTGAAGTGCCGCCAGCCGCTGGCCCGGCTCGGCCTCGGGCGCCATGCCCTCGGCAACGAAACGGCTCAGCTCGGAAGCCAGGTGCCGAAAGTGGGATGCCGCGTACTCCTTCTCGGCGAGGCTGAGGCCAGCCATCGCGTTGACCTGCGTGCCCACGGCCACATATTCGTCCTCGCGGACGTCGTCCAACGCGTCCTGCTGTTCGGGCGTCAGGTAACTGTCCGCCCATTCCTTCTCGTAATCCATCACTGTTCAACTCCCCCGCAGCCCGGCTCCCCCGAGCCAAGCCGGTCACAGCGGACCGGTGTCAAAGACGCGCCAATTGTACTTGCACGGTCAGCGCGCCGCTGAAGCCGGGCTGACACTTTTCGGGAAGTACAATCAGGCATGAAAACCCTGGTGCTTGCAGTAGGCGAACTGCTTATCGACTTCGTACCGGGCGAGAAGGACACCTCGCTGTACGACGCCTCCACCCTGCGCAAGGCTGCCGGCGGCGCACCCGCCAACGTCGCAGCCGTGGTCGCCCGGCTTGGTGGCGACAGTGCGTTCGTCGGCCGTGTCGGGAACGATTCGTTCGGCCGCTGGCTGCGGGACACGCTGGGCGAGGTCGGCATCGACACGAGCGGGACCGTGCTGGACGGTGGCGCGCAGACCACCCTGGCCTTCGTTTCTGTCGATGCGGTCGGCGACCGCGACTTCTCCTTCTACCGCAACGACACGGCCGACACCCGCCTGGCGGCACGTGACCTGCGCGAGGAGCAACTGGCGGCCGCAGCAGTGCTGCACTACTGCAGCAACAGCCTCACGCACGAAAGCTCCCGGCACGCCACCCTTGAGGCGGCCAGGCGCGCCTCCGCGCACGGCGCCCTGGTGAGTTTCGACGTCAACTACCGGGCTCCGCTCTGGAGCTCCGCGAGCGAGGCGCGCAGCCGGATCACGGAAGCCCTGGCGCCAGCCAACATCATCAAGCTCAGCGAGGCCGAGCTGGAGTTCCTGGCCGGTTCGGCGGACCCGGAGGCTGCGCATGACCTGCTCAAGCCTGGCGTCCGCCTCCTGCTGCTCAGTGCGGGCGCCGAGGGCGTACACGTGCTCCAGCGCGGACGGCACGGCCACGTCAGGGCGTGGCCGGTTGAAGCGGCCGACACGACAGGCGCGGGTGACGCGCTGGCGGGTGCCGTCCTGCACCAGATCGCCCGCGACCGGTCGCTGCTGGACAGCTTCGACAGGCTGCTGGAGGCGGTCAGCACGGCCGCCGCGGTGGCGGCCCTCAGCACGCGCACTGCCGGGGCGATCCCGTCATATCCGGACCAGGCGAGCGTCGAGGCGTTCATGGCAGGGAGGCGGGCCGGCTGAGTAGGTAGCGTTCGCGAGCAGCCCGGTAATCGGCGGGGCCCGGCCGGAAGACTGTCCCGGTTCCCGGTTCATGCCCGGAGCCCTCGCGCGCGCCGACACCGTGCTGGGCAAGCAGGGCCGCCCCCCAGGCCGCGTCCCGTGCGCCTGTGGGACGCATGATCTCTACCTTCAGCACGTCTGCGAACATCTGCAGCCAGAAGTCCGAGGCCGCGCCGCCACCAAGCGCGAGCAGGCCGGTGAGCCGCGTCGACCGGCGCATGACGTCGGCCACGTCGAGCAGGCTGAAGGCCACTCCTTCGAGCACGGCCCGGGCCAGTTCCCCCGGCCCCGTGGCGAGCGAGAGTCCGCTGAAACTGCCCCGCAGGTCAGGGTCCAGGAGCGGGCTGCGCTCCCCGCTCAGGTAAGGGTGAAAGGTGACGCCTCCCGCGCCCGGCCGCGTGCCTTCGGCGAGTTCGGTGATGCGCTCGAAGCTGGCTGAGTTCATCATCACCCGCCTGAACCAGGCCAGGCTTCCCCCGGCCGCGAGCGTGACTCCCAGCAGGCAGTAGCGCCCGTCGGCATGGCCGAACAGGTGCACCCTGCCCTCCGGATCCGGTTCCGGGGCGTCGAGCGGTGCGAAGATCACGCCGGAGGTCCCGAGGCTGAGGCTGCCGAGCCCGGGACGGTGCGTCCCCAGTCCAAGCGCCAGGTTGGCAGCGGCGTTGTCCCCTGCCCCCGCCAGTACCGGGACGCCCGCCTGGAGCCCGGTTTCAGCGGCAGCAGCCTTCGTGACGCGTCCGACCACGCTGCCTGTCGGCCTGACCGGCGGAAGGATGCTGCGGTCCAGACCGACCGCGGCAAGGACGGCATCGTCCCAGTCGCCGCCTTCCAGGTTCAGGCAACCACAGCCGCTCGCGTCGCTCGGTTCGGTCGCGGCCTCCCCGGTCAGTTTCAGCGTGAGCCAGTCCTTGGGAAGAAGGGCAAGGCTCAGCCTCCTGAACCGCTCCGGCTCATGCTCGCGCAGCCAGAGGATCTTGGGCAGCTGGAAACCGGTGATCGCCGGGTTGCCGGTGCGCCGGATCAGCTCCCTGTCACCGACCGCATCGCTGATGATCCGGGCCTCGCGGCCGGTGCGCTGATCGTTCCAGAGGATCGCGTTCCGCAGGACCCCGCCGTCTGAGGCCAGCGGCACGAGCCCATGCATCTGACCGCTGAAGGCGATGCCGAGCACCTCCTCCCCGGCCAGCTGCCCGGTCAGCTCCTGAAGCAGCGCGCACACCGCCGCCCACCAGTGCGCCGGATCCTGTTCGGACCAGCCGGGCCTGTCCGACAGCAGCGGGTACTGCCGCTCCGCCGTCGCCCTGACCCGCAGGTCCGGATCCAGGACGACGCCGCGGGCCGAGCTGGTACCAAGGTCGAGCCCGAGCGTGACCGCCACCCTCAGCGGACCCCCAGCAGCAGTTCGACAGTGAGCTGGTCGAGCCGCTCGAGCCCGGGACCACGAGCGGCAAGCGAGGCGTGATCAGGCTCGAGCCCGGCCAGCCTGCCGGCGCGCTCGCGAGTGTAGCCGGCGAGCAGTTCGCTCGACCCTGCGTCCTCCACCCGGTATGCGTCCAGAGCCGCCCTTATCTCCGGATCGGCCGCGAAGCGCTCGGCCTTCTGCTTGAGGATGAGGTAGGTGCGCATGCAGCCGCTGGCGAACTCCCATACTCCGGCCTCGTCCTCGGTGCGCAGCGCGTGCGCGTCGAAGTGCCGCGGACCGTCGTATCCGCTCTCCTCGAGCAGCTTCACGAGCAGGAAGGCCGTCTTGAGGTTCTCTGCCCCGAAGCGCAGGTCCTGGTCGAAGCGGCTCATCTTCTGGTCGTTCAGGTCGATGTGGAACAGCTTGCGGGCATCGATCGCCTGGGCAACCGCATGAACGAAGTTCAGTCCGGCCATCGTCTCGTGAGCGAACTCAGGGTTAACCCCGAAAAGCTCGGGGCGTTCGAGCGTCTGGATGAAGCCCAGCGCAGCACCGACGGTCGGCAGGTACGCGTCGCCGCGCGGCTCGTTGGGCTTCGGCTCCAGCGCGAACCTGAAGCCGTAGCCCTGGTCCTCGCTGTAGGCAGCCAGCCAGTCGAGGCTGTCACGCATCCAGGCCAGGGCATCCAGCAGCTTGCCTGCGGCGTCAACCTCGGCGCCCTCACGGCCACCCCAGAAGACGAAGACGCCCGCACCGAGCTCTGCCCCCAGATCCATCGCGCGCATGACCTTGCGCACGGCGGCCGCCCGCACCCGCGCGTCCGCGCTGGTGAACGCCCCGTCCTTGAACACGGGATCGGTGAACAGGTTGGTCGTGGCCATCGCCACCCTGAGACCCGTGTCGTCAAGCGTCCGCCGGAAGCGCGCGACTATCGCATCACGCTCGGCTTCCGTCGAGCCCCGGGGCACCAGGTCATCATCGTGCAGGCTGACTCCATATGCGCCGAGTCGGCTTAGCTTCTCCAGTGAGTAGTTCGGATCGACCGGCGCGCGGGTTGGTTCGCCGAACGGGTCGCGACCCGGGTTGCCTACGGTCCAGAGTCCGAATGTGAACCTGTCCTCGGGACTTGGGGTGAAATCGGGCATTGATTCCTCCTGCAGAAACTCAAGAGGGACGGACGCCGTTGCGGCAGCCCGTCCCAGCAAGCATGAAGGCTGTCGGGTCTGGTGACCCTTAGAAGGGGCTGTCCGGGAAGTAGAACTCCGCGGCGTTGTCCGGCGTGATGAGCACGGACTCGAGCAGGAACTCCCCGACGATCGGGGTGGACGAAACCAGGCCGAGAGCGGTCAGTTCCATGGCTGTGGCGATCTGCGCAGGCGGATAGCTCACGTTCGCCGGGAAGAGCGCGTCGCCATCACGGACACGGGCGACGAACTCCTTCTTGCCGGCGCCACCGAGGATCCACAGGTCACCTTCGCGGCCAGCCTCAAGCACGGCGGCCTCGACGCCCTCCGCCATGTCGTCGTCTGCGGCCCAGATGGCGTCGACGTTCGGGTAAGCGGTGAGCATGTCCTGCGTTACCTCGTACGCGTCGTCGCGGTTCCAGTTCCCGTAGCGGCTGTCCAGCACATTGATGCCAGTGCCTTCAAGCTGGGCGTTGAACGCGTCCACGCGCAGGTTGTCGATGACGGTGGGGATGCCCCGGATGATGAGGATGTTCGAGCCGCTCTCGAGGTTGTCCGCGAAGTAGCGGCCGGCGACGTTGCCGAAGGCCTCGTTGTCACCCGAGACGTAAAGGTCCTGGATGCTCTCGTCGATCAGGCCGCGGTCGACCACGGTCACGAACACTCCTGTGTCCTTCACCTCGGCGACGGGTCCGGTGATCGGATCGGACTCGAACGGCAGGACGACAAGTGCGTCGATGTCGTGGATGGCGACAAGATCCTGAAGGGCGTTGGCCTGCTCAGTGACGTTGCCTGAAGCGATGATGACGACGCGCACGTCGGGATAGGTCGCCTCGATGCGCGCGGCAGCCTCGTTGGCCCACCAGTTGAGGCCCCCCATGAAGCCGTGGGTCGCGGTCGGGATGGATACGCCCATGGTGTAGGTCTGGGCGAAGGCTGCGCCGGCCAGGGCGAGGACTGCGAAAGCTGCGATGATTCTTTTCATTCTGTGTTACCTCCAAGGTTATCGGTTGGTTCTGCTGAGTGCGTGGCGGGCTGGCTCAGGGGAAGATGCGTCGTCTCTTCCGGATCACCTCCCTTCTCACTTGCGGCTCCCGCGTTGAAGCAGTACCGCGAGGATGATGATCAGGCCCTGGACGGCGCCATTGAGGTATTCGCTGATGATCGAGGTGAGGTTGAGGACGTTGCCGATGGTGCTGAGCAGTACCGCACCGACTATCGTGCCCCAGATATGCCCGTTGCCACCGCGCAGGCTGGTGCCTCCGATGATCACCGCGGCGATCGCCTCCAGCTCCCAGAGGAGTCCGGTTGCGCCCGAGGCCGAGCCGAGGCGCGGCACGTAGATGATCGTGGCGAGGCTGACGCAGAGCCCGAGGATGACGTACGACCAGGTCTTCACCCAGTCGACAGGAATGGCGGAGTAGCGCGCGACCGTCTCGTTCGAACCGATCGCATAGATGTAGCGGCCATACCGGGTCTTGTGCAGGACGATGCTGCCCAGGATGGCCACGAGCGCGAACACCCAGATCGGCCAGGGAACGCTGAGGAAAGTGCCGTAGTAGACGGGGCGGTACACGCTCCTGAGCGGCAGGGCGAGGCTGATCGTGCCGCCGTTGGCGAGGAACGTGACGAGCGAACGGTATATGCCGAGCGTCCCGAGCGTGACGATGAAGGCTTCGATCTTGCCTCTCGTTATCAACAGCCCGTTGATCAGGCCCGCTGCCAGTCCGAGGACGAGCGAGGCGCCGATGCCCACAAGGACAACGGTCCAGGTCGCGCCGAGCGGTTCCATCACCGCGTTCATGATCAAGATCATCATCCCGCTGATGAACGCGGCCATCGAACCGACCGACAGGTCGATCCCACCCGAGATGATCACGAACGTCATGCCGACGGCGATGATGCCGATGAACGAGCTGCGCGTGAGGACGTTGTTGATGTTGTTCGTTGTCAGGAAGTTGTCGTTGAGGTTCGCGCCAAGAATGACCAGGAGAACCAGCCCGAGGAGCGGCGCAAGCGCCCGCAGGTTGGGCAGGCGGCGCCGGACTGCCGCGACCGTCACGGGGCGCCTCCCGCTGCGGGCGCTTCCCGCTGCGGTTGTTCCGTGTCGCGCCTGAGCCCGGTGGCGTAGCGGACGACCTCGTCTTCGGTCAGTCGGTCTGCCGGCAGGATACCGGTGACCTCGCCCGACTGCATCACGACCACGCGGTGTGCGAGGCCGATGATCTCGGGCAGCTCAGAGGAGATCAGCACGATGGCCTTGCCCTGTGCCGCGAGCCGCTCGGCCAGGAAGTAAATCTCACGTTTAGTGCCGATGTCGATCCCGCGCGTGGGTTCGTCAAGGATGATCACCTCCGGATCAATCTGCATGGTCTTGGCAAGCACCACCTTCTGCTGGTTGCCGCCGGACAGGGTGCTTACGACGGCGTTCCTGTTCGCGGTCCGGATGTCGAAGTCGCTGGAGCCCTGTTCCAGGATCTTCTGCTCGACCCTGTCGCTGAGGAAGGGCCGGGCGATGCGTTCGAGCGCGAGCAGTGACATGTTCGGCTTCATCCGCATGTCGACCAGCAGCCCCTTTCCCTTGCGGTCCTCGCTCACGTACGCGATGCCCTGCCGGGCAGCGTCGCGCGGCGTGCGGAACCGTACTGCCTTGCCGTGCAGCCGGACCGTGCCGCGTGCAGGTCTCAGTCCGAGCAGGCCCTCGAACAGTTCGGTGCGGCCGGAGCCGACCAGGCCCGCCAGTCCGAGGATCTCTCCGCGGTGGAGGCTGAACGACACGTTCTCGACCCAACCGGGCACGGTGAAGTCCTCGACCTGCAGGACCACCTCCGCATCCGGGACGAGACGCTTGGGTGGATACATCTCACTCAGCTCGCGGCCCACCATCAGGGTAGCCATGGCGTCCTCGTCCAGGTCGGTGATCGCCTGGGTCGCGATCAGCCTTCCGTCACGCAGCACAGTGACCCTGTCGGCGATCTCCTTCACCTCGGGCAGTTTGTGCGAGATGAAGATGACGGTGACGCCGCTGGACTTCAAACGCCGGATGAGTCCGAAGAGGATGTCGGTCTCGCGGTTCGTCAGCACGTCAGTCGGCTCGTCCATGATCAGGACGCGCGCGTTGCGCCACATGGCCTTGGCGATCTCGACCATCTGCCGGTCGCTGACGGTGAGGCTGCCGACACGGGCTTTCGGACTGACCTTCGTCCTGAGCTCGGCGAGCAGCTCGCCGGCCCGGCGTTCCATTGCCCTGTCATCGAGCAGCGGGCCCCGCCTGAGCTCGCTGCCGAGGAAGATGTTCGCGCTGACGCTGAGGTCATCGGCCAGGTTCATCTCCTGGTGGATGAGGATCACGCCGCGTTCCTCGGCGGCGGCGCTGTCCGCGAACCTGGCAGGCCGGCCGTCCACAAACACTTCTCCGGCCGTCGGTGCGAGGTAGCCGGACAGGATCTTCATCAGGGTCGACTTGCCCGCTCCGTTCTCGCCGATGATGGCGTGAACTTCTCCGGGCAGGAACTCTATGCTGACGTCGTGCAGGACGCGAACACCGTCGAAATCACGGCTTATCCCCCGCGCTTCCAGCGGAACGAGCTTTTCAGTCATATGAGTAACCCCTGACAAGAGTGCGTTGGCGCCCGCATCGGCACCGCTTCCAAACAGAATGTATTTGCACACTATAACTGCTGTCCGCATGTAGCGGCTACCGTGCCCCGGCGCGGGCATGCAGTTATAGTGCCTCAGCTGTGGGAGACACCGTGAGACTTACCGAAACCGCCCTCGAGCGCCGCGTGAAGCGCTGGCTGCTCGAGCCCCGGGACTGCTTCGTACAATGCGCACCCGGGCTCGGCCCGACCCTCAACCGCGAACTGGAGCTGGCCGGGTTCGCGCCCACCGTGACGGAGCGCGCCGGCGCACTGCTTCGCCTTGACAACGCCGACATGATGCGGGCGAACCTGATCCTGCGCACTGCCAGCCGCGTGCTTCTGCGGCTGGACGAGTTTCACGCCGCGAACAGGGAGGCGCTCTTCGACCACCTGCGCCGCTTCCCCTGGGAGGTTCAGCTTGGCTTCAGCAAGAACTACCGGCTGCACGTCACGTCGCGGAACTCCAGGCTCCAGGCCGGCGATGAGGTCCTCAAGACGGCGACGCAGGCAGTCGCCCGGCGCATGCGCGAGTTCGGCCTGGCGCCGGTCCCGGACGATGATTCTCCGCTGCAGTTCCACCTGCGCCTGCAGGACGACCGCTGCACCCTGAGTTTCAACACCAGCGGGGAGCACCTGCACCGGCGCGGCTTCAGGACGCTGGTGGGCCAGGCGCCGGTACGCGAGACGATCGCCGCCGCGCTTGCGCTGGACGCATACGTCAGCGGGGAGCACAGGACCGTGGTGGATCCTTTCTGCGGCAGCGGCGTGATGCTGCTCGAGCTGGCAGACGTTGCCGGTGCGCAGCCGCCGGGACGCGGGCGTTCCTTCGCCTTCGAGCATGCAGCCTGGTTCAGGCCGGGGCGCTGGCGCGATGTCATGCGTCAGGAATCTTCCACCCGCGCCGAGTCGCCCGAGCTGCTCGGTTTCGACACGGACGCGGGCGTGCTCGCCAGTGCACGGGCGAACCTCGAAGGGCTGCCTGCCACCCTCCATGATGCAGATGCCACTCGGCTGGACTACGGAGAGCTCGGAGGCGGGCTTATCATCTCGAACCTGCCGTGGGGAGTGCGCCTTGGCGACCGTGAGAGTGCCACGCGCACCACGAAGAAGTTCCTGGATGCCGTGGCCCGGAGCCCCAGCCCCTGGGACCTGGCGCTCCTGATGCGCGACCCTGCCCTGCTGCGACAGGACCCCCGTTTCACGGTCAGGGACGAGCAGCCGGTCGCGAGCGGTGGCCTGACCGTCTGGCGCGTCACGGCGCGCAGCAACGGTGCCCGCTGACGCGGTCTTGCTCGCCCTGCTGATACGCTTGGAGCATGCAGAGCATCCCCGAGATACTGCGCACCCGCCGTTCGGTGTCGCAACCCTTCATCGATCCTGACAGACCCGTCCCCGTCGCGAGCGTGCACGCCGCCATCGAATCAGCCCGCTGGGCTCCCAACCATCGCCGCACCGAGCCCTGGAGGTTCTACCTCCTGGGCGAGGACCGGGTGGCAAGGCTCGCAGACATCCACTCCGACCTCCTGTCGCGGAAGGGCTCGAAACCTGAAGTCGTCGAGGCCAAGCGGCGCGACTGGCTGAACGCATCGATGGTGATGATCCTGACCGGCACCTCGCCCGCCGACAGCGACGAGGTCCGCCTGCGCGAGGACTATGCGGCGACCGCCGCCGCCGCGCAGAACTTCATGATCCACCTGTGGTCCGAGGGAATCGGCAGCAAGTGGAGCACCGCTTCCGTATGGGACCACGAGGGCTTCTGGCCTCTGCTAGGCCACGACGCTGCCCCGGAAGGCACGACGGTGACGGGCATTTTCTTCCTCGGCTACGCGAAGCAGACGCCAAAGGCCTTCCGTAACCTGGAACCAGGGGACATCACCGTCGACCTGACCGGAACCGGCACACAGTGAGGCGGGTTCAGCCAGCATAGGCTTGGAATCAGCCAGGAGGTTACACGATGATCGGCAAGGAAACAATCCAGCTTCTTCGCGACCAGATCGCCCCTTTCGAACCGCCCGTGCTGTCGCTCTATCTGAACGTCAACTCGGCTGATCCCGCCAACGAGCGCAAGGCCTTCGTGCTCCGCGCCCGCGAGGCGATGCGCCAGCTGGAGCTGCCGCGGGACTTCGAGGCGGCAGTGACCAGGCGGCTGGAGCAGGAATACGTCATCCCCGAGGGACGCACGATGGTGCTCTTCGCAGCCAGGAACACTGACGAGCTGTTCGAGGTCCGTTACCTCCAGGCCGGCCTTCCACTGCTCGACCTGGGGGCCGGCAAGGACTCGGTCGCGTTCTGGGGCCGGCCGTACGTGGCCCCCCTGCTGTTCGCGCTCGACCAGAAGGAGCACTACGCGATCCTCTGGATCGACCAGGATGAAGCCCAGTGCTTCGAGGTCTTCCTGGGCGAGAGCGAAGAGCTGTTCAGCGCAACCCGGGACGATGACGTCGTCGAGTGGCGGCGCCTGAGCGAGGCGCGCCGCACCCCGCTCACTTCTGCCGGTGGCGTTCCGGCCCGGGGCGCAGCCGACACGGACAGCTTCGCGGACCGGATGGATCACAACATCGAGCGGTTCTGGAAGGAAGTCGGTTCGCAGCTCGAACAGCACGTACGCGACGGGGAAGCTGACAGGATCATCCTGCTCGGTACGGATGAAACGACCGGCTCCTTCAGCCAGCTGCTGCCCCAGCAGGTCCAGGAGATGGTGGTCGCCAGGCTCAACGCCCAGACCAGCAACACCGACGACTGGCTGCCCCTGGTCAAGGATGCGATCGACGAGGCCGAGCTGAAGTACGAGCTGGCCCTGCTCGACAAGGTACAGGAGAGCGGAAACTGGGGCATGCAGGAAGTGCTCGCACTGCTTCGCAACCGCCAGGCCGACATCCTGATCGTGCCTTACAACCCCGACACGACCGTGCATGTGGCCACCGGAAGCCGCGTCTTCGGCGCGAGCCGCGAGGAGCTCGAGGCGCTGGATCCGGACGATCCGATCGAGACCAAGCCACTCACAGCCGCGCTGTCCGAGATCGCCGAACAGGGCAACGTGCACGTCGAGTTCGTGGCCAACGAGGCGGAAGAGCGTCTGGAACGCGACTTCGCCGGAATCGCGGCACTGCGCCGCTGGTGATGTCCTGATGTGCGGCCGTTACGCGTACCGTGCCAGCGACTTCGACTACCCCGGCCTGTTCGGCACGCGGCCGGGCGAGGAGCTTGCCGACCGCTACAACATCGCGCCGACACAGCCGGTGCCGGTAGTCCGGGTGGCCGAAGACGGCTCGCGCGAGGTAACCGTGGTGCGCTGGGGTCTGGTGCCCGGCTGGGTGAAGGATCCCGCTGCGCTGAAGCTCAGCCTCTTCAACGCGCGGGCAGAGGGAGTGGCGGAGAAGCCGTCATTCAGGGCGGCTTTCCGCTCCAGGCGGTGTCTGGTGCCGGTCAGCGGCTTCTATGAATGGCAGAAGGTCGACGGCGCCAAGCAGCCGTGGTTCATCGCGCGCACGGACGGCAGGCCCGCCTTCTTCGCCGGACTCTGGGAGACCTGGGGCCCGGCGGAGGCCCGCCTGGAAAGCTGCACGATCATCACGACCGGTCCCAACGCCGAGATGGGCCGGCTGCACCACCGCATGCCGGTCGTCCTGGAAGAAGACGAGTTCGACGTCTGGCTCGATCACGGACCCGAAGAGGTGCTCGACACAGCCCCGGACGGCACCTTCAGCCTGCACCGGGTCAGCACCCGGGTGAACAACGCGCGCAACCAGGGAGCGGACCTTACCTTGCGGATCGACTGAGCGGTGATAACATTCATCGCATGAACCCAGACTACGACCTGCTCGCGAAACTGTCCGAGACCCCTGGCATTCCGGGACGCGAAGACGCCGTCCGGGACCTTATCAAGGACACCCTGGGAGAGCTCGGCGCGGAAGCGCGCACGGACGCTCTCGGCAACCTGATAGTGAACGTTGCCGGCCCCGAGGGCGCGCCGCTGGTGATGGTCAGCGCGCACATGGATGAGATCGGCTTCATCGTCACGCATGTGGACAAGGACGGCTTCATCCACATCCACAACCTGGGCGGCTTCGATCCGCGTAACCTCTTCGCCCGGCTCGTCACCGTGCACACCCGCGGCGGCGAGGCATTGACCGGCGTCCTCAACCCCGGCGGCAAGCCCATCCACGTGTCGACACCCGAGGAGCGCAAGAAGATTCCGGAGATCCATGACTTCGTTGTCGACCTGGGCCTGGGCGGAGAGGTCACCAAGGAGAAGGTCAGCGTGGGCGACATGGTCACGCTGAACCAGCACTTCCAGGACCTTGGCGACGTCGTGGTCGGCAAGGCGCTGGACGACCGCACAGGCTGTTGGGTGCTGATCGAGGCGCTGCGTCGTCTGGACAAGCCGGCTGTCAACGTCGCGGCGGTCTTCAGTGTGCAGGAGGAAGTCGGTCTGCGCGGCGCACTAACGAGCGCGTTCGCGACCAGGCCCGACGTCGGAATCGCGCTGGACACCACCCTTGCGATCGACACGCCCGGAACGCCCGATCACCTCGCAATCACCCGGCTCGGAGAAGGCGTCGCGATCAAGGTGAGTGACTCCTCGGCCATCAGCAACCGCTGGCTGGTCGACGCGATGGCCAGGGTCGCCGATGATGGCGGCATCCCCTATCAGTTCGAGGTGCTCCCGCGCGGCGGGACCGATGCCGGTTCCATCCAGCGCAGCCGTGAAGGAGTGGCGAGCGTGACGCTCTCCAACCCGTCGCGCTACGTTCACACGGTCACGGAGATGAACTCCAAGAGCGACCTGGAGGCCGCCGTCAGGCTGCTGGTCGGCTTCCTGAGCACCGACGGCGCCGCGGTACCCCCCGCCTAGCAGCCTGCCGTCCGGCAGATCTCCAGCTGCGCGTAGCCCCGGCCGTTCTGCTCGATCAGGCTGACGTACAGGCGCCCGCCCGAGAGGTGGTAACCGGCCCCTGCCGCAGCCTCGAGCGCCTCGGGGCTGGAGTATGCCGGCAGCCTGTTCGTCTCGCTGACGTACCAGTCCCGGTAGATGCTGGCGCCCGCGTGCGGCCACGGCAGCGAGACGATCACGCGTTCCATGGCTGCGGCCTCACGGTAGTTCAGCCTCACGTGGGGGGCTGAACCCGAGAACTCGTAAGCGTAGCGGCCACCGGCAGGCAGGATTGTGCGGTAGGACGCGGCGTTGGGCGTACCGGCCATGAGGTGGTCCACGCCGTCTTCCCTCGTGATGGTGACTGTGCCGAACGGCACCGGGCTGCCTCCGACGACCTCGAGGGTCAGCGACGCATAATCGCCGGAGCATTCGAACGCGTTGAAGTCATCGCGCCGCTGACAGGCGCCCGTGAGCAGGAAGGGGTTGCTGACGCTCAGGACCGAGCCGGGCGCGCCGCCGAGGCTGCCGTCACGGTCGATGAACAGCGCACTGCGGTAGCCGTCTGCGGGGTACTCCGGTTCCGGCGTGCGCGTCTCCAGCCAGAGCGCCAGCGTGCCCGGGGCGAAGTCGAGACCCGAGGCCCAGTTGCGCGGGCTGACCGGGAAGGCGGTGAAGTCCTTGTACGAGATCCCCGCCGCCCGGCGCTGTGCGTTGGGAACGTACGCCGCGAACGTGCTGTCGGCGATGCCGACATCACCGTCATAGAACTCGAAACCACGGATCAAGAAGCCGGGATCCCACGGCCTGGGTAGCGTACGGCCGTCGGCACCGGTGTCTTCCCAGCCCCGCGGGGTACCGCGGTTGGGCGTCTCGCCGACGAAGGTCACGCCCTCGGCGTACGAGGCTTCCGAGGCGAATGTGACGCCGATCGCGTTGTCGCTGAGCAGGCCGCCGCGCAACACGGTGTGGTCGCCACGGAACCAGGCTCCGGCGTCGCGGTTGCGCCAGGCGGTCAGGTTCTCGAACACCGCCGTGACGGGAGCCGAGTCGGCATCCTCCGGGTCGGCGCGCGGCGTGTAGTTGGTGGGCGGCGTGCCGCTCAGGTCGCCGGTCGGGCCGTTGTCCACGTGCAGGCCGATGCTCGCGTTCGAGTGCGCGGTATTGTCCCTGAACTCGCCGAGGGCCGTGGTGCGGGGCCTGATGCCCTCGCTGTCACCGAAGGCATCATGATACTGGCCGGTCGGCCGGGCAGGCAGCGCATACCAGAAGCCGGTGCCCGCAGAGGCCACGGCGTGATTACCGACGATGACGTTGTCCGGGTTGGTGATCCAGAAACCGGCCGGGCCATGGTAGCCCCGGTCCGAAGTCAGGATCGCGTAGCCCGGCTCGGGCTCGCGGGTATCGAGCGCCAGGTTGCGGGTCAGGCTGTTCCCGGTTTCGGCGCCGTCCTCAAGGAAGAAGCAGTGGCCGGGCGCGCCGTAGCCGACCACGTCGTGAACTCTCACGTGACGCGTACCGTGCACGGTGACGCAGCGGTTGAACGACTGGTGGATGGCGACGTGCCGCACGAAGCTGCCTGCTCCGGAGTCCCGCATCAGGTGGTAATGCACCGGGTAGCGCGCCAGGATGCCGCGCTGGCCCATGCGGCGGAACTCGACGCCGGTGAAGCGGCCGGCGCCGCCCGGCATGATCATCACGTGCCCGCCGAAGCCGTGATCGGCCGCCTCCCTGTCCAGGCTGCTCGCGGGACCCTGCACCACGATGTTCCGGCTGAGCCGGGCGACCTCGGCGCGCTGGTCGACCGCGATTCCCGAGATGCTCATCAGCTCGCCCACATGGAAGAAGTCCAGCGGCGTGTCGAGCTCGAGCCGGTTGCCGTCGATCGCAACGATGCGGCGTTCTTCGGTCTGGAGGTCGGCAACCGTGCCGCCCTCGTCGCGCATCGTGAAATCGGTCGTGGCTATCACTATCCGGTCGCCCTGCCGCCAACCGCGCGCGTCTGCAACCGTGATGCTGCCAGCGCCCGCCATTGCGTCAGCAGCAAGCCTGGTCCAGCTGGGGTCTGACAGGCCATGCATCTCGATGCGGCCTGCGTGCATCGTGCCGAGCACGCGGTCGCCCATGCCGGTCTCGGTGCCGGGCTTTCGTTCGCCGGTGAGCGTGATGGTGGCCCGGTGCGCGTGGGGCGCTTCGGGGCTGCCGATGTGAAGCGCTCCGTGAACGATGATCGATGCCGCGCTAAGCTCCAGGTCAATATCGGCAAAAACAAGCGCCCCCTCAACCCGCAGGGTGCCCAGCGGCGGCGGACTGGTGTCCAGCAGCACGACCTCGCCGGCGGCTATGACGACGTCGGCACCCTTGACCGGCTGCCCGGCGGGCCAGGCGTCGTCGTCGGACCAGTGCCTGGTCACCCCTTCAGGCGGTGGTGCGGGTGCGGGCTGCTCGGGGTACGGGTGCCCGGGTTCTTCGGGAGGCGTGGTGGGGCTGCAGGCCACGCAGGCAAGCAGCACCAGAAAGTACGTGATTATTTTCCTTGTCAGCATGGGCATTCTTTTGGAAACTCCTGGGATGATTCCCATCATACCGGGGCCCGCGCCCCTTTGACTCCGTGGGGCGATACCTGCTAGTCTCAGCACCAACTTGGCTGGTTAAACGTTTCACCACGGGTAAGGGAGCTCAACCGGAGTGACAAACAGCGTTACCCTCAAGGACGTAGCAGCAGCAGCAGGCGTGTCCATCGCCACCGCCTCATACGTGCTGCGCGGCACCAAGACGCTGGGTGAACAGGTCGAACAGCGGGTGCGCGACGCCGCGCGCAGCCTCGGCTACCGGCCCAACCACTCGGCGCAGAGCCTGCGTACCGGCCTCAGCTACTCACTCGGCCTGCTCGTGCCCGACCTGACCAACCCGTTCTTCCCGGCGCTGGTCCACTCGCTCGTCACCAGCGCACGCAGGCATGGTTACGCCACGATCCTGATCGATGCCGAGAACGACCCGAAGCTGGAACGGAAGGGCTTCGAACTGCTGAGGCGTTACGGTGCTGACGGTGCAGCCTGGATCCCGGTCTCGGCGGTGCCGGCGAAACTGGAAAGTCCGCATCCACCGCTGGTGGTGGTCGACCGGCCCACCGGCCACTTTGATGTCGCCCAGGCGGATCACGCCGAAGGCGGCCGCCTCCTGGCGCGGCACGCAATCGAGCTGGGGCACCGCCGCGTCGGCCTGCTTTCGGGCCCGCAGGACCTCTCGAGCGCAGTCGAGCGGCGCAACGGCTTCCTTGAAGCGGCTGGGGATCGGATCGAGATCGTCTGGGAGCGGGAAGTCAGCTTCGGGCAGGAGCTGACCGGCGACATCGTCGCCCTGCTTCGCGCAGAGACCGCCAGCCTCGTCGTCTGCGCAAACGACACTGTCGCCGCCACGGTCGTGCAACAGGTACGACAGGACGGCAAGGACGTGCCTGAGCACGTCTCGGTGTTCGGCTTCGACGACATGCCCTGGTCCTCCCTGCTCAACCCTGCCCTGACCACTGTCAGGCAGCCGGTCGCCGAGATCGGAGCTCACGCCATCGAGCTGCTGCTGAGCCGCATGGCCAACCCTTCACTGCCGCCGCGCCGCACGACCGTGCCTGTCAGCCTGATCGCCAGGCAGTCCGCCCGGAAGAGAAGCGCATGATCGTCACCGTCGGCAGCCTCAACATGGACTTAGTCGTCCGGGTGCCGCACCACCCCGTGCCGGGCGAGACGATCCTCGGGCGCGACTATTCGACCTTCGAGGGCGGCAAGGGCGCCAACCAGGCGGTCGCCGCCGCCCGCGCCGGCGGCAAAGTCCGCATGATCGGCCGCGTCGGTCAGGACGAGTTCGGCGACCGCCTGATCGCGTCACTCGAAGCCTCCGGTGTGGAGTCGTTCGTCCGGCGGAGCACGGCCCCCAGTGGCGTTGCCTTCATCGCTGTCGATGACCGGGGCCAGAACAACATCATCGTCGCGCCCGGCGCCAACGAAACCCTGAGACCTGAGGACCTCAGTCCCGGCGACTTCCAGGGAGCCAGCTCAGTTCTGCTCCAGCTGGAAACGCCGCTCGAGACCGTGCTGGAAGCAGCCAGGCTCGGTCGTGCCGCCGGCGCGACCGTGATCCTCAACGTCGCCCCGGCGCAGGCGCTTGCTGCCGGGCAGCTTGAGCACGTGAGCGTCCTGGTCGTTAACGAGATCGAGGCCGCACTGCTGCTGCGCAGCGACGAAGCCGCGGTCGCGGCCGATCCCGAGAGCGCCGCCGTCAGGCTGACGGAGCTGGTCGAAAGCGTGGTCATCACGCTCGGACGGGCCGGCGCCAGCTGGGCTTCAAGAGGCGGCACCGCTGGAACTGAGCCCGCGGTGAAAGTCAGTGCCGTGGACACGACGGGCGCGGGCGACTGCTTCGCCGGCGCACTCTGCGTGGCGCTCACCGAAGGCTCCTCATTGCCCGAAGCCGTCACGTTCGGAGCGGCGGCCGCCGCGCTCGCCGTCACCCGGCCGGGTGCCCAGCCCGGCATGCCGCAGCGCTCGGAAATACTCGCGCTGCTCGCGGAAAGGGCCAGCTGAGACGTGCTGGTCATGAGCGGAGTCTCCAAGGCCTACGGTGGGGCATACGCCCTCCGGGGGGTCGACCTCGAGCTGCGCCAGGGCGAGGTCCACGCCCTCGTGGGAGAGAACGGGGCGGGCAAATCCACGCTGATGAAGGTGCTGGCCGGAGTCCACCGTCATGATGGCGGCACCATGACACTGGACGGCAAGCCCGTCTCCTTCGGCAGCGTGGCCGAGGCGCGCAGGCACGGCATCGTGATGGTTTACCAGGAGCTGATGCTCTTCCCGGACCTGAGCGTGGCCGAGAACCTCTACCTTGGCACGGAACGCGGGCTCATCAACCACCGCAGACTGCTGGAGCGTGCCAGGACAGACCTGGCTGCCATCGAGCTCGACGTTGACCCGGCCACGCCGGTGCGCAAGCTCGGCATCGGTGAACAGCAGCTGGTCGAGATCGCCTCGGCGCTCGTGCACGACAGTCGCATCCTCATCATGGACGAACCGACCGCCGCGCTTTCCGCAGTGGAATCCGAGCGGCTGTTCAGCCTGATCGATTCCCTCAAGGCGCGCGGTGTGAGCATCATCTACATCAGTCACCGGCTCGAGGAGATCTTCCGGCTCGCAGACCGCGTCACCGTGCTGCGCGACGGCAGGCTTGTCGGCACGCACGAGATAGCGGCGGTCAGCCCGGACATGGTGATCAAGGAGATGGTGGGCCGTTCCGTGCTCAACTACAGCCGCAAGCGGGTCGAGCGCGGCGAAATTATGGCCCGTTTCGAGTTCGAGGGGCCCGACCTGAAACCCGGGAAGCTCGAGCTGCGCCAGGGTGAGATCGTCGGCCTTGCCGGCGTGATCGGCTCAGGGCGCAGCACCGTCCTCAATGCACTCTTCGGCCTGACGGGCAAAGCCAGCTGGAACGGCATGCCCGTGAACAGCCCGCGTGACGCGCTGCGACGCGGGCTCGTACTCGTCCCCGGTGACCGCAAGATGCAGGGCATGGTGGCCGAACTGCCGGCCACGCAGAACATCTCGCTCGCGACCCTTGAGCGGCTGAGCCGCTTCGGCGTGATGAACGCCCGGGCCGAGAAGTCCCAGGCAGATGAATGGAGCGGACGCCTCTCGCTCAGGCCGCGGGACCCGAACAAGCCGGCCGGCACATTCTCCGGCGGAAACCAGCAGAAGATCGTGGTCGGCAAGATGCTCGCCACCGAGCCGACAGTGCTGCTGCTCGACGAGCCGACCCGCGGCGTCGACGTCGGCGCCCGCGCAGAGCTTTACGAACTGATCAGCGAACTCGCAGACGAAGGCCTAGGCCTGATCATCGGCTCGAGCGACACGTCCGAACTGATAAGCCTGTCGGACCGGATCCTCGTGTTCCGGCACGGAGCGGTGGTCACCGAACTGCATGCCCCGTTCGTTGAAGAGGAGGTCGTCCGCAATGTCACTGGCGCGAGTCAACTGGCGTGAACTCCTGAGCAAGTACGGGCTGGTGCTCGCACTTCTCGTGCTCATCATCATCCTCGCGCTGCTCTCGGACAGGTTCCTTACCACCAGCAACGCGCTCAACGTGCTCAGGCAGATCGCCGTCAATGCGATCATCGCCTGCGGCATGACCGTCGTGATAATCACGGCCGGCATCGACCTCTCGGTCGGCTCGCTGCTGGCGCTGGTAGGCGTGCTCGGAGCGGGCATGGCGACCGGAGACGTGCCACCGGCCCTCGCGATGGGCGCCACCCTGGGCATCGGTGCGCTGCTCGGCGCATTCAACGGCTTCTTCGTCGGCTATGTACGAATAGCTCCCTTCATCGTCACCCTTGCGGGACTGACGATATTCAGGGGCCTGGCCCTGGCCTTCACGGACGGAAGCCCGATATCGGGCCTGCCGCCCGCCTACTTCGCGATCGGTTACGGCTCGTTCCTCGGTATCCCTACCCCGGTCTGGATCATGATCGGCTTCATGCTCCTGACTCATTTCCTGCTGCGGTTCACGCCGTTCGGCCGCTCTGTCTATGCGATCGGCGGCAACGAGGAGGCGGCCAGGCTCTCGGGCATCCCCGTGAAGCGCGTCAAGATGCTGACCTACGCCTATGCCGGCCTCGCTTCGGCACTGGCGGCGATCGTGCTGACGGGCCGCCTCAACTCGGCGCAGCCCAGCGCAGGCTACATGTTCGAGCTGGATGCAATCGCCGCCGTCGTAGTCGGCGGCACCTCGCTTTCCGGCGGCAGGGGCGCAGTTTTCGGCACCCTGATCGGCGCGCTCATCATCGGCGTCATCAACAACGGCATGAACCTTCTCAACGTTCCGTCCTTCTACCAGCAAGTCGTGAAGGGAGGTGTGATCCTGGGTGCTCTCCTGATCGAACGCCTCATCTCCAGCAGAAACCAGACCTGAACTGTCCTTATGGGAGGAAACACATGCGTAAACTCATCCTGCTTCTCGCCTTCACCATCGCGTCCGCCGCGGCGGCCCAGACCATCGGCCTGTCGATCTCGACGCTCAACAACCCGTTCTTCGTCACGCTGCGCGACGGCGCGCAGGCAGCTGCCGATGCCGCCGGCGCCGAACTCATCGTTGTTGACGCGCAGGACAACGTCAGCAAGCAGATCTCAGACCTTGAAGACCTGCTCCAGCGCGGCATCGACGTGCTCGTGATCAACCCCACCGACTCCGACGCGGTCGTGCCCGCAGTGATGATCGCCAACTCGTCCGGCATCCCGGTCATAGCGGTCGACCGCAACGTGGCCGGTGGCGAACTCGCCGCATATGTCGTTTCTGACAACGTTGCCGGCGGTCACCTCGCCGCAGGCTACATCTGTGAGCAGCTTGGGGGCAGCGGACTCGTCGTGGAGCTGCAGGGCATCCCAGGCGCCAGCGCGACCAACGAGCGCGGCGAAGGCTTCAACTCAGGCATCGCGGAGCTGTGCCCCGATGTCACCGTAGTTGCCCGGCAGACCGCCAACTTCTCGCGTGCCGAGGGCCTGAGCGTGATGGAGAACATCCTGCAGGCGCAGGGCGAGATCGACGCCGTCTTCGCGCACAACGACGAGATGGCGCTCGGCGCACTCCAGGCGATCACCGCGATCGGCCAGGACGTCCTCATCGTCGGCTTCGACGCAACCGATGACGCCGTGGCTGCGGTCGAGGCCTGCACCATGGGCGCCACTGTCGCGCAGTTGCCTGCCGACCTTGGCGCCATGGCGGTCGAGCACGCCCTTGAGATCATCGCCGAGGGCGCACCCGAGTCGCAGATAAACGTTGCAGTCGACCTGAGCCTCGTCACCAGCGAAGCCTGCCAGTAAACAGCCTCTGAGAGTCGCGCAGGCGGGCATCCCGGTTCGGGCTCGCCCGCCTGCCGTCTGCAGACAAAGGAGCGCAAAAGATGTCGAACGTACTGCTGGCCGGCGAGTCCTGGATCAGCAACACCTATCACACCAAGGGCTGGGACCAGTTTCACTCGGCCGTTTACGACACCGGTCATAAACACCTGCTTGCGGCCCTCAAGACAGCCGGGCACGACGTCACGCACATGCCCGGCCACGCAGTGGGGCAGGACTTTCCGCTCGACCCGGCCGGGCTGCGGGAGTTCGATGTCATCATCCTGAGCGATGTCGGCGCGAACACCATCCTGCTGCACCCGGACACCTGGCTGCACGGTAAACGCACGCCCAACCGGTTACGGTTGCTGCGCGACTACGTGCACGCGGGCGGCGGGCTGCTCATGGCGGGTGGTTACATGAGCTTTCAGGGCATCAACGGCGTGGCCCGTTTCCGTGGCACGGCCGTGGAACAGGTCCTGCCGGTCAGTATCCACCCGTGGGACGACCGCATCGAGGAGCCCGAAGGCCTCGAGCCTGTGGTGGTTGATGCTGCTCACCCACTCGTTGAGGGCATTCAGGGTCCCTGGCCGTCGCTGCTCGGCATAAACGAGGTCGAGGTAAAGCATGACGGGCGACTGGTGGTAAGCGCGGGAGGCCATCCGCTGCTGGTCGCCGGTGAGCACGGCACGGGCCGCAGCCTGGCCTGGACGTCCGACATCGGCCCGCACTGGTGCCCGCCCGACTTCCTCGCATGGCCGGGCTACGACAGGCTCTGGGCCAACGCGATCGCCTGGCTGGCCGGCGAGCAGTGAAGAAGTCCGGGATCCTGCACGCCCAGCTTTCGCGGCTGATCGCCTCGATGGGTCATGCCGACCTGCTCGTAATCGGTGATGCGGGGCTGCCGGTTCCACCGGGTGTCGAGACGGTTGACCTGGCCCTGGTCCAGGGCGTGCCCGGATTCCTTGAGACGCTCTCGGCCGTGCTCGGCGAGTTTCACGCCGAGAAGGCAATCATCGACACCGAGCAGGCCGACGTGTCCCCCGAGTTCCACGCCCGGTTCAAGCGGGCCTGGCCGGAATCCATCCCTCTTGAGGCCGTGCCACACGCCGAACTGCAGGAAATGGTGAAAGGCGCCCGGGCCGTTGTGCGCACGGGCGAGTTCACTCCTTACGCCAACATCGTGCTGGTCGCAGGCGTGCTCTTCTGACGGCTCAGTTCTCAGCACTACCGGCTGACGCCTGCTTCGTGGCGCGTCAGCCGGTGGTGCGCACGGGCAGGTCAATCCAGTTCTGCAGCCGTTCCATGCTGGTCGCATAGCCGATCTCGGCCAGCTGCGGGTACTTATCAAACTCCAGGTTGCCGTACTCCTGGGTTGGGTAGCGGATGGCCAGGTCAGCCAGCGCATCGGCTGCTGCACCAAGGTACTTCGAGTTGACCGACGTGGCACGCATGAGCGTGCCCAGTATGGACGGATAGCGCGTACGCCGGCTCCTGGGCAGCAAGCGCTCGAACAGCACCCTCCAGCCGGAGATGCTGGGACCGAACTCGAACGCGCGGTTCCTCGTGCCACCCCCGGCATTCGAGCCGATGATGAGTCCGGTGCCGATCATCTCCCGCATGATGTCCACCGGATAGTTGTTCATGATTCCACCGTCGACGAGGATGTCTCCATCCTGAACGAGCGGAGTGAAGACGCCGGGAATCGCGGTGCTCGCCCGGACGGCCTCCCACGCAAGACCGCGTTGATGCACGACCAGGTCAGCCTTGCTCAGGTTCGCGGAGACGCAGCGGAACGGAAGCCAGAAATCCTCCAGCCGGGCGTCTTCGAACAGGCCTGTGAACATTTCCGTCACGCTGTGGGACTTGGCGAGCGCGACCAGGGGCAGGGTTCGGTCAAGCAGCTTCTTGGGATCGCCGAACCTGCGTGCCGTCTGCAGGACAAGGTCAAAGGACTGTTTGTATGCGTAGATCGCTCCGATCAGCGCGCCCATGCTGGTTCCGGCGATCATGTCCACCGGCTGTCCCAGCTCCAGGAGCGCGCGGATCAGGCCCAGGTGCACGTAGCCCCGTGCCCCGCCGCCGCTCAGGACCAGTCCTAAAGCCCGGCCCGTCAGGCGCCTGGCGAGCCTGCCGGCATCCTCCCCCACACCCGTCCGCAAATGATGGTGCTCCAGCGGTGGCCTGGCTTCAAGCCAGCGGGCTGTGCCGCGTGGCTGGTCCGCCGCGTCATCGTGGACCAGCACCAGGTTCAGGCTGCGCGCCGGCACCTCGGACATGGCACGCTCGACCGGCCCCGGTTCGTGGTCAGACAGGGCGTCTGCGACCACCACCACCTGGTCCGCCTGGCCGAGGCAGCGCCTGGTCCACTCGGTCAGACCGCTGTCTGTTACCAGCAGCGTGTACTCATGGGCAGCCTCGACCTCGTTCAGCCAGTAGGTGAGGGCCGACCAGAGGGCGTCGTCCCGGCCGGACTGCGCTGCGCCTTGGCCACCGAAGCGCCTTTCCACTTCAGCGGAGTCCAGAGTCGTGACCTTGCCCCAGCCACGAAGCTCCTGCTGCAGGAGGCGGATGACGTCATCGAGCGGAGCGTCATCCTGAGCCGGCACCAGCGCGATGGTCCTGACCCCGTTACCGGACCCGACCTTTTGCGGCCCGCCCGTATTGGCACGTGCGAGTGCGTTGCGCGCGATCTGCACCATCACCTGAGGGTGCAGCGCGACGAGTTCGCGGTCGAGCCGCACCAGCTGGGAATCCCTGATGGCCATCACGGTCTCGCTGCGGGCGCCATCGCCCAATACGGCGTACTCCCCGATGCTGGCGCCCCGGCTTAGTTCCACCGTGCTGAGCACGTTCCCGTCCCGATCTGTCGCGATGCTGCGCAGCCTGCCGCTAACGAGCAGGTACATGCCGTCAGCATCGTCACCCGCTGCGTAGACCGGCTCGCCACCCGCGACGTGTACCCAGGCCACAGCTTCCTGCAGCTCGTGAATCTGGGCCGCCGTCAGGTCCGGGAACCATGTCTCCAGCACGCCCGACAGCTGGATCCGCTGCAGCCGCGGCCGCATCGCATGCACGACAGCCTCGCGCAGACCGGGCGTCGCGTCCGAGAGCCGGTCGAAGTCAAGCCTGGACAGCCGCACAAGTTCCGCTTCCACCAGCGCAACCACCGTGGCCGTACGTTCCTGACCCGCCACGAGCGCCATCTCGCCGACGCTGGCGCCGGGTTCAAGCCGGTCAACCACGACCTCGCCGCCACCCTCAGTCGTGACCCGAACTTCAAGTTCGCCGCTTGTGAGTACGAAAAGCGCGTCGCCCGCCTCGCCCTGCCGGACGAGGGTTTCGCCGGCAGCAAGGCTCACAAGCTCCAGGCCGGGCTCAAGGTTCTGCAGCAGGTCAGCTTCCAGGCCAGAGAACATGGCGTTCCTGGCCAGGCTTTTCCAGAGTGGCTCAGTCATTGCCCAAGTAGTGTGACGAACTGCCAAAGTAATATGGCGAACCGCAGATGTCCTGAATCTGAATCGCGGAGTCTGTGTTCCACATGTCAAAGCGGTCGTAGAAGACGTTGTTCACCAGCTGGTCGTCAGCCAGGAGTGGGGCACCGAAGTTGTCCGGAGCGGGTTCCTGTGACAGGAAACATTCCCGGCCGTCGCGAACGGCCAGGTCCCCCGCCAGGAAGGCGCTCAGGTTCGGAGCGGCGAATGATGTGCCGGCATAGCGCAATGCCATTCCCTGATGTTGACTCAAAAGCAGTGTACCGGGCATCATCACGTTGCCGCTGTTGGACCAGGACGACTTGCCGCTGCCATAACTGTCGGCCAGGTGCACCGCGCTGACGGCGATCACGTTCGGTTCCGCCGCCGGGTAAAGGGCATAGTCAAGCCCGAAATTACCGGCAGAGGCGACGTGCAGGAGATGGGTCACGCCGGTGAAGGCTCCCCCTGCGCAATCAGCTTGGTCATCAGACGGACACTGGAAGTAATCGGACAGTCCGTAGTTGACTTCAGGCCGAGCTACTACACCGATGACCTGATCAGACTGCCCTTGCATTCCGTTGACTGCCGCCACGGCCTCGGCGTACTCCTCGAACGAGGTTACGCCACTCGCAGCGAAGTCCTCGGTGATGGAGCACGGCATGACGACGAAGCTGAAGTTCACGACGATGCGGGTTGGTGCCTCATCCTGCGTGAGGCTACGCAGCCCTGCCACATTCTTACGGATGGCTACAGAGATGTTTTCCATTTCGCGTCCGGCAGTGTTCACGGTCTGAACGATCAACGGTGTGGACGGTGGCGGTGGATTATTTCTGTTGTCAGCGAAAACGTAATAAGGCTCATCTGTTGTAGGATTATCGTTCGTCGCAGGCCAGCCTCGAAAGTCGTACGTCATACCTCGCAGTGATTCGATGACGCTATGAAGGACAAGCGCACCATGCGTGATGCTGCCATCTTCCACCAGCTGCTGCAGTTCTCCCGGAGCAAGCTGCCCGCTCAGGAGTTGCTGTGGAAGTTGATTGGCACCGATTCCGCCTTCACCGAAGTCGTCGACGACAAGGATCGCGGCAATATGTTCAGTATCGCCGAAGAGGTTGAGTTCCCTGGCCATATCTCCGTTGGTGAGCACAGAGGCGTGGTCCGATCCCTGCGCCCATGCCGTGGGTTCAGTTTCTCCTGCAACTGGTGCATAACTGAGCCCCCCGACCGCGCCGACAGCGCGCAGGCCTGCGCCCACCGCCCGCAAGCCCTGGCCAGGCAGCACGAACTCGTTGGCGGCGCAGGCGCCAACGTTCTGGAAAGTGTCATCAGGGTGGCCGGGGTCGAGCGCTGACGCCAGTGTCCGGTACTCGGTGATGTCATCCGGGTTATTCGGCCGGGAAACGTTCAGCGACTGGAAAGCAGCCGCTGTGTTGCCATTGACGTCGCTAGCGACTGCGCGGAATGTGTAGGCCTCAGTATCAGAGTCCGGCTGCCAGTCCATTGACCATGTGCCGAGTGCAGGATCCGAGAATCTTATCAGCACCACGTCAGCTTCTCCTTCGGCTGCGTCCGAATCTGTAGTGCCGATCAGGGTATTACCCTCGTATATCTCTACCAAGCTGATCCCACTGTTGTCCGTTGCGCTTCCGGTGAGCATCGAGGACTCGGCATCGATCGGGTCGAACCGGATCACAGGCGGTAACCAGTCCGCTGCGACTTCCGTATCAGTCTGAATGGGCAGCGTCAAGGAAGCTGTCAGTGCCTCGCGCTCCAAAGGGTCGTGAGAGCCGGTCAGCCCCGTCACGGATGCGGTCACTTCGAGCGTGGCACCAGTCAGTGGTTCAACCGTGAGGACGCCGGCAGTGTCGTCGTAACTCACTTCCTGTCCACCGCTCACGTCAAAGCTGACCTGAACGGCATGAGGAGGGATGGTCGCTACGCCGTCCGCGGCGTTGATCCGCAGACGGAGGTCTAGCTGCTCCCCAAGGACAGCGAACTTTCTTGGTCTGACAGTAGCGATCCCGACACTGCTGATAAGAGGGTCAAGCTCGAACTGGTAGATGGACGCGTCGCCGGTGAATGTCCGCGTGGTCACGCCGTACGCAAGCACCGATGAAAGCGACTGCCCGTACGCCCGAACCTCGATCCGGTAAGTACCCTCTTCCAGAGTTATCCGTTCGAGGCGATTTCGGAAGATGAAGATCTCTTCTGTAGTCCCAGCTTCGTCCGTGAGGGTGTAGCTGACCTCCCGGATGGGACTCTCATCCTGGGAATCCACAAGCAGGCCACCCAGGTTCACCGGAAAGTAGAGTGACAGCTCGAACGTGTTCTCCTCGGGCTCTTCCGGTTCCCCGGGCTCCTCCGGCTCCTCCGGCTCTTCGGGTTCTTCGGGTTCTTCGGGCTCTTCGGGCTCCTCAGGTTCCCCCGGCTCCCCGGGCTCCCCGGGCTCGTCTGGTTCGCCAGCGCCAGGCTCCTCGGGCTCTTCGGGAACCGTCGGCTCTTCCGTCTCGACTGGTGGCGGATCGTTTTCGGGGGCAAGGGTATCAAGCTCCGTGCGGAAGCAGCCGGTGAGTCCAAGTATGATGAGTACCGTCAGCAGCAGAAGCAGTTTCGTGTTCACTTTTCCCCCAAGGGTTTTCGATCCGGCCCGGCCTGAACCTGAACGTGCAGAAAGTCAGCAGCCCCTGGGGAGTATTTGCCAAGGCTGCCCCAAGAGGTGCTGAATATAGTCGAAGTACAGAATAGCAGGCGACTTCAGACATGCAGCGATAATGATCACGCAGAGCACAGCCGGGCGGCACTCAATGATCACGGACAAGCTGCAGGCCAAAGCTGACGCACGAGTCAAGGTCGAGTCCGGCCCCCTTTGCGTGCTCCCTCTCCACGCTGGTGGCGTTGAGTTGCTCACCGGCGGTTGCCAGCACGTGCGCATACATCTCGTCCACTTCCTGCTCCATCGCAGCGCCGATCCGTGCGAGCTGAGCCTGTGCTGCTCCCGCTAGCCGCACCGCTGCAGCGGACTGGATCCCAACGCGAACAGCGGCGATGCCGACGAGTGCCGCTGCAACCTCCCGCAGGTTGCCGATCTCATGGGCGATGCTGAGCCCTTGCGAGAAGTGCCCGGCAGCCTCGGTCGACCTGCCGCGTGTGAACTCCAGATGCCCAAGGCTGTTGAGGGTCACTGCGGTACCTGTCCGGTCACCGATCTCTCGGCATAATGACAGGCTGCTCAGGTAGAGCTCGAACGCTTCGTCCGGTGAGCCCACTTCCGCGGCCATGAAGCCTAAGTTGTTCAGTGCGACCGCGCTGCCGGCACGGTCACCGATCGCCCGCCTGATCTCCAGGCTCTCGCCAAAGAGCTCGCGCGCCTGGTCGATACTGCCAAGATTCGCGGCGATGATGCCCAGGTTGTTCAGAGCGTTCGCGATCCCAAGACTGTCGCCGATGGCCTTCCTGGTGACCAGGCTGTCCTCAAAGAAGCGGCGTGCGGCCTCCAGGTTGCCCTGGTGCAGCTCGATGTTGCCGAGGCCGTGCTGGGAACGCGCGACGCTGCGGTCGTCCTCCAGGCTGCCGGCGAGTTCCAGCGCCTGCGTCAGCCAGCCGTGAGCGGCCTCGTACTCTCCCTGTTGCCAGAGCACGTTGCCACCGAGTGCGAGCAGCACCTGGACCAGCTCGAGGCGATCTTCGAGATCCTCGAACACGGCCTTGGCCCGCTCCAACCAACTGACCGCGCCCAGGTAGTCGCCCTGCTTCTCGAGCAGCTCCCCAAGGTGCCGCATGCCGCGGGCTTCCCCGGCCTGATCGCCGATCGATCTTGCGGCCGCAAGCGACCGTTCGAAGCTGTCCTTGGCGGCTGCATAGTCGCCCGTGTGCATCAGTACCTGGCCCTGCCGGCGCAGCAGCTCGCCTAGTTCACTTCCCTCTACCAGCGGCAGCAGCCGCGCGAACCAGTTCAGTGCCGCCTCGTTCGCGTATGAAGCCTGGGCGGCCTCTCCGGCGAGCCTGAAGTACTTGCGTTGGCTGTCCAGGTCAGTTCCCAGCCCATGATGGAGGGCGAGTATCTCAAGCATCGGTTCCTGCTGCGTGGCGACGTGCTCCTCGATGAAGCCTGCGAGCCGCCCGTGCAGGGACGACCTGAGGGCAAAGGGAATGCTCTCGTACGTGACGTCCCTGGCGATCGCCTGCCGGAACGCGTAGTTGCCTGCCTGCTTGCCCTCGGGCACGGTCAGGTCCAGCCGGCTGAGCTCCACAGCAGCCGCCGTGACCCGCTCGATGCCACCCAGGGACGGGTAGTATCCGTCAAGCCAGGCAAGTGCGAAGCGCCGGCCGATGATGCTCGATGCTTTGAGCATCGCCTGATTGTGTTCGCTCAGGCGGTCGATGCGGCTGAGAATAAGGCTGTGCAGTCCTGCCGGAAGCTCGGTGCTTGCCTCACTGATCTGTCCGGGTCCCAGCGCAGCAAGGTAGTCGGCGAGCTCCTCCAGGTAGTACGGGTTGCCCTCAGCCTGATCCAGCAATTGACTGATGGCATCGGCAGGCAGTTCATCCATCACCCGTCCGGAGGAGATTCGCGCCTGGAGCAACTCGTTCGCCTCGTCATCGGTGAGGCTGCCGAGCGGGACGCTGAGGGCGTCAGCACCGACGTCGATTCTGACGCCATCCTCCCTTCTGCTCAGGATCAGCAGCACCGGATGGCTTCCGAGTCCCCGGGCAACCACCTGCAGGAGGTCAGAAGACAGCGTGTCGAACCATTGCAGGTCCTCCAGGATCAGCAGCAGGACGCGTCCGTCGGCCTCGGCCCGCCGGGCAGCGAGTCGGATCAGTTCGAGCAGGAGCGCCTCGCGCGATGCCTTGCGGAGTTCGGGGTCAAGCGAGGCTGTCAGTTCACTGTCGGGCAGCACCAGGTTGAGTACCGGGGCGAGCAGCGGCAGCCGGGGCAGCAGTTCCGGTGAAAGGTCCCGCACCGCACGCTCGAGGTGCGCAGCAGCATCGCTGCGGTCGCCACGGCCCAAGATCTCCCGGATCACCGGCTGCCAAGGATAGTAAGGCGAGTCCGCCGTATATGATTCCGCCTCGCCCACCAGCACGGAAGCAGCCGCACCCTCTTCGGCAACGAGTGCTGCGATCAGCCTGGTCTTGCCGATGCCGGCCTCACCTGTAACAGTGACGACGCGCGCTTCACCTGCCCTGGCCAGGCCGAACTCCTTGCGCAGCAGCCTCAGTTCAGCAGACCTGCCGATGAGCGAGCCCGTGGACGCCTGGCCCGTCAAAGCTCCGGCCGACTTCGCCCGCACAGGTTCGAAGACCGCCAGCGGCAACGCACGGCCCTTGACCATGATGCTGCCGTGCTCCTGCCATTCGAAGGCGTGACTGGTGCCTTCCAGCACCTGCCTTGACGCCAGGACCTGACCGGCTGCCGCATTGCCCATGAGCCGTGCAGCCATGTTGGTTTCCTCGCCGAGCGCACCGTAAGTGCGGCGACCGTGGCCGCCATAGGCACCTGTCCTCATGGTTCCCTGGCTGATGCCGATGCGCACGTCACGGATGTAGCCGAGCCCGTCGGCAAGCTCCATCAGCCTCAGTGCGGCGATGACGGCGCGGGTCGAATCATCCTCATTGGATACCGGAGCTCCGAATCCCAGGTAGAGGTAGTTGCCCTTGTCGCCAACCGTCACCTGAAGCAACGTGCCTTCGAGCCGGGCTGCCTCGGTCTGCACCCTTCGGATGAACGCGTTCAGCCGCAGTGATGCGTCCGGGTCAGTGTCGTAGTCGATTCCAGCAAAGCTCAGGAACACGGCGGTGACCGGACGCAGCTCGGTCAGGAACGCGCCCTGTCCGGCCTCAAGGCGCGCGTATACCTCCGGGATCAGCCACGGCTTCGCCTGCCGCTGCGGAATGCCTGACGTTTCCGTACTGGTCGCAAGACCTGCGCTGCGGTTGCGCAAAGCCCCCACCACTGCGAAGCGACGCCCGTCCGCCTGTCTCCATTCCCTGACTTCCAGATCCTCGCCCAGCGATCGCGCAGTCGATTCGTCAAGGATCACCTCGCCGCTGCCGGCCAGTCCGTCTGCCGCCGCGAGCCTCTCGAGTGTCTGTCCCGCTATCACGTCCATCAGCTGGATGTCCTCGTTGCCCACCACCATTCGCCTGACGGGGCCCGTAGCTACCGCGACCTTCAGCTCGAGTGTCAGGGCTTGCCCGCCCGGCAGGAAGACCCGACCTGCTTCGTTCATGACCGCCTGCATCGCCACTGCGCTCGAGCTGGCCCGCGTGCCGTCATCCCCATCAAACCAGCAGGTTATCGCGTCGCCCGCGAAACCGATCACGCTGCCACCGAACCGGTGAACCTGCTCGATTAGCGCGTCGTAAACGCGTTCCAGGTGGATCGGCAGCTCCTCGGCACCCCTCCGCAACCCCATGGTTTGCGTAAGCAGGGTTGTCAGCGGTGTGAAACCGGAGATGTCGGCAAAGACGGCGCTGCCCACCTGCTTGTGGGGCAGGTCAGTTCCTTCCGCCAGCGCCTTCCGGCGGTCAAGCGGTATGTAATCAGCCGGTGAGTCCCCGCCCTCCGCGCTCACAGTCGGAAGTGATTAGACGGTACTGGTGGGCCAGTGGGGGCTCTGGAACGGTGTGTCACGTAATAACGATTTTACCCAATGGTCGCGTGACGTGACTCTGACGGTGAGTCAGGGCGAAGGACGGAACATTCCAGATCGGAACCCAGGAACAACAGACACCCAGACCATTCCCGAAGCGCGTTCAGAAGGATGTGCCCGCATTTTCCTCGCGGTATATCTCCTGCACCCTTGTCTGTCTTGCTTTTAGATTTCAGGAGCTTCCGTAGCTCACTATCGGAATCGCACAGCACCAAAAGATGAACGGCGCTTCCGAAGAAACGCCGTTCTGATCGTGGTGGAGCTGAGGGGATTCGAACCCCTGACCTTCTGAATGCCATAGCGACCAGACTTACCATTTAAGGCGCGTGCTACACAGGAGAGTACGTGTGCAGCGACGAATACCATCAACTAATAGAAGTAGCTATACATGCCGAGCAGTGCCATGCCAGGCACATACGGCAGTGACGGCGGAACATCTAGCGGAACAAGCCAAAGAGTGGCAAGAAGTGGGGGAAAGTTGTCACGCTAGACCACCCTTCGGCGTCATGCTCGAAACCGCGTCCAGCATGCCGATAACGCCTCCGCAGCTCCCTACATCCTGTCAAGAGCTGACAAGCAACCTCGGTCGATATGCGGATGAAACGGTACCCCGCGCACCCACTGCTGGTAACGTATGTCATGCGCACGGGAGTACCACATATGGACTGAGCCAACCGACACAATACAAGCCGACAACAGAGAGCCGGGCACGCCTTATTCCTGCCAGAAGCAGCGCACCCGGTCTCACAACCCCCCAACCAAAGGAGAGTTACCTATGAGGATAGCACCACCCCCCGCTCCAGAGAAGCCAGAAAATCCGCGCCGCCGCAACCTAGTGGCCGCCAAGTTCGTCAGTGAACTACTCGGGATCCCCCTGACCAGTCTGTATGACGCCACCAGGCGTGGAGAGATTCCCGGCGTAGTCAAGATCGGGACGCGCATTCGCTATGACCTGGATCTGCTGAATGCCTGGCTTGACGCTGGAGGCGATCAGAAATGAGTGAGCCCGCCGTGACCATCGGCGGGCACTCCAAGCGCATACGAATCAACAAGGGCAGTATACCTGCCCTTGCGCTTGCAGCACTCGCCAAGCTGAACCGCACCAAGCTGGAGCCCGGAGCATGAACCGTCGCGCCAGACGTGCCCACGCGAAAGCCGCCCGTGACCACAGCAACCAGCCCCCTCAGTCGATTCTCCGCACGACTGCCGAAGTGCTCATATCGCAGCGCGAGCCCGACTCAGACCTGAAGCAACTGATTGCCGAGACGTTCGACACGGACGTAATCTACATTGACAGCCGCTGTGCCGCCTGCCGTGAAGTGATGAATCAGGAGCACGTGGCAAACACCGTCGCGATACTTACGCTCACGAACGGCCAGGCAGTTCTATACGCGCAATGCCGGGCCTGTACCGAGAGGCTACTGGCTGGAGATACCGATCCCACCGACAGTGCAGGCGAGTACCTGGAGCGCGTCCTAGGGCTGGATGGCTACCCGGTTGAGATGGCTGAAGCATGACCCGCCTTCTGATTCGGTATCAGACGCCCGCACACCAGCCCCGTGCTAATCAGTACTCCGCGTACTGTTCCGCCGTTTGTTCCGCCGGAGATCGGGCATGATCGGCACCGATGTACCCCCCGGCCCCGAAACACTCAGCATCCTGACAG
>CAZBVI010000008.1:0-133658 GCA_964495325.1 uncultured bacterium
TGCGACACAATAACCCGCCAAACCAAGAATAAACAAGCTTAAGTGAACGGTATTGTCCCTAGTCCCGGTGAATCAGCCGAAAGAACTGCTCAATCTGGTACCGTTTCGCTTTGCCGTTGTGTTGTTGGGAATCGAACGTACCTAATTCCGGATGCTTGTAGAACACATGGCTCCCACTCGTATACGCATAGGTGAACCCGTAAGCTTCAAGCAGCTTCCTGAAGTCCGAATACGCACAATTGCCTGCCCGCGCCTGCCAGACCTTTGCCGTCAGCTCAGCCCGCCTTCTGGCGTTCACAATACGCCACGGCGTAGTCCCGAAGTCAAGCTATGACTATCGCACGACCTCCATAGACGTGCGCAACTTATGAAAGGCCCATCTCTGATGTCCGCAGTGATTAGGCAATGAGTTCGTCGAGAGCCACGGCACATGAACGCATGTTTGTACAAAGCACGTGCAATAGAGGTGCCGCTGGTGTGCACATCGAACTGAGGATGCGAGAAAAACGCCCTCCCACGAAAAACTGTCCTGGAGGGCGTTTCTATGTGGAGCCAACGGTCGGAGTTGAACCGACGACCTGCCGATTACGAATCGGCTGCTCTACCTCTGAGCTACGTTGGCGAGCGAACGCTTGCCGCTCCGCCTGGTGCGGGCTGAGCGGCGGCGCTGCTGGTGGCCAAGGGCGGATTTGAACCGCCGACACCACGATTTTCAGTCGTGTGCTCTACCTACTGAGCTACTTGGCCGCGTCAGGGACTTGCCCTGATGCCGGATTCACCGAGGTGAAACCGTACTGGCGGAGCGGACGGGATTTGAACCCGCGACCTTCTGCGTGACAGGCAGATATGCTAACCGCTACACTACCGCTCCCTGCGCAGAACCCCGGCAGACACGCAAGTATCGCGAGGGCGAACGTCATCTTATCCGAGGCGTTCACGGCGTGTCAACGGCTACCAGACGTTACCGGCCTCCCCTCGCCAGCGCCGGAGTGCGCGCTGGACCGCCGAGGGCTTCAGCCCGGGTGTTGCGGCCGGGGCGACCACTCGAACACGGCATGCGTCAGTCCACTGGCCATGCGCTGCGACGCCAGGTGGATCGCCTCGACGTGCTCTTCAACGAACACGTCCTCGAGTGTCTCGCGGAACAACTCGAGCCAGATGCCGAAGTGCTCGCGTTCGATCGTGGGTACCTGGCGGTGCTTCATGGCCGGATTGCCGAAGTAGCGACCCGTGCGCAGGAGCACGTTGGACCAGAAGTCGATCATGTTGCTCAGGTGATAGTCCCAACGGCCCTCGAGCCGGTTGTTGAACACCGGCCCCAGCACATCATGCTTGCGGACACGTGCGTAGAACTCGTGAACCATCCGGGCGATGCTCTCCTCCGTGATGGCGTCTGCGAGTTGGTCAGGTGAAGTGCTCACGCCCCAAGGCTAGCACGACTACAGGCCTAACTCGGACACTCATGGCGCAGTACGCGCGCCTTGGGTCAGCCGTGTAGCATATGCAACTGTGACCGCCGGAGCCCTCGCCACCTTCTTCGCCCTCGCGCTGGTCGACAGCATCAACCCGTCTGCCCTCGTGGTCACCCTGCATCTCCTCATCAGGCGAGCACCAAAGAGCGTGCTGCTGACGTACATCGGTTCGGTCTTCATCACGTACCTGACGTTCAGCGTGCTGCTGGTCATAGGCTTCACCGCACTCGTGGATCCGCTCGGTGCGCTGCTGGAGACCCGCGGTGCGAACATCGCCCTCGCCCTGCTTGGAGGCGGCATGCTGGCCTACGCGCTCTTTTCAAAGAATCCGAAGACCGCTCCAACGCCGCGCCCGCTTGCCGCCAGCTCGCTCTCCCTTTCAGGAGTGGTGCTGCTGGGCATCAGCGTGACAGTGGCGGAGCTGCCGACTGCGCTGCCGCTCCTCGGAGCCACCGGCTTGCTGTCCTCGGCCAACCTTGGCGTTGCGGCCTGGCTGCCGCTCATCCTCATGTACAACTTGATCTTCGTGCTGCCGCCGCTCGCCCTTACCTTCGGCTACCGCCTGCTCGGCGAGCGCAGCGGCGAGAGGCTGCAGGAGCGGCTCAGGCGCGGGGCACGCGAGACAATGCTGTGGATCTTCGGAATCATCGGCTTCTATCTGCTCATGCAGGGGCTCGACGGCCTGGGAGTCTTTGGCGACGCCATCGGCGTGGGATAGCATTTGCTCGTGTACTTCGATGACCCGGATTTCTGGACCACGCTTGACTCCCTGGTGAACGACTGCGAGATCGTTGTCGACAGGCCGCGGGGCCAGCCTCATCCGCGCTTTCCCGAACTCATCTATCCATTTGACTACGGATACCTGAAGGGCACCAGCGGCGGCGACGGCGATGCGATCGACGTCTGGCTGGGGCCCTCAGCCAACCGATCGGTCACGGCGGTCGCCTGTACGGTGGATCCATACAAGCGTGACGCTGAGCTCAAGGTGTTCGTTGGCTGTACTGCGGTGGAGCAACAGACCATCAGCGACTTCTTGCGCAACGAGGCCGAACTGCCACATCTGCTGATCCCGCGTCCTTAGCCTGAAGCGATCGATATTAACGTTCGGAAACCATTCTACCTATGGATGTGGTAGAATGGCGTTCTCATGTTAGAGACGCGCGGATTCAAGGAGTTGGAGTTCTATACTAAGGAAGTAACCGGGCTTGGACTCGAGCGGTTTGAGTGTGAGAGCCCTCGCCTACCAATGCATATCATGCGAACGTTCGAGTTCGTCTGTGCGGCACTGGGATCCGCAGAACTCGTATTTGCACTCGCACAACCGTGGGCGAATGTAACTCCGGCGTCAGCCGAGAAGCAGGTCCCCCAGATTGAAAGGGCTTTTGGCCGACGAGTGGTGTTCGTGTTGCCTGACCTCCCGGCTTGGGCACGCCGCGATTTCATAGCGCGAGGAGTTCCGTTTATCACGCCTCACCGACAGATGTTCCTCCCGAACCTGGCAATGGATTATCGGGACAAGGTTTACCGCAAGGTGCAGGATGGGGAGTCGGGCGCCCATACATCACTGTTAACTCCGGGCGAACAACAGGTACTACTGTACATGCTGCTCAGCCCGGGCATGAAGTTTCAGGCGGCGCAAGTGTTGACCGGCCTGGGGGTGTCAAGTATGACGATTTCTCGAGCATTCCGCACCCTCCAAAAACATGGGCTGATAGATCGGCCAGCTAAGGGCCGGGAGCGTCCCGCGCTACTACGGCAAGAGAAGATGGCGATCTGGATCGCTGCACAGCAGTCTCTAAGGAATCCCGTTCTTGATTCGGCAGTCCTGCGAACGCGCAATGTGCCGTTTCCTGAAGCTGGCTTGACAGCACTGGCACGCGCAACTATCCTTGCGGCCCCGCCGTTCAGAACAGTGGCTACGTCCAAAGCTGGTTGGCAACGGTGGCAAAGGCTTCAGGGGGACGTGGCATTAACGGGCAAAGTGAATCCAGAGGTAGGCGAGGTCCTTGTTCAGGTATGGGCATATGATCCTGGACCCTTGTCTCGTTCAGGGGTGGTGGATCCATTATCACTGTACTTATCCTTCAGGGAGTCGCAAGATGAGCGAATCAGCATGGCTCGAGATGAAGTTGTGGAGGCAATCGAATGGAACTAGGCCCCGGCAAGATTGACTCGAGGAGCATCAAGAATCATCTGCGTGACGTGGTTCGCTTGACGCGACTATTGATTGACCAGCCTGTAGCCGGAGTACCAGAAGTTGCCCGTTCTGACATCATGAAGCTGCTTGACGTGTTCCCGCATAATTTTGATTTCGGCGAGTTCCAAGCTGACGGGCTGAGCCGCGACGCACTGATCCAAACTCTCAAGTCCGCATATCTGAGCTGAGAGCAGCTAGGGTTCTCGGGATTCCGGTGTGAGGATAGGGAGGTTTCATGCCCCAGGAATCGTCGGCCTCACCTCGACCTTCGACGGCAGTGTGCGTTCAGGCACCTTCAGCAGGTAAACGACCATGTCGCCGATATCCTCCGGCTGGATCTTCCAGGCATCCTTGTCTGCCGGAACGTTGCCGCCGAAGTGCGTGGCGACTGATCCGGGCATGATCGTGGTGGTCTTGACTCCGTATTTGCGCAGGTCCAGCATCACGGCTTGTGTGAAGCCGACCAGGCCGAACTTGCTGGCGTTGTAGGCACTCCCCCGTTCGAAGAAGTTCGCGCCGGCCAGCGAGGCGATTGTGATCAGGTAGCCCCGGTTCTGCTTCAACTGATCGACCGAAGCCCTGGTCGTGTAGAACGCTCCGGTCAGGTTCGTGTCGATGATGCTGTGCCAGTTGTCCAGCTCCATCTCGTCTACCGCTGCGTAGCCGCCGACCCCTGCGTTCGCGATTGCGACATCCAGCTTGCCGAACTCACTGACAGTGCGCTCGACGGCATCGACCTGCTGCTGGTAGTCCCGCACGTCGCAGGCAACGCCCAATGCCCTGCCCGGACCCACCTGGTTCAGCTCGTTGGCAGCGTCAGTAACGGTGCCGGCGTCTCGCGCAGTGACTGTCACGTTCACACCCTCAGCCACCAGCGCACGCGCTACGCCGAGGCCGATGCCCTTGGAACCACCAGTCACGAGTGCGACCTTGCCTTGAAGTTTGTTCATGCCTGCAAGTGTTGCAGCTATGGAGCGGACCCGCAAGGCCATTACACCTGCGGGTCCGTCGCCTGCTCGGGTCTAGGCTGAATCGCCTATGCGATTGCGCCCGAAGCGCTAGGACGGGCCTTGCTCGCCAGCAATCATTTCGAGTGTTGAATGGTGGTGTACTACGCCGAACCGGCCGGTCCTCAGCACTTCCTCTGTGTCCTCGGGGTCATGGTCGTAAGCGATCAGCTCGAAGCAGTGGTTGACTGTTGAATCGAGAGAGAAGTCTGCGGTGAACTCAAGGGTGATCTCTGTTGGCTCATTGCCGACAATCATATAGATGCCCTTTGCATCGGGTTCCAGCTCCATACAGGATAGCCTGCTGTCAGCCTTTTCCAGCAGGGACAACGAATAGTGTGTCGCCTCCTCAGGCCCTTCCCAGTAGATATGGAAGCCGGCCTCATCAAACCTGAAGCTCTCAGGGTCTGGTACGGGAGAGGCTAGGGAAGTCAAGTCGTACGGAAACTCGAACGCCTCCTCATGATGCAGGATCTCGGGTGGGATCCCGGAGCCGTACTCGACAAAGACCTCGATGATCCCGTCCTCCACATCCTCAGGATCCCAGATTTCGATGGAGCCCGCCCTGGCAGTTTCACTCCTGCCGAGCACCGGGTACAGATCGACCCAGAAGGAGGGGCGGGGCTCAGGCTCGAACCTAATCAAGACTGAATCGTGGGCTGGCCCGTCCGGCTCGATCATAAATACCGTGGCCATGTCAGTGTTCACATAGGAGTTGCCGAAGTATTGCGTGCGTTTAACCGGCCCGATTCGAACAGCCACTGCCGATTCGGCCCCACCGTCTTCATCGTCTCCACCTGGCTCTTCCTCCTCTTCTTCTGCTTCCTCCTCGTCGTCTGTTGGTTCTTCCTCCGGTTCGTCCTCAGGCTCTGGATCTGGCTCAGGCTCGGGTTCCGAATCGGGTTCTTCCTCGGGTTCTGGCTCGGGTTCGGGCTCCGGCTCCGGTTTGGGTTCTGGTTCCGGCTCGGGATCAGCTTCATCTTCGGGCTCAGGCTGCGGATCGCCATCTCCAGGCGGGTTCGGGTCGGTGTCCTCGATCGGCGGCTGCTGGTTGTCTTGTCCCGTCTGCGTCGTGTTGCAGGCACCCAGTACGAGCAGGGATGCAAGAACCAGCAGGCCGAGCAGGATTCTGATGGATCGGCTCATGCGCTCATTCCTTTGAGTGGCTCAAACGTTCGGGTTCGACTCAGCACGGCCCCCACCGTCCCGAGCCGAACCGGGCACAGGTTCCTAGTGAGCGTGATTCGCTTCGCCGGGCACACCCGGTCCTGCCTTGCTCTCGGGGCTGATCTCACTCCAGGACACGCTCAGCACCTCGACGATGCGGTTGGCGTCAAGAGCCGCGTCCATCAGGACGGTGCCGGCGGCGCCGTAAGTGCCTTCGGGACCGAAGTCATCCGGCGTAGCCATGGCCGGGCCGCTGGCTTCACCGACGACGATGCGCATGGCCATGCCGTAAGACTCGTGCGGACCACACCAGACGTCATACACGCCGGGCACGTCAAAGGTGTACTCCCAGCTGGAACCGACCGGAACCATGGGCGAGGAGAATGGCTCGACGCCCTCGGGCACACGCTGGGGCTTGCCCTGCAACGGGTGGTAGGCAGTGACGGTGTGATGTGGGGACGCGGCGATGAAACTTATCGTGTCGCCCGGTTCGATGAACAGGCCGACCGGCTCGAAATAGAACTCGGGGATCGGCTGTCCCTCGACGGGCGCGATGATCATCATCACCTCGTGGGTCGTCTGGGCCAGGGCTCCGGCCGTCACGCTGAGCGCGAATGCGGCCAGTACTGCAGTTGCGAGTCTTTTCATTTTTCTTCCTCCGTCAAGTGGGTGGTGCGGGTTTGCCGGTTCGCACGCGCTCCTCGCCAGCTTGCAAGTGCGTGACCAGGTCCTGGAAGCGCGTGAGCTCGCTGGTGGTGCCCATTTCGATGTCCAGAACCCGGATCACGCGCTCACCTCCCCTGACGGTCAATTGCACGATGTAGCTGGCCAGAAGTCGTTCGCCCGACATGAAGCAGAGTGTACTGCCCAGGCGTTCCACAAGCGTTCCGCTCGTGAAGCCTCCCGGGTTCAGCCGCCGGCAAGCCTGGCTGTGAGCATTTCCGCCTCGGCGCGAAGCTGCTCGGATATCCCCACGGCGCCTTCTGCCACGTGGCTGGCCGCAGCCAGGGCGGCGTCAACATCACCCTGTGCCTCGTGCAGCCACGCGCTGCTCAGCATCACGCCCAGCAGGTCCTTGGTGGACGAAGTCTCCTGCGCGATCGCGCGGGCTTTCGCCAGGTGATCGGCCGCTTCATCGACCCTGTCCAGCTGCAGCAGGATGCGCGCGAGATAGCTGCGTGACTGCGTCTCGCCTGCCGCGTCGCCAAGCAACCGGTAGGTCTCCAGGGCATCCTCGGCATACGTCCGTGCGGTACTTGCGTCGTCCTGGCGGACTGACAGGCGCGCCAGGTTGTTCAACACCGTTGCGATCCCGGGCCGGTTGCCCAGTTCACGGCGGATGGACAGGCTGCTGTTGAAACGCTCCGAGGCATCCTCGAGCCGGCCCTGCACCTCGGCCACCGCACCGAGGTTGCTGAGCAGTACAGCCTCCCGATCGCGAAAGCCGATCTTCCTGGACATGGAAACCGCCTTCAGCCACAAGCGCTCGGCGTCTGCGTAATCTCCAAGGTCGAACCGGCAGGCGCCAAGGTTGGTATATGCGCCGGTCATACCCTCCAAGTTGCCCACACGCGTGTGGGCCCGCAGGCTGGACTGGTAGTGCTCGATGGCGAGGTTCATGTCGCCCTCCGCCAGGCTGAGGACGTTCGCCAGGCCATTGTGAGCAGCGCCCTCCAGGTAGTCCTCTTTCAGCTCGAGTGCGCCGTCCAGCACCTGCTGGAAGTAAGGCCGGGCCTCCAGGTAGCGTGCCGCGCGGACAAGACCGTTGGCCAGCACCATCTTGGCGTGCAGCAAGTCCGCCCCCGCGCCATGCTCCCGCAAGGCGTCGATAGCGTCTGACACCCGGTTCAGCGCGGAATCGAGCTCACCCTGAACGAACTCCTTTTCGGCGAACTGTGCGAGCAGCAGGCCGCGCAGCCGGGCGGCGGCACCCGCCTGGGGACCACCGGTGTTGACGGTCTCCTGCAGCGCGGTGATCGCCTCGCCAAAGAGTCGCTTCGCAGTTTCGAAGCTGCCCCGGTAGTAATAGAAATGGTTCAGCGCCTGCCGCGCGTTCTCGAGGGCGGAAAGGTCCCGGCGGTTCACGGCGTTTGCCCAGGCTGCCTCGAAGTTCGCGATGTCTGCCTGGACCAACTGCAGCCCGCGGTGCACGTCCGCTCCCTTGAGGTCCGGCGTCAGGCGGGCAAGCAGCGAGCAGTAGTACGTCGCGTGGGCTTCAGTTGCCAAGGCCAGCTCGGTGCCTGAACCACGGCTCGTGGCGTACTGCCGTACGAGCTCGTGAATCGCGAAGCGGCCCTCCTCGAAGCGTCTGACCAGCGTCCTGTCCACAAGGCTGAGCAGGATCTTGAGGTCCGCTTCCGCAGCATCGCGCGCAGCTTCCAGAGTGAAGCCGCCCCTGAAACCGGCCAGGCGGACCAGCACCGCACGCTCGGCAATGTCGAGCCGCTCCCACGTGTAGTCAAAAACGTTCCAGAGACTCCGGTGCCGCTCGGGCAGGTCCGCAAGGTCAGCTGACAGTGGCAGGCTCTGGCTTTCCAGCTCTGCCCTGAGGTCCCTTACCGGCAGGAGCCTGGTCCAGCTCGCCGCCAGCTCTATGGCCAGAGGCAGGCCGTCGAGCCTGCGGCAGATGTCGGTGATGGCGTCCAGTGTGGCATCGGTCGCGGCGAAGCTTGGGCTGTAACGGACAGCGCGCTGCACGAACAGGCGTTCTGCCGAAGTCATGCCGCCGGCATGCTCATCATGCCCCGCTGTTACTAGTCCCGCGATGTCGAAGCGCCACTCGCCACTGATCCCGAGCGGCTCGCGGGACGTGACCAGCAGCCTCAGACCCGGCAAAGACTCCAGCAGCCGCACCAGCAGGGCGGAGGCACCGATTACGTGCTCGAAGTTGTCGAGCACGAGGAGTGTCTCCTGGTCACGCAGGCCGTCGATCAGTGCCTGCTCGTCCCCGCTGCGTCCGGACGGCAATTCCAGGGCGGAAAGGATCGCCCCGGCCACCTCCGACGCCTTGTTCACTGCAGCCAGCGACACGAAACTCACGACACCGTCGCGACCGGAACCGTAGCGCCTTGCTGCTTCGATCGCGAGCCTGGTCTTGCCGCTGCCACCAAGGCCGATGATGCTTACGAGCCGCGCCTCGGGCCGCTCCCAGTGTTCCGCGAGCCGGGCCAGCTCGGCCTCGCGCCCCACGAACTCTGTAACCGGTTCGGGCAGATCGGCGCGGCGCCTGGGCCCGCTT
This sequence comes from uncultured bacterium, assembly GCA_964495325.1. Taxonomy (GTDB): domain Bacteria; phylum Deinococcota; class Deinococci; order Deinococcales; family Trueperaceae; genus CAZBVI01. The sequence goes on from CAZBVI010000008.1 coordinate 9,082, forward strand.
CCGGTGCTCGCCCGCCGGCGCAAGCTTTCGACCAGCACGAGCGTTGATTCCAGTGGGGTTCCACCCACCTCTTCCAGCAGCGTTCGGCGGAAGCGCTCGAACGCTGCAATCGCCTCGCGTTCGCGGCCATCTGCAGCGAGGGTGCGCAGGTACAGCTGCAGGTCCTCTTCAGCCAGCGGCTCCGCGTCAAGCACGTCCGACAGGAGCGCCGCTGAGCGGCCGTACTCACCAGCGGCATTCAGCTCGTGAGCACGGCTCAGCGAAGCCTGGACCCACACTGCCTGCAGTGACTCCCTCTGCATGTCCTGCCAGGCAGCAAGTCCCGGAGCTCCGGTGGTTGTTTCGCCGCCAAGGAAGCTGCCCTGGTAGGCAGCAAGCGCTGCGTCCCAATCCTTCGTGCTGACCGCCGCGGCGAAGTCGGCTGCGTCGCTTTCAACAAGCCAGCGGACGCGGTCCGCACTCACCTCCAGGCCGTGCGCACATGGAAGCTTGCGCGCGCGAAAGATCAGCTTCCGCAGGTACGCATAGGCCTCATCAGTCGCTGCATCCGGCCGGTACAGCAGTGCCAGCTCGCTGCGTGACACCCAGTCGCCACGCATCGCGAGATACACGAGCAGTGACACAGGACGGTCCAGGGGGAGCGCCGTCGCCTCACCTTCTATCTCGACGGCGATACCACCCAGCAGGTGGAGCCGAACATGCATGTCAGGCATTGTACCCGACGCATTGTTTGTGACTTCTGCGCGAGACCTTCAACGTGTCGGTGCTAGCCTCGACATGTGAATTGCTGCGAGCACCATAGGGGGATTGCCTGATGTGTGGCATAGCGGGAGTACTGGCCGGCGGCGGCCGGCGGCCGGAACGCGAACTGATCCTGCAGATGGCCGGCGAGCTGCGCCACCGCGGCCCCGACGGCACCGGGCTGGTGATGGACGGGCCACTCGGGATGGTCAACACGCGCCTTGCGACGATCGACGTGGCCGGAGGCGACCAGCCGATCGGCAACGAGGACGGGCGCTACTGGGTCATCCAGAACGGCGAGATCTACAACCATATCGAGTTACGGGCAGAGCTGATCACGCTGGGGCACAGCTTCAGGACGCGCAGCGACACCGAAGTGCTCGTGCACGCCTTCGAGGAGTGGGGCACCGGTTGCCTGCAGCGGCTGAACGGTGAGTTTGCCTTCGCCGTCTGGGATTCGCGCTCGCACGAACTGTTCATCGCCCGCGACCGCTTCGGCGTCAGGCCGCTGTTCCTGGCCAGTTACGGTAATGACTTCCTGTTCGCCAGCGAGGGACGCGCCTTGCTGCGGCACCCGCTGGCGGTGCGTGAGCTCGATCCGGAAGCCATCACCCAGACGTTCACGCTCTGGAGCACTTTGCCCGGCGGTTCGGCCCTCAAGGGGATCTCGGAACTGCCGGCCGGCCACTGGCTGAAGGTCAGGCCCGGCCAGGCTCCCCGCATCGAACGCTGGTGGGACCTCGATTTCTCGCAGGACGCCACAGCAGATGCTGCGGACCTGGCACTGGAACTGCGCCAGCTGCTGGCCGACGCTGTCTCGATCCGCACCCGCGCCGATGTGCCTGTGGGTGCGTACGTGTCCGGCGGTCTCGATTCATCCGTGATCGTCGCCTTGCTGCGTGAGGCCGGCACGACCGACCTGCGCGGCTTCGGCATCGGGTTCGCCGATGCCCGCTTCGACGAGAGCAAGGAACAGGACCTGATTGCCAGCGCGATGGGCATCTCGCTGGATCGCGTGGTGATCAGCGACGCCGACTTAGCAGCAAGCTTCCCGCGTGTTGTGGAGCTGAGCGAGCGCCCCATGCTGCGCACTGCACCCGCTCCGATGCTGCGGCTGTCGGCCATGGCCAGGGCGGCGGGCTTCAAGGTCGTGCTCACGGGCGAGGGAGCCGATGAGCTCTTTGGCGGCTACAACCTGTTCAAGGAGGCAATGGTGCGCAGGTTCTGGGCACGCGATCCCGAGTCGCGCCTGCGGCCGCTGCTGTTCGCGCGCCTTTACCCGTACGTGGCGGACGACTTCGCCCGCGCCGGCGGCATGCTGCAGAGCTACTTCGGTGCCGGCATGACGGAGACTGATGATCCGCTATACAGCCACCGGATCCGTCACCGTAACGGCGTCCGCAACCTTCGCTTCCTGACCCCTGAAGCCCGGGGCGTCCCCGATCCCGCCGCCTCGCTCGAGCGCTTGCTTCCGCCGGGGTTCGCTGCACTCGATGGCCTCAGCAAGGCTCAGTACCTGGAAGTCCAGACGTTCATGCAGGGCTATCTGCTGCACTCCCAGGGCGACCGCATGCTGATGGGCTCAGGGGTCGAGGGGCGCTTCCCGTTCCTGGATCACCGGGTCGCGGAGTTCGCCGCGCGCCTTCCTTCGCGCCTGCGGCTCAGGGGGCTGCAGGAGAAGTACCTGTTGCGCAAGGCAGTAGGCGGGATGCTGCCGGTGGGCATCGCGAAGCGCACCAAGCGGCCCTACCGCGCGCCGCTGCTCAGGCCCTTCCTGCAGGCGGGCGCCCCGGATTGGGTCACCGCCATGCTTGACCCCGCCAATGTCGCAGCCAGCGGCCTCTTCGACGCGCAGCAGGTCGGCGCGCTCGCCGCCAAGGCAGCGAGGCGCCTGGAATCCGGCAACAGCGAGGCGGACGAGATGGCGCTGACCGGCGTTCTCTCGACCCTGCTGCTCAAGCAGCAGCTGGTCGACCACCCGCGACTGGCCGAACCGGCCGTGCCCGACAGGGTGATCGAGCCAGGCCTGGTGGGAGCATGAACGTCAGGCTGATGGGCGACGCCCTTCGGGCGCACGCTGCTGCGAATCCCGATCACGAAGCTGTGATCGCAGGTGGCGAACGCCTCACGTATGGCGATCTGCTCGCGCGAGCGAGCGGGCTTGCCGGGGCGCTGTTCGCGCAGGGCGTGCGGCGCGGCGACCGCGTCGCCATCTTCATGGACAACTCCGTGCACGTGGCCGCCGCGATCTACGCAACATGGCTGGCCGGCGGCGTCATCACCGTAATCAACCCGCAGACGAAGCAGGACAAGCTCGCGTACATGCTTGCCGATTCCGGCGCGAGCTTCCTGATCGCAGACGGGCAGCTGCGTCGCGTCTGGCAGGCTGCCATCCCGGCAGGCCTGGGCCTGGCAGTGAACTCGGCTGCAGAGGGGGAGCAGGAACTGACGGACCTGTACTTCTCCTCCGCTCCCGGGCGGGCCGCGGCCATCCCGGTCGACCTGGCGGCACTCATCTACACCTCGGGCAGCACCGGAAACCCCAAGGGCGTGATGATGACGCACCAGAGCATGGTCTTCACCTGCGGCAGCCTGACCGAGTACCTGCGCATCGAAGCGGACGACCGCATCCTGAACGTGCTGCCGCTCGCGTTTGACTACGGCCTCTACCAGCTGCTGATGGCGATTCATGCGGGCGCAACCGTGGTGCTGGAACGCAACTTCTCTTTCCCAGTCCGCACGCTCGAGATCGCGGAAGCCGAGCGGATCACGGTGTTCCCCGGCGTGCCAACCGTCTTCGCGACGCTGGTGTCGCTGCAGAAGCGCGACCCGAGGAGCCTCGGGCTGGTCCGCCGGATCACCAACACGGCTGCGCACTTGCCGGACGAGTTCACCAGGGTGCTGGGCACGCTCTTCCCCGAGGCCGACATCTACAAGATGTACGGCCTGACCGAATGCAAGCGCGTCTGCTACCTGCCGCCCGAGCTGGTCGAAGCCAAGCCAGGATCTGTCGGCATCGCCATCCCCGGCACAGAGGTGTTCCTGCTGGACGAGGACGGCGGACCCGTCGCGCCCGGCCAGACCGGCATCCTGCATGTGCGCGGGCCGCACGTGATGGCCGGGTACTGGGGCCAGGATGAGCTGAGCGCACACATGCTGAAGCCGGGACCAGTGCCCGGGGAGCGCATGCTCAACACGCACGATCACTTCAGGCAGGACGAGGACGGCTTCCTCTACTTCGTCGGCAGGACCGACGACATCATCAAGACGCGTGGTGAGAAGGTCAGTCCGGTCGAAGTCGAGAACGCCCTGCACGCGATCCCGGGCGTACGCGAGGCCGCCGTGACCGGCGAGGATGACGATCTGCTCGGTCAGGTCGTGGTCGCCCACATCGTGCTTGAGGACGGCGCAACCCTGGGTGAGCGGGAGCTGAAGCGGCACGCCGCGGCCAGGCTCGAGGCGTTCATGGTGCCCGGCGTGGTCCGGTTCACCCAGAGCCTGCCGCAGACAGCGACCGGCAAGGTCAGGAAGAAAGACCTGGTCGCCGGCAGCGAGTGACAGCTGCACCAGAACGCAGGAGTACAGGCGCTAGACTCACCACAGGAAATGCAAAGGGGATGACAGCCTAGAATGAACAGCATCGAACAGGACATCAGGAACTTCATCAACGAGAACTTCTTCGTGGACGCTGACGAGAACTCCCTGCCCGCGTCAACTTCGCTGACGGCCAGCGGCACCGTCGATTCGATGGGCGTGCTGGAACTGATCATGTTCATCGAGCAGGCCTACGGCTTCAAGATTCCGGATTCGGAGACCGTGCCGGAGAACCTGGACACGATCGAAAGCATCGTCGCCTATGTGAACAGCAAGGCCGGAGCTGCAGTCGCGGCGTGAGCATCGGCGAGGCACTCGTGCTGGATCCCGCCAAGGCCGTCGACAAGATAGTTGACGGCCTCCGCAATGCCGCCCGCCGCTTCCGCCGGCGCGGTGCCGTGCTGGGACTCTCCGGCGGAATCGACAGCAGCGTCACTGCAGCACTTGACGTCCTCGCCTTCGGCAAGGAACGCGTGCACGGCCTGCTCATGCCGGAAGCCGACTCGGCTGACGAATCACTCGAACTTGGACAGCTGCTGGCCGATCACCTGGGCATCGAGGCGGAGGTCGAGAACATCACGCCGTTGCTGACTGCCGCCAGATGCTATGAGCGGCGCGACGCCGCCTTCGCCCGGGCCGTTCCCGGCTACGGCCCTGGCTGGAAGTCCAAGATCGTGCTGCCCAGCCTGCTCGATGGCGACAGTTACCGGCTCTTCTCGCTCGTCGCCGTCGATCCGGGCGGCAAGGAGCATCGCGCCCGGCTCGATGCGAATGACTACCTGGAGATCGTGGCCGCCACGAACTTCAAGCAGCGCACCAGGAAGATGCTCGAGTACTACCACGCCGACCGGCTCAACTTCCTGGTCACCGGAACTCCCAACCTGCTCGAGTTCGACCAGGGCTTCTTCGTGAAGCTGGGCGACGGTGCAGCCGACGTGAAGCCGATCGCGCACCTGTACAAGACGCAGGTTTATCAGCTTGCCGAGCACCTTGGCCTGCCCGCCACCATCAGTTCGCGCCCTCCCACAACCGACACTTACTCGCTGCCGCAGACGCAGGAGGAGTTCTACTTCTCGCTGCCGTACCAGGGCATGGACGTATGCCTGTACGCCGTGAACAACGGCATCGAAGCCGCGCAGGTCGCTTCGGAACTCGGACTGGGCGAGGAGCAGGTGCAGCGCGTGCTGGACGACATCGAAGCCAAGCGCCGCATGGCCGCCTACCTGCACGCCGCGCCGGTCACTTTCGCATGAGCGTGGTCATAGTCGGCGCCGGCGGCTTCGGACGCGAGGTCAACCAGTACATAAGGGACATCGGGACGCATGAGGTGCGGGGCTTCCTGGACGACCACGCGACTGCGGTCGAACCGGCCAGCCTCGGCCTGGAAGTGCTCGGCACGGTCCGGGACTACGAGCCGCTTGAAGATGATCTGGTCGTGCTTGCGATCGGGCGACCCGACCTGCGCGTCAGTATCGCCACTGAACTGCGGGAACGCGGCGCGCGGTTCTTAAGCGTGATCCACCCGCTCGCGTGGGTGGCCGACACTGCGGTGGTAGGCGCAGGCAGCATCATCGCGCCCTTCGCAACCGTCGGCGCGCACGCCATGCTTGGTGACAACGTAGTCATGACTTTCTATTCCAGCGTTGCGCATGACGCCCGCATCGGCGAAGGCAGCGCGCTCTCCCCATACTCCGTCGCGAACGGCGGGGCGGAGCTCGGCGTTGCCGCGTTCCTTGGTGCCGGCGCGATCGTCAACCCCCTGAAGAAGGTCGGAGACCACTCCCGGGTGGCCGCGGCCAGCGTCGTCTACCGCGATGTGCCCACCAGGAGCCTGGCCAGCGGCAACCCGGCGAAGTCCCGGCCGCTGCTGGGTTCCTGAGCCTGTGCGCTTCGCACCGCGCGAGCTGCCCTCATCTGCTAACATCACCGCACTTATGAACAGGATCAGGCATCTTTACACCTTGCTGCTGCCTGTGCTCGCCAGCATGCTCCTGCTAGCCGCATGCGGTGGTGGTGGGGGCGGAGGCGGACCCGCCAGCATCGCTCACTTCACGGCCGAAGGCCTCGCGAAGGGCGACGGCGAGTGGCTGCTCAGCTGGGATGCCACCGGCAACAGTGTCACGCTCAACGGCAAGAGCGTAGCCAGGACCGGGACGCAGGAAGTGATCGCAGGGGAAGCCACCACGTTCACCCTGCGCGCCAGCGCCGGTGATCAGGGCGTCTCGGAATCTGTGATCATCGGTCCGGTATCAGGAATCAGCATCACCGACTCTGCAGGCAGGTCGTCTGACTTCTTGATGGAAGTCGGCGACACCCTTCAGCTGTTCGCCCGGGTGCAGGCAGAGGCGGCCGATGTCGAGCCGAACCAGGACGTGATCTGGGAGAGTTTGGACGAGTCGGTACTACGGGTCAGTGATACGGGCCTGGTGACAGCCGTGGCGGCAGGTACGGCTCAGGTTCACGCCGTAAGCAGGCAGTGGACCGGCATGCGAAGGGGTGTGGCGGTGACCAGCCAGCGCGTCCCGCGCATCCTCGAGTACGTCGCGATCCCAAGCGAGGCAGGCGATGGAGCCTGGACACTCAGCTGGAGCATCGACGCGGACACAGGCACGCTGAACGGCGAAGCGGTGAGTGCGGTCGGCTCGCGCAGCGTGACACCGTCCGCCCCCACGCCATATACGCTGGCGGCCTCGAACGGCCCCGATTCGGTCGAGCGCACCATCACCGTCGCACCTGTGGATGGGATCAGCGTGCAGGGACTCACGGTTGTGGGTATCGATGAGGAGATCGACCTGTCTGAACACGTTACGGTGCAGGCAACGGGAGCGGCAGGGGCGACGCCAAGCCAGGCGGTGACCTACAGGAGCGGCACCGGGTCCGTGTTCACGGTTGCCGGCAGCACGCTGCGGGCAGTGGCGACCGGCACGGCGACCCTGCACATCACCAGCGTGCAGGACACACGCGTCACGGGCAGCGTCGAAGTCACGGTGGTGGGCGCGGGACTGTATGAGCTCAATGCCGACAGTGCGCCTGCGCAGCTTGAGGCCGGCGAGTCGCTGCTGCTCGAGTGGAGGCCGGTTGCCCTCTCCTCCCTTGAGCTGGTCACGCTCTCGGACGGCAACGAGATCGACCGCCGGCAACTGCTCCCGCCCGGGAGGCGCTCGGTCGAAGTCGACTTGCCGACCGGCTATGGGGAAGTCAACTACAGGCTCGACTGGCAGGGTGAGGGTTCAAGCGGCAGCGAGCTCCTCTGGTCTGCGCCGCGACGCGTGCTCGGCTGGGTGTGCGACAGCAACGCGCGTCCGAACCAGCGCGTCGTGTTCGATGATCCCGTGATCGAAAGCCTGGTCCGCAGCGTCTACAGCCGGCCCACGGGCCGGCTGACGTGCCAGCATGTTCAGCAGCAGTTCGCGCCGCAGCTCAACCCGTATGGCCAGGAGACCCGCAACGCACTGGTCCGCAACAACTGCGATGACGGCCAGCCCCTGCTGCCGCCGGTGGAATCGTTCGAAGGTGTCCAGCACCTGATCCACCTGGTCCGCTTCGAGTTCGAGTGCAACGACGTAACCGATCTGCGCCGCCTGGCTAGCATGACCAGCCTGGTCGAGATCAACTTCGACAACAATCTCATAACCGACGTCTCACCGCTCGCGAACCTGGACAAGGTCGAGGTGCTCGGCCTCTACAACAATCGGCTCACGGATATCACCGGACTGGAGGGCCTTGAGAGCCTCCGGATCCTTTACCTGAGCGAGAACTCTGTCAAGGACCTGAGCCCGCTGGCGGGCCTGACCAGCCTCGAGCACGCCTGGGTGTATGACAACTGTGTTGGTGAAGGCAGCGACTGCCTGCGTGACTTAAGCCCCCTTGCCGGGCTCACCAATCTGGTCAGCGTCGTGTTCCATGCCAACGAGGTGGAGGACATAAGCTTCCTCAACGCCGGCATGACCAGACTTGAACTCGTGTTGGCTCGGGGCAACCGGATCGACGACGCTGGCCCGCTCGCGAACCTTCCGGCCCTCACCACCGTCGTACTGGACGACAACTACCTGACTTCGCTGGCGCCGCTGGTGGCAAACACCGACTTCGCCGAAGCGCCCATCTACCAGTGGCAGCGTGGCACCGTCCTGATGCCGCCGACAGGTTCGTTCGAAGGCAACCTGCTGATGGGCTACAACTGTTACGACCCGGCTGACCCCGAGCTGATCGCCCAAGTGAACGCACTCGAGTCCCGGGGAGTCACCGTCGAAGGGATGGCTGCGCCTGCCAAGGACTGTACCGCCGGGGGCCTGGCCGCTCCGCTGTCACCCGAAGCCGTGCAGCATCTCGAGATGCTGCGCCAACGCCCGTACTAGCCTGCTTAAGTGACGAGTGCTGCAGCAAGGCGTGACTGCGCTGATAAGGTTACTGAAGCGATGAGCATCAACAGCAAAACCGAGTCACTACGTTCACCCCGTCTGAGGATCAAGCGGCTGCTTGACGTCACGGTTGCCGCTGCGGCCCTGATCACCCTCAGCCCCGTTCTGCTGGTGACGTCGGTACTGGTCGCTGTGAACCTGGGCAGGCCGGTGTTCTTCACCCAGGTCAGGCCGGGCCTGCGCGGTCGACCATTTCGCATCATCAAGTTCCGCAGCATGCGTGATGCACTGGCAGCAGACGGCACTCCCCTGCCCGATGACCAGCGGCTCACCCGCTTCGGCCGCCTCCTGCGCAGCACCAGCCTGGACGAACTGCCCGAGCTCTGGAACGTCCTGCGGGGCGAGATGAGCCTGGTCGGTCCGCGGCCACTGATCACCGCATACCTGGACAGGTACACGCCCCATCAGGCCAGGCGGCACGAGATGCGGCCAGGCATAACCGGCCTCGCGCAGGTCAACGGGCGCAACGCACTCTCATGGGAAGATCGCTTCGACCAGGACGTCTGGTACGTGGATAACCACAGCCTGTGGCTTGATGCGAAGATCCTCTGGCTGACCGTGATGACTGTTGTGAAGCGCGAGGGCATCACCGCCGAGGGCCACGCGAGCATGCCTGAGTTCATGGGCCCAGGGAACTCGAGGAGCAGCACGACTTGACGCGCCACGGGGCTGCCGCGACCTTCACGACCGTGAGCGTCGGCGACGCCCTGCGCTTCGTCTGGCGAGGCGTGCCGCTGGCCGCCGGGTTCGGACTTCTGGCTGCAGCTGTCATGTTCGTATTGACCATGGCCCGACCGGTCGAGTACACGGCGGCCGCGTACCTGCTCTCGACACGCCACGCAGACGCTTACTTCGGTTTCACCACCCTGACGCCCGCCAGCCTTGACCCCGCCCTCTACCGCGCCGCCGTCGCGAACGGTCCGGTGCTGGATGCCGCCCTCGCGCGTCTGGACGGCCCGGCCCCTGTCCGGCAGGATGTGCTGCGCAACCTGAGCGTCCAGAGTGACAACCAGATCCAGTCGAGCATCGTGACGGTCGCGTTCACCGATTCCGATGCCTCGCGTGCAGCCAGTGTTGCCAACCTCGTGGCGGACGAACTCGTCAGGTGGGACCTGCAACGCACAGCCCGACCACTGACAGACTGGAGTTCGCAGCTCGAGGCCGAGCTCGACCGTCTGGACAGTGAGCTCGCGGCACTTCCCGCTGAATCAACTGAGCGTGCAGGCCTGAACATGGCCCGCACCGAGATGCTGGCGACGCTGGCGGGCATGGACGCGATCCTGCCGTTAGGGCAGCTCAACCTTGTCAATCGCGCGGAAGTACCGGCACAACCCGACAGCCAGCGCCTCGTCTCCAACGTCGCACTCGCGATCGTTGTGGCCGTGCTCGCTGCCTATGCCATCCGCCTCACCCTCAGCGGGAGGCGGGCTGCCGCATGAGCATGAGGGGGATGGCGCAGTTCATGGCCTGCCTGCTGCTTCTGATCCTGCTGGCCGGCTGCGTGGGGCCGTCCAATGCAGGCCAGCCGCCTAAGGGCGAGGATCCGATCGAGGACCCGATCGAGGAGCCAAGCGATCCCGAGCCTGAGGAGCCTGAACCAGAGGATCCCGAGGATCCCGAGTATCCCGAACCCGGAGCGGTATCGGTTACCTTCATGCCGGAGGCAACCAGCGTGCGCAACCCGGAGCGCGGCTTCCACACCTACGCGTCACTGACCGTCCCCGAGTTCCGCGTAACCGAACCGTACAGCCTCGTTCGCAGCTACGTCCGCCTGGATCAATGGCGCACGCGCGACCTGCCCCAAAGCCTGCTCGATCAGCTCGATGCCGGCTTCAGTGGCGCACGCGACAGGGGCGTCAAGGTCATCCTGCGTTTCTCGTACAACTTCGGGCCAAACGATGGAGGTGGACTCGATACTTCCATCAGGTGGGTCGAGCGCCACATCAGTCAGCTGACGCCGGTACTGGTGGAGAACGCCGATGTGATCGCCGTGCTTCAGGCCGGATTCATCGGCCGGTGGGGCGAGTGGCACAACAGTACGAACGACCTGACCAACGACGAGAACCGGGAGCGCGTCACCCGGGCGCTGCTCGCAGCTATGCCGGAATCCCGGATGATTCAGCTTCGTTCGCCCTGGCACATGCGCGTCACCTTCCCCGAAACGTTCGATCCCGTGCAGGCTTTCAGCGGCAATGATCAGTCGCGTGTCGGCTTCAAGAACGACTGCTTCCTGGCGGGAGCGGATGACATCGGAACGTACGACCGGAACAACCCGGAGCGCGACCGGGCATATGCCGCAGCACTGGGTGCTTTCACGGTCGTGGGTGGCGAGACCTGCAGCAACGAGTACGACACGCACAACTCACGCGAAAGGCGCGCCTGCGACAACGCGATCGCAGAGATGGAACGCTTCGGCTGGGACTACCTAAACCTGGACTTCTATTACGAAGTGCTGGATTCATGGCGCGCCCAGGGCTGCTTCGATGAGATCGCAGATCGCCTCGGATACCGGTTCCAGCTGCACGGTGTCGAGCATGATGGTGGTCTGCTGCATCCGGGCGAAACGCTGGCCCTGAGACTGGGAATCAGCAACACGGGCTTCGGCAAGCTCTACAATCCACGTCCACTGCAGATCGTACTGAGGCAGGAACACAGCGGACAGGTGGTAAGGATGACGGCGGTTGAGGATGCCCGCATCGCCCTGCCGCTGGCCGGCGAGGACACGACGCTGCCGCTGAGCGTAACGCTGCCGGCAAACCTGGAACACGGCAGCTGGCAGGTATTCATCGCCCTGCCTGACGCCTCACCTGTGCTGGCAGACGATCACCGTTACAGCGTGCGGCTGCTCGGCTTGCGCCCGGACGGTACATCGGTCTGGACCAAGCAGCACGGAGGCATGAACGACCTCGGTTTCCGCATCAGCGTCTCAAGTACTGACTGAACGCCTGCGCTCCAGGATGTCCTGATACAGCCTCTCGTGCATTTCGAGCAGCAGCGCCAGATCGTAGTCCGTTACGCGGGCGAGCGCGGCGTCCCTCAGCTCGTTGCGCCTCATCTCGTTACTAAGCAGTGCGTTCATCGCGTGGGCCAGAGTGGCCGGTGAGTTCACCGGAATCAACACACCGGCGCCCTGTTCAAGCAGGTCGCGCGTACCCCTGACATCGGTGGCGATTACTGGCACGCCCATGCTCATGGCCTCGAGCACGCTCCTGGGCAGTCCCTCCTGCAGTGACGGCAGGATCAACAGGTCGCTCACGCCCAGGATCGCAGAGACATCATCGCGGTAACCAAGGAAGTGCACGCGTCTGGAGATGCCAAGGGTAGCCGCAAGGTGCTTCATCTCCTCGAGCAGCGGTCCCTTGCCCACCAGCAGCAGGTTCGCGTCACCCCAGACTGCGGCGAAGGCGTTGATCGCGTCCTCATGGCGTTTGCGCGGGATGAACTCAGCGATCATCACGACGAGTGGCACGTCCTGGGGCAGGTCGAGCTCGGCCCGGGCCGCAGCCACGTCCGGTGGCTTCGCGCCGAACTCGCCTAGGTCGACGCCGATCCCGGGCATGTGATGCAGGTGCTCGGGTGGGACCAGTTTCATGCGGGAGGCGGCTTCGGCGTCTTCTCCGTTGATCACTATGAGCTCGTCGGTCCACGGTCCGGCTATGCGCTCAACCGTGCTGAACACCGCGTTCCTCAGGCGCGAGCCCCCACGCACGAAGTGAAAGCCGTGCGCGGTGTAGACCACGGCCGGTCGCGGCTTCCTGCGCAGCGCGAAGCGCGTGACTACGCTGGCCACGGGAGAATGCACGTGCACGATGTCGTACTCGCCGGCATCCGCGATCTGCCTGATCTGGCCCGGAACACCGAACAGGTTGCGTGGATCGAGCGGGCTGCGGCTCCAGTTGATCTCGTGCACGAAGTCAAACGCCTCGACACAGGCTGCCGAAGCCGAGATGCCGCGCGCCATGCCATCGACATGCCAGCCGAGGCTGCGCATGTGCCGGGCATAGGGCAGCAGGAAGACTTCGATCATCTCCGGGATGGACGCCACCATCAGCAGGCGGCCGGCTTTACCTGAGTTCTGCATACGTTTGCTCCCAGAGGTCGATCACGCTCTCCATGCCATAGGTTGACGCTACCAGTTCGAAGGCACTGTCAGCCAGCACCCTACGGGCATCTCCTGCAAGTTCCTGCAGCCACTGCATCGCTTCGGCAAGTGCACGCGGGTCGCGGCTGGGAACCAGCCGGCCGGTCATCAGGTCCTTCACGATCTCGGCGTTGCCGCCCACATCGGTTGCGACCATCGGGAGCCGCGCCGCAGCAGCCTCGAGCAGCACCATCGGCAGGCCCTCGACTCGCGAGGGCAGCACGAACCCGTCTGCAGCAGCCAGCAGGCGGGGCACGTCCATGCGCCGGCCGAGGAACGTGACCGATGGTTGCGCCAACTCCTGAAGGCGCCCGAGTTCCGGACCGCTGCCGACTATCGCAAGCTGGTCAGCAGGTCCTGGCAGCTTCCAGGCTGCCAGCAGGTTGGCGAAGTCCTTCTCGACAGTCAGCCGGCCGATCGCCAGCCAGACGAAGCCGGTCCAGCCGAGCTCCGCACGCACGCTCTCGCGCCCGGCAGCGTTCATACCGTAATCATCCATGCTGATACCGTTGGGCACGAGTCTTATACGCTCGCGCGGCGCGACGCTCCGCTTGACATAGGCTTCCACGGCCGCGCTGCTGACGTTGGTGCTCAGGTCGGTCAGTGCATCGGTCGCGCGGTAGGCGATGTCGAAGGCGCGGCCGCCCTCGCGCGTGTTGTGGGCGGTCGTGATCAGCACCGGCATGTTGACGATGGTGCGCGTCACCCGTGCCAGCAGGTTGGCGTGCAGCATATGTGCGTGCACCACGTCCGGCCTGAACGCCCGTACGATGCGTGCCAGCGCAAGGATGCCCCGGGGATCGGGACTGCCGCGTTTCATGCCGAGGCTGTGTACTTTCACGCCCGCTGCCTTCAGTCGGTCCTGCCACGCAACCGGATCGATCATCGAAACGACCTGGACCTCATGACCCCTGCCTGTGAAGCCAGCGGCGAGCCGCACCACCTGGGTTTCGGCGCCGCCCAGATCCAGGTCGGTTATAACCAGCAGTATCCTCATGCGCGGGCTGGCTTTCCGATGACAGTGGTTCCGAACGCGGTGGCCAGAACCAGTACGAACCAGGTGACCTTGCGGTATTCCCATGTGAGCGGGATGATGCCGACCAGCAGTGTCATGAGCAGCACAAGCAGCACCGCGCGTTCGACCGGAGGATTACGCCACACCGAGGCGAGCGCCGCCAGCAGCGCCGCGCCGAAGAGCACCAGGCCCACTGGACCGGTCTCGACAAACACCGAGATGTACGTGTTGTGCGCAACCCGTTCGAAACCGATGATCGAAGCGACCGACTTCTCGAAGCCGCCAGCGCCTACGCCAAGCAAAGGGTTCTGTTCATATACCCTGAAGCCCGCGTCCCAGATGAGCGCGCGTTCGTTGAGCGTGCCCTCGGTGACTTCACTGACAGTGCTCAACAGCCGGTTGATGCTGGTGCTGGCGAACTGCGAGATCTGTGGGGCGAACTGCAGCATGCCGACCATGCCAACAGCCGCCAGGGCCCAGAACGCCACCCGCCGCCGCGCTTTGAGCGCATGCAGTGTCATCGGCACCACGAGCAGGGCAACGATCGTGACGAGGGCACCGCCGCGTGACGAGGTCAGAACGACTGCCCCGAGCGCAACGGGCAGGTAGAGCAGCAGGGGCCAGAACCAGAGGGTGCGCTTCTCGCGGTGCACCAGGAGCCAGGCCATCGGGATCCCCAGCGCGATCATCGTGGCGAACTCGTTGGGGTCGGTGCCCGCAGCCGAGTAGCGCTGCCACGTGGCCTCCGAGCCGCTCACGAAGTTGTAGGCGGCACTGCCGACTGCCACGTAGCAGCCAAGAACATAGGCGCGCATCGCACCCAGAGCGTGCAGCGGCGTCTCCATCAGCTGCCAGACCAGGTACGCCAGGACGAGCAGCTGCAGCCTCGTGATCACATGTGCGAAGGTGTTCGCCGGGTCCTGTGACCAGTAGAGGCTGAGCGAGGACCACAGCATGAACAGCGCCATCAGAACCAGGAATACCGACGGGTACCTGAGCCGCAACCGACCCTGAACGAACAGCGCCGGCAGGGCGGCGACCATCAGGACCAGTCCCGAGACGCGGCCGATGCTGCCCAGGAAAGGAAGGACCAGGCTGTCTTCCCATGGCAGTACGAAGGCGAAGCCGAGCAGCGCCAGTGCGGCAAGCCGCGTCAATTGCCCAGTCCGAGGGCGTCCAGGTAACCCCTGGTCGCTGCGCCGACCGTGTACGGAGCCAGGTCATCCTCGGACGCTTTGGGCCCCGGGTCGTCGAGCGCCGCGATCAGCGCGTCGGCCAGCGCGTCGGCGTCACCCACGGGCACGAGCCTCCCGAGCCGGCCGCCGTCCAGGATCTCTCTGGGACCGCTGTCGCAATCAGTCGACACCACGCTGGCCCCGCACGCCAACGCCTCGATCAGCACCGTCGGCAGGCCCTCCCAGTCCGAGGACATTGCGAACACGCTGCATGCCTTCATCCACGCGTACGGGTTGGTGGTGAAGCCGGGCAGGAGCACGTCCTCGTGGCCCTCCAGCTGCGCGCGGTCCTCGCCCTCGCCCAGGATCACCAGCTTGACTCCGGGTCTGGCGGTGCGCACGCGGCCGAACGCCTCGAGCAGCAACGGGTAGTTCTTCTGTTTCGTGAGCCGCCCTACAGCCAGGATGAACGGTGCCTGCACGGGCAGGTCGAAGTCCGCATCCCGCCTGGCGTAAAGCGTCTGCGTCAACACGGGATTGGGGATGACGGTGACGCGCCCGCGCGGGAAGCCGCTGGCACTGGCGAAGGTATCCGCCACGCCGCGCGAGACGGCCACCACGGAATGGGCAGCCCGGTAGGTGAGCCCGGCGACGCGGGGAAAGAGCTTCTGGACCGTGCTCGCCTCGGCGCCGGCCAGGTAGGCGAGGTGCTCGGTGACCAGTACTCGCGTTGGCCGGCCCGCAAGCCCGTTGGCGATGATCGCCGCGACGTTTACGTGGCCCAACGCAGAGATCAGGCCTGCGGGCCGGTTCGCCCGCAGGTAGCGGGCGAGTGCGGGGACGCTGTTGCGGGCGCGCTCGACGCCGAGGCTGACGATCCGGACTCCGGGCGCAACCTGATCCCGGTACTGGCCTCGCTCGGCCAGCACGACCATGTCCACGCGGTGACCGAGCGCGACGAGTCCGCCCGCCAGGTTCACCATCACGCGTTCCGCGCCGCCACCGGTCAGGTCCGGCACCAGCAGGGCCAAATGTACGGCTGAGCTCATCGCCTGTTACTTATACCCTATGATTCCTTAATGCCGCAGTTGAGCGTCACAGACAAGCGTTCGCGTCCTGGAGCCACCTGAGTTGCTGGTCGGTCACTCCCTTGTGTATGCACTCGCGCGCGGCGTACCCGGGATCGTCAACTTCCTTGCGATCGCCGTCTACACGCGGCTGCTGGTCCCGGATGAATACGGTGCGTACAGCCTCGCGCTCGCCTCGGTGGCGCTCGCCGACTCGTTCCTGTTCCACTGGCTGCGCCTGGGTTTGCTCCGCTTCCTTCCGGCCGATGGCCCGAGCCGCAGCGGGTTCCTTGCGTCGGTACGCACCGTGTTCCTGCTGGCCTCTGCGGGCCTGCTGGTGCTGGTGCTGCTGCTTTCTCCCCTGCTTGGCCGCTGGCTGCCGCCGGGCCTGTTACTCGCCTCCGTGTTCCTGCTGGTGACCCAGGGGTTCTTCGAGCTGAACCTCGAGGTGGTCCGCAGCGGCCTCACCCCGGCCCGCTACGGCCTGCTGGCCACGGTCAGGTCCGTGCTGTCGCTCGGCTTCGGCGCACTCCTGGCCTGGCTCGGCTACGGCGCAGCCGGCCTGGTGGGCGGCATCGCCCTGGGGATGCTCCTGAGCCTGCTGCTGCTGGCGCAGTGGCGCAACTGGCCACGCGCAGCAGACTGGCGGCCAGACGCGGCCGTGACCAGGCGGCTCTTTCACTACGGGCTGCCTCTGGCAGTCACGTTCGCGCTCGGGTTCATCGTTTCGACCTCGGACCGCTTCCTGCTCGGCTGGTTCCTCGGAACGGACGCGACCGGCCTGTACGCGGTCGGCTACGACCTCAGCCAGTTCACGGTGATGATGGTGCTGAGCATCGTGAACCTGGCCTCCTACCCGCTGATCGTGCGTGCGATGGAGGAAACCGGGGCCGCTGCGGCCCGTCAGCACATGTCGCTTACGCTGCTGCTGCTGCTCGGGGTCGGCCTGCCGGTGACGCTCGTGCTGGTCCTGCTGCCCGGTCCCATCGCGGGGATCGTGGCGGGTCCCGACTTCCGGGCGACCGCCGCTGCGGTGATCCCGTGGATCGCGGTCTCCGTGCTGCTCTCGGGCATCAAGGCGTTCTACGTCGACGTCGGCTTCCAGCTTGGCGAGCGCACGGCGATGCAGGCCTGGGTGATGCTGCTGGCCGCAGTTCTGAACGTGGGCTTGAACGTCTGGCTGATCCCGGTCCACGGCCTGTACGGAGCCATCTGGTCCACCCTTGTGGTCTACGTGGTTGCGCTGCTCTCAAGCCTCTGGCTGGTGAGGAGCACGTTCCCTCTGCCCCGGTTGCATCCCGACGTCTGGCGGGTGCTCGCTGCGAACGCCGTACTCGCGCTGGTCGTCATCTTGCTGCCGGACCCCGCGTCGCTGACACGGTTCCTGCTGACGCTGCTCGCGACCGGTGCAGCCTACGGGCTGAGCCTGCTGCTGCTCGTTCCGCGGCTGCGCAGCTGGCGCACGGGGCTGTGACGCCCGTACATCGGGAGATGCGTCCTGCAGTAATAGTTGAAACATGTCAGGGGTCAAGCAGGACGCAGGCGAACAAGTGCTTAACGGAATCGGTCCCCACCTTCCGCAATGGCCCCACTTCGGTGAGGACGAACGCGCCGCGGTAGACCGCGTGCTCAGGTCGGGCCGGGTGAACTACTGGACCGGTGGCGAGGGCGCGGCGTTCGAGCACGAGTTCGCGGCCTTCGTCGGCACTGAGCACGCCGTCGCAGTGGCGAACGGCACTGTGGCCCTGGAGCTCGCGCTGCATGCCTTCAGCATCGGCGCCGGCGATGAAGTCATCACCACTCCCCGCACCTTCATGGCCAGCGCCAGCGCCATCATCCTGCGCGGCGCCAGGCCGGTTTTCGCCGATGTCGATCCGGCGAGCGGCAACATCACGGCGGAATCCATCCGGGCGCGGCTGACGGACAGAACCCGGGCAGTCATCGTCGTGCACCTGGCCGGCTGGCCGGCCGAGATGGACGCGATCATGGAACTCGCGCGCGAGCGCGACCTGATAGTGATCGAGGACTGCGCGCAGGCGCACGGGGCTGTCCACCGCGGCCGGCGCGTCGGCTCGATCGGCCATGCGGGTGCCTTCTCGTTCTGCCAGGACAAGATCATGACGACCGCCGGGGAAGGCGGCATGCTCACCCTGAACGATGAAGCGGCCTGGAAGCGCGCCTGGGCGTACAAGGAGCACGGCAAGGACTACGACGCGGTGCACACCCCTCCGGACAGGCCCGGATACCGCCCCATCTATCACTCGTTCGGCACGAACTGGCGCCTGTCTGAAGTGCAGGCGGCCGTGGGTCGCGTGCAGCTGCGCAAGCTTCCCGGCTGGTTGGAGACGCGTGCCCGCAACGCCCGCCTGTTCATCGAGGGCCTCGCGTCGATCACCGGCCTTGACTTCCCGGTTCCAGCTGAGGGGCTCGAGCACGCCTACTACAAGCTGTACGCCTATGTGGATCAGGACAGGCTGGCGCCCGGCTGGAGCCGGGATCGCATCCTCGCAGAGGCGACGGCGCTCGGCGTGCCGCTCTTCAGCGGTTCCGCCTCAGAGATCTACCTGGAGAAGGCGTTCACCAACCTCGGCCTGGATCAGGCCGTGCTGCCCGAAGCGCGTTCCATGGGGCAGGAAAGCCTGATGTTCGTGGTTCACCCCACGCTGGCGGAAGAACACGTCAAATGGATGATCGCGCGCCTGCGGCCGCTGCTCGAGGGTGCGCTCTCAGGCTCGATACCGCTGCCGGCGGGCGTCCCGCCATACACGCGCCTGCAGCAGCGACCCTAGCAGGCCAAGCGCAAGTACCGCGCCCCAGGCCCAAGGGGCCGCCTGGACATCGCCAACCGGCAAGGGATGATCGAGGCCGAAGGCGACCAGGCCGACGTTGACGAGCATCCATGCGCCGACCAGCGCCGTCGCCATTATCAGGCCGATGCGTCCGAGCGCGAGCGCGAGCAATGCGACGACCACGCCGGCACCCATCGCCATCCAGACGTTGTCGATCAGGGCCATGCCGATCCCGTAGCCGACGTAAACGCCGTAAAGGACGACGGCCAGCCAGAACAGCTGCCACGACACCAGCGCGAGCAGCAGCGCGGTGACGCCCGCGGCCAGCCAGGCCAGCGTGGCCGGTGGCGTCTCCTGCATGACCAGCGCAAGGATCTCCGGCCCGTACGTGAAGCCGACGAGCGCGCCGAGCAGCACTACAAGTACGCGGAAGAGCGGGTAGCCGGCGAACAGCAGCGCCAGTCCGAGCCCTCCCGTGACGATGAGCGTAGGCAGGTTGTCCATGGTCCAGTCTAAAGGCTCGCGCCCGCAGCATGGTCAGTCGGCAGCCTGGACCGAACGGAAGCCCAGCTCCGCCAGGGCCTTCCTGATGGCCCCCGGGCCGTAACCGAGTTCCTCCTGCTGGTCCGCCGGGTTGCCATGGGGCACGTGGACGTCATCGATCCCGAGGCGCAGCACCGGCGTGCGCAGCCCCGAGTCTGCGAGGAACTCGAGTACCGCCGAGCCGAAGCCGCCGGCAAGTACGTGGTCCTCGACCGTGATCAGCTGCTCGCTGCCTTCGGCCAGCCGCAGAAGCAAGGAACCGTCCAGCGGCTTGATGAAGCGGGCGTTGACCACGCCAACGTCGGGCATGTCGCTGACGGCGCTCAGGGCCGCTTCGACCATCGGTCCGATCGCGAGTATGTGAGCACGCGTGCCCGGCTTGACCTCTTCCCACGAACCCCATTCGATCAGGGGCCAGTCTGCGGCCTTGGCCGGCGCGGGCTGTTCAACCGAACCACGCGGCCAGCGGATCGCCTTGGGGCCACCGATCTGCAGCGCCGTCTTGAGCATGCTGCGCAGTTCCTGGGCCGTGCGGGGCATGGCTATCGACATGTTCGGCAGCGCCCGCAGGATGCTCAGGTCGTACACGCCCTGGTGCGTGGCTCCATCGGCACCCACCAGGCCCGCACGGTCGATCGCGAAGATCACGTCGAGGTTCTCGAGCGCGACGTCGTGGATGACCTGGTCCACCGCGCGTTGCAGGAACGTGCTGTAGATCGCGATGACCGGCTTCTCGCCCCGCAAGGCGAGCCCGGCGCCAACAGTGACGGCGACGTCCTCGGCGATGCCGACATCGATGTAGCGGCCAGGAAAGCGCCTGCTGTACTCGACGAGGCCGCTGCCCTCGCGCATCGCGGGAGTGATGACCCAGACGCGGTCGTCGAAGGGGACCAGGTCGCTGATCGCGTCGCCGAACGCGTTGGACCACTGGTATGACTTGCTGGCCGCGACCGGGTTGGACGGGTCGAAGCCCGACGGGCCGTGCCAGGTGATCGGGTCGGACTCCGCGATCTTGTAGCCCTTGCCCTTCTTGGTGACGATGTGGATCATCGTCGGCCCCTCCAGCCGCCTTATGCGGTCCAGGTAGTACGTCAGCTGCTCGATGTCGTGGCCGTCCACCGGCCCGACGTAGCGGACGCCCATCGCGTGGAACGGGTTCGCGCTCGCCGGGTCGAAGAAGCGCCTCGCGGCGTCCTTCGCCCTGCCTGTCAGGTCGCCGAGCGGCTGCCAGATGCCGCCGAGCGCCTTGCGGCCGCTCTCCTCCGCCCACTGGAACCACGGCTGCACCTGCAGGTGACGCATGTAATGGTTCAGACCGCCGACGTTCTCGCTGATCGACATCTCGTTGTCGTTCAGGATCACTATCACGCGTGACTTAAGGTGACCGATCTGGTTGAGCGCCGCAAGGGCCATGCCGCCGGTGAGCGCTCCGTCGCCGATGACGGGGATGACCTCGTAAGTCTGGCGGCGGGCGTCGCGTGCGAGCGCCATGCCGAGCGCGGCGGCGAGGCTGGTGCTGGCATGACCAACCGTGAGCGCGTCGTGCGGGGACTCGCTCGTGGCCGTGAATCCGGCCAGGCCGCCGGGCTTGCGGATCGTGTCCATCTGCTCCCTGCGGCCGGTCAGGATCTTGTGTGCGTAGGTCTGGTGGCCGACGTCCCACACGAAGCGGTCGATCGACGAGTCGAACAGGTGATGCAGCGCCACGGTCAGTTCGATCGCGCCCAGGCTGGAGGCCAGGTGGCCGCCGCCGATCGAACAGACGCGGATGACCTCGGCCCGCAGCTCGTCCGCCAGGAGCGGCAGCTCGGAGCGCGAAAGCCGCTTCACGTCCGCCGGGGACGAGATGTCGTCAAGCAGTCTCATTCCGGCAATGATAGCACCCGTCCGGGACGGTCCAGGAGTCCCTGCGACGCTATTGCGGGAGCGTTGGCGTGAAGTTCAGGCTGGTGAGGTACTCCCCCGACACGTTCCGGATCTCGCCCGCGTAAGGCGAGAACCAGATCTCCTGCGTGAGCACCGTCGTGTCGGCCCCTGTCGTCTCACGCGTGACCAGGTTGATGACGTACACGTCGAACTCGCCGGCCTCGACACGCACGCGGCGGCGGTCCACGACCGTGTAGCGGTAGCTGACCTCGTAGCTGGTCCTTCGGTGCTCGGGCGGTGCGCCGGGCTGGCTGACGCTCACGGTCGAGCTGCCTCCCCAGCTGGCGCCCCGCACCAGCTGCGCCTGCGCCGGGTACTCGAGCAGCGGCGGGTCGAAACTCATGCTTGCGCCGGGATAGGTGCGGGCGTGCAGGCGCACGCCATCGGCAGCGTACGAGCGGAAATGGCTGTGGTCCAGGCCGCCTCCGATCACCCGCCAGGCGATGAGGACGTCGTCACCGACCACCCTGGGACCCTCGACCGTACTCACGGTCGGCGACGCCGAGACCGGCGCGTTGTTGGGCAGGTACTCCCACCGGGCGCCCGTCTGGGACGGGTAGAAGCCGGCAGGCCGGGACGCTTCCTGAACGGACGTGCGTGGAGCCTGGCTGGTTGGTGCACATGCCGCGACCAGCAGTGCGAGCAGGCAGGCGGACAGGAGTACGGCTGGGCTTGTGCGCATGCGCATAAGGATAGCAGTCACCGTGCTCAGTAAAGCTGGTTGGTCTCGGTGACGGTCTCCGCCATCGCTTCCTCCAGGAGGGAGACGTCAGACAGGGCATCGGCCAGGTCGGTATGCAGCCGCCTGTCGGCCTCCAGGCTGGCGGCATTGCTCAGTATGCCGTAAACCTTGCCGCGCACGCGACGCATCGACTCGACGAAGACCGACAGCTCCTCCTCGACCAGGCGGGCCTCGTCCTTCGTTGCCTCGAACTCGGCATCAGCGGCTGTCAGCCGCAGGAGGAAGTCCTGCAGCTGCGTGCCGTGCTTCGCCCGCGGCAGCGCGCGCCTGACCAGGCGGAACATGCGCCCGGCCATCTCGTCGATCTCCAGCCGCAGCGTCGGCGGGGCTGTCTCGGCCCGGTTGGCCACCTCGCGCTGGATCGTGACTGCCTCCCCAAGCAGGCTGCGGTACGGCTGAGCCAGGGGCGAAAGCTCCTGTGCGGAGACGGCCGCATGGGGCTGCCCCGCACCGGGAGCCCCGTGCCTGGTCCGGCTGAACAGGTACCAGACAGCGGCGCTGCCGATCACCAGCACGATCAGGAAGAGGACTATCGCGAGTCCCATGCCGCCTCAATCCACCCCGGGAGTAACGCGAGTCCCTCGGGACTCAGGCTTCTCCACTGTCACTGCTGCCGGATACGTTGGCCTTGAGCCTGGCAAGCTCGTCCTCGATGTCGTCCTCGACCTCGAGCGCGGCGAACTCGTCGTCCATGCTCAGGTCGTTCGCCAGTTCGGCTTCGGCTGCTATCCGGTCTTCCTGACTCATGATCTTGTCTTCCATGCGGTCGAAGGCCTCGAACGCACGGCGCGTGTCGGTCTTGGAGATGGCGCTGGCCACCGTCTGCTGCGCCTCTGCACGCTTCTGGCGCGCGATCAGTATCTGGCGCTTCCGCTCGGCCTCGGAGATCTTTGCGTCCAGTGCGCGCAGCTGGGTCTTGAGCTTCTCGACGATCTGCTCGTGGGCTTCGTGCTGCTCCTCGAGACCCTCGGCAAGGTCGTCGCTCGCCTTGCGGCGCCGCAGCGCTTCGCGGGCCAGGTCCTCCCGGCCGGCCTTGACGGCTGCCTCGGCCTTGCTCATCCACTCGCTGGCCTCGTTGCGGTGGCCCTGCACGTCACGCTCGAGCTTCTTGCCTTCGGCGATCGTGCGCGAGACTTCCATGCGGGCCTCGTACTGCGCCTGACGCATGTCGATCAGCGTCTGGTTGATGATCTTCTCGGGGTCTTCTGCCCGGGTGAGCAGATCGTTGATGTTGGCCCTGATTATGGTACCGATACGGTCAAGAATGTTCATGCTGCCACCTCCTGATGACTGTCCCCATCATACTTCGTTTGCTGGCCCTCAACTCTTGCACCTATGTCGGTGCGCCAGTGCGCTCCTTCGAAGCCGATGCGGCCGACCGCCTCGTAGGCGATGCTGCGGGCTTCCTCGACGGTTTCGCCGGTGGTGACAACATTGAGGACGCGCCCGCCGCTGCTCTGGAGGTGGCCTTCTTCGGCGAACGCGGTGCCGGCATGGAAGATGTGCACGCCGGCCTCGTCAGCCGGCAGGTTGAGGGGAATGCCGCGGGCGGGCTCGCCCGGATAGCCCGGGGCGCACATCACGACGCACGCGGCAGCACGATCGCTCCACTCGGGCTCGACGTCTGCGAGCCTGCCCTGGCTTGTAGCCAGCAGCAGCTCGAACAGGTCGGACCTGAGCAGGGGCATGACCGCCTGGGTCTCCGGGTCCCCGAACCTGACGTTGTACTCGAGCACCTTGACGCCCTTGTCCGTGACCATCAGCCCGATGAAGAGCACGCCCCGGTAGTCGATGCCGTCTGCCTTGAGTCCCGCCAGGCTGGGCGCGATAATCCTGGTGCGTACCTCGTCGAGCTGTCCGGCACTGAGCAGGTCGGCCGGCGCGATCGCGCCCATGCCGCCAGTCATCGGCCCCCGGTCACCGTCGCCCACCTGCTTGTAATCCTCGGCCAGCGGCAGCTGGCGGGCGGTCACACCGTCCGTGAGCAGCAACAGGCTCAGCTCGCGGCCGTACATGCGTTCCTCCAGCACGACCCCGTCGTTGCCCTTCACGCGGAACGCGGCGCGGACCGCGGCGGCGGCCTCGGCCATGTCAGCCGCGACCGTCACGCCCTTGCCCGCGGCAAGGCCCGACTGCTTGACCACCGGAGGCTCGCTCAGCGTGCCAAGGTACTCGAGCGCTGCCTGCTCGTCATCGAACGCCTCCGAGGCCGCCGTCGGGATGCCGTGGCGCCTCATGAACTCCTTCGCATACGCCTTGGAGCCTTCCAGGCGGGCGCCCGCCTGGCCGGGGCCGAACGTCGCGATGCCCCGCTCCACGAGGCGGTCCGCCAGGCCGGCCACCAGCGGCGCTTCCGGACCGATCACGACCAGGTCGACTTCCTCCTGCTGCGCGAACCCAACGAGCTCGTCGATGTCCGGGTCGAAGCCGTACACGCTGCCGAGGCCGCTCATGCCAGGGTTCCCCGGTGCCGCTATCACCCGCGCCACGCGCGGGGACTGCGCCAGCTTCCAGGCGAGCGCGTGCTCGCGTCCGCCGCCGCCGATCACAAGTACCTTCACGTCTGGTCTCCTCCGTTCAGAAGGCGCTTGACAGCCTCCGGGTACGCGATGTGTTCCTGCTCGAGTATGCGTGCTGCCAGTGTAGCCGGTGTGTCCCCCGGCAGTACGCTGACGCGGCGCTGCAGCAGGACCTCGCCCGTGTCCATACCTTCGTCCACCACGTGAACCGAACAGCCCGACTCGCTCGCGCCGGCCTCGAGCGCCTGAGCGTGAGGGTCCAGGCCGCGGAACGCGGGCAGCAGGCTGGGGTGGATGTTGAGTATGCGACCCCGCCAGCGCGCCACGAACGCGGGCGACAGCAACCGCATGTAGCCGGCAAGGCAGACGAGGTCCACGTGGTGCTCGTGCAGCAGCGTGTCCAGCTCCTGCTCCCGCTCCCCGCGGCTGCCCCCAGGGAGGTGGAACGCGGGGATCCCGGCGCTGCCGGCGACCTCAAGCGCGCCCGCGCCGGCGTTGTCACTCGCGACCAGGACCACCTCGCCCAGCGGGGAGCCCGCAGGGAACTCCCGGATCAGGGCGGCAAGGTTGCTGCCGCGCCCGCTCGCCACGACCGCAATCCTTGCCGGCCGCCCGAGCGGGAAGTCGCTGCTCCCGAGCGCGCCGGGCTGCAGCTTCCGCCAGTAGCGGGCCAGGCCGCCGACCGTCATCACGTAGTCGCTGCTGACGCGGTAGCGCTCCCTGTCCTCCTCGCTGAGCCCGGCCTCCTCCATCTGTGCCTCGCTCAGACGCGTGACGCGGTCCGTCAGCTGCTCCTCGTCCTCGTCCGCCCTGAGGCCGGCAAGCACCTCCCGGGACCAGAGGACGTGCTGCCGCCTGAGGCTGGTGAAGTGGGCGTCCGCATCCGTGAACGCGCCGAAGTGCGTGAGCAGGATCCGCGCGGGCGCGAGCGCCTGCATGCGGGCGATGCTGCCTCGCCATGCGTCCAGGTCGATCTCGGGCGGGGCGGTGGCCGGTTTCACGTACCCAGTGCCAGGCATGCGGATGCCGGCCGAGTCACCGGTGTAAAGGTCGCGACCGTCCACGAACAGGCTCGCGTGGGTACCGGAATGCCCGGGTGTGTGCAGCACCCGGAAGCCGCGGCCGTGGAGCGTGAACTCGTCACCGTCGCGGAACGCGGTGAGGCGGTCGGCCGGCACGGCCTCGGCCTCGCCCATGAGGGCGTCGAACGAGTCACCGTACGTGCGCCGTGAGCTGGCGTTCAGGCGAGCGGGATCCAGCAGGTGGTCGCGGCCCGCTTCGAACGCATGCACCCTCGTGCCGTAGCGCCGGGCCAGCGTTCCGGCGTTGCCGGCGTGATCCAGGTGGATGTGAGTGACGATCAGGTCCGTGAGGCCCTCAGGCGACAGGCCGAGCCTGGTGATCCCCTCGAGCAGCGCATCAAGCAGCACACGCGGGCCGCACTCGATCAGCATGAAGCGGCCGTCTTCGCCCTTGAGCACATAAGCGCCCATCGTGTGTTCGCGCCGTGCGTAAGGCATGTCGATCAGGAACGTGTCGCCAAGGTCGTGGATCATCGCCCTCATGTTAGCCAGCCAGCGCCTCGCCGGTCACCTGCCACTCGTCCAGGAGTGCGTTCAGCCTGGAGTCGAGTACCTCGTGACGCTGGGATTCTGCAGCCAGGTCATCCGGCGTCAGGTCGCCGGGCTGCTCGAGCAATGCCGTGCAGGAGGCGAGTTCCTCCTCGAGCCCGGTGATCTCGGCCTCAAGCGCCTCCAGACGGCGCTCCAGTTGCCAGCGGTTGCGGACCGGCTTGCGCTGCGGCGTCGGCTCCGGCTTCTGACCCTGCCTCGGCCGTTCCGGTGCTGCGGACTCCTGCAGGAACTCGGCGCGCTTCACCCGCCAGTACTCGAAGTCGCCCGCGTACTGCTCCAGATGGCCGTCGCGCAGCTCCCAGATGTTGTCGGCGACCTCGGCGACGAAGCGCCGGTCGTGCGAGACGAGCAGCAGTGTGCCCGTGTAAAGGTTGAGGGCGTCCTCGAGCGCCTCGATCATCTCGACGTCCAGGTGGTTGGTGGGCTCGTCAAGGATAAGGAGGTTGTAGCGTCCGAGCGTCAGCTTCAGCAGGGCCAGGCGGGCCTTCTCGCCGCCCGAGAGGCTGCCGATCTGCTTGTACTGCGCGTCGAAGGGAAAGAGGAACCTGCCGAGCAGGTTGTGCGCCTCGACGTCGCCGGTCAGCCTGATCAGTTCCTCGATCAGCGTGCGTTCGGGGTCGACGTCGCGCAGTTCCTGGTCGTAGTAACCCACGCGTACCCGGGCGCCGAAGCGGACGTGGCCCCGCGCGTCACTGCTTCCCAGTTCACCAAGCAGGGTACGGAGCAGCGTAGTCTTGCCCGTCCCGTTCGGTCCGAGCAGAGCGACCCGGTCGCCCTGCCTGAGCGTGGCCTGCACGCCCTTGAACAGCACCCGGTCGGGCTGGCCGCCCGTCGAACGAGTGAGGTGTTCGGCCTGAAGCACGATGTCGCCGGACTCATCACTATCGAACAGGAAGCGGGCCTCCCGGCCTGTCGGCTCGGCGGCGTCCAGCATCGTCGCCTCGTAACGCTCGACCCTTCGTTCCATCGACTTGGCACGCCGGTGCAGCTTGGCGTTCTGCCTGGCCCAGCTCTTCATCTGGGCGGCGGCTGCGCTCAGCCTCTCGTGCTCTTTGGCCTGGTTCAACCGCGTCAGGTTGTCGATCCGCTCCTGTTCGGCCCTGGCCGTGCGGTACGCGCTCGGGTTGCCGTCCATGAAGCGGATGCGGGTGTTGGCGACCTCCGCTGTCTGCTGGCAGCTGGCGTCGAGGAAGGCGCGGTCGTGCGAGATGATCAGGGCGGAACCGGCGTAGCCGGCCAGGTGTGAGCTGAGCCAGTCGCGCATCTCCATGTCAAGGTGGTTGGTGGGTTCGTCAAGCAGGAGCAGGTCGGGCTGTTGCATGAGGAGGCGGGCGAGCCCGAGTCGCGTCTTCTCGCCACCGGACAGGTGACTGACGTGGTCATCCAACCTGCCGGTGAAGCCGAGCGCCTTGACCACGGAGTCGCGCCTGGCGCGCCTGGCGTAACCGCCGCGCCGCTCGAACCGCTCGTGCAGTTCCTCCCACTGCGAGTACCGCTCCGGGTCATCGAGCCCGGCCAGCTCGAGCTTCTGGAGCTGTTCTTCCATCAGGTCCAGGTGCCGGAATGCCAGCTCGCTCAGCTCCCGAAGTGTCGTACCTTGCTGCACATCCAGTTCCTGGTCGAGCACGCCGACCTCGATATGCGGCCGCCTGAAGACCTCGCCTCCGTCGGGCTCTTCGCTTCCTGCCAGCAGCCTGAGGATGGTGGACTTCCCGGCACCGTTGCGGCCGATCAGGGCGATCCTGCTGGCCGCCCTGAGCTCGAGCGTCGCCGCTTCGATCACGGTCTGCTCGCCGTAGTACTTCTCGGCCCTGTACAGTGCCGCGAGCACGGTCGTGCTCGTATGGTTGTCGGTGTTCATGCTTGCCACCTGCCAGCGGAAAGCGGGCCCGGCGTTGCCGCCGGGCCGCTGCTGGAATTTTACGGAGTCTGATCGGCTGCCATCCGGCAGCGTCGGTCAGGCGAAGCGGAGGTTGCTTTCGGACTCCATGTCGAAGGCGTGCAACGCCTCCTGCTTGGCCAGGAACGTGATCTGCTGGCCCGGCTCGACGCGCGCGTGGGCGTCGACCCTGGCAACGATCGTCTGGTCACCGCCGATGCTCGCGATGACATGGGTCTCGGCGCCGAGCGGCTCGACGACTTCCACAACAGCCTGGATCGCGTTGTCGCGCTCCTCGATGTTGGTGTAGCCCTTTAGGCCGAGGTTCTCGGGGCGGATGCCCAGGTGAACCTGCTTGCCGCTGAAGTTGCGGAGGTTCTCGGCAAGGGCGGCGTCCGGCAGGATGTCGAAATGCTGTGCCTTCACGCGGCCGTTCTCGACCGTGCCGATCATGAAGTTCATGGCAGGCGAGCCCATGAAGCCGGCGACGAAGCGGTTGATCGGCCTGTCGTAAAGGTTGATGGGCGAGTCGACCTGCTGGATGAGGCCGTCCTTCATGACGACGATGCGGGTGCCCATCGTCATTGCCTCGACCTGGTCGTGGGTCACGTAGATCGTGGTGACTCCGAGGCGCTTGTGCAGTTTAGAGATCGAGGCGCGCATCTCGACGCGCAGCTTGGCGTCCAGGTTGGAAAGCGGCTCGTCCATCAGGAAGACCTTGGGCTCACGCACGATGGCGCGGCCCAGGGCGACGCGCTGGCGCTGTCCGCCGGAGAGCTCGCGTGGCCTGCGCTCGAGCAGGTGCTCGATTTGCAGGATGCCGGCTGCCTCACGGACCCGGCGATCGATGTCTGCCTTGGGCGTGCGGCGGAGGCGCAGTCCGAACGACATGTTCTGGTACACGTTCATGTGCGGGTACAGTGCGTAGTTCTGGAAGACCATGGCGATGTCCCGGTCCTTCGGAGGGACGTCGTTCATCACCTTGTCGCCGATGTAAAGGGTGCCCTCGGTGATCTCCTCGAGGCCAGCCACCATGCGGAGCGTGGTTGTCTTGCCGCATCCGGAAGGACCGACGAAGACCATGAACTCTTCGTCCTCGATCTTGAGGTTGAAGTCCTGTACCGCCGTGACGCTACCGAACCGCTTATATACGTGTTCCAGGGTTACCTCAGCCACTCATCATCCTCCCGGGTGGTCGCTGTTCATGAATCGCAACGCTCACGATGGTCGCGAGCATAGCATGTGCGTCAGATGTGCGCACTGGCATGCCCCGAAGCTAACCCGTCGCAGCCGTGAAACCGGTGATGTCGCCGACGTACCGCGTGTTCTCCGCGGGGATTTCTTCCACGGCCGCCGAGGCCACTTCGCGTGCGAACTCAGCGACGGAGTAGAGCCTGCCGGCCGCTTCCCTGCGCGAATCGAGGGCGCCCTTGTGTGAGCGCTCCAGCAGCTTCGCAGTGATCGTTCCCTCGATCATGTCGCCCGAGACGACCACCACGCCGATTCCCGCTTCGGCCAGCGCAGGGATCCTCGTGCGCAGCGCGTCTTCGCCAGCGCGCTTCGATCCAGCCACCGGTTCGTACTCGGGAAGCTGCTCGATCCGGCCGTGGAAGTGCGCCTGGTGACTGGTCACGAACACGATCCGGGCACCTTGTCCGAGCAGCGGCCGGGCTGTGTCGAGCAGGTTCAGCTGGGCGTCGCGGTTCAGCCGCAGCGCATAGCCTTCGTCAGCTCCGCGCTCCATGCCGCCGGAGGCGTTCAGCACGAGGATGTCCAGCCTGCCGAAGCGTTGTGCGATGCGTCCGACCATCGCGTCTACCGTGGCGTAGTCGGTCAGGTCGGCCTGCAGCGCGACCGCGCTCGTTCCGGTAGCGGCCAGCTCGGCTGCGAGTTTCTCGGCCCTGGCGGCCTTGTCACGGTAGTTGACGATCACGTCTGCACCGGCCGCTGCCAGCTGGCGGATTGTCTCCGCGCCGATGCCGCGGGAGGAGCCGGTCACCAGGGCGACTTTGCCTGTCAGTGACCCTGGTGCCAGAGATTTAAGTGAGGACATGGCTTCAGGGTAGCACCGCGTGGAAGCACGCTTCCTGGACCCTGACGCTGATCAGGGCTGCTACGACCATTGGCACTCCGACGCGTAAGCCTTAGCTTCGCTCAACCAGCGAGCCTCCTGCTTCGTCCGCTGGCGATCACGACTGCGAGCAACGCAAGCAGCGCGCCCGCAACGATCTGGGGCGTGACGACGATTCCGGTTGAGGCAAGGTCAAGGGCGAGCGCCGCCACCAGCTGACCGGAGATGATGCTCAGTCCGAGCACCAGCACGCCGGTCCAGCGCACCACGATCGCCATGATGACGACCTGGTAGACGCCGAGTGCGCCACCGACGTAGAACCAGGCGTCCGAGGGAAACACTGGAATCGCGAACCCGCCCGACACCAGCCGGGAGGCCACGAACGCGATCAGCAACAGGGTCATGCCGGTCACGAAGTTGAGCAGCGTCGCGGCGGCCGCGGAGTCGGTAGCAGCCCTTACGCGTCCGTTGACGGCTTGCTGCCAGCCGAGGCCGAAGCCTGCGGCGACCGGCACAAGCAGAAGCCAGCTTGAAGCAGAGCTGAGGTCTGCCGCCACTCCGACCGTTACGGCGGCTATCGCTATCGCGGCCGAAAGGATTCGCCTGCGCGTTGGCATGATGACGCCGCCCGGTCCCAGGCCGATCCGGTCGACGATCAGGCTCGAGACGGTCTGGCCCGCCACGACGGCGACGCTGAACAGCGCGACACCTACGATGGCGGCCGTGAGCGCCTGGCTGAACACGGTAAGGGCCCCGGCCAGGCCACCGAGCAGCATCCACCAGGGCAGCTGTTTTTCCCTTATCACCCTGAAGAGCCTGCCGGCCCCGGCGCGCATGGCTGGCGAGGCGGCCAGGCCGATCAGGAGGAGCGCGAGTCCGACGCCGAACGAGATGACCGCGGCCAGGACGCTGTCACCGAGCTGGACCCCCAGCAGGCCGTTGATCCTGGTCTGCACGGCGGAGGCGACTCCGGAACTGACGGCGAGGCCGATGCCGAGCGCCACGGGCGCGGCAGGCGAAGCTTCCGGTCTTGAAGTTGTGGTGCTTGGCAAGCAGGCTCCTCCGCGCACAAGACTACCCCGTGCCGGAGTGCACGGGAAAAGCCTGCAACCCTGAGGTGGCAGGCTTCCCGATAAGTGGTGGAGGCGGCGGGAGTCGAACCCGCGTCCGGAACACCCTCAAACCGGCTTCTACGCGTGTAGCTGCTGATTGATTGTCGGCATCAGGCTGGCTCTGCAGCGGGGCACGACCTGACGCTTATACGGCATTAATCTCGCGCTTCCACCCACCGTACGAGGCTTGGCACCAGCCTGTATTGGGACGTTCGTTCCGGCGAGCCACAGGCAGGGCTTCCGGCGAACGCTGGTCAGCGATTAAGCAGCCAGAGCGTAGTTATTGTTGCCAGTTAATGGCTTTGCAGATTGTTGACGCGGCCATCTGCGTCCGCGACGCGCGACCTGGTCCTCGGCGAGCCCCGTCGAGACCGTTTCGCCCCCTGAATTACTTCCCAGACCCTACGCCAAGGCCTGTTCAGGACCATGAATTATAGCACACGCGGGCGGGTCATTGAAATGCCGGGTGACGCTTGTGTGCGGCGGCTGGTATCATGCGGCCAGATGACAGAGGCTCCGGCAATACAGTCTGGGACAGAGCCGAGCCGGGCCCAACCGGCAGTTTCGATGCGCAACATCGTCAAGCAGTATCCGCTCGTCCGGGCGAACGACGACGTCAGCTTCGAGGTGGCCTGGGGCGAGGTTCACGCGCTCATCGGTGAGAACGGCGCCGGCAAGAGCACGCTGATGAAGATCCTTTACGGGATGCAGCAGCCGGATTCCGGCGAGATCCTCATAAACGGCACCCCCGCCGTCATGCACTCTGCCCGCGATGCGATCGACCGCGGCATCGGCATGGTGCACCAGCACTTCATGCTGGTCGAGACGCTGAACGTGGCCGAGAACATCGTCCTCGGTGCGGAGCCGAGCACGGGGCCGGTGCTGCAGCGTGGCGCAGCCCGCAAGCTCACGCGTGACCTGATCTCGCAGTTCGGGTTCGATATCAGGCCCGGCACCCGGGTCGGCGACCTTCCCCTGGGCCAGCAGCAGCAGGTCGAGATCCTCAAGGTCCTTTACCGCGACGCCCACATCCTCGTGCTGGACGAACCTACGGCGGTGCTCACCCCGCAGGAGACCATCGTGCTCTTCCGCTTCATCCGGGATTTCGCCAAGGCCGGCAACGCCGTCGTTTTCATCTCACACAAGCTTGACGAAGTTGTCGAGATCTGCGACCGCATGAGCGTGATGCGTGACGGGCGCATGATCGGCACGGTCACGCGCGAGGAAACCGACCAGCGCCAGCTGGCCGGGATGATGGTCGGCCGCGACGTCATCCTGCGAGTGGACAAGGGCGAGGCTGAGCCGCGTGAGGTCCGGCTCGATGTCCAGGACCTTGTGGTTCGCTCCGAGACAGATGACAAGGTCGAGGTCGACGGCGTCAGCTTCCACGTACGGGCCGGCGAGATCCTCGGGATCGCAGGTATCGAGGGCAACGGGCAAAGCCAGCTGGTCGAGTGCATTGCGGGCCTGCTGCCGGCCGAATCCGGGACTGTCACCCTGGACTCTGTGCCGGTCCATGAGCTTTCAAGCCGCGCCCGCCGCCAGCGCGGACTCAGCCACATACCCGAGGACCGCTACGAGCGGGGCCTGGTACCCACGTTCACCGCCGCGATGAACAGCGTGCTGGGCGATCACTACCGTGCGCCGTTCGCCGGGCGGGCCGGCCTGCTTGACGAGGAACGCATCAACGCCCACGCCGAACGGCTGATCAATGATTACGACGTCCGGCCCCGGTCCCTGGATGTGATCGTCACCAACTACTCCGGCGGAAACGCACAGAAGCTCATCGTGGCCCGGGAGCTCGAACGGCCCCTGCGAGTCCTGATCGCTGCCCAGCCCACGCGCGGAATCGACATCGGCGCGATCGAGTTCATCCACCGTCAGGTCGTCGCCGCGCGCGACGCCGGCCTGGCCGTCATGCTCGTTTCGGCCGACCTGAACGAGGTGATGAGCCTCTCGGATCGCATAATCGTGATGTACCGCGGCAAGGTCATGGGTGAGGTGTCCGCCGCTGAGGCGACCCCCGAGAAGCTCGGTCTGCTGATGGCGGGCTCCCGGATCGGGGAGGGTGACGCCAGCGTTGCCGCGGCCGGTTAGCCGGGCCTGAGCCGGTCTGACTCGGGCCATTAACGCATCCGGCGATAGCAGTCAGTTGAGCTCACTCAGGAACCTCCGCAGCCGTACGGCCAGCTGCGGATACTCGATCAGGAACGCGTCGTGGCCGTGGGGCGAGGCGATGCGGGCGTAGTGCGCGTTGGGCAGGTGCTCGACCATCTCGAGCTGCTCCCGCTCGGGATAGAGCACGTCCGAGGGTATGCCCATCACGAGCGCGGGCATCTTCATCTGCGCGAGCACCTTCTCGGCCGAGGCCCGGTCTTCCCCGAGGTCGTAGTCGTCCATGGCGTGCGTCAGGTGGATGTAGGTGTTCGCATCGAAGCGCTGCACGAGCTTGACGCCCTGGTACGAAAGGTAAGAGGCGATCTCGAAGCTCATCTCGAGCGCCTTGCGGGAGGATGGCAGCGGCGCCCCTCCTTCCCCGGGCACGGCGTCCTCGAGTTCCGACACGGCGCGCCTGTCGCGGCCGAACTTCGCCTCGAGTGAATCGAACGACCGGTACGAGAGCATGGCGATGGCGCGCGCTAGCCCAAGGCCGGTCTCGGGCTGCTCGCCCAGGCGGTAGTGGCCACGCTGCCACTGCGGGTCCGCCATGATCGCGCGCCTGGCGACCTCGTTCATGCCGATGGCCCAGGCCGAGTGTCTCGGACCGATCGCGATCGCAATGAGCGAGCCGACCCGCTCGGGATGCATCGCGGCCCATTCGAGCACCTGCATGCCGCCCATCGAGCCGCCTATCACCGAGGCGAACCTGTCGATGCCGAGGCTGTCGACCAGCCGCCGCTGGGCCTCGACCATGTCGCGGATCGTGTAGCGGGGGAACGAGATCCCGTAGGGACGGCCGGTCGCCGGGTCGATCGAGACCGGGCCGGTGCTGCCGTAACACCCGCCCAGGACGTTGCTGCTGACCACGAACCAGCGGTTCGTGTCGATAGGCTTGCCGGGGCCGATCAGCGGGTCCCACCAGCCTGGCACCTGTTCACGCTCGTGAGCTCCGGCGGCGTGGGCCGATCCGGTCAGCGCGTGACAGATCAGGATGGCGTTGTCGCGCCTCGCGTTCAGCTCGCCGTACGTCTCGTAGTGAATCACGACCTGGTCCAGGCGTCCGCCAAGCTGAAGCTCGATCGGGTTGGCCGGGCTGGCCACGTCCATCAGGCTCGGCGAAACGATGCCGACGCTGCCGCCCAGCTGCGCGGAGCCGCGCGCGAGCAGCGCCGCATGGTCACCCCAGGTCTCATGCACCAGCGTTCTCTTCATCCCCCACCTTCCTTCTGGCAACTTAACACTCGCGCAGGGCCGGGTGGGTTGCTCCTGCTAAGCTGTCGGGAGAAGAAGCAGGACCCGTTCAAGTGGAAAGGCGAACCGTCATGTTTGATACCGACAACCTGGTACTTCCGTCTGTCCTGCAGGGCATCACCACCACGACAGAGTCGCTCGAGCTGACAATGGCGGACGAGATGCGCCTCGGCTCGCTGTTGAGGACGCTGGTCGCGAGCCGGGCCGACGCGCCGGTGCTCCAGCTCGGGGCCGGCTCGGGCGTCCTGACCGCATGGCTGCTGGATGGCATGCACCCCGGAGGGAAGCTGGACGCGATCGAGCCGGATACCGGACTCGCCGAGGTTGCCGGCCGTTTCCTGGGCCGGGACAGCCGGCTCGCGATCCACTCCGCGGCTCCGGTCGATTTCCTGGAAGACACCCCGAGGGAGTACGGACTGATCGCGGTCAACCAGGCGGAACTGGTCGCACCCGTACTCGGGCAGGTACTCAGCAAACTCGCCGACGGTGGCATGGCCGTCTTCGGCGGGCTGGTCGTACAGGAGGACTGGACGGCTGACCAGCGCAGCGCGGCCGAGGAAGTCGGATCGCGCCTGCAGCTCAGGTCCGAACTTCATGTCACCGCGCTCGACTGGGCCTCAGGCGTAATGATCGCCGCCAGGCGCCACGTGCGCGGGAGCGAGTGACATGAACCGCCTCCGGCTCGACCCGGTGAGGCACATCGCGGTACCGGCATCGCTGGTGGCGGTCATCGCGATCAACATCATCGCGGTCACATTGCCGCTCGGCGGACGCGCCACCGACGAGCTCTCGGCGCTGTACCAGAACCTGTTCACGCCTGCGGGTTACACGTTCAGCATCTGGTCGCTGATCTACTTCGGCCTTATCGCCTTCACCCTCTATCAGTTCCTGCCCAGCCTGGCCGGCAGCGTGCGGGTACAGCGGATCGACATCCTTTTCTGTGTCACCTGCTTCCTGAACGCGGCCTGGCTCTTCGCCTGGCACTTCCAGTGGCTCGGCGTCAGCCTCGTGGTGATGGCGTTGCTGCTTGCCACGCTTGGGGTCATGTACACCATGCTCACTGGACGCAGGGATCGCTCGACCGCCACGCACCGGCTCATGGTCGTCCTGCCCATACGCGTGTACTTCGCATGGATCTGCGTCGCCGCGCTCGCGAACCTCGCAGCCTGGTTCGCCGCCCGCGACTGGGTTGGTGCTGGTCTCAGCGAACTGCAGTGGGCACTGCTCATGGTCGGAATCAGCACCGTGCTGGCCCTGCTTGCGCTGGCGATGAAGCGTGACATCGCCTTCGCCGCCGTCATCATCTGGGCCCTGGTCGGAGTCGCAGTCGGTCAGTGGGGCGAATCATCCCCTGTCGTCATGACCGCGATCGGCGCGGCCACCGCGACGCTTGCGGCGATCGTGTGGCTGGTGATGCGGCGGCCACGGGGCGGCACAGCCACCCCACCGGCCACCGCCTGACGACCACAGACTTGAACCGAACCGCTCCTGATCCACTGCTGCCCCGCCTTCCGCTCACGCTCTGGGCGTCCGCGGCTGCAGTGATCGGAGCGATCCTGCGGGTCGCGATCGTCCCGGTGCTGGTAGGCTCCCTGTTCGATCGGGTGCTGGTCGAGGGCGACTTTGACACTCTCGGAGGCGTGCTGCTGACGGGAGGACTGGTCACCGCGGCCGGTGCGCTGGCACTTTTCCTGCAGGACGCCCTGTTCGGGCGCCTGGCGGCCCGGGTTTCTGCGGACTGGCGCGACGCCAGCTACGCCAGCCTGCTGGGTCGAACCGCCCTGACCCGGGAGCAGTCCAGCGGCGGGCTGGCCAGCCGCATCATCGCAGACCTCAAGGAGACTGAGATCCATCTGCAGTACGGGCTGGGCAGCCTCGTCGCCGAAAGCGCGACGATCCTGAGCATCATGGCCTACCTGTTCTACCTGAACCCCGTTGCGGCGGGAGCACTCGTCGTACTTGCGCTGCCGCTCGCACTGGTGCTGGGCCAGCTGGGCAAGAAGGTCGAACGGACCAGCGAGGCCGTGCTGGAGCGAACCGAGGCCGTCGGCTCACACCTGCAGGAGGGCCTTGGTCAGCTGGAGGTTTCCAGGGCGTTCGGTCTGTCCGCGTTCCTGCGCGGCCGCCACGCGCGGGATTCGGATGCGCTGCAGCGGGTCCAGGGGGCAAGGGCGGCATGGGCGGGCGCGCAGACCCCCGCGTCCCAGGTGCTCGGCTACCTCGCGCTGGCGGCGCTGCTCCTCATCCTCATCCAGGCCGTGCGGCAAGGCAGCATGAGCCTGGGTGAGGTCACCAGCTTCATCACGCTGGTCGCGCTGCTCGGCACCCCGCTGCAGCTCCTGCCGCGCGCCTGGGCGATGCTCAGGCAGGCCCGCGCCGCCGCGCGCCGCCTGCGGCAGCTCGTTCCGCATGGGCCAGGAGTACCTGCAGGGTCGGTCGGCGAGCTGCCACCGGCGCCGATTGTCACACTGGAGGGAGTCACGTTCGCTTACGAGCCCGGATCGCCTGTCCTGCAGGACGTGACGCTCGAGCTGGCCGGCCCGGGCCTGGTCGCCCTGGTCGGTGACAGCGGCGCGGGCAAGAGCACCGTCATCAGGCTGCTGCTGGGCCTGCTGAGCCCGGACGCGGGCCGTGTTCTGCTCGGGGGCCAGGGGATCTCGGGGCTGAGTGACGCCGAGGTCAGGCGCACGGTCGCCTACGTGCCCCAGGACCCGGCCCTCTTCATGGCCAGCGTCCGGGACAACCTCGACCTTGGCCGGGGCTTTGAGGACGAACAGCTGTGGGACGCGCTGGAGGAGGCCGGGATGGCCGGCACGGTGCGGCAGCTGCCAGGCGGCCTCGACTACCGCCTGAGTGAACGCGGCGGCGGGCTCTCCGGGGGCCAGCTCCAGCGGCTCGTGATCGCAAGGGCACTCCTGTCCGACCCGGCGGTGCTGCTGCTTGACGAGCCGACCTCGAGCCTGGACCGCGACAGCGAGGACGCGATCGCACGGATGCTCAGCCGCGAGGCGGCCCGGCGGCTCGTCCTGCTGACGACCCACAGGCCGGCCCTGCTCAACAATGCGGGTCGCGTCATCCGGCTCGGAGATGGCGGTAGGATTCAGGACATCACGGTCCCGGAGGCAACAGGGACCCTATCGGAGGACTGACAGTGCCAGACAACGACATCAGCAAACGTGCAAGCGATATCTCCGCGCAGGCCATCGAATGGAGACGCGACTTCCACCGCCACCCCGAGATCGCCTTCGAGGAGGTCAGGACGGCAGGCATCATCGCGGAGCACCTGCGCTCGCTGGGGCTTGAACCGCGCACCGGCGTCGGCAAGACCGGCGTGGTGGCCGTGCTCGACACCGGCAGGCCCGGCCGGACCGTGCTGGCACGCGCCGACATCGACGCCCTGCCCGTGACCGAGGAGACCGAACACGACTACCGTTCCACCATCGACGGCCGCATGCACGCGTGCGGGCACGACGGGCACACCGCCGTGCTCATGTCGGTCGCCAGCCTGCTGGTCGCGCGCAGGGACCAGCTGAGCGGCAAGGTCGTGTTCGTGTTCCAGCCGGCCGAGGAGATCGTCGGCGGCGCGGCCGCCATGCTTGCCGACGGCGCGCTCGACGGCCTGACGGTGGACGCCTCGATCGGCCTGCACCTGAGCAGCAACCACGACACGGGCAAGGTGGCCCTGGTGGCCGGCCCGGCCATGGCGGCCACCGACTCGTGGCTCGTGCATGTGCACGGGCACGGCGGGCATGCCGCCTCGCCGCACCAGACGGTTGACCCGATCGTCATCGCCTCGCAGGCGATCACCATGCTCCAGACGCTCGTTTCGCGCGAGACGGACCCGCAGGACTCCTCAGTCATCAGCGTCACCAGCATCCACGCAGGCAACAGCCACAACGTGATCCCGGAAGTGGTCGAGATCAAGGGCACACTCAGGACCTTTGACGCCGACACCAGGGCGCGGCTGCGCGAGCGCCTCCCGGCGGTCTTCGACGGCATCGCCGTGGCCCAGGGCGGTTCGAGCACCCTTCAGTGGGTGTCAAACTCACCCGCCGTGGTGAACGATGCGGCCCGGACGCAACAGTTCAGCCGCATCGCCGCAGGCGTGCTCGGCCAGGAGAACGTGCTCGGGATGGTCCCGATCATGGGCGGGGACGACATGGCGCTCTGGCTTCAGGAGGCCGCCGGCACGTACTTCTTCGTCGGTGCCCGCAACGCCAGTCCCGACACCGCCTACCCCCACCATCACCCGCGCTTCGACATAGACGAGGCATCGCTGCCGATCGCCATTGAGCTGCTGGCGAAAGGGGTCGAGGAGTTCCTGAGGGAGTAACGCGGCGGGCTACAATGCCTGCCATGAATCAGACGAGCGATCAGCCTGTCAGCGCCTTCCTGCGCCACCACTTCCGCCACTTCAACGCAGCCGCCCTCATCGATGCCGCCGACGGTTACTCCCGGCACCTCGAGGAGGGCGGCCACATGATGATCACGCTGGCCGGCGCCATGAGCACCGCCGAGCTGGGCCTTTCGCTCGCCGAGATGATCCGCCGGGACAAGGTGCAGATCATCACCTGTACCGGCGCCAACCTGGAGGAGGACGTCTTCAACCTCATCGCGCACGACTTCTACGAGCGCGTGCCCAACTACCGCGACCTGACGCCCCAGGACGAGCAGGCGCTGCTCGAGCGACACATGAACCGCGTGACCGACACGTGCATCCCCGAGGGCGAGGCCATGCGGCGCCTCGAGGGTGCCCTGCTCGAGGAATGGACGCGCGCTGACGCTGCCGGCGAGCGGTACTTCCCGCACGAGATCCTCTACCGAATCCTTCTGAGCGGCCGGCTCGAGGAGCACTACCAGATCGACCCGCGCGACTCTTGGCTGATGGAGGCCGCGAAGAAGAACCTGCCGATCATCGTGCCCGGCTGGGAGGACTCGACCAGCGGCAACATGTTCGCCGCCGCCAACCTCTCAGGCGAGATAAAGAACGTGCATACGGTCAGGACGGGCATCGAGTACATGATGTTCCTTGCCGACTGGTACACGGAGCGCTCGGCCCAGCACAGCGTCGGTTTCTTTCAGATCGGCGGCGGCATCGCGGGTGACTTCCCCATCTGCGTCGTACCCATGCTCGAGCAGGACCTGCAGCGGCCCACTCCCCTGTGGGGCTACTTCTGCCAGATAAGTGACTCCACCACCAGCTACGGCTCGTACTCGGGCGCAGTGCCCAACGAGAAGATCACGTGGGGAAAACTCGGGGTCGATACTCCGAAGTTCATCATTGAATCAGACGCCACAATTGTCGCACCATTGGTGTTTGCGCTGATACTCGGACAGTAATCCTTTCGGTACGTGTTAGGGTCATAAGCTAGCTTCGTTCTCCGGAGCGTTGTTTTCGGGCGCCAAAGCGCCCAAGAAGGAGTTCCCACGTAAGTCACGGCAAACTTACATTGTTGTGCAGTAGTTTAGAGGTAAACCTGTGGTAAAGCTGTCGACAGTCAATCTGTCCAAGGTGTTCGGGCCGCGTCCCGAACGTGCGCTCGACTTCCTGGCCGGGGGCGGCACGAAAGCGGAGGCGCAGAAGAGGCTCGGACTGGCAGTCGGGGTTCATGACGTCTCGCTCGAGATCAACGAGGGCGAGACGTTCGTGCTGATGGGCCTGTCCGGCTCCGGCAAGTCCACGCTGCTCCGGCTGCTGAACCGGCTGCTGGAGCCAACGTCGGGCCAGGTGCTGGTCGATGGCATCGACCTGACGGCACTGACCCGCAAGGAACTGCTGGCCGTCAGGCGCGAGAAGTTCAGCGGAATGGTCTTCCAGAGCTTCGCGATCCTCCCCCACCGCACCGTGCTGGACAACGTCGGCTACGGCCTCGAGGTTCAGGGCGTCAAGCGCAACGAGCTCAGGAAGCGCTCCATGGAGGCGATCGAGCTCGTCGGCCTCTCGGGCTGGGAGCAGAGCTTGCCCGCAGAGCTTTCCGGCGGCATGCAGCAGCGCGTCGGTCTCGCCCGCTCCCTGGCGGTGGACGCGGACATCCTGCTGATGGACGAGGCGTTCAGCGCGCTCGACCCGCTCATCCGGCGCGAGATGCAGGACGAGCTGCTCGAACTGCAGTCCAGGATGAACAAGACGATCGTTTTCGTCACGCATGACCTGGATGAAGCACTGAAGCTCGGCGACCGGATCGCGATCATGCGCGACGCCGGCGTGGTCCAGATCGGCACGGCCGAGGAGATCGTCTCGGCACCGGCCGACGACTACGTGGAGGCGTTCGTGGAAGGTGTGGACCGCAGCCAGATGCTGACCGCCAGCGTGATAATGCAGGCGCCGCTCGCCACGGCCCACATGCGCGACGGCCCCCAGACGGTCGTGACGAAGCTGCGCAGGCACGGCCTGTCCGGCATCTTCGTCACCGATTCCGAGCGGCAGCTCAAGGGCTACCTGTCGTCCGAGGCCGCGATCGCGCGGGCCAGGAAAGGCGGCGCACTCGAAAGCTCCGAGGTCGAGCAGGCCGTGAGCGTCTCCATGGACACGCCGCTGACCGAGATCGTCGAACTGGCCAGCCAGCTTTCGGTACCGATCGCGGTCACGGACGATCGCGAGCGGTTGCGCGGCGTGATCGTGAAGGGCGCGATACTCGCTGCCCTGGCCGGGCGTGAGGCGCAGTGGAACGGTTCGAGCGGGGTGGAAGCATGAACGGCTTCCGGATCCCCCTGCGCACCTGGGTCGAGAACATCGTCACGTGGACGCGCGACACCATGCGGCCCGCCTTCGACGCCTTCGGCGACGTCGTCGACACTGTCATCGCTGGCGTACTGACGCTGCTCTCGCTGCCGCCCAACCTCGTGATGATCGGCATCCTCGCGCTGCTGGTGACGCTGCTGGCCGGCTGGCGGCTCGGGCTGTTCGCGGTCGCCGGGCTCCTGCTTGTCGACAACATCGGCCTGTGGCGCGCCTTCATGCAGACGCTCTCGCTCGTCCTTACCGCTCAGCTGCTGATCGTGCTTGTGGGCCTCCCGCTCGGCATCATCGCGGCGCGCAGCAACACGGCCGAGCGCATCATCCGCCCCGTGCTCGACTTCATGCAGACGATGCCGGCGTTCGTCTACCTCATCCCCGCCATCATGTTCTTCGGCATCGGTACGGTCCCTGGCGTCGTGGCCACCTTCGTGTTCGCCCTGCCGCCGCTCGTCAGGCTGGTGAACCTGGGCATCCGCCAGGTGCCGCGCGAACTGATCGAGGCGGCCGACGCGTTCGCGTCGACCAACATGCAGAAGCTGGTGAAGGTGCAGATGCCGGTCGCCGCAC
Source organism: uncultured bacterium (assembly GCA_964495325.1). Classification (GTDB taxonomy): domain Bacteria; phylum Deinococcota; class Deinococci; order Deinococcales; family Trueperaceae; genus CAZBVI01. Next base: position 51,165 of record CAZBVI010000008.1, read on the forward strand.
CCACGATCATGGCCGGCCTGAACCAGTCGATCATGCTGAACCTTTCCATGGTCGTCATCGCCAGCATGATCGGTGCCCAGGGACTCGGCACCGAGGTGCTCCGCGGCATCCAGCGCATCCAGGTCGGGCAGGGCTTCGAGGCCGGCCTGGCCGTCGTCATCCTTGCGGTCCTGCTCGACCGGATCACCGCCACGCTGGGCAACCGGACCCGGAAAGAGCGTAAATGAGTGCAGCTGACATTGCCATATTGCGATGGTAACTTGGCAGTGTCACACCATTCAGGCTGAGGTTGCACACCTGAACAGCGGTGTGTTAGCATCAGATTTGGCCTGAGGGCCTTGTGATCATCACGAGCCAATGGAATTGGCATGGTTCAGAAGGCGGCACCACGAGCCGCCACACGCGCACTCCCCCAAAAACATGGAGGCACAATGAGTAACCCGCTCAAAAAGCTAGGTATCGCCGCAGCTGCGGCAACGTTGATCGGCGGCGCCGCCGTCGCCCAGGACATCACCCTCGGATACGTCCTCTGGGACTCCGAGATCGCGTCCACGCACGTGCTCGCCACCGTCCTTCAGGACGAGTTCGGCCTTGACACCGAACTTATCGCTGTCGACGCCGGCCCGATGTGGACCGGCATCGCCCAGGGCGACTTCGACGTGACCGTCGCGGCCTGGCTGCCCGCCACGCACGCTTCGTACTGGGAGCAGTACGGCGACCAGCTCGTCGACCTCGGCCCGAACATGAACGGTGCTGACATCGGCTGGGCAGTCCCCACCTACGTCACCATCGACAGCATCACCGAGCTCAACGACGTCGCTGACCAGTTCGACGGCCGCGTCATCGGTATCGATCCCGGCGCGGGCCTCATGGCCGCCAGCGAGACGGCCTTCGACGTCTACGGACTCGACAACATGACCCTGATCGACGGCTCTGACGCCGCCATGGCCGCCGCGCTCGACCGCGCCGTCGCCGCTGATGAATGGGTCGTCGTAACCGCCTGGCGCCCCCACTGGAAGTGGGCCGCCTACGACCTGAAGTACCTCGAGGACCCCGAGGGCGTCTTCGGTTCCGCCGAGGACATCCACACGATCCTCAGCGCCGACTACGCCGAGAACGGCCCCGAAGACGTCATCGCCTTCCTGGACAACTTTTTCTGGACCGGCGAGGACATGGGCTCAGTGATGATCTCGATCATCAACGACGGCCTTGACCCCTGGGACGCAGCCCGCATCTGGGTTGATGACAACCAGGACGTCGTCCAGGGCTGGCTGGAGTAAGACCGCAGCAAGCGCCTGAGGGGCAGCGTCTGCCCTGAGGCTTGTACTGAAGCCGTCACCCACGCGATAGCCGCGGGTGACGGCTTCGCTTATGATGCAGGCTGATGACATATATCCACGGGAGTGATAATTGATGCGAATTGACAGGATCGAGCTACAGGAAGTCTCCATGCGTCTGCTGTTCGACTTCGAGACCAGTTTCGGTGCACAGCGGGAGCGCGACATAATCGTGCTGACCATGTACTCCGACGGGCTCGAGGGCTACTCGGAATGCGTTGCGGGCGAGTTCCCCGGTTACGCGTACGAGACCAAGGACACTTGCTGGAACGTACTCGAGAACTTTGCCATCCCTCAGCTCCTTGGCAAGGACATCGCCACCCCGGCGCAGCTGCTGCATGAACTGCGCTACATCCGGGGCCACAACATGGCGGTCGCCGCGCTTGAGATGGCATTCTGGGACCTGCAGGCCAAGGCGGCCGGACTTCCCCTCTGGCAGCTCCTGGGCGGCACGCGCACAGCGATTCCCACCGGGGCCTCGCTCGGCATCCAGCCCTCGATCCCCGAGACGGTCGAGATGGTCGGCAAGCACCTGGACGAGGGCTACAAGCGGATCAAGCTCAAGATCAAGCCCGGCTGGGACGTCGAGATGGTCGGAGCCGTTCGCGATGCGTATCCTGATGCTGACCTGACCGTGGACGCGAACAGCGCGTACAGGCTGACCGATGCGCGCGTGATGCAGCAACTCGACGAGTTCGGCCTCAGCTACATCGAACAGCCGCTGGCGTACGACGATCTGCACGACCACGCGAAGCTGCAGCAGATGCTGATCACCCCGATCTGCCTCGACGAATCGATCCACTCACCCGAGGACGCACGCAAGGCACTCGAGACGGACGCCGGCCGCGTGATCAACCTGAAGGTCGGCCGCGTCCGCGGTCACCTGCAGTCGCGCCGTACGCACGACGTCTGCCTGGCCTTCGCCGCCCCGGTCTGGTGCGGCGGGATGCTCGAAGGCGGCATCGGCCGTGCACACAACCTGCACCTGAGCTCGCTCGAGAACTTCGTGCTGCCCGGCGACACGGCCAGCGCCAGCCGCTACTGGGCTGAGGACCTGACCACCCGCATGCTCGACGCGGTTGACGGCATCCAGCACATCCCCGAAGGCCCCGGTATCGGCGTCGAACTCAACCGCGGGTTCATGGACGCGAACACCAGCCGCAGGGCCACGTTCTGATGCAGACCGCCGACCAGGCTCGCCTCATCGAACTTGAAGGCGTCGTGAACCTGCGCGACGTCGGAGGTTACCCGGCCGGCAATGGCCGTCGCACGCGCTACGGCCGCCTGCTGCGCTCCGCTTCGGTTCACGAACTGTCCGAAGCGGGCAAACAGCAGCTGATCGAACGCGGGCTCCGGCATGTGATCGACCTGCGCCACGACCACGAGACGCAGCACAAGCCGAACACGTTCGCGGACAGTGACGCCGTCAACTACGTCAACGTCTCCCTGTTTGCCGGGCTCGCTCCGGACCGCGTTCCGATCGGAGCCATCCCGACGCTGACCGAGATGTACATCGAGATCCTGGATTCCAGCCGGGACCAGATCCGTGAGGCGGTACTGCCGTTCGCGGGTGAAGGGGCGGGCCTGGTTCACTGCACCGCCGGCAAGGACCGCACCGGCATCATCATCGCGCTGCTGCTGGACCTGGCCGGAGTCGACCGGGCCACGATCACGCACGACTACGCGCTTACTGACGTCTATCTGGAGCCGATGCGGGACTCGCTCCGGGAGCATGCCAGGACCGCTGGCATCGACATGGTGCAGTACGAGCACATGATCTCGTGCAAGCCCGACTACATCACGGCGTTCCTTGAGCACCTGACCGAGCGGTACGGCGGTGCTGAGGCCTACCTGCTCGAGGTGGGCCTCAGCAGCCGGCAGATCGCCGCGATCAGGGACAACCTGACGGAGCCTGCCTGAGCGTTCAGACTCTGACCGGCTGAAGCCTCGCCCCGGTTACCGCAGCGATCAACGCGGTGAACGGGGCGAGCTGCTCCGGGTACTTCGCCTGGCTCATCTCCGGATGCCACTGCACTCCAAGCAGGAACGGCCCGCTCAGGCCCTCGACCGCCTCGACGAGCCCGTCGCTCGCGTGGGCGACCGCGCGCAGGTCGCGGCCCACGCGGTCGATGCCCTGGTGGTGATACGAGTTCGTGCGGATCTCGGTACCGCCGAAGGCACGGCCAAGCTCGGAGTCGGCCGTGAGGGTGACGGTGTGGTACGGCTCGCCGCCGATCTCGCCCTGTGAGTGGCCAAGGCTGCTGAAGTCTGCTCCGAGGTGCTGGTGGAGCGTGCCGCCCTGGGCGACGTTGATCAGCTGGAGGCCGCGGCACACGCCCAGGACGGGCAGGTTGCGTGCGCGGGCAGCGCGGTACAGCGCGAGTTCGAACAGGTCCCGCTCGACGTCGACGCTGCCAAGGTCGCGGTGGGGCTGCTGCCCGAAGTGGATCGGATCGACATCCACGCCGCCGGTAAAGACGACGCCGTCGATGCCTTCCAGGAAGCTGTCCGCGAGCGCCGGATCGAGGCTGGCGGCCATCAGCGGTGTGCCGCCGGCCTTCGCTACTGACTCGGAGTAGTTGCGGCCCGTGAAGGCGTCGTTGCGGCGCAGGCCCTGGTTGGTGGAGCGGCTTGAGGTGGTGAGCAGGATACGTGGACGACCGGTGTTCATGCCAGAACTGTATCAGCTGCCGGCCAGAGCGCGGGTCACAGGCTCAGTTCGAAACCGATCTCGTCATTCAGCGGTCGCCTGAGCACGGTGCCCTCGACATCCGTATCGTTCCTGACGAAAGCGTGCCAGCCGCGATCCGTATCCGTTCCGGCGCACAGGTCGAGTCCTTCCAGCCACGTTACGAAGAGCAGTGCGTCACCGGGCAGGTCCGGGCGCAGGTACGCGATGTCGGTGAAGTGCCCTCCCGGCTCCGGCCTGCCGGTTACTGCAAGGTAGTGGAAGCTCTGGCTCAGCTCCGAGGAGTCATCCGGACAGATGCCGCCGGGCTGGGGTTCCGCGGCCGGCTCGCTCAGGTGGAGCGTGAACGATCCGTCCCGCGAGATCCGCGAGGAAGCGTAGTTGTCCGGGAACCTGGCGACCCCGGACGCACTTACTTCGGGGGTGCCGATGAAGACGTAGTAGTCGTCCCCCAGCGCCCAGTTCTCGACGTAACCGTCGATCACCAGCTCGCCGGTCTGGGGCTCCAGATGGCCGGGATCAGCGGGCGAGCATGCGAACAGCACTGACAACAGCAGCAACGGGGGGATGATGCGGAGGGGGCGACTGCCGGAACCGTACGAGATGACGGTGCGCATGGCGGTACCTCCCGATGTGGAAAGTGTCGCAGGGCTGACGCGCGCTGATTGTGGGCGGGCGCACCATTGCCGTGCTCAGCAGCTGAATTCCGGGTGCGGGACCGGGCCGCAGCGCGCGATTTGGAGGTTGTGCTCCCACGCGTCCTGCACCGTCATCACCTGCACGCGCTCACGCACCAGGAAAGCCAGCAGTTCCTCGAAGCGGTCGGTCGGGAACTGCGTGTCGAACTCAGGCACGTCCCTGAACTGGTGAAAGGTGATGATGAGCCAGCCACCGCCGTCACTGGCGAGCCGGATCTGCTGCTCGATATCCTCCTGCGCGAGCTCGGGGTAGAGCGAGAGCCCGCTCAGCTGCAGGCGGGACGCGAAGCCGAGCGTGTCCGCACGCGGGTTGATGGTGCGGCCGGTCATGTATAGCTCGCCGACGAGCGCGAGTGATGCCTCGTCGTACATGCCGTTGGCATAGGCGTAGCTGCCCCTGTCCGAGAAGCCGCTCGCCGCCAGCCACTGGCTGGAGTATTCGAGATGCCGTCGCGCCTCGTCCCAGTCCAGCTCGGTCAGCGGGAACTCACCGTGCGCCCCTATCTCCCAGCCTGCCCTCTGAAGGTCGTACAGTTCCTGCTGGTCCATGTACCTGAGGCCCCAGCGCTCCACGCCGACCAGCTCGGGGATGGCGTAGACAGTGCCGGTGAAGCCGTAGTCCTCCATCAGCGGAAAGGCCACGTCCGCGACGTCTCCCCAACCGTCATCGAAGGCCAGGCTGATCACCCCGGCGTGCGCCCTGGCCGGCGTGAAGGTGATGTCACGGAAGCCGACGACCGCCTCGCTTCCGGGTTCGGACACGACCCTGACGACCATGCCGTTGACGCTGCGCCAGTCCGCCTGCGGCGTGGCGAACCACGACGCGGTCGGGACGGCCACATCCAGCCACATCCCGTCGGCCGGCTCGACCAGCAGCCCGGCGAGGTCGACGGCGACGTACTCCTCGAAGTAGCCGGCGGTCGAGAGGATCACCTGGGCGATCTCGACCGCCCGCCAGTCCTCGGCCATCACCTTGACGCTGAGGACATGCCCGCTCTTGTCCTGCATGTCCGGCAGCGTGTAGGCCCCCGCCTGTTCCCCGCTCGCAGGAGCCCGGACCAGGATCGTGTTCGCGTCAGCCACCTCGAACTCGCCATCGGCGTACCAGTGTTGCCACCCGTGAACGCTCCCGGCAAGGAGTGCGACGAGTGCCGCCAGCCGTCTCACTCCGGTGCCAGTGCGAGCGTCTCGTCCAGGCGCGCATCGAGTAGGGTGTTGCGGCCACGCAGGCTCACGGTCACCTCACGCACCCAGTTGGAGTAGTCACGGCGCCGTTGCCTGCTCCAGCCGATCGGGGCGCTCCTGATCACATCCTCCAGCTTGCAGACCTTGTCGGCCAGTCGGATCAGGGCAGCGCTCTCGGACAGTTTCAGGCTCGCATCCAGCAGTTCCTGCCGGCGCTGGTCGCGCTTCAGCCCTTTCGCCTGCGTGAGCTCCCTGACCAGCGTAGTGATGTCCGCCCCGAAGCGGGCGTCCAGCATCTCGAAGGTCGCGTCGGTATCGTTGACCACATCGTGCAGGACCGCTGCGCTCAGCACCGTGGTGTCGCTGATCCCACATGTACCCAGCAGCTGGGCGACCTTGATGGGATGGTTGATGATGGGACTGCCGACCGCGTCCTTGCGGCGCTGCCCGTTGTGCCAGTCAGCAGCGAACACCAGGGCATCCAGCACCGTGTTCAGGGGAGTGGGACCTTGCTGGTCCAGGACCGCTTCGTTCACTGTCCCTGATGATACCCGCTGGGCGGCGAGTCTGCGAGACCATCATCACTTGGTAACATGGGCCATTCCACCGCCTGGCGGTGAAGGATCCTGGAGGAACCAAGGAATGTCACTCAGCCGTTTCTACGACGTGCGGCGATCAGCAGAGGGCACGCGGTACATCGAGCCGTATGTCAACGGGTATCAGCTGCTTCATCTTCCGCTCCTCAACAAAGGCACAGCCTTCACGGACGAGGAGCGCTCACGCCTCCGCCTGCACGGCCTGCTCCCGCCCCGCGTCGATTCCATGCGCCGGCAGGTGTCCCGAATGTACCTGAGGTACTCGGCGCTGGACGCACCGATCGAGAAGCACACCTTCCTGCGGCGCCTGCAGGACAGCAACGAAGTGCTCTTCTTCGCGCTCATCGAGGAGCACCTCGAGGAGATGCTGCCGATCATCTACACCCCCACTGTCGGGGAGGCCGTGAAGCACTTCTCGGCCCTGTACCAGACGCCGCGCGGCCTGGTCCTCTCGGCCGGGTCGACCGACCACGCGATGGAGGCGGTCAGCAACGTGCCGCTGGACGACGTCCGCATGATCGTGGCGACCGACTCTTCCGCGATCCTCGGCATCGGCGACCAGGGCCTTGGCGGCATGGCAATCAGCATCGGCAAGCTCGCGATCTACACCGCCGCCGGCGGCATCGGGCCGGACAAGGTCCTGCCGGTCGAGCTGGACGTTGGTACCGATCGCGGTTCCCTGCGCCAGGATCCGAACTACCTGGGTACCGACTCCGCCAGGCTCACGGGCGGGCAGCACCGCTACTTCGTGGATCAGTTCGTGACTGCCGTCAGGCAGCGCTACCCGAAGGCCGTGATCCAGTGGGAGGACTTCGCCAAGGAGTCCGCCTTCACGATCCTGCAGCGCTACCGCAGGATCGTGCCATCGTTCAATGACGACATCCAGGGTACGGGTGCCATGGCGCTCGCCGGCATCCTCTGCGCCTGCCGCATCAAGGGCGAGGAACTCACGGACCAGCGCATCGTCATCAGCGGCGCCGGCGCCGGCGGCATCGGCGTCGCCTGGGCACTGATGGCCGGCATGGAGGCCGCGGGGCTCACGCGCGAGGAAGCACTTGACCGCGTCATCGTGCTCGACTCCCGCGGCGTGCTCACCACCGACCGTGAGCTCGAGGAGTACAAGCGGGCCTACGCCCAGCCGCCCGAGCGTGCCGCCTCGCTTTCCGAGGCGATACGGAACGAGCGCGCCACCGTTCTTATCGGCCTTTCCGGCCAGGGGGGCCAGTTCGACCGGTCGCTGATCGATCAGATGATGGAGCACACAGAGCGACCCGTCGTCTTCCCGCTGTCCAACCCGACGGACAACACCGAGGTGCTGCCCTCGGACCTGATCAGCTGGACAGACGGCAAGGCGCTGCTCGCCAGCGGCAGCCCGTTCGATCCGGTCGATCACGATGGCACGCGCTTCGAAATCGGGCAGGGCAACAACGCGTTCGTCTTCCCCGGCCTCGGTTTCGGCAGCGTGCTGGCGCGGGCGCAGGAGGTGACGGACGAGATGGTGCTGGCCGCCGCGTTCGCCCTCGCTGACTACACGGCGGAGCGTCACCCCGGCAGGGTCTATCCACCGGTCCCTGAACTTCAGGAAGTCAGCATCGAGGTCGCTGCCCGCGTGATGAGCGCAGCCGTGACCAGCAACGTCGCCGGTGAGTTCAACATCCATGGCCTGGGCCCGGATGAGCTCAAGGCGTTCGTCAGGGAGCGGTTCTGGAAGCCCGAGTACCTGCCCTACCGGCTGCCCGGTTAAGGAGGAGTCTTGAAGTCAATCGATACTGCACGGGTCCAGCACGAGCTGGACCGCCGCAAGGACAGGCCCGTCTTCCTTCATCTGGAGACGACCACAGGTTCGTACACCGCGCTCGGCCCCGAGAAGCGCCCGCCGGTGATCGCGTTCATCCGCAACGGTGTCATCACCTTCGAGCGCGGCACCATCAGGGGAAAGGGCCCGTACCGCGTGGGCCTGAAGATCGACATGGGCTGGGTTTACGCAGAGGGTCTCACCGACTATGAGGTCAACGCGCGCGATGAACTTCTGCTGGCCGGTCACGACGTCGACGGCAACCTGACGGTCGCGCTGCAGCTGTCCGAAAGGCCGTTCAGGGAGTGATGAACCGATGATGCTGCCCGACCCACCCGCCAACCTGTCGGAACTGGCCGGCTCCATGAAGCCGATCAATGTCGAGGAGCACACCGGCCTGGTCGTTGTCCTCCCCCATCCCGACGATGAATCCTTCGCCGCTGGCGGCCTCATATCGCTGTTTCACGACGCCGGCAAACCGGTCATGTACGTCTGCGGCACCTGGGGCGACGGCGGCCGCCGCATGGGCAGCCCGAACTTCGCCACCCGCGAGTCGCTGCGCGACATCCGCGAGACCGAGCTTCAGGAGGCGTGCGCAATCCTCGGCTGCGAGCTGCACATGCTCGGACTGCGTGACAAGACAGTCGAGTTCGAAGACCCTGAGCACGTGGCCGGGCTGGTACGCGACATCCTGGTTGCGCGCGCACCGAGCCTGGTGGTGGGCTTCTACCCGGGCTACGCCGTGCATCCCGATCACGACTCCCTTGGCGAGGCCACCCGGCTCGCTGTCGCCGGCATGAGCGGCAAGCGCCCCACACTCCTGGCCGTCGCCGTGGGCGACCGTGCCGGTTACAGGGCGGTACTCGGCGAGCCGCACGTGTACGCCGACATCCGGCATGTCGGTCAACGCAAGCTGGACGCCCTCAAGGCGCACCGCTCGCAGACCCAGGCCATGTTCCAGCACCTGGCGCAGAACGACGACAGCGCGATCACGGACCAGGAGAAGGAGTTCAGGCGGCAGTCCTTCCAGATCGAACGCTTCTACGTGCTGGATACCGACTGAGCCGCATTTAGAGAGCCCATGCGGATCGACCTGAACATCGACGCGGCCGAGAGCCCGGCCGACCTTGAGCTGTTCAGCGTGGCCACCTCCGTCAACCTTGCCTGTGGCTTCCATGCGGGTGATACCACGCTGATGCTGCGTGCCGCCATCAGGGCTGCCGAACTCGGGATCCTGATCGGCGCGCACCCGGGATACGCCGACCGGGCAGGCTTCGGACGCATCGAACACGGGCACACGCCCGCCAGGATCGAGGCCGACACGCTGCAGCAGCTGCGTACACTCGATGCGATCATCAGGCGCGTCGGCGCGGTGATCACGCACGTGAAACCGCACGGGGCGCTGTACAACCGCGTGGCCGTGGACCCGGAGGCAGCCCGCGCGGTTGCCCGGGCCGCTGCCGCCTTCCGGCCGGGGCTGAAGCTGTACGCGCTCGGCGGCCCCGGTTTCGGATCGATTGTAGAGGCAGTGGGCGACCTCGAGGTGACTCCCGTGCCGGAGGCGTTCCCGGACCGTGCCTACATGAGCAACGGCACGCTTGCCCCCAGGCAACTTCAGGGTGCGCTGATCACCAGCCCCGCGGCGGCCGCCGCGCAGGCGGTCGCGTTCGCCACCGGCGGCAGCATCAGCACTCTGGACGGCGGCTCACTCTCGATCGAAGCAGCTACACTATGCGTTCACGGGGACGGCCCGGCGGCGCTCGAGACGGCCAGGGCGATCCGACGGTCGCTGGACAGGCTCGTGCAAGACGCCTGAAGGCGCTTGACCAGCGGTATCATCCGGTTGATGCTGAATCGCTTCTTCTCCTATTACAAACCATACCGCCGCCTGTTCTGGCTCGACTTCTCGGCCGCTGTGGTCTCGGGCCTGCTGGAACTCGGCTTTCCGCTGGCGGTCACGCTGCTGGTGGATGAACTGTTGCCCAGCGGTGACTGGGCCCAGATCCTGGTCGCAGCCGTCATCCTGCTGGGCGTCTACATCCTCAACTCGTTCCTGATCGCGGTCTACACGTACTGGGGCCACATGCTCGGCATAAACATCGAGACCGACATGCGTCAGAACGCATTCAACCATCTTCAGAAGCTCAGTTTCAGCTATTTCGACAACCAGAAGACCGGGCACATGGTCAGCCGCCTCACCAAGGACTTAGAGGAGATCGGCGAGGTTGCTCACCACGGTCCGGAGGACGCCTTCATCGCGATCATGACGCTGGTAGGTGCGTTCACGATCATGCTGTTCATCAACGTTCCGCTGGCCCTTGTCACTTTCTGCGTCGTCCCGATCATCATCTGGCTCACGACCAAGTACGGCGGCCAGATGACGCTGACATGGCGCAACCTCTTCAACTCGGTCGGACGGTTCAACAACCGCATCGAGGAGAACGTCGGCGGCATCCGTGTGGTCCAGGCGTTCACGAACGAGGCGCACGAGCGCGAACTGTTCGCCTCCGAGAACAGCACCTACCGCACCACCAAGCTGGAGGCTTACCGCATAATGGCGATGAGCTCGACCATCAACTACCTCAGCATGCGGCTCACGCAGATGATAGTCATGGTGGCCGGCAGCTACTTCGTGCTGCAGGGCAGCCTCTCGGCCGGCGGCTTCGTAGGCTTCCTGCTCCTCGTCAACGTCTTCGTCAGGCCGATCGAGAAGATCAACGCCGTACTCGAGTCGTACCCCAAGGGGATCGCGGGCTTCAGGCGCTACATCGAGCTGCTGGACACCGAGCCCGACATCAGCAACCGGGCTGGAGCACGGGAGGTCACGAACCTGCGCGGGGACATCAGTTACCGGGACATCACGTTCGGGTACGCCAACCGTGAGCCGGTGCTGAACGGCGTCAGCCTTGACATCCGCGCGGGAGAAACCATCGCGTTCGTCGGTCATTCGGGCGTGGGCAAGACCACGCTCTGCTCCCTGCTGCCCCGCTTCTATGACGTGCAGGGAGGCAGCATCGAGATCGACGGTATCGACATCCGCGACATGACGCTGAAGAGCCTGCGACAGCAGATCGGCATCGTGCAGCAGGACGTGTTCCTGTTCGGCGGCACGCTGCGGGAGAACATCGCCTACGGCAACCTGGGTGCCAGCGAAGGCGAGATCCTCGAGGCTGCCCGGCGGGCGCGCCTCGACGAGGTCATCGCCCAGCTGCCCGACGGACTCAACACGGTGATCGGAGAACGCGGCGTGAAGCTCTCGGGCGGACAGAAGCAGCGGCTGGCGATCGCCCGCATATTCCTGAAGAACCCGCCGATCCTGATCCTGGACGAGGCCACCAGCGCGCTCGACACGCAGACCGAGCGCGCGATTCAGCAGAGCCTGACGGAACTTGCGAAGGGCCGTACCACGCTCGTCATCGCCCACCGGCTGGCGACCGTGCGCAACGCCGACCGGATCGTGGTCGTGGACGAGAGCGGCATCGCCGAACAGGGGCGGCACGAGGACCTGCTCGGCCAGACCGGCACGTACGCGCGGCTGCACGCCGCACAGTTCAGCTGAGTCGCGTGACCGGCTCGGTCAGGGCGCCGGGCGCGCTAACATGCGCCCATGTACAGACTTCTGGCTCCGGCACTGCTCCTGTGCGTGCTGCTGTTCAGCCCGACTGCGATGACCCAGAGTTTCCTGGGCGTGCAGCCCGCCGTACCCTTCCCCGAGGGGCTCGACTGGATCAACACTGATGAGCCGCTGACCCTGGAGATGCTCGAAGGAAAGATCGTCCTGCTGGACTTCTGGACCTACGGCTGCATCAACTGCATCCACGTGATTCCGGATCTGCAGGCGCTCGAGGACAAGTATGAAGATGAACTGGTCGTGATCGGCGTTCACAGCGCGAAATTCGATCACGAGGGCGGAACCGAGAACATCCGGCTCGTCTCGGAACGCTACGACCGGACGCATCCGGTGGTGAACGACAACGCGTTCCAGCTCTGGCGCAGCTACGGGATAGCGGCCTGGCCCAGCTTCATACTGATCGATCCGGAGGGGATGGTGCTTGGCCGCCATTCCGGCGAGGGTATCTTTGATCTGTTCGACAGCGTGATCGCATCGATGATCGAGGTGTTCGACGCCAGGGGCACGCTGGACCGCACTCCTTTGCTGCTCAACGCGGGAGCCGTGGTCCAGCCGCGTGCCGCGTTGCGCTTTCCCGGCGGCATCCTGGCTGACGAAGCCGGCAACCGCCTCTTCATAGCCGACTCCGCGAATCACCGCATCATAGTGACCGATCTTGCGGGTGTCGTCCGTGAGGTGATCGGTACCGGCTCGCCCGAGCTGCGTGACGGCTGGCTCGACGAGGCGGCGTTCCAGCGGCCACATGGGATGGCTCTGGCCGGTCCCGACCTGCTCTACGTCGCCGACACTGGCAACCACAGTATCCGGCTGGTCGACCTGTCCGAACGCACCGTGACCACCGTTGCCGGGGTGGGGAGGCAGGAGTACATGTTCGGTCTGGATGAGGTCGACGCCCTGGTTGACGGCCTCAACTCGCCGTGGGACGTTTACTGGCAGGACGGCACCCTCTTCATCGCCATGGCCGGGCAGCACCAGCTGTGGAAGTACCTGCCGGAGGAGCAGTCGGTGAGGCTGCACGCGGGCAGCGGTCGCGAGGAGCTGCGCGACGGCCCCCTGCTGATCGGCGGCATGAACCAGCCCAGCGGCATCGCCAGCGACGGCGACACCCTGTACGTGGCCGACAGCGAGGCGAGCGCGATCCGCGCTGTGGACGTGTTCGAATCCGGCTCGCTCATGACAGTCGTGGGTACCGGCCTGTTCGACTTCGGAGACGTCGACGGCGTGGGCGACGAGGTGCGGCTGCAGCATCCCAAGGCGCTCGCGTTTGATGATGGCCTGATTTATGTCGCGGACACGTACAACAACCGCATCAAGAGCCTGGAGCCCCACTCGGGCACGGTGAGTACGCTGGTGGGCAGCGGCGAGTCGGGCTGGGCGGACGGCCAGGCGTCAGTCGCCACCTTCCACGAGCCGGGCGCCATCACCGTGGCGGGCGGGTACCTTTATGTGGCTGACACCAACAATCACGCCGTCCGCGTGATCAGCGTCGAGTCGCTCGACGTCGCGACCCTGCAGTTGAGCGACGCGTCCGGGATGCTGCTGAGGCGGTCCAGTGGCATCGGCCACTTCGATGATGTCCTGAGGGAGCCAGCCGTTGAGGTCGCCGCGGGCGAGGGCGTCCTGACACTCGAGCTGAGCCTGCCGGACGGCTACACGGCCAACCATCTCGCGCCGCTCACGGTCAGCTGGCACAGCGATAGCGCCGCGCTGATGCCGGACGGGGCGACCGCGACCCTGGACATCGCGCGTCCGGACTACCCGGTCGTACTGGAGTTCCCCTACCGTGCTGCCGAAGGCAGCGCGCTGCTGGCGGTCGAGCTGGCCGTCTACTACTGTCAGGAGGAAGCCGCGGCGCTGTGCCTGATCCGGCAGGCACGCCTCGAAGTTCCGGTGAGCGTATTACACGATTCTGCGCCGGCTGACATCGCCTTGAGCTACACTCCTCCTGCCCTGGCCGCAACTTCCGTGGTACGATGAGTTAATAAAACTTATCTGGGGAGATGCCTATTATGCCACGAAACGATAAGGTCACTAGCCAGGACATGGCCAGCAAGGCTTCACGCGTTCTGCGTGACAAGACTGCAACCCCGAGAGCGCGTTCACTGGCAGCCTCGGTGCTTTCCCAGCGGGATCCTGCGAAGCAGACCGGCAGCAAGATGGAAGACCTGGCCGTTGAGGTCATGAACGACCGCAGCAGCTCCGAGGATGCACGGTCACTGGCTGCCTCCGCCCTGAGCCAGGCGAACAGGGCCCGGTAGCCTGCAGACTGCTACCCTTGGCTCATGCCAGTCAGTTCCGAAGATGCGATCCGTGCCGAAGCGTTCCTTACCGCGTACAACCGGATCGATGATGAGCTGCGCAGGCGGCTGAAACTCAAGGACCACCAGTCGTTCAGGAGCGCGGTCGACATGTTCGCCAAGCGTAACCGCTGGTGGCATGAGGACGCCGAGGCGATGCGTGCCTTCGCCGAGCTCAGGAACATGGTCGTTCACGACCGGTTCGATTCGTTCCGCTACCTCTCTGTTCCTTCTGCCGAGGTCGTGCAGGAGATCGAGGCCATCGCCCAGAGCCTGCTCCGGCCCGTGCTTTCCGGCGACCGGTTCCGCCGCAAGGTCTTCACGGTAGACATCGGAGACAGCGTGACGCACGCCCTGGCAGTGTTCAGGAACGAGGACATCAGTCAGCTGCCCGCATATGCCGGTGATGACTTCAAGGGCCTGATCACCGGAAACAGCGTGCTGCGCTGGCTCGCCCGCAAGGCAGACCGTGAGGACGGCCTGGTCGACCTGACCGAGGAGACAGTTGCCGGGCTGCTCAGGTTCGGCGAGGCCAGGCGGAACTTCGAGTTCATCGGCCGTGACCTGCCGGTCAGGGAGGCCGCGTTCCTGTTCGCCGAGAACTCCCAGCTCGAGGCGCTGCTCATGACTGAACACGGCAAGCCACACCAGACCCTGCTTGGTATCGCAACCCAATGGGACGTGAACAGGCCGCTGGAACCGCCCGCCTGAGCGGCAAGTCTCACGCAATCGACCGCGCCCCGCGCTTATGATTGCCTTGATGCCGGGCCACCTCAAGCTGTTCGGGGTTCCCGCCCTGACACATGCACACGTGCAGATCGCAACGCCGCCGGACCTGCCGCTCCTGCTGCTTGCATTCGTGGCAGGCTTCGAGGAAGGCGCCGGCAGGGCAGCCGTGGTCGAACGCTTCTGGCCCGAGGAAGACGAACGCGTCGGCCGCCACAACCTCAGCCAGCTGCTTTACCGCCACCGCAAGGCGCCGTGGCGCCCGCTGCTGGAAGCCGGACCGGACAGCCTGCGCTGGCTCGGCACGTGCGACGTGCAGGACTTCCGGGCAGCGCTGGCCGAAGGCGCCTGGGAGCCAGCCTGCGGGTATCAGGCTGACGCGTTCCTCCGGGGCGTACGATCCGATCAGAACGCAGCCGCCAGCTCCTGGCTTGAAGACGAGCGCCGCGCGTTGTTCAGCGAATGGCGCACTGCCTGCCTGAGGGCAGCAAAGCAGGCCGCAGCTCCGAACGCGATGCGCATGCTGGAACGCCTGCTCGAGAGCGATCCGCTCGACGAGGAAGCCGTTCAGGCGCTGATGTTCAACGCGATCGCCTCAGGCGAGCAGGCGCTCGCCCTGCGGACCTTCGGCGCGTTTCAGGGCGAGCTCGCCCGCGAGATGGGCCTGTCCCCCCTGCCCGCCACCGAGCTGCTCGCGGAACAGGCGCGGGAGCGTCCGGGAGCGACCACCTCACTGCCTGCAGACCCGGAGGCCACCCCGTTCATCGGGCGCGAGATTGAAGTTGCGCAGATCGTGTCCGCGCTGCAGTCCCAGACCGGAAGTCCGACAAGGCTGCTCACAATCTGCGGTCCGGGCGGCATGGGCAAGAGCAGGCTCGCCCTGCATGCCGCCCGTCAGCTGGAACACTCCTTCACTCATGGCGTCGTCTTCGTACCGCTGGCTCCCCTGTCAGCAGCCGACGAGCTGCCGGCGTGCCTGGCGGCTGCCCTGGGCCTGCCATCTCACACCATGAACGAGGCCGGGCTCTTCGAGCACCTCCGGGCCAGGAACGCGCTGCTGATCCTGGACAACTTCGAACACGTGATCGATGGTGTCTCCTTCGTCGGCCGGCTGCTTCAGGAAGCGGCCGGCGTGTCGGTGATGACCACCTCGCGCGAGCCCCTCGCGCTGCAGCTGGAATCCGTCTTCGTGCTCGCCGGTCTTGACTACCCATCCGATCCGCTCGAACCGGAGTCACTCAGTTTCGAAGCCGTTCGCCTGTTCCTGAGCAGTGCCCGCCGCCACGGCATCAATTTCGCCGCCACCCCCGAAGCGCTTGCGGGGGTCGTCGAGGTCTGCGGACTCCTGCGGGGACTGCCGCTGGGGATCATGCTGGCCGCGGGCTGGGCGCGGGTGCTGAGCCCTCCCGAACTGGCCCGCGAACTCGCCTCCGACATGGGCCTGCTGCAGAGTGAGTACCAGGACGCCGAACCGCGGCACCACAGCCTGCGGGCCGTCTTCGACGTCTCCTGGGAACTGCTCGATAGTGAGCAGAAGCACGTGCTCGCGAGCCTGTCCGCCTTCAGGGGCGGTTTCGACCTGGCCGCAGCGAGGGCCGTCACCGGAACGCCGATCCGTGTCCTGCTCGGCCTCGTGACCAGGTCCCTGGTGGAGCGGCGGGCTGATGGGCGCTTCGACATGCACGAGGCTGTCAGGCAGTTCGCGCAGGAGCGGCTTGGCACCGGCAGGGACCGCGTCGGCCGTGCGCACGCAACGCACTTCCTGGAGCTTGCCCTGGCGGCGGAGCACGAACTTATCGGCCAGGGGCAGCAGGAGTGGCTGGACAGGCTCGCCTCGGACCACGACAACCTGGCGGCCGCACAGAGGTGGCTCGGTGCGCTGCCGGATGCCGAGCCCGGTCTAGTGTTCGCCAACGCACAGTACTGGTACTGGCACATCAGGGGCCACTACCAGCTGGGCAGGCGGATCTACGGCGCCTTGCTGCCGCGCGCAGCCGAGGTCCCGGACCTTGTGCGGGCGCGCGCGCTGCACTGCAGTGCGTCCCTGGCCGCCTCCATGCATGACCTGGCTCCGGCCCGCCAGCAGACGCTGGAGGCGCTCGGCATCTACGAGACCCTTGGCGACAGGCGGGGGATCGCGCTGGCCCACTGGCAGCTGGGCACCACGCTGCGCGATGCCGGCGAGGTCGCCCGGGCGGGACCGCACCTGGAACGCGCCCTGCAGCTCCAGGAAGAGGACGGTGACGAGTTCAACCTCTCGACCACCTGCAACGACCTGGCGATCCTGAAGGCCATGTTCGGGGATTTCGAGGCCTCGGCGCGACTGTTCCGCAGCAGCCTCGCCCTGAAACGCAAGCTGGGTGACAAGCAGGGCATAGCCTACGCTCTGTCCAACCTCGCGCTGCTGGCCGATGAACGCGGCGAGGACCCTCTCGTTATCCGTACCGGGCTTCTGGAGGCCCTGAAGCTCAAGCGGGAGATCGACGACCAGCGAGGCATCATCAAATCGCTTCACAACCTCGCGCAGATCGACCTGCGCGAAGGGCAGCTGGAGGACGCCTCAGATTGGCTTGCCGAGGGGCTTGAAAGGAGCCAGGAGCTTGGCAGCCTCAGGCAGACCATCGAGCTCTGTGCGGTCGGTGCGCAGGTGGTGCACGCACGGGGCAACGCCCGGCAGGCGATGGTCCTGGCTGCCGCCGCTGCGAGCCTCTGGAGTCGCAACGCCCTGTCGACCCAGAGCAGCCTGCCTTCGGGAGTGACCTCGGTGCTGGCCGCGGCGCGCGACGACCTGGACGCGGATGCCGCGGCCGCCGCAAGTCAGTCCGGGGCGGGACTCGACCTGCCCGAACTGCTCAGCAGACTGCTGCGGCTGCTGCACACAGGGGCGCCCGCACCGAACGGAAACGGCACGGGCGCCTGAGGCTGTTCCTGGCTTACTGGAGCTCGCGCAGTCTTTCGGCCAGTTCCATGAGTGCGTCGCCCGTCCTGGGGCCCATACCGATGAAGTAGAGGTCCTCGAAGACCAGTACCGCCCGGTTAAGGCCGGCGGGAGTAAGCCTCACGCCAGGGATCTCCAGGACCCCGTCCAGGCCGCCGGTTACCGCCAGGCCACGCTCGGTGACGATCAGCACGTCCGGTGCAGCCCCGATGAGGGCTTCGGCCGAGAACGGCTGGAACCCCCTGAACCCGGCCTCGGCGCCGGCGTCGATGGCACCAACGCCCTCGATCATCGCGTTGGACGTGCTGCCGATGCCTCCGGCGAACTGCATCTGGGTGCTGCCCAGGTACAGGAACATCACCCTTGGCTGGCGCTCGAGTTGGGCGCCGTAGTTTGCAGCCTCCTCGATGCGCGCCTGGACTTCCAGGGCGAGTTCCTCGCCGCGTTCGGCCTCCCCGATCAGGGCCGCGACCGTTCGGATGTTGCTGACGGGCGTGTACAGATCGGGATCGTTCGCGATCACGTGTACCGGTATGCCGGCCTGTTCGATCTGCTCGAGCACCTCGGGCGGGCCGGCGACCGGGGTCGCGATGACCACGTCCGGTGAGTACACCATGATCGCCTCGGCCGAGAGCTGCCCGTGGTAGCCCACGTTCGCCAGCTCAGAGGTGGCCTCGGGCCAGTTCGAAGTCGCGTCGATCGCGACGAGCCGCTCGTGCGCGCCGAGCGCGAAGATGATCTCGGTTATGTCACCGTTCAGCGATACTATGCGCTCCTGTGCGAAAGCAAACGGAAGTGCCAGCAGCATGATCGCCAGCAGTCTCTTACCAGTCATGAACCATCAACTCCTGAGGCAGTCAGGGGCGCCGTGGCAGCACCCTGCAACGACGCAAGTATCGGTCGTCCGGGTGAATGAGAGTGTCATGGAACTGTGCCCCTGCCCGCTCATGCCTGGCCGGTTACGCCAGTCACCGTGACCTTTCCGCCGGCAACCGCGAGCCCGACAGTCGCGCCCGATGGTGGCAGCCCCAGCAGCCTCGCCGGTACTTCAGTCACGTAGCGCACCACCTCGGGCACGTCCAGTCCGGACACCCTCAGTGCGTTGTTCACGCCGTCAAGCAGGCTGCTTGCGGAGCCGGCCAGGTAGTCCGAGCCGTACATCGTCAGGCGGCCGCTCGCGTGCAGTTCGACCTTTCCGCCCACCTGACCCTCGTACACCCCGGCAGGCATGCCGGCGAGTGCGACAGCGTCGCTGGTCAGCACGAGGCTGTCCGGAGCTTTCATGCGGTGAATCACCCGCATGACGCTGTCCGGCAGGTGGTGACCGTCGAAGATCGCACTCGCGCTCAGGCGGGGTTCGGCCAGCTGGTCGAACAGCGGGTTGGGATGGCGCCGCAGGCTGTTCGGCAGGCCGTTGCCCAGATGCGTCGACAGTGTGGCGCCGGCGTCCACGGCCTCGCGGATGCGTTGTGATGATGCCAGCGAGTGACCGATCGCTACCCTGGTGCCGGCAGCGGTCACGCGGGCGATGAAGTCGAGGCTGCCTTCGTGTTCCGGTGCGAGCGTGAGCAGCCGCACCAGCCCGCCGGCCAGCGCCTGGAGGTCCTCGAACAGCGTGAGGTCGGGCGGACGGACGCACTCGAGCGGGTGGGCGCCGCGCGCGCCGTCCTCAGCGCTTATGAAGGGTCCCTCGAGGTGGATCGCCGGCATGGCGGCGTCCAGTTCCGGGCTGCTCGCCCGCGCCTCCACGATCCGCCGGACGCACTCGCCCATGCCGGCCTGCGTGCCGGTGATAACGGTAGGAAGGAAGCGGGTGACGCCAAGCGACCTCTGCGCTGCACGTGCGCGCTCGAAGCCGTCCGGATCGGCGGTGCCGGAGTTGAAGTCGGTGCCGGCGTAGCCGTTCACCTGGATGTCGAGCCAGCCAGGCGTGGTGAGCGTGCGGCTCACGGCAGCCTGTAGGCGTCACGCGCCAGGTCGTAGGCGAGGGCGCGGGCCAGGCCGGGTGCCTCATCCTCGTCGATCAGGCCCCGCATCACCCTGCCGGCGAGCCAGTTGCAGCTGGTGCGGCGCCAGACGTCGTGCCGGGCCGGGATCGACGGGAACGCCCGTGTGTCGTCGACGAAGCCAGCGAGGTTGTACATTCCGGCGGTCTCGACCACTGAGTCCAGGTACCGCTCCATCCCGAGCACGGAGTCGAAGAACCACCAGGGGGCGCCGATGCGCAGGGCGGGATAGTGACCCGCGAGCGGGGCGAGCTCGCGTGAGTAGGTGGTCTCGTCAAGCGTGTAGAGAAGCAGCCGGAAGTTGGTGTTGCTTCCGAGTTCGCCCAGCAGCGGGCGCAGGGCGAGCGTCCATTCAGTCGCGAGCGGCATGTCCGCGCCGCGGTCGCGGCCGAAGTCCCGGTACAGTGCCGGGTTGTGATTCCGCATGGAGCCCACGTGCAGCTGCATGACCAGGCCGTCCTCGGCGCTCATGCGCGCCATCTCGAACAGCATGTGCGACGCGAAGCGCTGCCTCTCGTCCTCGGCCGCAGTGCCGCCGAGGATGCGCGTGAAGACCAGCGCAGCTTCGTCCGCGTCAAGGCTGGCAACATCCGCGCTCAGCGCCGCGTGGTCCGTCGCGGTGGCGCCGAGCTCCCGGAACGCCGCACGCCGGCTGCGGATCGCGTCCAGGTAGTCAGCGTAGTCGCCGATGTCGGTGCCCGCGCGTTCGCGCAGCAGGTCGAGCGCAGCGGCGAAGTCATCACGCGTCGGGTCGATCACGGCGTCTGGCCGCATGGTGGGGACCACGTTCAGGCCAGCGTGCTGCAAGGCACTATGCTCGGCGAGCGCGTCGGTCGCCGCGTCGGTGGTCGCCAGTACCTCCAGGTTGAACCGTCCGAAGAGCGCCCTTGGCCGGAACGCCTCCTCAGCGAGCTTCTCCGAGAGCAGGTCGAACGTCTCGTCGGCTGTCGCTGCCGACGGGCGCAGTCCGACGCCGAACAGTTCTATGAGTTCGTGCTTCAGCCACAGTCCCGATGGCGTGCCCGCGAAGAGGTGAAAGTTGCTGGCGAAGACCCGCCATATCTCGCGCGGGTCGCTCTGGACCGCGCCGCCGTCCGTGCGCGGGATGCCGAGCGACTCCATGCTGATGCCTTGCGAGTAGAGCATGCGGACCAGGTAGTGATCCGGCACGACGAACGTACTGGCGGGATCGCCGAGCGGCTCGTCCTCCAGCAGCAGCGAGGGCGGTACGTGGCCGTGCGGGGACACGAGCGGAAGGTCTCGCACGTCGGTGTAGAGGCTTCGGGCAAGCTCGCGTTGCGTCGGCTCGGGCGCGAAACACCTGTCCGGATCAAGCGTCCAGCGACTCATGCGGCGCTCCGGGCTGCGAAGGGCGCCAGGTGCCGTTCGAAGTGGCGCCTGAGCGCGGCGCGGTAGGCGTCCGCGTGCTCGGTCAGCACCGCGTTGATCTCCGCGCCATGCTTCCTGAGCGCCGAGCCGAAGGTGACGTGCAGCACCTGGCGGGCGTCCAGCTGGTCCAGCAGTCCGGCGATGCCGCTTCCGGGCAGTGCGGCCGGGTCGGGCATGCCTTCCACGCTGCCGCTGATCAGGTACGTCTTGACCTCCTCCTCGAAGCTCTCCCGGGCCAGGACCGCGATCTCGCGCAGCAGCTCGGGCCGGTACGTTCCGACGACGCGCAGGGCTTCGAGGTAGCTGGTCCCCGCCGTCTTGAGGTGCACGCGGCCGAAGGAGACCTGGTCCGCGATCGGGTAGACGGTGAACTTGTCCGAACCCGAGTGAAGGCTGAGCTTGTAGCCGCCGAACTCGGCAGCTATCAGCGCATGGCCGCGCAGGTCCCCGGCCAACGCGGTCAGGTCGCCCTTGTAATCGACGCCCTTCTCGAAGTCACCGACGAAGCGTGGCGCCAGTGACACCCAGTCGACGCCCAGGCGGGACAGTTCGCTGGCGACGTACCAGTGCTCGGCCAGCGTGGTCGGCGTCGCGGTCTCGTCGACCGACACCTCGAGCTCCACCTCGCGGTCCGCGCTGGAGGCAAGGTGCCTGGCCATCTCCACGACGTGCGCGACGGCGCCGCCGTACTTGACGGCGGCGCGCTCCAGGTCGCCTTCCGTGAACGCGATCCGGACTCCGTCGAGAGTGGTGTCCAGGCTGCCGAGCGCCGCGCGCAGCTCCGTCGGCGTCGTCTCCAGGCGTTCCCACGGGACGCGTTGCGCGAAGGCCTCGGCCAGTTCGGGTCCGCTGAGCGTGTCCGCCTGGCTGATCACGTGATCACCGGGATCGACGGTAAAGAAGCTGTAGCCGGCGGCGAGACACAGGTCGATGTCGTCGGTTGATTTGAGGTGATCGGCGTCCGCCCCGACCGGGTGCGTCCAGCCGCACAGGAACGCGCCGACGGTCGCGTCGTCCAGCACGCCTGCGGGCGTGCGTCCGGTCCGGGCGTTCTCCCGCATCGACTGCTGGGCGAAGATCGCCCCTATGTTCCCGTCCGCCCCGCAGGCCCGCAGCGCGTCGGCATGACCGGGAGTGGCGAGGCCGAGCCTGTCGCCGAACCCGGCGCTGGCGCCCCGGCCCAGTGGGACCGGGACGAGGTTGGGCAGCAGCGCGCGCAGGCGGGCAGCATCGAGTGGCCTGCGCTCCACCGCGTGGCCGTCGCCCTCCTGTCGGGCCACGGCGAGGCGGTGTCCCCCGTCTGCGCCTTCGGCCCAGATTACTCCGGCCGCCGTATCCCTGGCTGACCCGATCACCGGATTGTGCCCGAGTGTGGCTGCCAGTCTGGCTGTGTCTGTCTTCAGCAAGGTCTGCTCCTGTTCCTGCCGCGCTCGCCCGCCTTCAGGGGGCGCTGGCGCGGACCACTAGTTCCGGCTGGAGAACGATGTCGCCAACCTTCTGTCCCTTGAACCGCCTCAGGAGCACGTCCACGGCAAGTCGGCCGAGCTCGTACTTCTCGATGCGGAGGGTGGTGAGTGAGGGCGTGACGAGGCTGGCCATGCGGACGTCGTCACAGCCGATGACCGCCAGGTCATGCGGCACGTTCAGCCCGAGGTCGTGCGCGGCCTGCAGCACGCCTATCGCCATAACATCGTTGTAGGCGAGTACCGCAGTGATGTCGGGCCTTCGGGCGAGAAGCCGCCTGAGCCCACGGTAGCCGTCAGCTTCGACCGGCTCGCACGTCTCGGTCAGCTCGGGGCCCGACTCCAGGCCCAGCTGATCCAGCGCCTGCACGTAGCCGAGGCGCCTGGCGGCCGCGCTGGCAGAACGGTCGGGCCCGGCGAGCAGACCGATCCGCTCGTGTCCCCTGTCGGCCAGATGCCTGATGGCCCGGGCGTAGCCCGCAACGTCATCCATCACGATGCTGACCGAGTTGCCGGACTCGCAGTAGCGGTTGACGAGTACGCTCTGTGAGTGGCGTGCCAGCAGCTTGTCGAGCGCCTCGGACGGCAGCCGCGCCCCGCAGACGACGATGCCGTCCACGCGGTGCGCCTCAAGGTTCTTGATCGCGGCCCGCTCCCGTTCGGGATCCTCGACCGCGTTGGCCAGAGATACCGTGTAACCGGCGTCCCAGGCGGCGTCCTCGGCACCGCGCACCACTGCCGGAAAGAACGGGTTGGTGATGTCGGGGACCACGAGGCCGATGGTCAGGCTGGTGCGCGTCGACAGGCCGCGGGCCACCCTGTTCGGCTCGTAACCAAGCTGCCTGATCGCCTCGCTGACCCGCTCGTGAGTGCCGAGCCCGACGCGACCGGTGCCGTTGACGACGCGCGAGACGGTCATGGTGGACACGCCCGCGGCCTCCGCCACGTCTGAGATGGTCACGCGCCGGGCCACCCGCGTTCCTACACTCCGCTCGCCGCGGCGAAGCCGCCGTCGACAGGCACGACGACGCCGGTGACGAAGCGGCTGGCGTCCGAGGCCAGCCACACCAGGGTGCCGATCAGTTCATCGGCTTCACCGAAGCGGCCCATGGGCGTGTGGGCGATGATGGTCTGCCCGCGGGGCGTCAGTGAACCGTCGTCCTCAAGCAGCAGCCGGCGGTTCTGTTCACCCACGAAGAACCCGGGAGCGATCGCGTTGACCCGCAGGGCGCCGCCGTACTGGCGGCCGAACTCCATCGCCAGCCAGCGGGTGAGGTTGTCGATCGCGGCCTTCGCGGCGGAGTAGCCGACCACCCGCGTGATCGACTTGATCGCTGCCATGCTCGAGATGTTGATGATGCCGCCAGCCTCGCCACTGGCCAGGTCGCGGCCGAACACGCGGATGGGCAGGACGGTGCCCATGTAGTTGAGGTCGACGACCTGCCGCATCGCGTCGGGCTCCAGTTCGAAGAACGAGCCACCTTGCGGCAGCGTCGCGCCCGGCAGGTTGCCGCCGGCCGCGTTGACGAGGATGTCGATCCGGCCGTGGCGCTCGAGGATTGCCTCCCTCGCCGCGCCGAGCTGATCCTCGTCCAGCACGTCGGCCGGTGCGGGCATCGCCTGGCTGCCGATGCGTGCGCACACCTCGCCTGCGCGCTCTGCGTTACGGCCGAGGACGGCCACACTCGCGCCGGCCCGCGCCAGCCCGGCGGCCATCACGCTACCGAGCGCCCCGGTGCCGCCGGTAACCACCGCCACCTTGCCCGTCAGATCGAAGCTTGCCTTGAGACTGTCCATCAGATTCCTCCTTCTGTTGCGAATGCGGGCTCGTCGCGCCTGCGAAGCGTGCCGAACAGCGGCTGCGCACGCCAGGCGAGCCAGGCGGTCTGCGCGGCCATGCCGAGCACGTAAGCGACCATCCCGACGTGAATGCCCTTGTATGTCCCCGTGAAGATCCCGAACGCCAGGATCCCGGATGTCACCAGCACGAAGACGATCACTGATTCCATCATCGACCGGGTCTCGCCGCCGAACACGATCGCGCCCTGCAGCCAGCTCTGGAGCGTGCGCAGGCCGGGAATGAGCAGGCCGAGCAGCAGCGTCGACCATGCCAGCTGCGTAAGTTCGGGCGAGAGCGCCGCGCCGTGAATGAACCACAGTGTGGCGAGCGGCGTGAGGCTGACCAGCAGCAGCAGCGCGGACATGCCCAGCACGATCGCCTGCGTCACCCTGGTGAGGACGCGCAGGCCCTGCTCGCGCCTGAGCAGGCTGATGACGACCTCCTGGAAGCCGAACGCCGGGCTTTGCCAGAACATCAGGAAGCCGAACGCGACCGGCCAGGCCGCGAGCGAGGCGAGGCTGTCGGGCATGCGGGCGAGCGCCGCGCTGATGAGCGTGACCGTCGAGAGCGACAGGAGCATGGTCGCCACCAGCGGCACGTAGAACCGGACGAAACTCGGGTAGCTGAACAATTCCTTGGTGCCGGTCCTGGGCAGGACCTCCCGGTTGATCACCCGGCGAGCGAGCACTGCGGCGT
Source organism: uncultured bacterium (assembly GCA_964495325.1). Taxonomy (GTDB): domain Bacteria; phylum Deinococcota; class Deinococci; order Deinococcales; family Trueperaceae; genus CAZBVI01. Next base: position 76,451 of record CAZBVI010000008.1, read on the forward strand.
AGATCGCTTCGGCGATCACTGCGCTGGTGAGCGCGGTCGCGGTCAGCACCGCACCGGGGAGCGACCAGAAGAACAGGCCGGCGCCGAGGATGCTCATGCCGACGCTCAGGCGGACCGCGGTGCTCAGCACCACTGCCCGGCTGTGGCCGTATCGGATGAGGATGCCGTGGAAGAACCGCCGGCTTCCCGTGGCCGCGGACCAGGGGACCGAGATCATCACCGCGAGCCTCGCCGCGTCGGCCACGTCCGCGGGCAGGCCCAGCCAGCCGCGGAACACCACGTCGTAGACGGGCGTGAACGCGATCAGCGCGTGGGTCAGTGTGAGCGTGAGGAGGATCCAGAACGTGATCCTGCTGAGCCTGACGTAGCTGGCCGCGTCGCGGACCAGTGCGGTCGACGCCGCCAGCAGCATCGTGCCGGGCGCCTGGATGGTGACCGAAAGGTTGAACACGACGCCCCAGGAGGCCAGGTTGACCTCGGGCATGATCAGCCTCGAGATCACCGCACTCGTGACCGGCAGCTCGATGGTCATGAAAAGCCAGCTGAGCGCCAGTGGCCACCAGGTGATGAGCACCTCGCGGACAGTGAGTGCGGGACGCTCGGCTGCAGGCAGGTTCACCGGGGTGTCAGGCCTCCCTGGAAAGGCGTGAGAGCGATCCTATGGCGTAGATCAGCGCCCGCGGCAGGTGGAACGGGTCCTTCACCGGCAGCGCGACCGTCTCGGTGAACGGGTTGCCCTGCCGGTCGAGCCGCTGGGTCCATTCACCGTGCGGCGAGACGGGATAGTTTCTGAAAGCGTACGCATCCACCTTGTCGAACCATTCCAGGCACCAGTCCTCGCCTGATTCTTCGAAGGCGAGCAGCAGGGCGTAGAGCGCCTCGGTCTGCGGCCACCAGAGCTTGGCGTCCGCGAACGGCCACCAGGGCTCGCCGCCCTCGGCATCGACCGCGTGCAGTATGCCGCCGTACTCCTCGTCCCAGCCGAGTTCCATATGCCAGCGGATGGCTTCGACCGCCTGCCTGATGCGGTCCGCGTCGCCGAACCAGCTGTATATGTGGATCATGAACCACATCGATTCGATGGCGTGCCCCGGCACGATCGCGCGGCCGCGCGGCGAGTCGATCACGGAACCGTCAAGGTTGGTGAACTCCAGCAGCAGCCTTCGCTCTGGCTGCAGGAAGTCATCCATGACCTGGTCAGCATGGTGCCTGGCCTGGGCGAGGATGTCCTCGTCGCCGATGAGCGAGCCGAGCTCGAAGAACGCGAGCGAGAAGATCATCGAGATGCCGTGCGACTTCATGCCAGCGGGGACCGGATACGGATCAGAGGGGTACGAGCCCGGAACAGCCAGCCGCCTTACCGCCTCCCTGCTGGTCTCCAGGGCGAGCGCCAGCGCCTCCTCCGAGCCGGTCGCGCGGACGTACTCCGTCAGCCCGAGCAGCGCGAATCCGTCGGCGTATATGCTCGTCGCTCCCGTGTGCGGACCGCCCTCGCGTGTGAGGGCGAACACCCAGTGGCCATTCCCGTCCCTGCCGTGCGCGCTCACGAAGCGGAAGATGCCGTCCGCCACCGCGAGCAGCTCAGCGCGGCGGCCCTCCAGCTCGGGCATGCCGGCGAGCGCCGAGAACGTCCAGAGCGCGCGCAGCTGTGACCACATGTACTTGTCGGTGTTGATCAGGGTGCCGTCATCCCTGATGCAGGTGAAGAGTCCGCCGTGCTCGCTGTCGACGGCGTGAGTGAGCCAGAAGGGCACCACGCTGTCCGTAAGCTCCGTGCGGTAGCGGGCCAGGGTTGCTGAAAAACCTCGCGCATCACTCACGCGTGTACCTCCTGAGTACGTCCGGGTCAGGCGTGAAGCCCAGCCCCGGGCCTGGCGGGAGGTCGAGCATCCCGCCTGGTTTGACCTGGCCGTGATCGAAGAGCGTTGCTTCCCTGTCCACGTACAGGTATTCGAGCTGGCCGACCGCGGGCAGCGCGGCGGCCAGGTGCATGGTGGCGCAAAGGCCGGGTCCGAAGTAGGGGCTGTGCGGCAGCACGTCCAGACCATGCGAGGCGGCGAGCTCGACCACTGCGAGGAACTCGCTGATCCCGCCGACCTTGGTAACACTCGGCTGCAGCTGGTCCACGGCGCCGGCGCGGGCTGCGGCCCCGAACTGGACAGCGGTGCACCAGTTCTCCCCCGCGGCGATGTCGATGCCCCTGCCGCGCAGCCTCGCGAGCGCAGCGAAGTCCTCGGGGGGAAAGACCGGCTCCTCGAGCCAGGTGTAACCGCCTTCGGCCAGCCGGTCGGCGTTGGCAGCGGCCTCGGCCTCGCTCCAGTTGCCGTTAACGTCGACCGAGATCGGCACCCGGTCGCCCACGGCGTCGCGGCAGGCCCGGATCTCGTCCATCCGGATCTCGTGCAGCTTCAGGTCGCTGAAGCCGTCGCTGAGGGCGCGTTCACACATGGCGGGCGCGACCTTGCTGTCGGCGTAGCGAACCAGGCTGCCGTAGAAGCCGAGTGCGGTCGCCCGGCCGGGGCCGAGCAGGTCCCGCAGCGGCACGCCCTCGCGTCGCGCGCGCAGGTCCCACAGGGCCATGTCGACGCCTGAGATCGCGAACACGGTGACGCCGTAACGTCCGAACAGGTGCAGCCGGCGCTGCATGGTCGCGTTCCAGGCAGGGATGTCGTCCACTGTCGTGCCGACGGTCAAGGGCTTGATGTTTCGTTCGATCATGTAGCGCGTCGCGTCGGCACAGAAGTAGCCGAAGCCTTCGCCCCAGCCGACGTTGCCCTCGTCGTCCCCGACGCGCACCAGTACCGTTTCGAGCGTGTTCCACGTGGTGGGTGTGATGCCCTCGCCCCGGCCGCCGTCCGAGAACGGGATCTCGACCACCGTGGTTTCGATGCTTCTGATGTTCATGTCTGCCTCCCCGGCCCGACGAGCTTTGTTGTGACGTACTGTCCACCCGCGTGATCCCCTGTCGCCGGCGCGTAGCCGGCGCTCAGGTTGTCCTTCGCGTGGTCCAGCGGCGTGTATCCGAGCTCGGTCGCGCGAGTGTTGCTGAAAAGCGCGTCTTCGCACTGCGACACGCCGTACACGATGTCGCACCCGATGTCGGGATGCTCACAGCCGATGGCGACCAGGTTCGCCAGGTCGCGCGCGCTGGTCCAGAGCCTCGCCGTGCGGCCGTCGCCGACCTCCGGGTCTGCGTTGCCTATGCGGATCATCAGACACTTCATGCCGAAGCGGTGCGCGTACATCGCGCAGGCGGCTTCACCGAACGCCTTGCTCAGGCCGTAGTAGGCGTCCGGGGCGAGCGCAGCGGCATCGCCCGCGAAGCCTTCGAGCGTGTGCGCCCCGAGCACGTGATGGCTGCTTGCGTAGATGAAGCGCCTGCCTCCGGCGCGCGCCGTGGCGTCGAGCAGGGCGAGGGTGGCGCGGTAGTTCGCGTCGAGAGTCTCCTCGAAGGTGATCGAGAAGCCGTGTACGCAGGCCAGGTGGAGCACGAAGTCGCTGGCGGCGACGGCCCTCTCGAGCAGGTCGTTGTCCAGTAGGTCTCCTGTCAGCTCCGACTCGCCGGGCACGCGGTCCGTAACGGGAGCGCGGTCCAGCAGGACGAGCCTGTAGCGCTCCCGCAGAAGCGGCCGCAGCAGCGTGCCCACACGTCCGGCGGCACCCGTAACGAGCAGGGTTCGCACGCGGCTGCTCACTCCGCCTTGCTCGGCCCGATCTGTGTCCTGTCCCATCCGTTCAGTTCGCAGACGGCATCCACGTGCGAATCCCAGGTCGGTTCCGCACTGGGGCGACCGCCCGGGAAGCTGTCAACCACAAGGTAGCGGAGCACCGTGTCAGCCCGGTTGTGAATCCGGTGGTACGTGCCGGGCGGGATCCTGACCACGTGGCCGGGCCCCACTTCCGCCTGGGGTCCGTCCCTGATTTCGAGCAGACCGGTGCCCGCGAGCACGTAGAAGACCTGTTCGGTGTCCTCGTGCACGTGCATCGGCGGTGCCTCGCCGGGCTCCATGATCGCTATGAACACTTCGCTGGAGACCGCATCCGCCCGGTCCATGACCAGCGCGTTCGCATGCGTCGGGAACCTGTACACGCTGGCGTCCTCAGTGTCGAAGACGTACTTCATGCCAGGTTCAGCTCGCTTGCTGAATCGGGATCCAGGTAGAGGCGGGCGTGATCGACGGTACGGAGGACGGAGCCGGGGCGCGACTCGTCGACAGGCTCGGTCAGGCAGGCCTTGACGGCCGCGGACTTCCTGGCCTCGGGCACGATGCAGAGGATGTTGGCCGGTGCAAGCAGGGCCGGGATCGTCAGTGTGATCGCGTGGGTCGGTACTTCTTCGAGGCTGGCGAAGTGCCCCTCGCCGACCTGCTGCCTGCGGCTCGCTTCTGCCAGCTCGATGATCTTGACCCAGTGCGGGTCGTCGAATAGCGCGTAGGGCGGGTCGTTGAAGGCGATGTGGCCGTTCTCGCCGAAGCCCATCGCGACCATGTCGGCCGGGTACTGTCTCAGCAACGCATCGTACTCGCGGCAGGTCGCCTCGGGATCGGCCGGGTCTCCGCTCACGGGGTGGAAGTGACCGACGTCCACCTGACCGAGGATGTGCTTCAGCAGGAAGCCGGGGAAGCTTGCGGGGTGCGACGGGTCGATGCCGATGTACTCGTCCATGTGGAACACCCGGACCTTCGGCCAGTCGATGCCGTCCATGTCGCGCAGTGCCTGCAGGAAGGCGAGCTGCGAGTTGCCGGTCGCAAGGATGACGTTCGCTTCACCGCGCTCCCTGATCGCCCCTGCGATGATGTCGCGGGCGTCCACGGCGGCTGCGCGTCCCATCGCCTCGGTATCGGTATAGATGGCAACGGGAAGCTTGTCAAAGCTGGTCTCGGTAAGCGGGATCGGGGCGGTACTCATTGTGGCGTGTTCCTCTCTTGCTCTGGTGCGGTGGTTTCGGGGGTATCGACAGAAAGTCGGGTAGCGGACGGCAGGTCACCCACGCCTGCAAGGCTGAGCTCCTCCGCGTAGTGGCAGGCCACCTGGTGGCCCGGCAGCACCTCGCGCAGCTCGGGCGCCTCGGTCTTGCACCGGTCGGTCGCGAAGGGGCAGCGAGGGTGGAAGTAACAGCCGCTCGGAGGGTTCGCGGGACTGGCGACGTCGCCGCCGAGTGGCGGGATGCTGACCCGGAAGCGGGGATCGGCGACGGGAACTGCTGCCAGCAGCGCTGCGGTGTAGGGGTGTTTCGGGTTGTTGAACAGTGATTCGGTCGGCGCGAGCTCGACCACCTTGCCGACGTACATGACTGCGACGCGGTGCGAGATGTGCTTCACGATGCTCAGGTCATGGGCCACGAACAGGTAGGTGAGGTCGAGGCGCTCCTGCAGCTCCAGCAGCAGGTTGAGTACCTGGGCCTGGACCGAGACGTCGAGGGCCGAGACGGCCTCGTCGGCGACGATCAGCTTGGGGTTGAGTGCCAGGGCACGGGCGATCGAGATGCGCTGGCGCTGTCCGCCGCTGAACGCGTGCGGGTAGCGCTGCATGAACTCGGGCCGCATGCCAACCAGCTCGAGCAGTTCCACTACCCGCTCGACGCGCTGCTTGCGGCTCTTCATGCCATGCACGAAGAGTGGTTCGCTGATGAGTTCGAAGAGTGTCATGCGCGGGTTGAGCGAGCTGAACGGGTCCTGGAAGACCATCTGCATGTCGCGCCAGATCGGCTTGAGTGCGCTGTCCGACAGCTTGGCCACGTCCACCACGTTGCCCTTGCTGGTCCGGAAGTTGACGGTGCCTTCGGTCGGTTCGAGCGCCCGCACGATGCAGCGGGCAGTCGTCGTCTTGCCGCAGCCGCTCTCGCCGACCAGACTGAGGATCTCGCCGTTTCCCACCGTGAAGCTGACGTCGTCCACGGCCTTGACGTGGCCGACCGTGCGCTTGAAGAATCCCTGCTTGATCGGGAAGTGCTTCTTGAGGTTCTTCACCTCGAGCAATGGCTTCACGCCGCGCCTCCTTCCTCGACCTCGTCGTGATGCAGGAAGCATGCGACCGGGCGGTTCGGTTCGACCTCGACCAGCGCGGGCACGAACCTGTCGCACTTGCCGGGGATCGCATCGGGGCAGCGCGGGTGGAACGGGCAGCCGGCGGGCCGGTTGAACGGGTGTGGGATCGAGCCGGTGATGGTGGGAAGCTGCACGCGCGGACTCGAGTCGATGCTGGGCATCGAGCGCAGCAGGGCACGCGTGTACGGGTGCTTGGCATCGTGAAAGATTCCGTCGACCGGACCCTTCTCCATAACCTTGCCCAGGTACATGACGATGACGTCGTCGGTCAGCTGGGCTATCACGCCCAGGTCGTGGGTGATGAACAGGATGGCGGAGTCGTGCTCCTGGCGGAGTCGCTTGATCAGGTCAAGGATCTGTGCCTGCGTGGTCACGTCGACGGCGGTGGTTGGTTCGTCGGCGATCAGGACGCTCGGGTTGCAGGCCAGCGCCATGGCGATGATGGCGCGCTGGCGCAGTCCGCCGCTCATCTGCCACGAGTACGAGTCGACTCGGGTCTCCGGGCTGGGGATGCCGACCTCGCGCAGGCTCGTGATGGCGATCTGGCGCGCCTCGCCCCTGGACACGCGACGGTGCAGGCGGATCGCCTCGATCATCTGGTTGCCGATCGTGTGAAGCGGGCTGAAGGCCGACATCGGCTCCTGCGGAATCAGGGCGATCTCGCCGCCCCGGATCCGGCGCATCTTCCGGGATCGCGCGTCGAGCCTGGTCAGGTCGACGTATCCCTCTGCGTCGGTGTCGAAGCCCTTGGGGTTCGTCGGCCGGTAGAGGATCTCACCGTCGACTATGCGGCCCGGCGGCTCGACTATGCGCAGTATCGAGCGCATGGTCATGCTCTTCCCGCAGCCGCTCTCGCCGACGATGCCGAGCACCTGGCCGGAGCGGATGTCATAGCTGACGCCATCGACCGCCCTGACCTTGCCTTCGTCCAGCTCGAAGTGGGTCTTGAGGTTCCTTACCGAGAGGATCGGCGCGGACTCAGTTGCTGTAGGGATCTGCGGCATCTCTGATTCCGTCTCCAAGAATGTTCAGTGTCAGTACTGTGATGACCACCGCGAGGCCGGGCACCAGCAGCCAGGGCGCGTTGACGACTGATTGCAGGTTCTGTGCTTCCTGAAGCAGCACGCCCCAGCTGATCGCGGGCGGCCTCAGGCCGAGGCCGAGGAAGCTCAGGAAGGTCTCGTTGATGATCATGAGCGGGATGGCGAGCGTCGTCGCCGCGATGATGTGGCTCATGAATGAAGGCACCATGTGCCGGAAGATGATGCGCCCCTTGCTCGAGCCTATCAGCCTTGCGGCGCTGACGAAGTCCTCCTCGCGCAGCGCGAGGAACCGGCCCCGCACCTGGCGCCCGAGCTGCGTCCAGCCGATCAGCGCGAGTATCACGGTGATCGCGAAGTAGACCTGTTCGACCGACCATGTCCTGGGTACCGCGGCGGACAGCGCCAGCCAGACAGGAATGGCGGGCAGTGACTGCAGCAGCTCGATCAGCCGCTGGATGATCACGTCGATGAAGCCGCCGAAGTATCCGGAGATGCCGCCGAGCAACACTCCGAGCACGATGCTTAGCACGACGGCGACCAGGCCTATCGACATGGAGGTGCGCGTGCCGTACATGAGGCGTGACCACTGGTCCCGGCCGAGCCTGTCGGTGCCGAGGAGGTGGAGGGGCGTGCCTTGGTCGATGGTTCCGATCAGGTGTCTGTCGGTGGAGAACAGGCCCAGCACCTCGTACCGGTACCCGCGCGTGAAGAGGCCCACGGGATTCCGCACTTCGCGGTCCTCGACCCACTCCATGCCGAGTGTCACGGGGTTGCGGGCGCCCTCGACGCCGTAGACGAACGGGGCGACCAGCTGACCTTCGTGAAATATGCGGACGACCTGCGGAGGGATGTAGGCACGCCTTGCGCTGGTGCTCTCGGGCAGCTGGGTCGCGAAGAACTGCGGGATGAGCGCGACGATCGCTATCACGAGGAGGATCCAGGCGGAGATGACGGCCAGCTTGTGCTTCCGGAAGCGCCACCACATGAGCTTCCATGCGGGCGCGACGTTGACCTGCTCGTCGGATTTGGCGGTGACGGGAAGGCTCATGCCCCCTCCATCCTGATGCGTGGATCAAGCACGGCGAGCAGCACGTCGGAGATGAGCGTTCCGACAACCGAGAGGCCGCAATAGATGAGGATGATCGTGCCTGCCAGGTACATGTCCTGTCCGATCAGCGCGCGCAGCAGCAGCGGTCCCATCGTCGGCAGGTTCATCACCACCGCGACAACAAGGCCGCCGGAGAACAGCTGCGGCAGGTACCAGCCAAGGCTGCTGATCACGGGGCTGATGGCGATGCGGGTCGGGTACTTCAGGACGAGCTTCCACTCGGCCAGCCCTTTGGCCCGCGCCATCTCGGCGTATGGCTTGCGCAGCTCGTCGAGCAGGTTGGCCCTGACGATCCGGGCTATCTGGGCCGTGCCTGCCGCGCCGAGGATGATCATCGGCAGCCACAGGTGTTTCAGTAGGTCGATGACTCTCGCGAAGCTCCATGGAGCACTGACGTACTCGCTGGAGAACAGTCCCGTGACGCTGACACCGAAGTACTGGAAGGCGCCCCACATCAGGACGAGGGCGAGCAGGAAGTTCGGGATCGCGAGTCCGAAATAGTTGACGATGGTGAAGAAGTAATCCAGGAAGGAGTACTGCCTGGTCGCAGAGAGGATTCCGATGGGAATCGCCACTATCCACGTGAATATGAGCGATGAGATCGATAGTGCCAGCGTCAGTATGAGCCGTTCCCCGATGAGTTCGGCGTTCGGCCGGCGCCATTCCAGCGAGACGCCAAGGTCTCCCTGTGCCAGGTTGCTGACCCAGCGCCAGTACTGGACGTGCATTGGCTGGTCGAGTCCATAGGTGCGCCTGAGTGCCTCGATCTGCGCCTGATCGATCGAGCTGCCCCCGGCGGCCAGTTCGGCAATATAGCTCGTGAGAAAGTCTCCGGGCGGCGCCTGTATGAGCAGGAAGGCCACCACCGAGAAGACGAAGAGCAGCACCGGCAGGAGAAGCAGGCGTTTTATTACTACCTGAACCATGAGCGGCTCCCTGTCACTTGTCTTGTGGGTAAGTCATGAATGCCCCGTAGTGTTGTGGTCTGGTTTGGCTGGACTTTCTGCAAGGCTCGGGGAGCGGTTCAGGACCGCTCCCCGACACGCCCGCGGCAACTCGGGTGCCGCGAGGCTGCTCAGTTGTTGCTGAAGTAGAACTGCTCCGGACGGGAGTTGCCCGGCGTGCGCAGCGGCCAGTCGTTACCGGCGATCTCCGGAACGTTGCGGAGGTTCTCGTTGACCACGACGACGCCCTGGACGAGCGGGGTCAGGCCGACGGTACCGAGCGAGTAGACCTCGGTGGTGATGATCTCGAAGAGCTCGTGTGCAAGCTCGATCTGCTCTTCGGGACCGACGGTGCGCGCCGAGTCGATGATCTCGACCATGCGGGCGATCGGAGCGGTGGGCGGCAGGCCCTGTTCGCCGTCGGTCTCGTACCAGATGCGGTACTCGGTCGCGAAGGCTGCTGCGGGCGTGCTGCGAACGTCCATCTTCGGGTTGCCGGTGAACGGGAAGCCGGTGGTGTCCTCGTTCCAGATCTCGACCATCAGGTCGTTGCTGTCACGCATGGAGAAGTGAGCGTTGCGCTCGCGGATCTGGGTGACGGTGCTGACGCCGACGGAGTTCCAGTCGGCGGCAACCAGCTGGCCGACGTCGGGCCAGGGGCCGAACGCGGGAACGATGGAGATCTCGATGGTGAAGGGTGCGCCGCTGGGCAAAGTGCGGCGTCCGTCCGAACCCATCTCGAGGCCGAGGCCGTCGAGGATCTCGTTGGCCAGCTCAGGATCGAACTCGGTGTAACGGAGCGCGGCTTCATCGCCGGGGTAGTAGGGGTGCCAGGGCGAAGGAACGTTCTGGCGGACCTCACCAAGGCCGAGGAACGCGGACTCGCGGATCTCGTCGCGGTTGATGGCGTGCGAGAGGGCGATGCGGAAGTCGCGGTTGGCGAGCAGCTCACCGAGCTCGGGGTCGTGGGCGTAAACCTGGTTGAACCAGATGGCTGCGTCCGAACCGCCGAAGGTGGGCCACGTCAGGACGCGGTAACCGCTGCGCTCGGCGTTCTGCACGAGCACGGGATAGTTGGTCATGTTGATGTGGCGGGCCTGGAAGTCGAACTCGCCGGCGACTGCCGAGAAGTTGAGCGTCTCGGCGTCCGAGAAGAAGCGGAAGTGGACTTCATCGACGTACGGGAGCTGGTTGCCGGCCGTGTCGACCCCGATGTAGTAGGGGTTGCGGGTGAGAACGAAGACCGGGTCGGAGACCGTGGAGTCCTTGGGGACCCAGGCGGCCATGCTCGGGCGCTCGGGCGTGTCGGTGATCATCGCCTTCTGCTCGAACAGCTGCGTCCAGGTGCTGTAGCCCGCGGCGCTGACCATCGCATCGAGCTCGGCAGCATCGACGTAGTCGGGGTGGAACTGCTGCAGGAAGTGCCCGGGGATGAACGCGGCGATGGTGCGGTCGCCTCCGTCGCGGAAGGTCAGCTCGTGAAGGAAGAGCGTGTTCGGCGCGTCGAAGGCGAAGGTGACCGCGTAGTCGCCGTCGCTTGTGATGGTCGCCATGCTGCCATCGGTGTTCTGGAGCCATGCGGGTACCGAGGCAGTCAGGTCTTCGTTGAGCAGGACGGCATCGTAGTAGAACTGGATCGCTGCGGACGTGAACGGCTCGCCATCGGACCAGCGTGCGCCCTCGCGCAGGTGGAGTGTCCAGCTGCTGTAGTCGTCGCTCGGCTCGGCCGAGGCGATGATGTGGGGGATCACTTCGCTGCCGCTCGGATCGAAACGGACGAGTGCGTCGTACGCGAAGCGCGTGTAGTTGTTGGCGTCCGAGGGTCCGAGGAAGGCGCGACGGATGATGCCGCCGTACTCGCCGACCTCGTCGACCGGTTCGACGACGAGCGGGTTCGAGGGGAGCCTCTCCTCCACGGGCGGCAGGTCTCCTGCGGCTACGAGGTCGGCCAGCATCGGCGCTTCCTGGTATGTCTGTGCGAGTGAGGTACCGGCGAGCATGAGCGCACCGGTCGCGATCGCGGCCAGTGGCATCAGTCTCGAGGCTGTACGCTGTTTAGCGGATTTACCCATGCAGTTTGGTTCCTTTCACCGGGGGTCTTCCGGTCTGGTGGCGCCCGATCGGCTGTTGTGCGGGGCGCCGGACTTCAGGGGTTCTGGCGTTCCTTCTGGGCGGAACAGTCTTTCGGTTCTCCTCCTCGAACTGCAGGTGCTGAGTACACTAGCACCCTTCGACTGCGGTAGGACCACAATCGTTCTTTGCCCGAAAGCGCATTTGCGCCGTACAGCGCGCAAAGTTACCGCTAACGCACCAGGGCACCTGCTGAAAGCTATGCTGACCTTAGCAAGGCGCGAAAGCGATTGTCAAGCAGGTCACATTCGGGGGTCGCCGCCGCCGCTCAGGCGCGATTCCCACGCCAGTCCCGGCGGGTTGACACGCGGACGGCCGCATGGCAACAATGGCTTCACCGTGGTCCTACCAGAGCAGCCGGTTCCGGCACTATCGATCCAGGTAACCGAGCAACTCGTTGACCGCATCCGGGACGGCGGTTACGCCGAGGGCGACCGGCTGCCCGCCGAGCGCGAGCTCGCGCGGCAGTTCGGGGTAAGCCGCATCGTGGTGCGCGAGGCGCTCCGCAAGCTCAGCGAGCAGGGACTCGTGGAGATCCGGCCCGGCGTCGGCACCTTCGTGACCTCCCTGGACACAACCGTCACGGTGCGCCTGCTCAGCCGCTACATCCGCCAGAGCAGGCTTGACCCGGTTCACCTGTTCGAAGTGCGTCGGCTGCTCGAGCCGGCCATGGCGGCACAGGCCGCCCAGCGCGCCGATGCCCCGGCGATCGAGGCCATGCGGGCGAACCTTCAGCGGAGCCAGAAGGCGGTCGAGCGTCTCGGTGACGAGTCCGAACAGGCCGAGGCCTTCGCGTGGGCCGACCTCGAGTTTCACGAGTTGATGGCCGAGGCGACGGGCAACCCGCTCTACGTCGTTCTGCTCTATCCGCTGCTGGACAACCTGATCGGGCTGCGCAGGTCCGGCCTGCTTATCCAGGGCACAGCACGGCAGGCGCTCGAGGACCACCACCGCATCCACGAGCGGATAGCAGCGGGCGACAGCACCGGTGCGCACAGTGCGATGCTTGACCACCTTACGGCCGTCGAGGCCTGGGTGGAGATGTCGCGCCAGGAAACGGCCGACGTGGAGGAAGAAGACACTGATGAACAGGCGTGAACAGATGATCAGCGCGGTACGGCGCTATTTTGACGCGTGCAACGCCGCTGACGCAGCACTATTCCGCGAGGTCCTGAGCGACGACTGCATTCACTGGTTCCCGCCGGGTACCGGCGGTCCGTACATTGGGCGCGACGCGATTGTCCGGCTGTGGGCCGACTTCGTGCGTACCCAGGGGTCGGTCTGGAGCATCGACCGGCTCGTTTGCGACTCGGACCACGTCGTGATCGAATGGACCCACTTCAAGCCGAAGTCGGCCGAGCACATCCGTGGCTCGGAGTGGTACGAGTTCGATGACGACGGCAGGATCAACGCGATCTGGGCGCACTACGCCTCGCCAAGGGACCCGCACCGTGCGGCCAACGAGCTCGAGGGCTTCGACTACGCCGGCCGCGGCTACCGGACCGGTCCTCCCGAGCTGGACGAACAGCAGCTTGCCGCGCGGGCCCAGCTCGGAAACGGAGCGGACTGATGAGCGATATCCGTACCGAAGTGAACCTTGCGCCGCTGGAGCCGGACGTGCTGGACGCACTGCGCCAGGTATCGACAGCTACGCTGGCCACCCAGATCTACAAGCTCGGCTTCAACTCCCGTGTCATGCGCGGCGTCAGGCGGCTTGGGAACACCGCGACGATGGTCGGGGTCGCGCGCACGCTGCGCTACGTGGCCGCGCGCGAGGACATCGACACGCTGCCCGAGTGGCAACGCGACGAAAACCCCCAGAGGCTGATCGCCGACATCATCGAGCCCGGCCAGGTACTCGTGGTCGAGGCGCGGGAGGACCAGTCATGCGGGACGATGGGCGGCATGCTCGTCGCCCGCATGCAGGCGCGCGGTGCGGCCGGCATCGTCAGCGACGCCCCGTACCGCGACGGCGAGTTCATCGCCGGCCTGAGCATGCCCACCTTTGCCACCGGCATGAACGCCAACACGAACCTGATCGCCCACCACCCAGAGGACCTCGACATGACCATCACCTGCGCCGGCGTGCAGGTCCGGCCGGGCGACGTGATCGTCGGTGATGGTGACGGCGTGATCGTCATCCCCCGCTACCTCGCGGCCGACGTGGCGGAGCCCTCCTTGCGGCAGGAGCGCGAGGAAGCGTGGATCGAGAAGCGCATCATGGCCGGCGCACCCGTCAGCGGCACCTACCCGATGAGCGAGGCCACCCGGGCCGAGTTCGAGGCTGACGCGACGGACGCCTAACGCAAGACGTCGCCGCCCGAAGCACCCGCGGCGAGCGCTTCAACCGCTTCACTGTCGAGCCTGGCAAGGTCACCCGCCAGGCTCGACTTGTAGCTGGCGCTGGCGACACCCAGGCGCAGCGCCTCAGCCGTGCCCAGACCGCGCAGCATGCCGGTCAGCAACCCGGCGACGAACGCATCACCCCGCCCGATGCGGCCGGAGGTACCCACCGGCAACGCCTGCACCGGGACAGCCACCCCATCCGCTGCCGAAGCCACCGCGCCGCTGGAGCCACGGGTCAGGACCACCAGTGCATCCCCGGCCCGGCTCCTCAGGTCTGTCGTGCCGAAGAGCGCCTGCGCATCGCGCTCGGCGATGACGAGCACGTCGCAGGACTCCATGAAGTGCCTTGCCGCGGCGGCGGCCTCCTCCGGCGTCGCAAGGCTCGCGCGGTAATTGACGTCGAAACAGCGGAGCAGGCCGCCGGCGCTGTCCCAGATGAGTCTGGCGGCGGAGGAAGGTCCCTCGCCAAGGGCGAGGGTGATCCCGGAGGTGACGAACGCCGAGGCGCCGTCCAGAAGGCCGGATTCCAGCGCGGTCGCCGCGTCCCGCCCGGTGATCCCCGCGAAGGCCGAGCCGGCCCGGTCGTAAACCACACTGGCCGGCCGGGGCCCGTCTCCTTCCTCCAGGAAGTACAGCCCCGTCCTGCCGCTGGCGCGCTGCACGTACGACGTGTCGACACCGTGCGCACCGATCTCGCGCAGGACTGCATCACCGGTCGCCAGCGAGCTCACGCGCGAGAACCAGCGGGCCCGCATGCCCAGCCCCGCCGTACCGGCGGCCACGTTGGCCTCGGCCCCGCCAACGTGCATGCTCAGCTGCCCGGAACCGGCCAGTCGCTCGCCGGCCGGCGGCGTGAGGCGCAGCATCGCCTCGCCGAACGTGACCACCAGTGGCGCGCTGCTCACGAGGATGCGCGTGCTGCGGCGACCGCCTTCAGCAGCGAGCGGCAGTCTGCGGTCAGTCGCTCAAGACGGGCCTCGTCAAGCACCCCGCCCGGCACCAGGTCACTGCCCAGCCCGACTGCGGTCGCGCCCGCCTCGATCCAGGAGCTCACCTCCTCGGCGGTGGCCCGGATGCCACCGGTGACCATGATCCGGCTCCCCCGCAGCGGTCCCAGCATGCGCCTGAGGTAGCCCGTACCCAGGTCCGCAGCCGGAAACAGCTTCACGAGAGTGGCTCCGAGCCCGGTGGCCCGCACCAGTTCCGAGGGGGTGGCGACGCCGGGAACGAACGCGAGTCCGTTGTCACGGCACCAGGCTCCCGCCTCCTCCGCCGCGACCGGGCTCACGATGAAGTCAGCGCCGGCCTCGGCGTAGGCCTCGGCCCTCTCCGCCTCCAGGATGGTGCCGGCGCCAAGCAGAAGCCCGGGCATGGAGCCATCAGCCTCAGCACGCAGCAGCCTGAACACGTCCAGGGCGTTGTCCGTCCGGTCCGTGAACTCGAAGACGCGGAGCCCGCCATCGAAGCAGGCCCGGAGTGCGGCCGCCGCGGCGGCCGCATCCGTGTCGGCATGGACCGGGACCAGGCCCTGGGCTTCGATGGCGCCAATCGCAGCAGGACTCATCGCTCAGCCGCCTCGCCTGAGGGTGTCGTGGATGCCCTGCAGGTACATGAGCCCGAGTGCCCGGTCGTGCAGGCCGTAGCCGACGATCGCCTGCTCGCCCCAGATGTGACGGCCGTGGTCCGGCCTGATGGGTCCTTCGAAGCCGATGTCTACGAGCGCCCGCATGACCTCGGTCAGGTCGACATGCCCGGCGCCGCGCGTGTGGTTCACCTCGTGAAAGTCCCGCTCGCCCGTACGCCGCACGTTGCGCGCGTGAACGAAGTGGATGCGGTCGGCGAAGCGCCTGACCATGCGCGGCAGGTCGTTCTCGGAGCGCGTGCCGAGCGAGCCGGTGCAGAAGGTGACGCCGTGGGCAGGGCTGTCCGAGCAGGCCAGCACCCTTGCGATCGGCTCCTCGCCCGTCACGATGCGCGGCAGGCCGAGGATCGGCCATGGTGGGTCGTCCGGGTGGATCGCGAGCTTCACGCCTGCCTCCTCCGCGTGTGGCGCGACCGCGTTTATGAAGTAGCTGAAGCGCTCGAGCATGTCGTCGTCCGTCACGCCGTCGTACTGCGCGATTATCGCCGTGAGCTCCTCGGCCGTGTAGCCACGCGGCCAAGCCGGCAGCTGCGGCATGCCCTGGCTGAAATCGATGGCCTCGAAGTCCTTCTGCACGTATGAGACGCTGGTCGAGCCGTCCGGAAACGTGAACTCGAAGTCGGTGCGCATCCAGTCGAAGACCGGCATGAAGTTGTAGCAGACGGTGTGGATGCCTGCCTGCCCGAGCCGCCTCAGCGTCAGCCCGTACGCCTCCAGATGGGCGTCCCGCTCGGGCAGCCCCATCTTGATCGACTCGTGCACCGGCACGCTCTCCACTACCGTCCAGTCGAGGCCCGCTGCGGCGCACAGCTGTTTGCGTTCCAGGATCGCCTCCTCGGTCCAGGCCGCGCCCGGCGGGAAGTCATCCAGGGCGGAAACGACTGTGCGGACGTTGGGCACCTGGGCCATGTAGCGCATCAGGACCGGGTCGTGCGGGCCGAACCAGCGGAAGAGGAACTCCATTGAACCAGCCGGGGCAGGGATTCTCGAGTCGTTCATGTGGGCAGAGTCTATCACCGCATCAAAGGCGGATGCCGCGTCCCGCACCCCGCAAAGCGAGGGTGGCACGCGGCATCCGCTACGCATCAGTACTCAGGCGACAGGTTCGAGCGCGTGCGTGAGCGCGGCGGCGAAGTCCTCCTTGAGGTCCTCTATGTGCTCCAGCCCGGTAGCGATCCTGATGAGTCCGGGCGCAACGCCGGCAGCCTGCAGTTCGCTGCTGCTGAGCTGCGAGTGCGTGGTCGAAGCCGGGTGGGTGACGCTGGTCTTGGCGTCGCCCAGGTTCACGAGCCGGGAAGCGAGCTTAACGCTGTTCAGGAACGCCTTGCCGGCCTCCACGCTGGGCAGCTCGAACGTGAAGAACGCTCCGGCGCCGCGGGGAAAGTGTGACTTCGCCCGCTCGTGTGAGGGGTGGTTGCTCAGCCCGGGGTAGTTGACGTTGGTGACGCCGGGCCTTGCCGAGAACCATTCGGCGAGCGCCTGGGTGTTCGCCACGTGCCGGTCTGCCCGGAGCGAGAGGGTCTCCAGGCCCTGCAGGAACAGGAAGGCGTCCTGCGGACCGAGCGCAGCTCCGATGTCGCGCAGGCCTTCCACGCGGGCGCGGATCGCGAAGGCGATGTTGCCGAAGGGGCCGTCCTTGCCAAAGACATCGGCGAAGACGAGGCCGCCGTAGCTTTCGCTCGGCTCGGTGAACGCCGGGTAGCGCCCGCTCGCCCAGTCGAACGTGCCGCCGTCCACGATCAGTCCGCCTATGGCGGTGCCGTGGCCGTTGATCCACTTCGTGGCCGAGTGGATGATCACGTCGGCGCCGTGCTCGAACGGACGGTACAGGTAGCCGCCGATCGCCGAGGTGTTGTCGACCACGACCGCGACGCCGGCGTCGTGTGCTGCCCGGGCGATGCCGTCCAGGTCGGGCAGCCTGAGCGACGGGTTCGGGATCGACTCGAGGAAGACCGCGCGGGTGGTCTCGTCAATGAGGCGGGCGTAGTCGGCCGGGTCGTCATCGGCGCCGGTGAAGCGGACGTCTATGCCGAGGCGCTTGAGGGTGACGCGCAGCAGGTTGCTCGTTCCGCCGTACAGGTTGGGCGAAGCGACGATGCTGTCGCCGGCCTGTGCGAGTGTCGTGAGGGCGATGAACTCCGCCGCGTGCCCGGAAGCGACAGCCAGGGCCGCAACCCCGCCCTCGAGGGCGGCGATGCGCTTCTCGAGCACGTCGTTGGTCGGGTTCATGATCCGGGAATAGATGTTGCCGAACTCCTGGAGCGCGAAGAGGCGGGCCCCGTGGTCCGCATCATCGAACGTGTAGGCGGCGTTCTGGTAGATCGGCACCGCGCGTGCACGCGGTCCGGACCTGTCGACCTCCTGGCCGGCATGGATCTGCAGGGTCTCGAAACGGTATGACATGACTGACTTGCCTCCGGGCGTTCCCCTCATAACGGAACATGATCTGATTTGCCGAGGCTTTCGCCCCATCTTTCCGCGGCGCACTATCGTAGTCCTGCCGCCGGCTGGATTTAGCACCCGCCTGAATGAAGGCTGGTTGCTGCGGAGTTCATGGGCCAGTTCCCTCGTCCGCTCTGGATAAGGCCACGCTTGTCACGTGGTTGGTTTCAAGTAGAACACTTCGGCACGCCGCTGCGCAACCGGCGGGGATACGCGCTTCCGCCGCAGCTGGCCAACAGGTTGCCGGCCACGCCAGGACGCAATGCGTCACAGTTCTTGACAAACCGGCCGCAAGCCGTCTAAGGTGGCTGCCATAAGTAACGAAACGGGAACGATCGCGTGTTCCCGACCGAGGAGGGCATGGAGAGCGTCACCTATCCCCAGCTGAGCGCAAGCGACCAGCGGATCGTTGATTTCCTTCGCAAGGACGGCCGGACACCGTATCGGGAGATCGCCCGGCAGCTCGGCGTGTCCGAAAGCATGGTCCGCAAGCGCGTCGGTCGCCTGCTCGAGACCGGCTGGATGAGGATCCTGGCTGTGACCGATCCGCTGCAGCTTGGCGTCCCCTTCCTCGCCACCACTTATGCCCGCGTCCGCCCTGCGGTCGTCGAGGCGATCGCCAGCCGGATAGCCCGGCAGCCTGCCGCGCGATACGTCGCCATCGGCGTGGGCGTGAACAACCTCGTGTTCGAATCCATCCACGCCTCCGCGCGTGAACTCCACGAGTTCCTCGTCGACAACCTTGGAGACGAGGGCGTCATCAGCAGCGAGACAATCCACATCGTCGACATCAAGAAGAGCGTCTGGGACTGGGAACTCCCGGTCAGACACAAGGAGGAGGAAGAAGAATGAGAAAGATACTCGGAATCGCGCTGGCAGCCGGGCTCGCCCTCACGACAGTGGCGGCCGCCCAGCAGCAGGGAGGCACGCTTGTGGCCGCGTGGGCCCAGGACCCTGTCGGTCTCGATCCCCACATCACCAGCGCCAGGTCGAGCATTCAGGTGCTCGAGAACGTGCTCGACACCTTGGTCTCGCTGGATCAGGACCAGAACGTGGTGCCGTCGCTGGCCGAATCGTGGACCGTGTCGGACGACGGCCTCACCTGGACGTTCACGCTCCGCGACGGGCTGATGTTCAGCAACGGCCGCGCAGTCACCGCCGAGGACGCCGTCTTCACCTACTCGCGCATGCTGGACCCGGCCACCGGCTCCGGCCAGGCCTACCTGCTTGCAGGCGTCACGTCCGTCGAGGCGCCGGATGATTCCACGGTGGCCTTCACCCTCGACTCGCCCAACCCCGCCTTCCTGAGCAAGCTGGCCAGCAGCAAGGTGGTCGGCGTAATCGCCCGCGAGAGCGTCGAGGACGGTACCATCAACACCAACCCGATCGGGACCGGTCCGTTCGTGATCGCTGACTTCCAGCCGGGCGTCAGCGTCACGCTGGAGCGCAACCCCCACTACTGGCAGGAGGGCCTGCCGTACCTTGACGCCGTCGAACTGCGGATCATCACGGACGAGAGCGTGCGCCGCAGCGCCCTGGTCGCAGGAGACGTCGACTGGGCGATCAGCATCCCGGCCCAGAGCATCGACGAGCTCAAGGACCGCGACGACGTCGTTGTCGACGAGGTGCCCGCCGGCGCTTACTGGTACATCGGCGTCAACACGACGGTCGAACCGCTCGATGACGCACGCGTGCGCCAGGCCATCTCCTACGCCATCAACCGCGACGAGATCGCCGCTGTAGCGACGTTCGGCACCGCGGTAGCTACCCAGGATCCGATTCCGGCCTCAAGCGCCTGGGCGACCGACTACGCGCCGTACACGCAGGACCTCGAGCGTGCACGCGAGCTGCTCGCCGAGGCAGGCGTCGCAGATGGCTTCGAGCTCCAGATCATGCCCACCACCCAGTACGAGGAGTCGGTCCGGATCGCACAGATGCTCCAGGCTTCGCTCGCACCCCTGAACATCACAGCCAGCATCAACACGCTCGAATGGGCGCAGTGGCTCGAGGAGCAGGGCGACGGCAACTACCAGACGTTCGTCTGCAGCTGGAACGGCAACATCGACCCCGACGACTTCTTCTACGCCCAGCACCGGACCGGCGAGGTGTTCAACTTCACCGGCTACAGCAACGCGACGGTTGACGAGCTCCTGGCCGAAGGCCGCGGTACTGCCGACGCCGCCGAGCGCCAGGATGTCTACGCCCAGATCAACAGGCTGATCGTTGACGAAGCACCCTACATCTACCTGTACAACCCGCTCGAGATCAACGCCTACCGGACGGACGTCATGAACTACGCTGCCCGCCCCGACCAGGCGATCCGATTCGTCGAAACCTGGCTGGACAGGTAAGTCACGGCCAGTCTTCAGAGAGGCCCGCGCTCACCGCTGCGGGCCTCTTCAGGCGACAGATGAACCTTCGTTACCTCCTGCAGCGCCTTGGCACCCTCCTGCTCGTCCTGATCGGAGTGTCGATTCTGACGTTCGCGGTCATGCCCCTCGTACCCGGCAGCCCCGCCCGCGTGCGCCTCGGAGTCCAGGCCACTCCGGAAGCCGTCGCGGTCCTCGAGCAGCAGCTCGGGCTGGACCGGCCACTGAGCACGCAGTACTTCAGCTGGATAGGGGGAATCGTCACCCGCGGCGACTTCGGGCTGAGCCTGATAAGCAGCCAGAACATCAGCAGGGAGGTGTCCCGCCGCCTGCCCGCCACCCTCCAGCTGGCGTTCGCCGCCCTGCTGATCGGACTGCTGATCGCCCTCCCCGCCGGAATCGCCGCCGCACTCAAGCCGGGCAGCACGCGCGACCTGGGCGCGTCCGTCTTCAGCCAGCTTGGCGTGTCGGTGCCCGACTTCTGGCTGGGCATCCTCCTCATCATGGTCTTCGCAGAGATGCTCGGCTGGCTGCCCTCTACAGGCTACGTGCCGATAAGCCAGGGGTTCTGGCCCTGGTTCAGCCACCTGCTGCTGCCGGCGGTTTCCGCCGGGCTGGTGAGCGGCGCGATCATGACGCGCTTCGTGCGCAGCGCGATGCTGGAGGTGCTGGGCCAGGACTACGTGCGGACGGCGAGGGCCAAGGGCCTGAGCGAGCGCACGGTCACCTGGAAGCACGCCCTGCGGAACGCCGCCATCTCGATCGCCACCATCGTGGGCCTGCAGATGGCGACGCTGTTGAGCGCTGTCGTGGTGGTGGAGATCATCTTCTCCTGGCCCGGCCTGGGCTCGATGGCGCTGAACGCGACCCTGCAGCGTGACTATCCCGTGCTCCAGGCCGCGCTGCTGCTTTTCGCCGCCACCTTCGCGGTGATCAACCTGCTCACGGATCTCTCCTACCTCCTGCTGAACCCGGCACTGGAGTACGGCTGAGATGCGCAGCGCCACAAAGTTCGTGAGTCGGTTCGTCCGGCACCGCCTGGCCATGCTTGGCAGCATCATCATCCTCCTGCTGGTCAGTGCGGCCATATTTGGCCAGTACCTGGCGCCTCACGACCCGATCGCTATGGACTTCGCCGCCCGGCTCACGGGGCCATCGGCGGATCACCTGCTCGGCACCGATGAGTTCGGGCGCGACATCCTCTCACGCATCCTCCATGGCGCCTCGGTCTCACTGCGGGTCGCGCTGATAGCCGTCGGCATTTCCACCCTGTTCGGAGTCATGCTCGGCTCGGTGGCCGGCTTCTTCGGCGGGCTCCTGGACGAGGTGATCATGCGCATCATGGACATCCTCTTCGCCTTTCCCGCCGTGCTGCTCGCGATCACCGTGATGGCCATCCTGGGCAGGGGCATCGAGAACGCGATGATCGCGATCGCCATCGTCTACGTCCCGATCTTCGCCCGCGTGGCCAGGGGCGCGGTCATCGCCGTACGCCAGAACGAGTTCGTGACGGCCGCCCGGGCCCTGGGCCGGCCGAACATCGCCATCCTTGCCCGCCACATCCTGCCGAACTCGCTCGGACCGATCATCGCCCAGGTCTCGATCAGCCTCGCGTTCGCGATACTCGCCGAGGCAGCACTCAGCTTCTTCGGCCTCGGAACCCAGCCGCCCGAACCGAGCTGGGGCCGAATGCTGGCCGAGGGCAGGTCGTTCATGCAGCAGGCCTGGTGGCTCGGCGTGTTCCCCGGCCTGGCGATAATGCTCAGCGTCATGGGCTTCAACTTCCTTGGTGACGGACTGCGCGACCTGCTTGATCCCCGCATGAAGACAACCAACCGGTGAGCCGGGCCCTGCCTGCGACCGCGCTGCTGGCCGCGGGCGGCCTGGTGGTCGAGGTCGCCCTGACCCGGGTGCTCTCGGTCATGTTCTACTCGAACTTTGTCTTCCTGGTCCTCTCAGTCGCGGTCCTCGGGCTCGGCCTCGGCGCCGCCGCAGGTGCACTGCGGCCCTCCCTGCGCAGGGCAGAGCGGCTCGGTACGGCGGCGATGCTGGCTTCGCTCTCAGCCTCCCTCCTGCTGGTACTCACCGTGCTGGTGCCAGTTCCGGCGGTAGCGCTCGCGTTCGCCGCGGTTCCGTTCGCCTTCGCGGGACTCGCGCTCGCGGGCATGTTCAGTCTGCATGCGGAACAGAGCTTCAGGCTCTACTGGGCGGATCTGGTGGGGGCGGGCATCGGCACGCTCCTCGCCTTCGCGCTGCTGAGCCTGCTTGGCGGTTCCTCCGGGCTGCTGGCAGGAAGCGTGCTGCTCGCGGCCGCAGCCATGATCCTGCGCGCCCCCTGGGTCCCGGCGCTCGTTCCCGTCCTGCTCATCCTCGCGAACGTCACTACCGCCTGGCTGGACCCCCTGCCCACGGCGTCCAAGCCGCTGCGGGCAGCGCTCGCCGATGGCGGCGTGATCACTGCCACCCGCTGGGATGCGTTCGCCCGGAGCGACCTGGTGCGCATGCCCGGTGACTCCGTTCATTACCTGTACATGGATGGCGCGGCCGGCTCGCTCGTTCCCCGCATGGTGGGCCAGCAGCTGTGGCGCAGCGACGCCGGCCTGTTGCCGTTCGCGGCGGATGCGCCAGACAGCGCGTTCCTGCTCGGTCCCGGCGGCGGCCTTGATGTGGCCCTGGCGCGTTCCAGCGGGACCGGCCGCATCGTTGCCGCCGAGCTCAACGCGGGTGGGCTGCGGCTCGTGGACGCCCTGGATGACGGCATATACGCCGGCGTCGAGCTCCACATCGACGAGGGCCGCAGCGTGCTCAGGCGTCTGGGCGAGCTCTTCGAGCTGATCTTCCTTTCGCACGTGATCACCCAGACGAGCGACCCGCGCGGCTACGCCCTGAGCGAGGCGAGCGTGTACACGAAGGAGGCGTTTCACGACTACCTCGATCACCTGACGCCGGGTGGGCAGGTAGCCATCAAGCTTTACGACGAAGTCACACTCACACGTGCTTTCCTGACAGCCATCCAGGTGCTGGTGGAGCGTGGAGCGACGGAGCAGGTGGCGGCACGGCACCTGTTCGCGGTACTCGACACCCGCACCACCCCGCCCCTGCCGCTCCTGCTCATCCGTGACGCCCCGCTGGAGCGTGACGCGGCGGTCGCGCTGGCCCGCACGGCCGAGAGCCTCGGGCTGGCCCTGCTGTTCGTACCCGACCTGCTGGCCCAGCCGCCCCTGGATGGGCTGCTGGCCGGCGCCGTTGACAGTGCAGACCTGATCGCGGCAGCCGGCGCGAACCTGGCCGCAGCGACCGATGCGCGCCCGTTCTTCTTCCAGTTCGAGCGTGGCCTGCCCCGCGGACTGCTGCCCCTGGCTGCCGGTACCCTGCTGCTGGTCCTCGCCTTCGCTGCCTGGCGGCTCTTCGCCCGGCGGCGGCCCGCGGGGGACGCGCAGCCCGTGACTCCGAGCGTCTTCGCACTCCTCGGGGCCGGGTTCATGACGCTCGAGCTGAGCATCCTGCAGCGCAGCCAGCTCTACCTCGGCCACCCGACGCTCGCGCTGACTGTCGTGCTCGGCGCCCTGCTGGTGGGCTCGGGCACCGGCAGCCTGCTTGCCGGGCGCCTGTTGCGAGGCCTTTCCGGCACGAACAGGCTCAAGCTCGGCAGCGGCCTCGTCGTCGTCATCGCGCCCGCCTGGTACTTCGCCTGGCCGTGGCTCGGTTCGGTGCTGCCGGCAGCCGACCTCACAGTCAGGGCGCTGCTGGCCGCCGCCTCGATCCTGCCGCTCGCCCTGGTGCTCGGAGTTCCCTTTCCCGCCGCCCTGGTCATGCTGCGTTCACGGCCACGCGCTGTCGCCGCCGCATGGGCGGTCAACGGCGTCGCCTCGGTCGCAGGAAGCGTCGTGACCGTCGTGCTCGCGATCCTCTACGGCTACCCGGTGGCGCTCGCCCTGGCGATCGCCTGCTATGCGGGCGTGTTCATGCTGGCGGCGCGCCCTCAGGCGCGTCGATCGACCAGCCAGGTGCCAAGCACGGCGCACACCGCCGAGAACGCCAGCATGAACCCGAGTGCCGGCAGAATCTCGGCGAAACCCCAGGCTTGATAGGTCAGGCCCTTGATCGCTTCCATCGCGTGAGTAAGCGGCAGGAATCGCGAAACGCCCAGCAGGAACTCGTTCGTGACGATCTCGATCGGCCAGTAGGCCCCGCCGATCATCGCCGATGAGACCGCGACGATGGGGATCACGACGTTCATCTGCTGGGCAGTACCCACGATCCCCGCCAGCAGCATGCCCAGGGCCGTGATGGCCAGGACGTAAGTGACGATCACGGCAAGTACGGGCAGGAAGCCTGTCCCTATCCGTATGTCGAACACGAAGTTGAACACGGCGAACACCGCCAGCAGCTGAATGAGGCCGGTAAGGAAGGTGAAGGCGACGTGGCCGCCGTACATGCCTGCCTTGCTGACGGGCGACGTGATGACACGCGGCCACAGACCGATGCGCCTTTCCTCCAGGATCATGTTGATGCCGAACAGGATGGTGAACGCGGCGAAGAACAGGCTCATTCCGATCGCACCCTGCACTCGGCTGTCGTAAGCGAAGGAGTCCTCCGCCTCGCTGGCAACGCTCTGCGTGCTGACGCTCAGCGCGGGCGTCTCAAGGGCGGATTCCACGCGGGCCCTCAGCTGTGCCGCGTCGCCGGGAGCGTCCGCCGCGGCACGCAGCGACTGGTCTTCGCGGTACAACCGGCTGACGAACTGGCCGAGAGCGGGGGCGGCCTCGTTGCCGGTGCTGGCGATGACCCGCCAGTACCGCTCCCCGATCCTGAGGAAGAGCGCGTTGTTGCCCGGCTCGTCCAGCAGCGCCTCATCCCCGGTCTCGAACTCGAAGGCCGCCGAGCTGCCAAGCAGGGCCAGCAGTTCCTCGACCCGGGTCTCGCTCAGCGTGCTGTCAGGCAGCACACTCACCCGGTAAACGCCGGTCGCCTGCACGCCGAACACGAGCGCCATCACCACGCTCATCGCCATCATGATCAGGAATGTCCATGGGTTCCTGACCAGCTGTCGCATCTGCGCCAGGAATATGGTCCTCATGCCCTGACTCCCCGCCGGTGGAAGAGCCGGAACGCGATAAGCAGCAGCAGGATGCCGGCGCCCGAGAGCCTCAGGAAGTCCGGCACGTGCGCTGACAGCGGAGCGCCCTGCGCGGCCGCGAGGAAGCTGTTGAGCGCCGCCCCGTTCGGCGTCCACTGGCCGATGCGGGCAAGGAACGAGCCCGGCTCGAGCGGGTAGAAGCTCCCGCCGAACACGGCCAGGACCATCACCATCACCGAGCTGAAGACGTCGGACAGTGACTTGTTGTCCTGCCGGAAGTTGATCGCGGTCACGAGCGCGCCGAGCGCTCCGACGCTGAGTCCGAACAGCAGGCCGGTCAGGGTGACCGACACCCAGAACGATGCGGGCTGACCTGCGAACGCCCCCAGCATGAGGCCGCCGGCGAGGAAGAGGAACGCCAGCTGCAGGACCACGGTGATGCCGCCCGCTATGGTTTTGCTGAGCAGGAATGCCACCGGGCTCGCGCCACTGACGAGGATCCGGTCGAACGCCAGGCTGTCCTTCTCCAGAAACGCCCTGCCCGAGATGCTGCCGACCACGAACAGGGCGAACATGGCGGCCATGCCGAAGGTGTAGAACGCGACTGAGCTGACGCCCCTGGCCGCCTCGAACGTCTCCACGGCGCCGTCAACCGCCGCCGGAGTCGGGGGCGCGCCCTGCACCAGGCGGCCCAGGGCGCTCTGGTAGCTGACTTCGCGGGCGAAGCCTTCCATGATGTCGCTCACGATCGAGGCGCGAAGCGGCGAGGCTTCCGACAGAGCCACCTGCAGCTGTCCCCCACGGTCGCCGAGCAGCATGCCAGCCAGCACATCGCGGGTGAAGCCTTGCGGCACGGTGATGACCGCCTGAACCAGGTCAGCCTCCAGGCGTTCAGACGCGGCCGCGCCGTCCAGGCGCTCGACCAGAACGAAGTCCGCAAGCTCCTCGCTGAAGAGCACGCCGTCCAGCAACTGCTGCGGGTCGATGGTCGCGGACGCGGCCAGCAGGCCGATGCGTTCCGCTGGGCTCAGGTCAGCCGTCCCGAGCAGCAGTCCGCGGAACTCCTCGCGGCCGCTCGCTTCGTCGTCAAGCACGACGAGTGCTGCCCTGATCTCGAGCTCGATGGCCTCGTCGGTAAGGAAGCCGCCCAGCGCGAAGCCGAGCACCGCGATAAGGATCACCGGCATCAGCAGCAGCAGCGCGAGCTCGCGATAGTCCCTGAGCTGCAGTTTCAGGTCCTTGGCCAGGAAACGCAGCATCAGTCGCGCAGCGTCCGCCCGGTCAGGTGCAGGAAGACATCCTCCAGGCTGGCGGTCTGGACGCTCAGGTTAGTCACGCTCACGTCATGAGCCTCCGCGACGCGGAACACCTCGCTCAGCGCCACGGGTTCGTCCTGCGAGATCCTCAGCCCGTCCGGCGCAGCCTGGACCGAGCCGACGCCGGCAAGCCGCTCGAGATCGGTCCGCAGCTGCCCCGGGTACGAGGTGGCCTGCAGGAGTATGACGCCCTGCTCCCCGATCACGCTCCTGACGTCCTCGATGGTGCCGTCCGCGATTATCCTGCCGGCGTCCATCACGTACACGCGGTCGCACAGCTGCTCGACCTCCTCCATGTAGTGGCTCGTGTAGAGCACGGTGAGCCCGCGCTCGCGGTTGAGCCGCCTGACGGACTCGAGGATGTGGTTGCGGGACTGAGGGTCGATGCCCACGGTGGGCTCGTCCATGATCAGGATCTCGGGTTCGTGCAGGAGCGCGGCGGCCATGTTGATGCGGCGCTTCATGCCGCCGGAGTAGCTCTTCACGGTGTCACGCCGGCGGTCGGCGAGCCCGACGATCCCGAGCGCGTCATCCGTGGCTGCCTTGAGCCGTGCGCCGCGCAGGCCGTACAGGCCGCCGAAGAACTCGAGGTTCTCCTGCGCGGAAAGCTCAGGGTAAAGCGCGATCTCCTGTGGGACGATCCCCAGTGCACTGCGCAGCGGTGCCGGGTTCCTTACGGCGCTCGCGCCCTGAAAGACGACGTCGCCGGAGTCCGGCGGCATGAGCGTGCTGAGCATCGAGATGGTGGTTGACTTTCCGGCACCGTTCGGACCAAGCAGCCCGACCGATTCGCCCTTGCCGAGCTGCAGGCTGACGCCATCGACCGCGAGGTTTTTGCGCCATGATTTTCTTAAGTCCCTGGCTACCAGCATCCGGGAATCATACCGGCCTTGCGCCCGCGCGTGTCCGGGTCATTCGACAATCACTTCGAGCGGCGCCTGCTCGGGCGGGCCGGAGGCCAGGTAGTCTTCCAGGATGACTCCGAGCGTTTTCGGAGTGAGCCGATCGCCCATGTCCTTGAGCTCCGTGATCCCGAACCAGCCGAGCCCCAGGACAAAGCGTCCCTCGACCGGATCACGCATCTGGGTCTCGAACCTGTTCACGGGCACGATGTGCAGCTGCTCCGACTGTCTGATGCGCTCGCCGCCCCAGCTGAAGGTGTGCCTGCGCCGCAGGAGCACGGGTCCGATCGTCACCCTGGTCAGGCCGAGCTCCTCCGCGAGCTCGCGCCGCAGCGCGGTCTCTGTGGCCTCGCCGGGCCGGAGCCCGCCTCCGGGCGTGACCCAGAACTCCTCACCGCCTTGTGGCGGCCGCATGCGAATCAGAAGGGTCTCGCGCTCCGGCGTGAACAGGATGGCGCGGACAGCCGTGCGCCGCCTGACCTCAGGCCCGGGCATCCGGCTCAGGAGCAGCTGACGTCATCAAGGATGGGAGGCCCGTCGGCCCTTCCGTCGACGGTCGCGCCGGCGATGTTGCGGAAGGTGAGGTCCTCGAGATGGACGTACGGGCCGTACTGTTCGGTGATCAGCACCCCGCTGCCCGGAGAGTCAGTGATGCGCGAGAGCCTGACGTCCGAACAGCCCGTGACCGCGCCACCCCCGAAGGTGATGCTGGAGCCGCCTGCGCCGGCGTGAGCGAGCTCAAGGTGGCGGGCGAGCAGGCTGCCGCTGGTCACGCGGATCCCTTGCCACCAGCCGGGAACTGCCTGCTCGGCCGTGAACGTGATGGGTAAGGCCTCGGCGCCGAACGCGGCCAGCGCCGCACCGAAGCCGATCTCGATGCCGGCGCCCTCGCCCATCAGAAAGGTTGTGCCTGGCGTGAGCAGGATGCGCGTGAACTCCTCGAACCGGAGCGTTGCGTGCGGGTAGGCGGGGCCGTCCTCGGCGATGTGATACGGCGTGCCGCCCAGGGCGGGCCAGGTCCTGAACTGGTTGGGATGGGAGAGGCTGCCGGGACCCGCGTGCAGATACACGTACGGCAGGCCGTTGACCGCGTCGTCGCCGTACTCTCCGACGAGCGTCTCCCCCGTGTAGTCGCCCGCGCTGGTCAGCGCCGTCGCGTTGTCGCCCGTGACGCGGAGGCCGTACTCGATGTTGCCCGCCAGCGTGTTCCGGGAGAAGGTCTCGAGCACGAACGTGGTTGCGTCGATCCCGGTGGTCGCCGAACCGAACACGGTCGTGTTGCCGATGTTGACCGGGGCGCCTCCCTTGCCGACTCCGCCGATCGCGGCGCGGCAGCCTGGCGTTTCATCCCCGTATGGTGCCCGACCGGCCCACATGATCGTGGCGTGCGAGATACTGCTTGCGCCGTGACCCGGAAAGAAGCAGATGCCGTCCCACGAGCCGTGCTCTGCGTGGCGGCCGATGAGCGCCACGGGCCGGCCCGCGTTGCCGCGCACCTGCAGGCTGCCGCCCTCGCGGATGGTAATGCGCGCTTCCGGCTCGGCGAATATCCTGGTGCCGGCCTCAATGATCAGTTCCGATGCGACCTGGACGTTTCCCTCGAGGCGGTAGTCGCACTCGGTCCCCGAGGACTCCAGGGTCGTATCCTCACTTATCGGACCCGTCAGCACCGAGGCGCACTCGACCTCGGGCCAGTCCGGGACCACCGTGTTCGAGCACGCGGCAAGGAACAGCGTCGCCGCCACAGCGCAGGCCAGTGGTGCCATCTGTCTCATGAGGCGCAGGTTAGCCCGGGTTCATGAGACTTCTGGCACCGCTGCGGCCCGGGCGGCGGTCAGGCTCAGTCCGTCACGATATCGTCAGGGGTTTGTCAAGTCAACACGGCAGGACGTTGTACTCTCATTGCGTGGATATAGGCAACGGCGTCTGGTCTGCAGCGATCCTGCTCTTCTTCGTGATGGACCCTTTCGGTAACGCACCGCTGGCGATCTCACTGCTGAAGGACGTGGAGAAGCCGCGCCGCCGGAAGGTGATGCTGCGTGAGCTGCTGATCGCCCTGGGCGTGCTCGTGTTCTTCCTGTTTTTCGGCGAGCTCATCCTGCGCTTCATGGGCCTGCAGCAGGAGTCCGTCTCGATAGCCGGCGGTATCGTTCTCGGTGTCATCGGTCTGCGCATGATCTTTCCCCGCAAGGACGGGGTGATGGGCGCTCAGGTAGACGGGGAGCCGTTCATCGTTCCCCTGGCGATCCCGCTGATCGCGGGTCCCTCGGCCATGGCGATGGTCATCCTCATGGCCAAGAGCGACCCCTCGTCGATGGGGATGTGGCTGGGCGCACTGCTGATCGCATGGTTCGCCACCGCCGTGGTGATGCTGTCCTCACCCCTGCTCGTACGTGTCCTGCGCGTGCGCGGCCTGACGGCCATCGAGCGGCTCATGGGGATGGTGCTCATCATGCTGGCCGTACAGATGGTCGTGAACGGCATAACCGCACTGATTTAGGTCCGGTCACGGCCGGTATTGGGGCACAGGGCCCATACTTTCAGGCCTGACATGACATAGTGTGCCCCATGCTGGATATCTTTACGGCTGACGCCCTGATCGCGCTGCTGACTCTTACGGTCATGGAGATCGTACTGGGCATAGACAACATCGTCTTCATCTCGATCCTCACCGGAAAGCTGCCCGAGAAGCAGCGGCCCAGGGCGCGCGTGATCGGCCTCGGAGCGGCGATGGTCAGCCGCATCGCCCTGCTGTTCGCGATCAGCTGGATCATCGGTCTTACCGCACCACTGTTCGAGGTGCTCGGCATGAGCTTCTCTGGCCGCGACCTGATCCTGCTGGGCGGCGGCCTCTTCCTGCTCTGGAAGGCGACCAGCGAGATCCATCACCGGCTCGAGGGTGATGTGGAACAGGAAGGCAAACCAGTGGTTGCCCCGACCTTCGCCGCCGTCATCCTTCAGGTACTCGTCCTGGATGTCGTGTTCTCGCTCGACTCGGTCATCACTGCCGTAGGGATGGCTGATGACCTTTGGGTGATGGTCACCGCCGTGGTGATCGCCGTGATAGTCATGATGATCGGTGCCGGACCGATCTCGAGCTTCGTGGAGTCGCACCCGACGATAAAGATGCTCGCGCTTAGCTTCCTGCTGCTGATAGGTGTTTCGCTCGTGGCCGACGGCGTCGGTCAGCACATTCCGAAGGGCTACATCTACTTCGCGATGGCTTTCTCGGTGCTGGTCGAGGTCCTGAACCTGCGCGTCGCCTCGGTACGCAACCGCAAGCGTGATCCGGTACGGCTGCGTGAGACCGTACGCAAGCCGAGAGTGTAGAAGCTGAACCTGGGCGCGGCGCTGCTAACATGCGGCATGAGCGAACACCTTAGGGTTGCCTTCCTTGGCCTCGGCACGATGGGCCTGAGGATGGCTGAACGGATCAGGGCTGCGGGCTACGACCTCAGCGTGTACAACCGCACGGCTTCGAAGGCTGAAGCGCTTGGCAGGCACGGCGCCTTCGTGGCCGCCACGCCCTCCGAGGCGAGCCGGGGACGCGACGTCGTCATCGTCATGGTTTCGGATACGGCCGATGTGGGGCAGGTGATGTTCGGTCCGGACGGAGCGGCCGAGGGACTCGGTGCGGGCTCGGTCGTGATCGACATGAGCACGATCTCGCCCACCGCGACGCGTGGCTTCGCGGCGCGTGTCAGCGAGGTCGGGGCTGATTGGCTCGACGCGCCGGTCTCGGGGGGCAGCGAAGGAGCAGAACAGGGCACGCTCTCGATCATGGCGGGCGGAGACGCAGAAGTGCTGGCGCGGGTCAGGTTGCTGCTCGAGGTGCTCGGCAGTACCATCACGCACGTGGGCCCGGTCGGTGCCGGACAGGTGACGAAGGCAGTCAACCAGGTGATCATCGCCGGCACTTACGCTGCTGTCGCCGAAGGGCTTGCCCTCGGGATGAAGTCTGGTATCGACATGGAGGCTGCGGTGAGCGCCATGGCGGGAGGCGCCGCCGGTTCCTGGATACTTGACCGGCGTTCGGCCAACATGATCGGTAACGAGTATCCGCTTGGGTTCAGACTCGAGCTGCACCGCAAGGACCTTGGCATCGCACTGGCCGAGGCGCGTGACCTCGGCGTGCCGTTGGCGCTTGCCGCGCTGGTCGAGCAGTGGGAATCCGGCCTGATCGGTCGGGGATACGGGGACGAGGACGTCTCGGCTGTCGCGCGGGTCGTGCGGGAGCAGGCCGGACTGTAGGCCTCAGACGACACCGTCCCGGGCAACGTTCCGTTTCACAATCGGATCAGGAAGCAGTGTCGATCGGATCGTCTGCCAATGTTCGATCACGTGGTTCTCGGCCCTGTCGCTGTCGCGCACCTCGATAGCCTCGAGAATCATGCGGTGTTGCCTCGTCAGGATTCTGTGCCTGTCCGGAGTGAGGTTCCGACGCTGTGCGGCTACCCCCCAGTTAACCTCCCGCCAGGTCCCGATGATAACGTCGTAACAGATCCTGAGTACTGGATTATGAGCGGCCTCTATCAGTGCAGTATGGACACGCCGGTCCCACAGCTCGTAGTTCGCCAGTTCAAGAGAGCGTTCGGCTTTGGCGACGTACTCGTGCAACAGCTGCACGTCGGAGCTGGCCGCACGCTGTGCCGCATACCGCACCGCCATGGCCTCAAATGCCATTCTTGCCTCGAGGACGGTGCCTGGATCCATATCGGAAGAAAGCTTGACAAGTTCATCTACAGACCGGGGAGTGCGTTGTCCGATGAATGTGCCCTGTCCAACACCCCGCCACACTTTCCCTTCCGCTTCGAGCACCTGGAACGCGGCCCTCAAAGCGTTCCGGCTGGCTCCCAAGTCCGCAGCAAGCTGTCGCTCAGAAGGCAGCTTGTCCCCGTCACGGTAGGCGCCATTCGCGATCAACTCACGCAGTGAGTTCAGCAGTGGATTCTCGGACCCCATAGTTAGTTCCTATCATGTTACCACAGGTCATGGCGAAGGGTCCAATCCATCCAATGGCTCACACTTGAGCCACGATGTCCGGAGGACAGCTCCGTATATATCGGAGCAGTCAAGCGTAAAGCGCTTGACACCATTCATGGCTTGGTCTATCATCCACGCAATGTTTGTTGACTGGCGGGTGTACGGGCACCGTCCCGATACCGGCAACAGGGAGGAATATGATCACCGGCATCGACCATATCGAGATCATCGTCACGGACCTCGAGGAGCATGTCAACTATCTCGAGAAACTCGGCTTCGAAGTACTGGCCCGGACGGTGCACCACGGTGGGTCCGTAGAAATGAAGTTACCCGGCGATAACCAGACCATCTTCGAACTTCACGCGGTGATAGGCGAGGAGAATCCCGGCATCAACCATATCGCGTTCCGCTGCACTGACGTAAAAAGCACCTTTCGCAATCTCAAGAGCAAGGGCATCTCCTTCACTTCGGAGCCGCACGATGTGCCCGCGACCGGACGGACAAACGCCAACATGCGCGATCCCAGCGGGTTCCGCCTTCAGCTGGTGGACGAGTCGCGTGGCGCCTGGGAGGCTCACCCCCGCTCGGGCGACGACAAGTGACTTAATCGCTGCCGGAATCCTGCAACAACTGAGCGCAAGAGCACAAGGAGCGTGACCAAGTGAACGACAACGAAGTCAACCGCACGTCAAGCAGAGTCCGGATCTTACTCCTCGTGATACTCATGGCAGGTCTCGCAGGCAGCTCGCTCGCGCAATCGGATCCGCAGCCCCTTAACATCCGTTACCGCGGCGATATCAGTGGGCTCGATCCGCAGTTCACAAGTTCGCTCAACGACATCGGTGTGGTCGACAACATATACAGCCAGCTCGTCCGGTTCGAAACCGGTACGGCCGACATCGTTGGCGACCTGGCAACCGAGTGGGAAATCTCTGCTGATGGCCTTACCTACACCTTCAAGCTGCGCGAAGGGGTGCAGTGGCACCGAGGCTACGGCGAAGTCACGTCTGCCGACGTCAAGTGGACGTTCGAACGGTACCTGGGCACCGAATCAGTCTCGTCCTTGCGTTTCGACTGGCTGACGATCGACCGTATCGAAACGCCCGACGAATACACGGTTGTGTTCGTTCTTTCGGAACCGGATGCTCCGTTCCTCTCGAAACTCGGCTATCCCCGCGGCACCGGGATCGCCAATCAGCAGGCGATCGAGGAATTCGGTGACGAGTATACGTTCAACGCGATCGGCAGCGGACCCTACATGCTCGAACGATGGGTACCCGGCGAGCGCATCGAACTCGTTGCCAATCCGGATTATTATGAGCCTGGCCTGCCGCGCACCCGACGCATCAATCTGATCCCCATCGCCAGCGACATCGTTGCCGCAGGCGCGATCGAAACGGGAGAGCTTCAGCTCGGCCTGTTCCGTGATCCGGACGTCGTAGCGCGGCTGTCTGCCCTGCCCGGGATCGCGCTTGACACGGCAAGCCAGTCTGCCCTCTCCGGCCTGTACTACGATATGCGCTCGCCGCCGTTTGATGACCACCGCGTCAGGCAGGCTGTCCATCACGCGATCAACAAGGATGAGCTCGTTTCTTCGGTGCTTGGTGGACTTGCCACTGTTGCAGTCAGTCCGTTCCCGCCATTCGTACGCGGATTCACTGCGGATGTTTTGGAGTATGCGTACGATCCAGCGCTAGCCCGTGAGCTGCTGACCGAGGCAGGCTATCCAGACGGCTTCTCGGTCACTCTTCTGTCAACCCAGTTGGAGCCCTGGCCTCTGGTTGGCCCGATCCTTCAGTTCTACCTGGGCGAGGTTGGGATCGACATCGAACTCAGGCAGCTGGAGCATGGAACTTACGGGTCCGAACGCGAGATAGCCAATTACGACATGGTGGTCTACACCCGCACGGGCCTCCCGGATCCGATGACATGGACCGGTCTGTTCCATTCACGAACCGTACCTCCCGGAATCAACAGCTCCTGGTACAGCAATCCTGCGGTCGATGAACTGATTGACACGGCGCTGGTCACCGTTGATCCGGCCGAGCGCGCGGACATGTACGAAACCGTGCTCCAGCAGGTAATGGAAGACGCCGCGCTGGTACCGCTCTTCCATGTAGGAGTTCAGGTCCTCAGAGCCGAAAACATAGAAGGCTTCGACGTACCGATAGGCCATGACTTTCCGCTCAAGACGGTGCAGGCGGTCGACTGAGGCCACCTGTCAGGTGCCCGGATGTGGTGGTGGAGATCGATCAAGCATCTGATCCTGTCAGAAGGCCCAGTCGCCCCCACGCATCACTTTTTCAGCCGAGCCGTCCTCAAGCTCACCATCAACATCGAGGGCAGCGGTGCCGAACATGAAGTCCACGTGCACCAGGCTGTCGTTGAAGCCGTCGGCCTTGAGCTCGTCCAGCGGACGCTTGGTGCCGTCGCGCAGCGTGGTCTCGTACGCACGGCCGAGCGCCACGTGGCTGGCGGCGTTCTCGTCGAACAGCGTGTTGTAGAAGAGCAGGCCGCTCCGGTTGATCGGGCTCGATTCGGGAACGAGCGCGATCTCGCCGATCCGCCGCGCTCCCTCGTCCATGTCAAGAAGCTTCAGCAGGACGTCCTCACCGGCCTCGGCCTTCGCGCTGACGACCCTGCCGTCCTCGAAAGTGAGGCTGAACCTGTCGATCAGCTGGCCCTGATACGAGAGCGGCTTGCTGGAGGCGATCACGCCGTCCACCCGCCGCGCGTGTGGTGCGGTGAACACCTCTTCCGTGGGCATGTTCGGCACGAAGAACGTGCCCCTGTGCTCGGTGTGGAGCCCGCCTGACTCCCAGACGTGACCGTCGGCCAGCCCGACCCGCAGGTCAGTTCCCTCGGCCTTGAGCCTCAGCGCCTTGAATCCACGGCTGTTCAGGTGGTCGCGCGCGCGCTTCAGCGAAGCGAGGTGCTCTTCCCACGCGGCCACGGGGTCGGCCTGGTCGGCGCGCGTCGCGGCGAAGATGGCGTCCCACAGCTTCGCGACGGCTGAAGCTTCGTCCAGATCAGGGAACACTTTCCGGGCCCACGCCGGAACCGCATAGGCGACGATCGTCCAGGGCATGAACGAACGCTGAACCAGTGCGCCGACCTCCCTGTTCGCTGTCCGTTCGGCTCGGCTGATGGTTGCAACCCGTTGCGGATCGGCCGCGGCCATCAGACCGGGATCGGACCCTGCCACACGCAGGAGCGCGTCGCCGCGTTCCATCTTCGCCTTCATCATCGCGGTCCGCTCGAGGTCGACCGCCTCGAGGGTGTCCTCTGCGGCATGCTGCGCCCGGATCAGTTCCTGTTCCTGATCCCCGTACTGAACCGTGACCAGTTCGGAACCGAGCCCGTAAGCCTGCTTCGCGATCTCACGCAGCAGGTCCGCGGCTTCGAGCGGTCCGCTCAGGATGAGGCGCTGACCGGGTTGCAGGTTGACGCCGATCCTGAGCGCGAGCGTCGCGAGGTTGGAGAGTTTCTGTTCGAAGGTAAGCATCCAGCCGATCTTACGACAGGCTCGCGCGGACCCGGGCCTGTATCATCCTTGCCATGACCGGCATGCCAGACCTCAGTGCGTTTGCCGCGGTCCTGTTCGATCTGGACGGCGTCATCACCCCGACCGCCGACGTGCACAGGCGCGCCTGGGCACAAGTGCTGGGCGACTACCTCAGGGACCGGGGAGTCACACCCGCATACACGGACGACGACTACACGCTGCATCTGGACGGCAGGCAGCGCTACGACGGCGTCGAGTCGTTCCTGCTCTCGAGGGGGATCAGGCTGGACCGGGGCACGCCCGCTGACCCGCCTTCGGCAGAAACCGTCTGCGGGATCGGCAACAGGAAGAATGACGTGTTCACGCTGATCCTGGAGCGCGACGGCGTCGTAGCGTACCCGGGCGCGATCGCCCTGCTCGACCGCCTGGAGACGCTGGGCACGCGCCTCGCGCTCGTATCCAGCTCAAGGAATGCCGCACGCGTCCTGGAGGAAGCTGGCCTGGGCGACAGGTTCCGCGTGGTCGTGGACGGACTGAGTTCGGAACAGGACGGACTGGCCAGCAAGCCCGCGCCGGACATGTTCCTTTCCGCCGCCGCAACCCTCGGCGTGACTCCCCGCGAATGCGCAGTCATCGAGGACGCGGTCGCCGGCGTCCGGGCCGGCGTTGCCGGCGGCTTCGCGCTGGTAGTCGGTGTGGACTCCGGCGCGGGACACTCGAGCCTTCGAGCCGCCGGGGCCGACCTGGTGGTTGACGACCTCTCAGCCCTTGCTCTCGCCGCGGCATGCGGCCGTTACGGCACTGACCCGTGGGTGTTGGCCCAGCCCGCACCGCATCCCGGCTCGCCCGGACACGCCGAAACCCTCTTCGCCCTGGGTAACGGCTACCTGGGCGTGCGCGGCAACCTCGAGGAGGGTGGGCCGGCCGTCGAGCACGGCACGTTCATCAACGGGTTCCATGAGACATGGGATATCGAGTACCCGGAGGCCGCCTACGGTTTCGCTAAGGTCGGCCAGACGATCGTGAACGCGCCGGATGCGAAGACTGTCCGGCTGTACGTCGATGGCGAACGCTTCGATCCGGCAACTTCCCGGATCACTGACTTCCGGCGCAGCCTCGACTTCCGCACTGGAGTGCTCGAGCGCGCGCTCACCTGGCGACTCGGTTCCGGCAAACGCGTGAGCGTCAGGAGTTCCCGGCTCGTGTCCTTCGAGCACCGGCACGTTGCGCTGACCGGGTACGAGGTCACGGCACTCGAGGGCGGCCTGGACGTCCGGCTCGAAGCGCTGATAATCAACAGGCAGGACCTTCAGGGCGAGCTGGGCCCAACCGGCACGGCGGATCAGTTCAGGCGCGGTTTCGATCCCCGCAGAAGCGACCGGCTGGGCAGGCGGGTGCTGGAACCCCTCCGGCAGTCCACTGAGGACGGCCGCCCGGGCATGACGTGGCGAGCCGCGAACTCCGGGATGCGCGTCGGTGTGATGGTCCACCACAGCCTCGAGGGCGAAACGGAGATGGGCGCTGACGTTTCGGTGACCGTGTTCAGGAAGCAGCTCGCTGCCGGTCAGTCGATGGCGCTCGACCAACTTGTCGCCTGGCACGACGCACCGGCCGGTTCGGATGAGGACCTGCTGGAAAGCTGCGGAGCGACGCTTGACAGGGCCGTGAAACTTGGCGCGGCCGGGATCCGCGCGGGGCAACGCAGATGGCTGGACTCCTTCTGGGCCGATGCCGACATTACCGTCACCGGCCAGCCGCCCCAGGTCCAACAGGCCATCAGGTGGAACCTGCTGCAGCTCGCGATGGCGTCTGCCCGGGCGGACGGCCGCGGCATCAGCGCCAAGGGGGTTTCCGGCAGCGGCTACTCCGGGCACTACTTCTGGGACACCGAGATATTCGTGCTGCCATTCCTGACGTTCGTGCTCCCTGAAGCCGCGCGCAACGCACTCGCGTTTCGCCATTCGCTCCTGCCCGCCGCGAGGCGGCGTGCCGGCACGATGAGCGTCGAAGGTGCGCTTTACCCCTGGCGCACGATCAACGGCGAGGAGGCGTCGGCCTACTACCCGGCGGGAACAGCGCAGTATCACATCAATGCAGACGTCGCCCACGCCGTGCTTCGCTACGCCAACTATGCGGCTGATGACGGATACGAGCAGGCCGAGGGGGCCGAGATACTGATCGAGACAGCCCGCATGTGGCTGTCGCTCGGCTTCTTCGCCGGTGACCCGGAGGCGTTTCACATCCACTCGGTGACCGGCCCGGACGAGTACAGCGCCGTCGTGAACGACAACCTGTATACGAACGTGATGGCACGCGAGAACCTCCGGGGTGCCGTGGCCGCCGCCGAAGCGCATCCCGATGTTGCCGGGCGCCTGGCTGTCTCGGACACCGAACTCAGCGACTGGAGCAGGGCGGCCTCGCTCACGCGCATCCCGTTCGACCGGCGGCTTGGCGTCCATGCCCAGGACGCGGAGTTCCTGCGCCGTGAGGTGTGGGACCTCGGAGCCACTCCCCGCTCGAAGCGGCCGCTGCTGCTGCACTATCACCCGCTCGTGATCTACCGGCATCAGGTGCTTAAGCAGGCGGACCTGGTACTGGCGCAGTTCCTGCAGTCGAGGCACTTCACCGCGGACCAGAAGCGCAGGGACTTCGACTACTACGATCCGATCACGACCGGGGATTCCACGCTGTCTGCCGCCGTGCAGTCGATAATGGCGGCCGAAGTCGGGATTCCCGGTATGGCCCTGAAGCATTTTCGCCACATGCTCTACACGGACCTGCACGACCTGCATGGAAACACGGCCGACGGCGTTCATGTCGCCGCGACGGGCGGAGCCTGGCTCGCGCTGGTCTGCGGCTTCGGCGGCATGCGCGATGACGGCGGCGAGCTCCGCTTCGACCCGCGCCTCCCGAAGGGCTGGGACACGCTAAGGTTCCGCCTGATCATCCGGGACAGCCGGTTGCGCGTGACGCTCAGCGAAACCGAGATGCGCTTCGAGCTGGATCAGGGAGCGCCGGTACGCCTGAGCGTGCGCGGCGTTTCCCACGTCGTCGAAGGCGTCACCGCCTTGCCGCTCGGTGAGTGATGCGAAGGCATCATTCGGGCTCATCGGGCTCGAGTCGCTGGATGGCGGGCGACTGCAGAACGGCTCCTGTGGGTGCGAACCGGGAGCCGTGGCAAGGACAGTCCCAGCTGCGCTCCGCCTCGTTCCAGCCGACCACACAGCCCAGGTGCGTGCACACGGCCGACATCCGGTGCTCGTTTCCGTCCTCATCGCGGTACACGGCGACGGGCCTGATCCCCTCCTTGATCACGCCGCCGCTGCCGGGCGGGATGCTGTGAGCGTCCACGGACCTGAACCTGTCGGCAACCAGGTGCCTGACCGCGTCGGCGGCTTCCGTCACGACCTGCGAGAGCCCCTGCAGCTTGAGCCGGTTCGGGTCGTAAATTGCTGCGGCCGGGTTCTCCCTTCCGAGGATGAGGTCGTGCAGCAGGGCCGCAGAAGCGTAGGAATTGGTCATGCCCCAGCCCCGGTATCCGGTGGTGACGAAGCAGTGTTCTGCGCCCGGGGCGAGCAGCCCGGTGAACGGCACGTTGTCCGGCGTGACGTTGTCCTGTGTCGCCCAGCGGTAAACGACCCGCAGGTCACCGAACCTCTCGCGGGTCCAGCGTTCCAGGTTCAGGAACAGCTCAACGGTGTCGGCCTGACCCGTCTTGAAGGGCTCCCCGCCGACCAGGAGCATCTCACGGTCCCTCCACTTCTGCGTGCGCAGCGAGTGCATCGGATCCGTGCTGATCAGCATGCTGCGTTCCAGGCCGGCGGGCAAGGGCGCCTCGGGCAGCACGCCCAGCACCAGTGAGCGCTTCGGCTTCAGCCTGAGGGTGTACGGGCCCCGGTCGTTCAGCGGGTAGTGGCTCGCGATGATCACATCGTCGGCCGTGACCGTGCCCCACTCCGTTTCGACCGTGCAGGGCTGTCCATCGTTCACGTCAAGCACGCGGGTGCGCTCGAACACGTGGCTCCCGTCCCCCGGAAGGGCGGCTGCCAGGCCGAGCAGGAAGCTTCGGGGGTGAAAACGGGCCTGATCCGCGAACACGGCCGCGCCCGCCACGTCGAAGGGCAAGGGCACCTGCGCCGTGAAGGCAGCCGGCAGGCCGAGACTCCTGGCAGCCTCGACCTCCTCCTTCAGCGTCTCTACCTCGGCCTCGTCATGCGAGTAGACGTATGCGTCGGTTGCGGTGAAGTCGCAGTCGATGCCGTGCCGCTCGGCCAGAACCCTGATCCCTTCGATTGCAGCCTGGTTGGCGCTGGCATACGCGAGTGCGTCGTCACGGCCGAACGCACCGAGCATGCTGGCGTAGCACAGGTGATGCTGGGACGTCACCTTCGCCGTCGTGTTGCCGCTCACGCCCTGGGCCACCTTGCGGGCCTCGATCACGGCGACACTCCTGCCGGACTCCTTCAGCATGGTCGCAGCGAGCAGGCCCGCCATCCCGCCGCCAACGATGGCGACATCGACGCGCACGTCGCCTTGCAGGGACGGGTAGCCAGTCTCGGGTGTGGTGTCGATCCAGAGTGAGACCGGCTGGCCCGACAGGTCTGAGTATCCGCGCTGGTGATCGCTCATCTCGCTTGCTCCCCCGTTCGGCCATCCGGCTGAATGAAGAAGCGGATGGCACCCGGTGAAAGCTTAGGCCGGGTGGCATCCGCGAAAAACTGCCTTGCAGACAATCAGGGGACTCGCGCGACGCCTCAGCGCGTGCCGAGCCCCATCCGCAACTCGATGCGCCTGCCCGCCCAGGACATGAGGCTGGCAAGGCAGAAGAAGAGAAGCATGAGGAAGGCGTACAGCTCGCGCTCGAGGCCGAGGAAGCGAGGGTTCCCCAGGATCGACTGTGTGATGCCGAGCAGGTCGAGCAGGCCGATGATTACGACCAGGGATGTGTTCTTGAACGCCGTGATCGACTGGCCTACCAGCCCGGGTACGACCGAGCGGAGCGCCTGGGGGAGCACGATCCGGTACATGGTGTCGAAGCCGCCCAGGCCCAGTGCACGGGCTGCCTCGCCCTGCCCTTTTGGCACGCCCTGCAGGCCGCCGCGCACGTACTCTGAGATGTAGGCGCCGTTGAACAGCGCGAAACCGATTATCGCGCGGACCAGCTGCGGCGTGCGCCAGTTCTCGGGGACGAACAGCGGCACCATCAGCCAGGCCAGGAACAGAACCGACACGAGCGGCACGCCGCGCATGAGCTCGACGAAGGTGGTCGAGAGGATCCTGATGACCGGCATGCTGCTGACCCGCCCGAGCGCGAGCAGGATCCCGAGCGGGAAGGCGATCGCCAGTGCAGCGACCGTCATGATCAGGGTGATCATCAGGCCGCCCCACAGGTTGATCGGAACTGCCGAGAGGAGCGCTACCGTCAGTACCGGAAGCATGACCCAGAGCGTCACGATCGAGGGCCGCACCCAGGGCCGGACGCTCCTGCGCAGCCAGACGGTCAGCGTGACCAGGAAGAGCGTCGCCCCGAGCAGGGTCCATACCCGCCACACCTGGTCGACCGGGAACGGTCCCACGGCCAGGAGCCTGGCCGTGGCCGGGATCACGAACCAGCGGGCCTCGGTGAAAGTCCAGGCGAGCAGGGGCCTGAGCAGGAGGATCAGCCCGGCAACGGTCACAACCGTGAGGAGGCTGTTCCACCAGCCGTTGAAGAGGTTCTTCCTCAGCCAGGTCGCGGCAGGCATCAGGCGCTCCAGCGCAGGTTCACGCGCCGGTTGTACGCGTTGAGAAGCGCGCTGATGATGAAACTGAGCA
This sequence comes from uncultured bacterium, assembly GCA_964495325.1. Lineage (GTDB taxonomy): Bacteria > Deinococcota > Deinococci > Deinococcales > Trueperaceae > CAZBVI01. Next base: position 118,122 of record CAZBVI010000008.1, read on the forward strand.
CGAGGTAGACGATCATCGTGATGATGACGCCCTCCAGGCTGCGGCCGGACTGGTTCGAGATGGTGCGGTATATGTTGAACAGGTCCGGGTAGCCGACCGCAACGGCAAGTGACGTGTTCTTCATGAGGCTCAGGTACAGGTTCCCGATCGGGGGAATCGCGATGCGTGCGGCCTGCGGCAGGATTATCAGCCACATCATCGGGAAGTACCTCAGGCCGAGGGAGCCTGCTCCCTCCCATTGGCCCCGGGGTATCGACTGGATCGCACCGCGGATGACCTCGGCTATGAACGCGGACGTATAGATGACGAGTCCAAGCAGCACCGCGGTGAACTCGGGCGAGAGCCCGATTCCGCCGGTGATGCGGAAGCGGCCGAGCTCGGGTGTGGACACCTCGAAGGGCAGTCCGCTCAGCACGAGACCGATGCCCAGTACCGCCAGCAGCGAGCCGATACCTGTCAGCACGGGACGCTGGCGCCCGAGCCTGCGGGCGATCAGCCAGGCTGCCGCGCCGAGCAGGAGCGCGGTCGCGATGACGGCCGCGAAGCCGCCGGTCGGCCCGGTCGGCACGAGCCAGGGCAGGAAGGCTCCCTGGTTGCTCACGATCAGGCCCCCGTACCACGTGCTCGCCTGCTGGCCACCGGGGAGCTTCAGAAGCACGGCGAAGTACCAGAAGAACATCTGGACCAGCAGCGGTGTGTTCCTGACAACCTCCACGTAGGCGAGCGCCAGCCGGTTGACAAGCCAGTTGCCCGACAGCCGCAACACTCCCAGGAGCACGCCCGTGACCGTGGCGATCAGGATGCCGACCACCGTGACGCGCAGTGTGCTGTACAGCCCGGTCGCGAACGCCTGCAGGTAGGTGTCACGGGCGGTGAATGGGCGCCACACGAGGCGGCCGTCCTCGATCGCGAGCAGGCTGCCCTCGCTCACGGTGAAGCCTGCCTCCTGGAACAGGAACGAGAAGGTGAACGGGATGCCCCGTTCAGTCATGCTCCTGAAGGCGGTGACGACCAGGAAGATGCCGAAACCGATCGCGAGCACGGCGGACACGACCTGGATGATCGTGCCGATCTTGCGGACGTCCCGCCAGAACGGGACGCCCGCGCTGTTGCTTACCTGAATGCGGCCGGGTACAGCAGACCTCCGCGCGTATACAGGTCGTTGAAGCTGCCTTCCCTCGGGATGTGGAACGGGCTGTCCGGTCCGAGGTGACGGGCGTAGATCTCACCGTAGTTTCCGACGTGCCGCACAGTGTTTGCGGCGAAGCCAACCGGGAGGCCGAGCTCGACGCCCAGGTTGCCTTCGATGCCAAGGAAGCGTCTGGCGTCCACTGCCGTCTCGTCCGCCCCGATTTCATCCAGGTTCGATGACGTGATGCCTGCCTCTTCCGCATGGATGACTGCGGTGACGATCCAGCTGAGCGCGTCGCGCCAGGTCGAGTCGTTCTGGAACGTGAACCCGGCGAGCGGTTCCCTGGAGAGCGTCTCGGGGAGGATGAGGTACATCTCCGGGTCGTCCACGCTGGCGCGCACACCGACGAGCTGGGACTTGTCCGACGTGATGGCGTCGCAGCGGCCGCCATGGAAGGCCGTGAATGTACGCGCGAGGTCCTCGTACGTGATCAGCTGGTTACCTTCCCAGCCCTGGCGCCGCACGTAGTCGGACCAGTTCGCTTCGGTCGTGCTGCCCTGGTTGGTGCAGACGATCGCGCCTTCCAATTCGTCGACGGACGTGACGCCGAGGTCGGAGCGCACCATGACTCCCTGACCGTCGTAGAAGTTGACCGGCAGGAAGTCAACCGAGTTCTCGGTGTCCCGGGTGAGGGTGTGCGTCGTGTTGCGGAACACGACGTCGACCTCGCCGGAGTGAATCGCGTTGAAACGGACGCCGCCGGTCAGGGGGACGAACTCCACCGCCGCAGGATCATCGAAGATCGCAGCTGCCACCGCACGGCAGAAATCCGTGTCGAAGCCAGTGTAATTGCCTGTTGTCTCGTCCAGGTAGCCGAAGCCCGGGTTAACGGCGTTCACGCCGCAGATCAGGCGGCCGCGTTCCAGCACGGTGTCCATCCGGGATTGCTGCGCCTGCGCGAGACTTCCGACGGCAAGTACTGCAAGGACAAATACTGCTGCCTTTCTGTAAAGCATGCTTTCCTCCTATGGTCGCTGCCTGGCTTCTCTTGAGCTCAGAACGTGCCCACACCTGACAGATGCATGACAATACACCAATCGCATGGGCGGGTCAGACCGAACTCCGGAAAATGGCTGCCAGCCAGTCAGTGCACCGCTGCCGGAGCCTTGCTATCCTGCACGCGTCGGAGGTACCGGATGGCCATATCCACGCCCGTACGAGAACTGTGGGAAGCGAACAACAAGGTCAACGCCAACCTGCTGAACCATCTCACGCAGGACATGATGCACGCACGCACCCCCGGTGGCGGCATGAGCGTGGCTGATCACCTGGCCGAGCTGACCGGCACCACCGAGTTCTGGGTGTCGCGCCTGGCGGGTGACAGGCTGCGCGAGACGCCCCGGACCTACGAGATCGTCGATGACGAGGTGATCGCCTTCACGGATGTCGAGCTTTTCCGCGAACGCATGCCACTGAGCCGGGCTGCGGTGTTCGAGGCAGCCGACGCGGTCGGCGACGGCGAGACCGGTGACGTGCCGCACACGAGTGCTGATGCCGTGCTGCTGCACATGATCGTGCACGACTCGCATCATCGGGGCCAGCTGCTGCTGGCGCTGAAAACGAACGGTTTCGGCCTGCCCCCTGAGGAGGCCATGTGGCTTCCCTGGCGCAACGAACCCTGGCCGTGAACCAGGTCTCCGTCCTTTTCGTATGTCTCGGCAACATCTGCCGCTCACCGACCGCCGAGGCCGTGTTCCGGAGTATGGTCCGCGAAGCGGGCCTGGCGGACCGCGTCGTCATCGACTCGGCCGGCACTTCGAGCTGGGAGGTCGGCAACCCTCCGGACGAACGCTCCGTGCGGGTCGCGAGCCGGCGCAACTACTCGTTCGATGGCCAGACGGCGCGGCAGCTTACCCGGGCCGATCTGGAGGAGTTCGACCTCATCGTGGCGATGGACCGCTCGAACCTGAAAGGAATCGCGCAGCTGGACGGAGAAGCGGACGCCCGGCTGCTACTCGACTTCGCCCCCGACCTGAAGGGCGAAGAGGTTCCTGACCCCTGGTACCACGGGCGCTTCGAGGCGGTGCTTGACATGATCGAGCAAGGGGCGGCGGGCCTGCTCGACGAGGTGAGGAAGCGCCTGGCCTGAGACACTCAGGTCAGAAAGTACCCGTGCCGCCAGACCCCGGTCGAGTTCCGGTGCACAATCGTGGCATGAGAATGCACCAGCTGCCCGGAACCGACCTGCACGCCTCCAACGTCATCCTCGGCCTGCTGAGGATCACCAGCCTCGAAGCGGATGGGGTCGTTGAGCTCGTAAGCGCGGCCCGTGATTCCGGGATCAACATGTTCGACTTTTCGGATATTTACGGTGAAAGCCGGCACGACTGCGAGTCACGCTTTGGTGCCGCCGTCACGTTCACGGCGCCGGAGCGCGAAGAGGTGATCATCCAGAGCAAGACCGGGATCAGGGACGGGTTCTACGACTCTTCCAGGGAGCACATCATCGAATCCGTGCACGGCTCGATTCGCGCCCTTCAGACCGACTACCTCGACGTGCTCCTGCTGCACCGCCCGGATACGCTGGTCGAGCCCGACGAGGTTGCCTCGGCGTTCGAGACGCTGCACGCGGAAGGGCTGGTGCGCAACTTCGGCGTGTCCAACCACACTCCCGGCCAGATCGAACTGCTCAAGCGGTCGGTGACCAGGCCGCTGGTCATCAACCAGGTGCAGCTCAGCATCACGCATGCGCCGCTGATCGCCCAGGGAATCGCTGCCAACATCGAGGGCTTCGATCAGGCGTTCGACCACGACAACGGGCTGCTCGACCACGCGCGCCTCAATGAAATGACGCTTCAGGCGTGGTCACCGTTCCAGACTAGCGAGGACGAGGGCGTCTTCCTGGGTGACACCGAGAACTTCGGCGAGCTCAACGGGTTGATCGACGAGCTCGCCGGGAAGTACGGCGTCACGCCTTCTGCCCTTCCGGTCGCCTGGATCACGAGACACCCCGCCGGGATACAGGTAATCATCGGCACGACGAAGCCCCACAGGGTCACGGATTCGGCGGCCGGATCCGACGTTCCGCTCACGAGGCAGGAGTGGTACGCGCTGTTCAGCGCGGCCGGCTACGACGTGCCTTAAGACCCGCGCCGGTCCGGCCCGCATGGTTGACAAGCAGCGGCCGCATGCCTATCATCGAACCAGTTCGACGTATCTGATGGATCGGTGGTGTCTGGACAGTGACGGACGTGCCAGCTGATTTCGTGTGGGCCTGCCCTGCGGCGCATGACTGCCGGGGTCGGCCATGACCACCATTCGCGACATCGCGCGCGTCGCCGGGGTATCGGTATCGACCGCCTCGCTCGCGCTCAACGACAGCGACAGGGTGCGCGGCCCCACCAGGCAGCGCGTCCTGGACGCCGCCAGAAGCCTCAACTACACGCCGAGCCACTCCGCAAGGAGCCTCGGCAGCGGGCGCACCTGGAGCCTGCACCTGATCAACCCGATCAGCAACAACGGCCGCTCGTCAAGCTTCCTCACCAGCTTCGTGCACGGCATGCACGGGGTGGTCCAGCGCCACGACTACACGCTCGCACTGAGCGCGCTGAACAGCGAGGCCGAGGCGGCGGCCGAGCTTGACAAGCTCATGCGCGAGCGACGCGGCGACGGCGTCATCCTCATGAACATCTCGAACGGACTGCAGCTGCTGCAGCAGCTGCTCGACCGCGACTTCCCGCACGTACTGCTGGGCTACAGCCCGGTGGAGCACGTGAACAGCGTCGACAGCGACAACGAGGCCGTCGGCAGGGACGCAACAGCGCACCTCCTCTCGCGCGGCCGCAGGCGGATTCTGTTCCTGAACGCCCCCGCGCAGCACGCGTTCGCACAGTCGAGGGCCGAGGGCTACAGGCGGGCTCACGCCGAGGCCGGAGCAGCGACCGATGACGAACTCCTCAGGTTCGGACTGACGACAGTGCCCTCGGCCCGAACCGAGACGACCAGGCTGCTCGAAGACCGCAAGGAGTTCGACGGAGTTGTGGCCTCGAGTGACGAGGTGGCCATCGGCGCGCTCCGCGCACTGCGCGACTCCGGCAGACGGGTGCCCGAAGACGTCTCGGTCGTCGGCATGAACAACGACGAGCTGGCTGACTACACGGAGCCTCCCCTCACCAGCGTCGAGCTGAACCCGGGCGAGCTCGGGCGCGCCGCGGCCGAGCTGCTCCTGAGCAGCATCGCCAAGGCGCGCCCCGAGAGGCGCCTGGTGGATCACCGCCTCGTCGTCCGGGAGTCATCTTGAACCGCACCCCCGATTGTCTTCGTCGTGCGCAACGCGCCACGATCGTGCAGGCAAGCATGTTGGGAGGTGATTGAACCCGCAAGCCGCCCCGACCGGCGTGCCTCTGATGTCCGGTCTTCGCCTTCTCAGAACTCATGTCCCAGGAGGAAAGAATGAACATCCGTCCCAAGATGCTTCTCGCCGCACTCGGTGCTGCAGCAGTGATGCTGAGCCCGGCTTTCGCCCAGAGCCTGACGATCACCTGCCGTTGCGTGCAGGACGGCGTCAGCGCGCATCAGGTAGCGTGGATCAACGAGTACGTGATTCCCGAGTTCGAAGCCGCACATCCCGGCGCCAGCCTGAGCCTGATCGAGTTCGGCGGTTCCGACGAGGCGCTCCGTCAGCAGTACGCGCTGGACCTGTCCGTCTCGCGTGGGGCCGACGTGATGTCCTTCGACGGGTTCTGGATCCCCGAGTTCGCCAGCGGCGGACTGCTCTCGCCACTGAGCAGCATCGGCGGCGAAGCGGCCAGCAACTGGGAAGGCTGGGGTCACATCGCACCCGGCATCCAGGACATCATGAGTTACGAGGGCGAGGTATACGGCATCGCCAACGGTACCGATGTCCGCATGATCTTCTACCGCAAGGACATCTTCGAGGAGGCCGGCGTCGAGAACGCGGACTCGTGGCAGCCGGAGTCCTGGCAGGACATCATCGATACCGCGCAGCAGGTCAAGGACGCCTTCCCGGACAGCTTCCCACTCCAGATCAACGCGGGCAGCGCGATGGGCGAGGCCACGACCATGCAGGGCTACTACATGCTGATCACCGGAACCGGCGAGGAGCCGTTCATGGACGGCAGGTGGGTCACCGGCAGCCAGGGCATCCTCGACATGCTCGAGTTCTACCAGCACGTCTACGTGGATACCGATCTTGGTTCGCAGCGCATCCAGCTGCTCAACGACGGGCGCGACCAGTCCTTCGCCAACTTCCGTGACGGCGTGACCAGCATGCTGGTCGAGGGCGACTGGTTCTACCGTGCGGTCACCGCGCCCGGCAGCGAGTTCGAGGTCGAGAACCGCGACGAGGTCATGGGCTGGGCAGCCATGCCGGCCGAGTCACCGGGCCGCGGAGTCCGCAACCAGGACTTCGTAACCGCCTCGGGCGGGACCGGCTGGGTCATCAACCCGAGCACCTCGAGCCCGGAGCTCGCCTGGGAGCTGATGGCCTTCATGAACAGCAAGGAAGCCCGCGACGTCTACCAGACGTACTCGCCCGGCATCGCGGCACGCGATGACGTCCCCGTTCCGGACGACGTCTTCCTGACGGAAACCGCCGCGGAACTCCTCCCCCTCACTGTCTCGCGGCCCAACAACGACCACTACGCCCGGGTGTCGGAACAGCTCCAGCTGATGACCGAGAACGTCGTTTCGGGCGCGATGACGCCCGAGCAGGCGATGAACGCCTTCAGCGTCGCCGTCACCCAGATAGTGGGCGCGGAGAACACGGTCAACCACCTCGAGTAGGTCTCCCCTGACCTGAGCGCCGGGAGAGCCGGATAAGGCTCTCCCGGCAACCTGCCGAGAGGAGACAACCAGCCTTGGCCGAGCGACGCACAGTCCTATCTTTGGGAACGGGCCTGACCTTTCTGGCGCCCGCCGCCGTATTTGTATCCGCCTTCATCGTCCTGCCGTTCTTCTGGATCGCAGGGGTCAGCTTCACCAACCGCTCCCTGACTGGCGCGGGAGCGCGCGATCCGCAGTTCGTCGGGCTTGAGAACTATCTCCGCCTCTTCAATCCCGAGACGTTCATGAACCCCGGCCAGTTCGGCGCCTCGCTCGTCATCACCGGCCAGTTCGTCTTCTGGTCGGCCATCGTCGGCCAGGCGGTGCTTGGGCTCCTGCTCGCCTGGATGTTCTATCGCCGTACCGGCTGGCTCAAGGAGACCATCCAGACACTCGCGATCGTCGCGTGGATCATCCCCGACGTCGTGGTGGCGTTCGCCTGGTCAGCCTTCCTTGACTACAACAACGGCACCCTGAACCGCATACTGGGCATGCTCGGCGTTGAACGGGTCGACTGGCTGCTCGGCGTGCCCCTCGTGTCCATCATCATGTTCAACGCCTGGAGGGGCGCGGCCTTCTCGATGCTGCTGTTCTCGTCCGCGCTCGGCTCGATACCGCCGAGCTACATGGAGACGGCCGATGTGGCCGGCGCCGGGCCCTGGCAGAAGTTCAAGGACATCATCCTGCCGCTGATCAGGACCCACATCGTCACCGACCTGATCCTGATCACGCTCTGGACGTTCAACACGTTCGGACCGTTCCTGCTCACCGGAGGCGGACCGGCGTTCCGCACGGAGGTCGTTTCCATCCTCACGTACCGCATGGCGTTCCGGTTCTTCGATTTCGGCGGCGGCAGCGCCATCGGGCTGATCATGATGCTGATCAACCTGGCTTTCGCACTCCTGTACCTCAGCATGCTCAGGAAGAGGGGCGACCGCGTATGAAGCATGTCTGGTACGTGCTGACCCGCGTCGGTTTCTATGTACTGGCCGCGTTCTTCGCGACCATGTTCGCGGTACCGATGATCTGGCTGCTCACCGCTCCCTTCAGCGCAAGGGCGAACCTGGGCGTGCAACTGCCCGATCCGTTCACACTGCAGAACTTCGCGAACGTCTTCGCGAACACGTTCGCCGTCAGGGCGTTGTTCCAGAACAGCGTCATCCAGAGCGCGGGGACGATGCTTGTGGTCGTGCTGGTCGCGACGCTCGCCGCGTACGCCCTCTCGCGTGCGCCGATCCGCGGCCGGGACGCGCTGTCATACGGGCTCGTGCTGTTCTCCTCGATCGTGACCGGCACGGCTGCGATGGTGCCGCTGTTCCTGATGATCTTCAACGTCGGCCTCATCGACACGCACACCGGCGTGATCCTGGTCCTGACCGGCGGCCTGCTGCCGGCCGCGATCTTCATCATGCGCGACTTCGTCGACTCCATCCCGCGATCCTACGAGGAATCAGCCCTGGTGGCCGGTGCCAGCCCGTTCGGCATGTTCCGCGACATCGCCCTGCCGATAGTGAGGCCGGGGATGATGGTCGTCGGCATCTGGACCTTCGTCAACGTCTGGGGCGGGTTCTTCGTGCCGTTCATACTGCTGCGCAGCCCGGAGAAGATGCCGGCCAGCGTCGCGATCTACTCCTTCTACACCGAGGGGGGAACGCCGATAATCACCCTGACCACCGCATACGCCCTGCTGTACACCCTTCCCGTACTGGCCCTGTACCTCTTCGTGAACTGGAAGTACGGCTTCCGCTTCTTCGGGGGCATCAAGTCGTGACGAAACAAGGAGAACCAACACAATGGCTCACGTGAGCTTCAGAAGCGTCAGCAAGCACTTCGGCAACGTGAGGGCGGTCGACGACGTCTCGTTCGACATCGACGACGGCGAGTTCGTCTGCCTGCTCGGACCTTCCGGCTGCGGCAAGACCACTACCCTCAGGCTGATGGCCGGGCTTGAGCAGGTCACCCACGGCACGATCCACATCGCCGGCAAGGACATGACCACGGCGAAGCCCAAGGAGCGGGACATCGGCATGGTCTTCCAGGACTACGCCCTGTTTCCCCACATGACGATCCTGGACAACATCGGCTATCCGCTGAAGGTACGCGGTGTGCCGGCCGAGAAGCGCCGCGAACGGGTCACCGAGGTGGCGAGGAGCCTGTCGATGGACCACCTGCTCGACCGCAGGCCCGCCCAGATATCCGGAGGACAGCAGCAGCGCACGTCGGTGGCGCGCGCCGTGGTGCACAAGCCGCAGGTGTTCCTGTTCGATGAGCCGCTCTCGAACCTTGACGCCAAGCTTCGCCTGGAGGCCCGCAGCTTCCTCAAGCACCTGCAGCGGGAACTTGGCGTCACCAGCCTGTATGTCACGCACGACCAGGCGGAAGCCATGGCCCTGGCCGACAAGGTCGCAGTGATGGACGCCGGCAAGATAGTCCAGCTCGACCATCCGCTGAGCGTGTACCACAAGCCGACCAACACGTTCGTCGCCAACTTCCTGGGCAGCCCGCCCATGAACCTCCTCCAGGTCAGCTTCGACGGCGACCTGTTCAAGGGGGAAGGCTTCTCGCTCCCAACCGGGCCGTTCGAGAAGCGGCTGCAGGACGTCGCGCACGGCGACAGGCTAACGCTGGGCGTGCGTCCGGAACACCTGAGGCTCGGCAACGGCACCTGGAGCCTTGGTGGCCAGGCTTATGCGATCGAACCGCTCGGCCCTGAGTCGCTCGTGTCCATCCGCGTAGCGGATTACCTCGTGACAGCCAGGATCTTCGGAGACGAACTCCCGGCGGTCGAGGGGCACACTGAGCTCGCGTTCGAGCCCGCCCACGTCCACCTGTTCGGCACGGACGGTCTGCGGCTTGACTGAGCAGACGTTCACGGGCACCCTCACCGGCGAGGACCGTGCCAGGGGACACATCGTGTACGTGCCCTTCACCGTCCCGCCAGGCACCGCCCGGATCGAAGTTGACTACAGCTTCTGGGGCGGCAACAGCATCCTGGACCTGGGCCTGGCAGACCCTGACTTCGGGCCCTTCCCTGCCACCGAAGGCTTCCGTGGCTGGAGCGGGAGTGCCCGGCGGCAGGCTCATGTCACCGCGACCGACGCCACACCCGGCTACATCCCGGGCAGTCTTCAGCCGGGTCGGTGGCAGGTGCTGCTCGGCCTTGCGCGAGTAAGCCCCCAGGGCTGCGATTACACCGTCACGGTGCGCACCACGCCGGGCCGGACCGGCCCGGACCCGGTCAGGAGGCGGGAAGAACGCCCGGTCCCAGCCGCACCCGAATGGCTGCCGGGCGACCTGCAGAGCCACACGCATCACAGCGACGCCCGAGGAAGCGTCATGGACCTGCTGCAGGCGGCGCGAACCCGCGGACTCAGCTTCCTCGCAGTAACCGACCACAACACCTGCTCGCACCACGCCGAGCTGCGCGAACTCACCAGCGAGGAACTGGTGCTGATCCCGGGCACGGAGGTCACGACCTACCGGGGCCACGCCAACGTCTGGGGCGTGAACGGCTTCGTGGACTTCAGGGTGCGGGACGACGCCGACCTGGACCAGCTGGTGCGGCAGGTACATGAGCGCGGCGGCCTGTTCTCGGTCAACCATCCAAAGGTGACGCCCGACTGCATCGGTTGTGACTGGGAGTTCGCAGTGCCCCGCGAGGCCGATGCCTTCGAGGCATGGCAGGGCCCCTGGGCCGCCCGCAACTGGGAATCGCTCGCCCGCTTCGACGAGCGGCTGCGCTCCGGTCAGCGCCTGACCCTGGTGGGCGGCAGTGACCGGCACCAGCCTCCCCAGCCGGACACCGACCCTGCCGTCCTGCAGGTGGGCTCGCCGACCACCTGGCTGCATGCGTCCAGAAGTATCGAGGCGCTGCTGGATGCGTTGCGCGCCGGCAAGGCGTTCGTCAGTGAAAGCCCCACCGGTCCGCGGCTCGAGATCACGGCCGGTGCAGTGGCGATGGGCGGAGCCTACAGTGCCACTTCAGGCAAGGTGAGGATGCGGGCGCGCGTCCGCGGGGCCTCGGGTGACCGGCTCGCATGGGTCTCGGCCGAGGGAACGGTCCGGGAAGCGGACCTGACCGGGGACGACTTCAGTGATGAGTTCGACTGGGAGATCAGCGGCCCGTTCATCCGCGCCGAGATCCGGGCAGTGAGATCGCTAGCCGGCGTCAAACGCGAACTGCAGCGGCTGCTGCCGGCGGCCTCCGCGGCAGAGGCGCTGCTGCGGCCATGGCGCCGTGCGCTCTCCAATCCCGTCTACTTCGGCCCCCGGGACTGACCGGTCACGCCGCCAGCAGCGCGAAGAGCATTCCCACGGCGCCACCAGCGATTATTAGCGGCACGGGATGCACGCGGAACCGCAGCAGCAGCACCAGGCTGAGTACCGCTAGCACGATCAGGTGCCAGTTGCCCAGCCAATCCGCCGGAGTGAGGCCGAAAACCGGAGCAAAGAAATCCCAGACAACCAGCACGAGCAGGGCGACCACGACTGGCCGTACGCCTTCGATGATGGCGTTTATCACGCGGTTCTTCCGGTGCCGCATGAACAGGCCCGCGACCAGGATCAGCAGGAGTGCCGTCGGAACGGCGACGCCCGCCAGCGCGGCAACGGCGCCGGGCCAGCCGGAAACGTGGAAGCCGATGAACGACGCCAGCTTGGTCGCGATTGGGCTCGGGAGCGCGTTGCCGAAGGCGTACACATCCAGGAACTCCTCCATGCTCAGCCAGCCGCGCAGCGTGATCACCTCGTCCTGGATGAGCAGGACCATGGATGGTCCACCACCGAACCCAAGCAGGCTGCTGCGGGCGAACGACACGAACAGCTGGTACAGCTCGATCAACGGAACAGCACCAGGCCCGCCGCTCCGCCGATGATGATGAGCCAGGCGGCGCCGACGCCCAGGGAGAGTCCAAGCGTCACCATCACGACGATCAGGATCGCCTTCGCCGCGAAGCGCCAGCCATCGCTGACCCGCCCGAGCGCGGGCTTCATGAACTCCCAGACGACAGCCGCCAGCATCGCCACGACCACCGGCCTCACACCGGTGAGGAAGCCTTCGACCAGTGGATTCTCGCGGTAGGTCGCATACAGGGTGGCCAACAGGATCATCGCGGCCGCCACCGGCAGTACCGAACTGCCGAACGCGACCAGCGCGCCCGGCCAGCCGGCTAGGCGCCAACCGACATACGCAGCAAGGTTCGAACCGACCGGGCCGGGAAGCGTACTGCCGAGGGTGTACACGTCAAGGAACTCCTCGGCGTTCAGCCAGCTGCGCCGGTCCACCAGTTCTGCCCTGAGCACGGGGATGACCGAGGCCCCGCCGCCAAAGGCGAAGAGGCCGACACGCAGGAACGATACCGCCAGCGGCCCGATCAGTCCGGATCCGCGCAAGGGCAAGTCTTCAGTCTGCGCGTCACCGGTGTCCTCAGGCATCAGCCCAATACTACTACCGGCCGGGGCGCAGGGCGGTAGGCCCCGCTGTAGCAGACCGGCTTGGTCGCGGCCCGGGCTCCGTGCTACGATTCTTATTGCTCCGCCGGTCCTGCGCGGTGGCGACCCCCGAACCTGGTCAGGTCGGAAGAAGCAGCCATAAGGGGTGATCGTCAGGTGCCGCAGGTTCCCGGCGGAGCGCTCTTTGACGCTTCCTTGACACGCGCACGGCTACTCTCCGTAGTGCCAATCAGGTACCCGGAGGTTATCGTCATGCAAACGCAAATACCCCTACGCCGCAACAAGCCAAAGAACCGTTTCGTGGTCGGCTGCATGGCGGTCTTCGTCATCCTGCTGCTGATCGGCGCAGGTCTCGTCTGGTGGTTCGTGGCCAGGCCGTTCCAGCAGGTCGTCCAGGCCGCCCAACAGACCGCAAGCATCCAGCAGCTGGACGCGCAAGTGACCAACAGCAGTCAGTTCATCGTCCCTGAGGGCGGCCTGCTCACCGAAGATTCGGTCGTCCGCTACGTCGCCGTACTCGAGACGATTCGCGACGACACGACAGGGCGCCTGGCTGTGCTCGAGGAGCGCTACGAGGCCTTCGGCGGTGAACGGCCCACCACCTTCACCGCGATCATGCAGCTCGCAGGTGCGTACCGGGACTTCTTCAACCTGCTGGCCGAGACGAAGCGATCGCAGGTGAACGCGCTCAACCAGCACGGCTTCTCGGTAGCCGAGTACGAGTGGACCAGGCGCGAGGTGCTGAAGGCCGCCGGCATGGGCGCCGCAAGTATCGGCGACCTGAACACGTTCCTGTCCTCGGTGACGGGCGACGGCGGAGCGAGCAGGCAGATCGACAACAGTCCGGTACCGCCCGAGAACATCGAGCTCGTGCAGCCTTACATGCCGCAGCTGGGTGAGCTCAGTGCACTGGCCGTGTTCGGGCTCTGACCTGAAGAGTGCAGCTCGCTGGCCGCGGCAAGCACAGCCGCGGCCGCCCACGCCTGGGGCCGGCAGGCAACCGGATACGGAACAGGCGGACCGTCATCGCGCCCGTATCCCGCGAACAGTTCCGGCGCCCGCAGGTCGGGCTGGCTGCCCGCCAGGTCAAGGATCGCTCGGTACACCCGCCTCGCCTCGTCGGTGAAACCGTAGCGGGCGAGCCCCTTCGCTGCCAGCGCCGTGTCGTGCGGCCAGACGGAGCCGTTGTGATAGCTCAGCGGGTTGTACCGCACTTCCCCGCTGCCCAGAGTCCTGAAGCCCCAGCCGGTCCATAGCTCTCTGCCGAAGAGGCCGGATATTACCCGGTCGGCGACCTCCTCCTGCACGATCCCGCTCCACAGCAGGTGGCCGACGTTCGAGTTCTGCACCTCGAGCCTGGTCTTGTCGTGGTCAAGCGCCAGCGCGTACGTACCCAGCCGTTCTGTCCAGAACGCCTCGTGAAACCGGCGCTTCAATCGCGCCGCCCGCTCCTCGAGGCGCGCAGCAGCCTCATCCTCGCCAAGGAACGCGTGAAAGTCGGCTCCAGCCCTGAGTGCTGCGTAGGCGTAGCCCTGCACTTCGCTGACGGCCACGCTGCCGCTCGCCAGGCGCCCGTCAGCATGACTGAGTGCGTCGAATGAGTCCATCCAGGACTGGACGCTGAGGCCCTGGCCTGCCTCCGCCCCGCGAAACTCCAGGAAGCCGTCACCATCGGGATCCCCGTCGGTCTCCATCCACTTCAGCGCGCCCTCCCAGGCGGGCCGCAGCTGCGTGATCAACGCAGGCAGCTCCGCCTGCCGCCAGGTCTGGTGCAGGAGGATCACGAAGAGAGGCGTTGCGTCGATGGTGCCGTAGTAGCGCGCGAAGGGCAGCTGGCCGGTACGGGCGAGTTCACCCTGGCGCGTCTCGTGGAGCACCTTGCCCGGTGCCTGTTCCGTGAAACTGTCATGTCGGCTTCCCTGGTTGGCGGCAAGGTAGCGGAGCGTGCCGACGGCAAGGTCGGGGACCCGCGGCAGCAGCAACGATGACGTGATCAGGGAATCCCGCCCGAACGTCGTGACGAACCAGGGTATTCCAGCCGCCGGAACCGGCCCCTGCTCGGTGGCCAGCATCAGTGCACGCATGTCTGTCACGGCCCGTTCGATCACCGGGGCGTCACCGGTATCCATGCCGGGCCATGAATGCTTGCGTTTCCACTGCGCGTAGCCGGGCAGGCGCCTGTCGGTCTCGAGCGGATTGTCGATGCGTGTCCTGACCGTGACGGTTATCCCCGTCGCGGGTGCCAGGCGCAGGTGCCAGACGGCTGATGTCCCGTTCCAGCTATCGGGCACGGGCTCAAACGCGATCTCCACATCCTGTACCAGGCCGTCAGTCGCGACGTGCTCCATGCGGAGGCCGCCTGCCGTCATCCGCAGCACGCCTCGCGGCTCAAGGTCTGCCCAGCCGCGCACTTCGAACAGGTCGCGGAAGTCGGCACTGTACCCGAGCTCCAGCGTCAGCTGGCGTGACCCGGGGCCGGGGTTCTCGACGCTGAGCGTGTCCGTGAGCCCGAACGTGCCGAGCTCCAGCCTGCGGCGGATCCCGATCTCCTGCGTGGGTCCAGGCATCACCGCGACGTGCCCGATGAAGGTGTCCGGCCGGGGCGTGGCTGCCAGCAGCACCCGCGCGCCCTCGCCCGTGTTCCAGCTGTAGCGGCTCAGGAACCTGGTGTCCCGGTTGTACAATCCGGATTCGCCACCGTCGACCCGGCCTCCTTCATCCATGACGAGGAACGTGTAGTTTTCCTTCAGAACGAGGTTTTCAGTGAAGTTCATTCCTTGCTGCCCCCGTAGGAGACGCCTTCGAGGAAGTAGCGCTGGAAGACGACGAAGAGGATGATGATCGGCAGGGCGCTGAGGACCGCACCCGCGAGGATCAGGCCCCAGTCGCCGGCCCCCGCGTAGACGTTGCGGAACGTGAGGAGTCCGATGGGGAGCGTCTTGATGTCCTCCGGCGTCGTCAGCACCACCAGCGGCCAGAAGAACTCGTTCCAGGTGCCCTGGAACGTCAGGATGGTTACGGCCCCGATGGCAGGCCGGGCCATCGGCAGCACCACGCGCATGAAGCGGTTCCACTGCCCGGCACCGTCTATCATCGCCGCCTCCTCGACC
>CAZBVI010000009.1:0-122216 GCA_964495325.1 uncultured bacterium
ATCCAGTTCCCGGGCGATCCTCCCCGCGATGCCGGCGGCACGTGCCTGAAGGTCCGCCGGGACGGTCCCGGCGAGCGTCACGTCCAGGATGTGATCGCGGTGCACGTTCTCGAACAGCCCGAAAGTCGCGGTCTCGCCCCCGGCGTTGCGCGCCGAGATGACGGACACTTCGCGGACGAAGTCCACGAACTCCTCCAGCACGCACGGCTGCTGTGCGGCGAGGGCGCACGCCGCGTCAAGGTCTGCCTCGCTGCGGATCACCTTCTGGCCCTTGCCGTCGTACCCGAACCCGGCAGTCTTCAGCACGGCCGGCATGCCGATTAGGCCGAGCGCACCGTCCAGCGACGAGGCGTCATCGACGGGCGCGAACCGCGCGTGAGGGACGCCCGTGTCGGCCAGGAAGCGCTTCTCGCGCCCGCGGTTCTGGGTGGTTCGCAAAGAGGTGATTCCGGGCCTGACGGGTACGGCCTCAGCGGCCGCCGCGAGTGCCGAGGCGGGGATGTTCTCGAACTCGACCGTCAGGACGTCAACAGCGTCCGCGAAGGTTCTGATCGCCGCGGCATCCAGGTAATCACCCGTGACCGAGAGGTCCGCGACCTGCCCGGCAGGGCTTCGTGCCGCATCGGGCGCGAACACGTGCACGCGGTATCCGAGCTGGCGGGCCGAAAGAGCGATCATGCGGCCCAGCTGTCCCGCTCCCAGTATCCCGATCGTGCTGCCGGGAGGAATCAAACCGCGCCGCCGTCGGCGTCCTGAGGCTGCACCGGAACCGCCTCCGTCTGGGCCGCGCGCCACTGCCGCAGCCGCCCCGCGAGGTCCGCGTCAGCGAGCGCCAGGATGGACGCGGCCAGCAGGGCGGCGTTCACGGCGCCGGCTTCGCCGATGCTGAGGGTGCCGACGGGTACACCGGCAGGCATCTGCACTATCGAGAGCAGTGAGTCCACGCCGGCGAGCGTGCTGCTGCGGACAGGAACTCCGAGCACGGGCAGGTGGGTCCAGGCCGCTACCATGCCGGGCAGGTGCGCCGCGCCGCCCGCCGCTGCGATTATCACCCTGATCCCGCGGTCAGAGGCGCCCGTGGCGAAGTCCCGCAGCCGCTCCGGCGTCCGGTGGGCGGATACAACGCTCGCCTCGTGAGGCACTTCGAGTTCGTCCAGCATGGTGCTGGCACGCACGAGTGTCGGCCAGTCGCTGCGACTGCCCATGACGAGCGCCACTTCAGGCAACGGTTCAGCATTCATTCAGGTTCCCTCCAGCTCACGCGTCGCGGTGGCGCGCTCCAGACGATCGTTGACGGCTGCCCACTCCGCGCCGGACGGCGGTTTCTGGATCACGATGAAGTCAGCGGTGTCGTCCAGCTCCCGCAGGCTTGCGTACAGCTCACGCGCGTACTCCTCCGGGTCGGAAGGAAGCGTGATCCAGCTGCCGGGGAAGTCCGCGGGCGGCCCGTCAAGCGCTATGACGCCGCTGCTGATCGCCGCGTGCGGCAGCCAGGCCGACAGGCCCGGGCCGTCCAGCAGGCTCGTGCTGGCGCTCGGAGCGTAGTGGCTGGGCAGCTGGCCGGGCACGCGGGGCGAGTCGGTGATCGCGCCGGCTTCGACCTTCACGCCGAGCTGCTCCACCAGCTGAGCGACGCTGATCGCGCCGGGCCTGAGCACACGAGGCACGGTGTCTGACAGGTCGACGATCGTGGATTCCAGCCCTACCCTGCAGGGACCGCCATCGAGGATCAGGTGGATCCGGCCGGACAGTTCCTGCAGGACGTGCCCCGCAGTGGTGGGGCTCACCCGGCCGAACCTGTTGGCGGAAGGACCGACGAGCGCAAGCGTCGATTCGGCCAGCAGCCTCTGTGCCAGGTCGTGGTTGGGGCTGCGCAGGGCTACCGTGTCCTGGTTGCCTGTCACGATGTCGCTCGCGGCAGGTCCGCGCTGCAGGATGATGGTCAGTGGTCCGGGCCAGAACGCAGCCCTCAGCACGTCGGCGCGCCCGTCCGGCCGGGCCCACTGCCCGAGGTCGGCCTCTGCGTGCAGGTGCACGATCAGGGGATGGGTACTTGGCCGGCCCTTGGCCAGGAACACGGCGCGGACCGCCGCCTCGTTGGACGCGTCCGCCCCGAGTCCGTACACCGTCTCGGTCGGGAACGCCACCAGTTCTCCCCGCCTCAGTGCGGCGACTGCCCGTTGCACGTCTGCTTCATTGCCGCCGAGGATCTCCGTCATTGTTCAACTCCCGTAAGGATGATACGCAGGTCATTGACGTTGGTTCCGGTCGGACCCGTGACCAGTTGATGACCGTGCTTCGCAAAGTAAGTATGACTGTCGAAAGCCGCCAGTGCTGCCGCAGCCTCGTCCCTGGATGATGCCGAGAACAGTCCGGCCGTGACGAGGGCGCCGGCCGCATCGCCGTGCCCGTCGATCCCGTCCGTGTCCGCGGCCAGGCACGCGATGCCTTCCCTGCCCCAGAGGCTGAGTGCGAGCGTCAGGGCATAGTGCGAGTTGCGGCCGCCCATCCCCGGGGTCATGCCCTCAGGGATGGTCACGGTAGTCTCGCCGCCGCTGAGCAGTGCGAGGCGCCCTGCTGATTCCGGCAGCAGCAGGGCGTGCTGCCTGGCGGCGGCTCCGCTGTCGCCCGTGACCCTGTCGCTGATCACTTCGGGCCGGAACCCGGCACCGGCGACGATGCCCGCCGCAGCCGTCAGGCTTGCGGACCCTCCGGCGATCACCGTGTGCCGGGCGTTGTCGGCCCAGGGGGCAGGCGGGAGCCCGCGCAGCACGGAGCGCATGTCATCGAAACCGGGCGCGTACTTCTCGAGCACGGCCAGTGCGGCTTCCGGCGTGCCCGGGTCACGTACGGTGGGACCGGATCCGATGGCGGCGGGATCGTCGCCCACCACGTCCGAGACGAGCAGGCCCACGACGTCCGCCGGTGCGGCCCGAAGCGCGAGTCCGCCGCCCTTGAGGGCGCACAGCTTGCGGCGGAGCGTGTTCATCTCGGTGATGTCCGCTCCGCTCCTCAGAAGCGTCTCGGTCAGCCGGACGAAACGCTCCAGGGTGATGCCTGCAGGGACTGTGGCCAGGGCGGACGCCCCGCCGGAGATCAGCGCCAGCAGCAGGTCGCCCCTGCCGAGTCCGGCCGCGATCCCGAGCGCCCGCTTGCCTGCAAGCACGCTGGCGCCGTTCGGCACGGGATGGCCGCCGCGCATCACTTCGATACCGGCTGGCGCCGCTGCCTGCATGCCGGGTGCCACCGCAAGCACCTCGGGCCTTGCGCCCAGGCTCTGGTAGTGAGCGGCCGCGGCCTCGGCCATCAGGAGGGCGGCCTTGCCGATGGCGATGACTGCCAGGCGTCCTGCGGGTGGCTCAGGCAGGTGACCTCTCAGCGCGACCCCGGGATGCGCGGCGCTGACGGCATTCCCGAATGCCTCTTCGAGCGTGTGCCTTGCGCCACCGGGAACCGCTTGCATGCCCACAGGTTACAATGGTCATTGTGTTTGGACTATTCCGCAGGCAGAATCCGGCTTTCCGTGACGACGGAAACTTCCTGCTTACGCGCGTGCGTACCGACCGTTCCGGGGAAGTGATCAACGTGAGGCTTTCCAAGACCAGCGAGATGAGCCTGGAGCATCGCGGCTACTTCGTGCGCAAGGTGCTTGTGGGCCCCAGGTCGCTCGACCAGGCGATTCTTGAGGTCACCCTCAACCGGGCCCACAAGGTCCTGAACGCCTCAGTTGATGGAGGAAGTCTTGTCGCTGTCAAGGACTGGACGGACGACTGATGTCCGCGACGCCCCCACCAGGCTGACGCCATGAGCGAATCCACGCCGGCATTACCGGAGCTGGCCACACTTGTTCGGCCTTCTTCAGTGATGGAGCTGGTCTATGCGCACTACCTCCTGACCAGGATCACCGAGCAGCCGGGCAGGAAGCTGCCCCACTGGTACAGCTTCCTGGAGGATGCCGAGCCATCGCTGATCCTTGAACTGCGGGCTGCCAGCCAGGCGGCGTCTCCCCTGGGCAGGCATGACCTGTTCCTGATGGCGAGTTCACTCGGCTACTGGCAGGACGACGCACCCGAGCGGTTCCTGAACGATCTGCCGACGCTGCCCACGCGCCTGCTGGAGCTATTCGAGGATCGGACCGAAGGCGACACGGACCCGGCCGACGGGCTCTGGGACGGTCTGGCCGAGCGCATGCGGAGCCTGGACGACCACGAAGGCTGGCGCAGCTCCACGCACCTGTTCCGGTTGTGGGATTCCCTGCGGCCCATGTGGCTCGCACGCGGCCTGGACACCGTGGTGGAGCACT
The DNA here is from genome assembly GCA_964495325.1 of uncultured bacterium. Classification (GTDB taxonomy): domain Bacteria; phylum Deinococcota; class Deinococci; order Deinococcales; family Trueperaceae; genus CAZBVI01. The sequence continues at coordinate 4,304 of CAZBVI010000009.1, forward strand.
GCCGCCTGTTCAGCGAGAGGCTCGAGGAAACCGGCGACATCGTCCGGGCGCTTCCGCCGTACCACTTCACGCGGCTGGAGCTGAGCGCATCGAACATCAGGGCCGCCGCGCAGCGCAAGCGGATCATCGTCATGCCGCTTTTCTTCGCGAACGCCGGTGGCTTTTCGTTCGACGCCGCCGGTGAACTGTTCGTCGGCTTCGGGCTCCACAGCGGACACGTGCTGCGCGAGGCTACCGAACGCGTGGACCGCGAGGCGCTGCGGCTCAAGGCGCTGTCCGATCCCACCAGGCTGCTGCTGCTGACCATGCTGACACGCTATTCGAGTTTCGCCATCACGGTCGGGGATCTTGCGAACCATCTCGGCGTGAGCCAGCCGACCGTCAGCGGTCATCTCAAGGTACTGCGCGAGGCGGGCATGGTGAACGTCGAGCGGGACGGCAACCGGTCGTATTACCGGCCCAGCCGGGAAGCGATCGAGGAGCTCCTGGCGGACCTGACCCAGATACTGGTGCCGCGCTAGCCCTCGCGCCCGACCAGGTCGGGCCGCAGTACGACCGCTCCGTTGCGGTACACATGCCTGATCTCTTTCTGTGACTTCGTGGTGTTGACGTGCAGCATCACGCGGATCGCAAGGCCCAGCCGGCCCGGAACGTCGATCTCTGCACTGCACATGAGCGGCACGTCGAACATGCCGAGCTCGCGGGCCGCTTCTGCGGGGAACGTGCCCGTCAGGTCTTTCGTTGTCGTGAAGAGGATGCTTGCGATCGGGTCGTGATCAACGATTCCGTTGACCTCGAGCATCTCTCGCAGCAGCTCCCTGGTCTCGTCGAGTATCAGGCGCGGTTCATCGCGTTCCACCGTGGTGGCCCCGCGAACCCCGCGTACCATTGAAGGCTTGTCAGGCATGAGCGAGTGTAGCAGGCCTGCCCGGGGAACCGTCCTGAACATGCCCGAGTGCCTGCAGCAGCTCTTCCGGTCCTGCAGCCGGAACCAGGCTGGATTCGCTGAGGCTGCGCCGCCAGGCGCGCGCGCCACGCTGACCTGAGAACATGCCCAGCAGCGGCCTGACGAGCACCCTGAAGGGCACACCGCTGCCCAGTTCGCCCTCCAGGTAGGGCAGGTAAGCCAGTACCGCGCCGGTCCGGGTCGGGACCTCAGCGTCCGAGCCGAAGAAGTCAGTGTCGGCCCGGGCCAGGACGTACGGGTCCGCAGTGACCGCCCGGCCGAGCATGACAGCGTCTACCGCGGACAGGTGCTGCCGGGCCTGTTCCAGGTCGCTGACGCCGCCGTTCAGCTCGAAGGAGAGGTCTGGCCGCACGGCGGCGAGGGTCTTCACCGTTTCGTAGCGCAAGGGTGGGACTTCGCGGTTCTCTCTGGGCGAGAGACCCTTGAGCCAGGCCTTGCGGGCGTGGACAGTGAACCGCGTGACGCCCGCGGCCGCCACCGTGTCCACGAAGCTCAGCAGCGCGTCGAAGCTGTCGTTGTCGTCCACGCCGATGCGGTGTTTGACAGTCACAGGCAGGGGACTGGCTTCGATCATGGCTCCGACCAGGCTGGCGACGTGTTCCGGCTCGTTCATGAGGCACGCGCCGAAACGGCCGCTCTGTACCCGGTCGCTGGGACAGCCGACGTTCAGGTTCACCTCGTCGTAACCGAACTGCCAGGCCGCCCGGGTGGCGTCTGCGAGCCCACGGGCGTCCGATCCGCCGAGCTGCAGCGACACCGGGTGTTGGCTATCGTCGAAGCCCAGGAGCTTGTCGGCATCACCGTACCGGATCGCCTGTTCCGTGATCATCTCGGTGTAGAGCAGGACGTGCCTGCTGATGGTCCTGATGAACCTGCGGAAGTGCCGGTCTGTGATGTCCATCATCGGGGCGACGGACAGCGGCGGCATCCGGCTCATGCCGAGGTTGCCTCCACGCGCTTCGGCGAACGGAACGTGATGTTCTCCCACTCGCCCTCTTCGATCAGCTCGAGACCCGGGTTGATGCCACGGAAGTACGCGATTATCTCCTGGACCAGGTCATCCGGTGTGCTGGCCGCGGAGCTGAGGCCGACGCTGCTGACGCCTTCGAGCCACTCGGGCCTGATGTCCGCAGCGCTCTCGACACGGCGGGCGGTGCCGGCCAGGTCTTCGGCCAGCTCCAGCAGGCGCATGCCGTTGCTGGAGTAGTCGCTGGTCACCACCAGGAACAGGTCGCAGCGCGGAGCGAGCTCCCGAACCGCATCCTGCCGGTTCTTCGTGGCGTAGCAAAGGTCGTCCCTTGGTGGGGTGATCAGTTCCGGGAAGCGCGTGCGCAGCAGTTCAACCGTGCGCATCGTGTCGTCCACCGACAGCGTCGTCTGGGTGAGCACGACAACCCGGGAAGGGTCCGGCACGCTCACGGTGTGCGGGTCGGCCAGGCGCGGGTCCTGTTCGCGGCTCCCTGAGACTGCGACCAGCGTGGTGGAGTCCGGAGCCTCGCCGTACGTGCCGATGACCTCCTGGTGTGTCGCGCTGTCGCCGATCAGCAGGATGTGGTAGCCCTCGCGGGCGTACTTCTTGGCCTCGTTGTGGACCTTGGTGACCAGCGGACAGGTCGCGTCGATGGTCGCGAGTCCCAGCTGCCGCGCGTGCTCCCGGACCACGGGGCTGACGCCGTGCGCCGAGAACACGACAGTGTCATCCAGCAGGCGGCCCTCCTCCCCGATCTCGTTCCGGAGGCGCTCCAGGTCGCCCAGGTCCTCCACGAAATGAACACCGTGCTCGTCCTCCAGCCTGCTCACCACCGTCGCGTTGTGAACGATGGCATGGTACACGGGCAGTTCGCCGCGGCCGAGACTGGCGTTCTCCTCTGCTGCGCGCTCAACCGCACTGATCGCCATGACCACTCCCGCACAGAATCCGCGCGGCCGGGCCAGGTAAAGGGTGCTTATCATGGCGTGATCATACCGCCGCATCCGGCCGGAGGCTGTCCCGAATGTTGCATGCGACGTTGCGCCATGTGTACTTACAAGTGGATAATGACGCATGATTCCAGGTGAACCGAGGGTACGCCGTCCGCGACTGCTGACCTGGCTGCTGCTTCTGCTGCTTGCCCTTGTCGGCTGGGGCCTCATCACGCCGGAGGGGTCGCGTACGGCAGGTGAACTGCAGTCGGTTCAGCGCACGCCGCCGCCGGTCACTCCTGCCACCGGCCGCCTTGCAGCTGTCTTCGAGGCGGCCAGGCCGGCCACCGTGCGCGTTGAGAGCCTTTGCGAGAACATGCCCGTGACTCACGCGCCGCTCGGCACGGGGACGGGCTTCTTCGTGTCGGAATCCGGCCTGCTCCTGACCGCGTATCACGTGGTGCGCAGCGAACGCCTCGGGGCGAACTGTGACGCGGTTTACCGCGCCCGGACCGAGTCCGGCGACCGGCTTGACCTGGAGCTCGTCGGCTTCGACGCGGTGCTCGATGTGGCTCTGCTGAAGGCAGCAACAGAACAAAGCGTGCCCTGGCTGCCGCTGGCCAACTCCCTGCCAAGGACGGGCACGCCCGTGGTCGTGATCGGCAATTCCCGCGGCGACTTCCTGGCTGACCGGGCGGGGGCGATCCTGAGGCGGGACGTCACGGCCAGCCAGGTGACATTCGCGAGTGGCACGCTCGAGATGAGTGCCTCGCTCGCCCCCGGCGACTCGGGCGGCCCGGTCCTGAACGAGGCTGGCGAGGTGCTCGGCGTCGTCTCCTACATCTCGTTCAACCTCAGTGGAGCGCCAGAGGAAGAGGGGCTGATCCCGCGCCTGATCTTCGGTGCGTTCGACCGGCCGGACTACACGTCCTACGCGGTGCCCGTGCTCGCTGACGGCGAGCTGCACTCGAACCTGCTGGCCGGAAACACGCGGGATGTCCCCGTGATCGGCTTCGAACTGCAGTTCAATTACGTCCCGGGCTCTGCCGGCAACCTGCGGCTCGGCAGCCGGCCCGGCGTGGTCGTGGGTCCCGTGCAGCCCGGTGGTCCCGGCGACCTTGCCGGCCTGCGCGGTTTCGAACAGCGTCCCGTGTTCGACCGGGCTGGCCGCCCGGTCGGCACGACCGTGCGGGCGGACGTGATAACCGCCCTGAACGGCAGTCCGACGCCGACGTTCGATGACCTGCTCTCGACGATCTACGGGTACTCGGTGGGCGACACGGTGCGCCTGAGCGTGCAGCGCGACGGCAGCGTGGTGGAGCTGGAGCTGACGCTTGCAGCCAGGCGCCAGGTCTTCGGGCGCTAGCCCCTCGTCCGGTGCAGCCGGGCCCAAAGCGACTGCCGGAACCCGCTTCGGGGTTCCGGCAGTCTGTGTGGTGGGCGATGGTGGATTCGAACCACCGACCTCGTCGTTATCAGCGACGCGCTCTAACCGACTGAGCTAATCGCCCGCAGCGCAACGGCCAAAGAGAATCTTACCAAACGCTTCGCACCGAGGTCAACATGGGGTTTTACGTGCCTATTCCAGGGCGTAACAGAGGTTGGCCATCGAAGCCGAGCCGCCCTGCAGCTCGTACTCGTACTCGATGGTCCACCAGTCGGTGTTCTCCCCCACGAAGATGAAGGGGCCGGAGAAGTCCTCCAGGTACGCAGTACCGTCCAGGCGCAGCCAGACGGCATCGTCGCTCACCTCGAGCCACCAGTCGCCCACGGCGTAGAACGGCTCGGCAAACCCAACCGACATCGCATGGTAGGCGCCCTCGGCCTCGAACTCCTCGTCACCGTAAAGGCTGAGCAGGAACTCGAACGCCCAGGTCTCGTCAGGATTGCCCACGTGCGATGTCTGGGCGAGCAGGCACTCCCAGTAGCCCTCGAACTCCCCTGGGTCCGGTTCCTCCGCCTCCGCCACCCCGGGAGGCGGCGGAGGGCTGACGGGCTGACGGAGCGTGGCTGCGGCAGCGCTTCCCGCCACTGCCAGCGCGGCCGCAACAAGCGGGATCATCCACCTTGCAACTCGTGGTCCTGTCATACGTTTCGCCTTTCCGCAGCGGGCAGAGTCACAGGCGTTCAGCCCGGCTCGAACGCCGTCACTGCGGGCAGGCTAGCAAGGAGGCCGTTAAGGCCGCGTTAAGCCGCGGCCCTCGCCCGTGCCGGCAGGGCCCTCGCGACTCAGGCGCCCTCGATCGGCTTCAGTCCCGCGATGATCTCCGCTCGCCTCGACTCCAGAAACGGTGGCAGAACGGTCTTGTCGCCCAGCGTGGCAGCGTCTTCATCCACCGTGAAGCCGGGCCCGTCGGTGGCAAGCTCGAACAGGATCCCGTTGGGTTCGCGGAAGTAGAGGCTGCGGAAGTAGTACCTGTCGATCGGCCCGGAAGTCGGGACGCGGGCTGCAGAAAGCCGCTCAGCCCAGGCGTCGTAGGCCGCATCATCGGGCACCCTGAGTGCGATGTGATGCACCCCGCCGGCACCGTCTCGCGCGGGCGCAAGCCCCGGCCGGTGCGTCAGGTGCACCTCGGCGTGTGCCCCGCCGTCGCCGGCCTGGTACACGGCGGTGTCTGCGCCGTCCAGGTCGTACTCACGGACACGTTCAAGCCCGAGCAGCCCGGTCAGGACCCGGTCGGTCGGCGCAGGATCGGGCACGCTGAGTATCACCGGTCCGAGTCCCCTGATCTGCTCTACAGCCGGCACCGGACTCGCTTCCCACGGCACCGGCTCGTCCCCGGCGCCACCATCGTCGACCAGGCCGAGCCGCTGTCCCTCGTTGTCCTCGAACTCGAGAGCCGCCCTGCCGTCCCGGCTGATGATGCCGCCGTTGCCCGTACCCAGTGCGTCCAGGCGGGCCGCCCAGGCCTCGAGCGCCCTCTCGCCACTCACCCGCAGGAAAGTCCTGGAGACTGAGTTGTTCCCGCGCTGCTCACGCGGCACGTTCCAGTCGAAGAAGGTCAGGGCGGTACCCGGCGAACCGATCCTGTCACCGTAATACAGGTGGTAGGCGCTGACGTCGTCCTGGTTGACCGTCCGCTTCACCAGCCGCATGCCCAGGTCGCGCGTATAGAACCGCCAGTTCTCGCTAGGATCAGCACTCACGGCTGTCACATGGTGGATTCCCGTCAGTTTCATGTTCCGCCTCCCTCTCACTCAGGGTGCCGCCGGTCGGGGACTTCGTTTCCCGAGCCTGCAAGGCACCGCGTCCCTAAAGAGTATGCACGTGGCACGCACGCGAGGGGTATCGCCACGGGTATATAGTCGATGCCATGAAGCAGTACGTCGACAACACCGGAGAAAGCGATTACCAGGGGAAGCTTGAGGAGATCGCCGCCAGGCTGAGGTCATGGGAGGGTCCGTTCGTGCTGGTCAGTCACGTGGAGCCCGACGGTGATGCGCTGGGCAGCACGCTCGCACTGAAGCGGGCCCTGGACAGCCTGGGCAAGCAGACGACCCTTGCGCTGACTCCCCCGCCGTTCCTGGCCTTTCTGGCGGAACAGGGCGAGCTGTCCGGCCCGGTCAAGGAACTGCCGGATGATTGCCTGCTCTGCATCCTCGACGTCGCCGACGCTCCCAGGGTCGAGGGAGCCCCCCTCGAGGGAGCTGCCTTCACCGTCAACATCGACCACCACGGCACCAACACCCGTTTCGGCGACCTTGCGCTGGTGGAGCCCGCCAAGGCGGCCACCGCCCAGATAGTGAAGGACCTGATCGATACCCTCGGCGTGTCGTGGTCCCGGGAGATCGCCACACCGTGCCTCACCGGCCTGATCACCGATACCGGCAGCTTCCGCTTCGCCAACACGGATGCAGACGTGCTGCGCACGGCCGCGGACCTGATGGAGCACGGCATCGACTACCCCGAACTGGCCGACCGCCTCCAGTGGCGCCCGCCGGGCTACTACCAGCTGATGGCCCGGGTGCTGTCCACCCTGAACTTCCCGCTGAACGGCAAGGTGGCGCTCGCATGGCTCACCCCCGAGATGGAGAGCGAGGTGACGGCCGAGACCGGCGACAGTGACGACTATGCCGGCATGATCCGCTACGCGGAGGGCACCCTCCTGTCGGTGTTCCTCAAGAGCCGCCCGGACCACACGAAGGTATCCGTCCGCAGCCGCGCCGGCGTGTCGGCCCAGAACATCTGCATGGAACTTGGTGGCGGCGGGCACGTGCCGGCCGCGGGCGCGAAGGTGATGCAGGACCTGGAGACCACTAAGCGGCTGGTACTCGAGGCCACCGAGCGCGAGCTGCGCCGCACGGGCCACCTCGCCTAGGAGCCCGCTGAGGCATGCTCAGGGTCCTGGAGCTCCGCGACTTTGCACTCATCGATGAACTCACCCTGGAGTTGCGCCCCGGCCTGAACGCACTCACCGGCGAGACCGGAGCAGGCAAGTCGATAATCGTTGATGCGCTTTCCCAGCTTGCGGGGGCCCGGGCGGATCCGGGCTTCGTGCGTGCCGGGTGCGCGTCGGCGCTGGTCCAGGGCGAGTTCGACTCCGCCGGAAGCGCTGTAGCGCTCGGCAGGAAGCTGCAGGCGGAAGGGCGCAGCTCTGCGCGCATCGACGGCGAACTCGTCACGGTCGCAGAACTCTCCGAGACGGCCCGGCAGCTGATCAGCGTGCATGCGCAGCACGCGTCCCATGAGCTTGCGGACCCGGCCCGCCACATCCGGCTGCTGGACAGGATCACCGGCGAGGACGGCGCTTCGCTCCTGGCCGGCTACAGGCTGGTCCACACGGAATGGATCCGGTCGCGCGACAGGCTCGCCCGGCTCAGGGAGACCGCCCGGGAGCGAGTACAGCGGCTCGACACGATCGGTCGGCAGCTTGAGGAGATCCAGGCGGCCGGGCTCGTGCCGGGCGAGGAGGAAGAGCTGCGTGCCCGCCTTGGTGCGCTCCGCAACGCCGAGGCGATAACCGAGGGGGTCTCGGCGGCCGTCGACCTTCTGCTGGAAGCCGAACCGTCGGCGGTGAGCAGCCTAATCGAGGCGCACCGCGCGCTCCAGGGCGCTGCCAGGCACAGCGGTGAGATCGCGACGCTCATGGCGGAGCTCGTGTCGTCCCTGGAATCGGTTCAGGCGACCGCAACCGAGCTCGACGCGTTCCTCGGGGGGTTCGACACGGATCCGGGCGAGCTCGAGAGGGCCGAGTCCAGGCTTGCCCGCATCGAGTCTCTCAGGCGCAAGTACGGCGAGGACGTCCAGGCCATCCTCGCCCACGCTGCGGCGCTCGGGCGCGAGCGTGACGAGCTGGCGGCTCTGGATGATGACATCAGTACTCTGGAGGCGGGAGTGAGCGGACTTCGCAGGGAAGTTGAGGCGAAGGCAACACGTTTGAGCTCTGTGAGGCGGACGGCTGCTGACAGGCTGAACCGGGAGATCGTTCCTCTGCTCGCCAGCCTCGGGATGCGGGACGCGCGTTTCGGAACCGACTTCAGGAGCCTGGACCAGCCGGGCCCGTCGGGAACAGACAGGGTCCAGTTCGTGTTCAGCGCCAACGCGGGCGAGCCCTTGGCCGACCTGGCGCTGATCGCCTCGGGTGGCGAGCTGTCCCGCCTGCTGCTGGCTTTACACCTGCTGGTCGGGGCGGAGCAACCCGTGCTGGTGTTCGACGAGGTGGACGCCGGAACCGGCGGGCAGGCAGCCGTGAGCATCGGGGCGCTTCTGAAGCGGCTCGCAGCCGGTCGCCAGGTGCTGGTGGTGACCCACCTGCCGCAGGTCGCCGCCTGGGCAGACACCCAGTATCACGTCTCGAAGCAGGAAGTGGGCGGCCGGACGCTGACCCGTGTGACGCTTCTCGAAGGAGAATCCCGGGTTGAGGAGATCGCCCGCATGCTGGCCGGGGCCGTCACCGACAACTCCCGGCGCGCCGCCCAGGAGCTGCTCGGCCGCTCCACCGAAGCACAGGCCGCCGAGGCCTCAGGCTACACAGAATAGAATGGTGCAGACTGAATGGACAGCAGGCGGCACCAGCAACGGACAGGAGGACTGAACGCCATGCACACAGCCAGCACAGACCAGACGCGCCGATCTCCGGGTCCCGTTTTCCGGGCCGGTCGATGAGCCACTTCGATGCGGAAGGCGTCCGCGAGGGAGAGCCCTGTCCGCAGTGTTCCAGTACGGCCACCATCACTTACAGATACACCGAAGGCTTCGAGGAACTCGACTGTACCGTGTGCGGGTACAGTTCCGAACAGGAGGAACTGTCCGACCTTCAGCGCTTCGGCGGCACGCTGCTCGAGCGTGACCAGGACCCGGACCTTCCACCGGTCCCTGTCGGGCGCATGCGCGCCTGAAGACTGTAGCCAGGAGGCAGAGTGGTTAACGAGGACTCACAGACAGCGAATGCCGGCAGCAGCCGTCCCGGCGCCAGTCAAGCAAAGGATCTTGATTCCATGGAACTGAACGTCGCCTTAAGCACCGACGAGATCATCAGGGGACTCAAGCACTACCGGAGGATCGCACGCCAGGACCTGCTCCAGGCGCCCGAATCGCCGGATCCGGACAGGTTCACCCGCCATGCCGAATCGCGCCGCGAGGTGTACACGCACCTGGCAGAGGTCGCTTCGACCGAGCCGTCGACAGAGGTGCTGCGCGAGGCGCTGCGCTGGTACCGGGAGTTGCCCTTCGTGACCGGCACACCCGAGGACAGTCACATCGAGATCAAGGGCAGGGAGAACGCCCTCGAGAACTTCTTCCTGATGATCAACCTGGAGCCCAAGATCAGGCGTGAGGTGAGGAGCCAGCGCACCCGACTGGACAGGTCCGACCGGCAGGCCAAGGCCGACCTGTAGTACGCTCGCCTGCGTGACACTGACTGACCTTGAGAAACTTGCGCTGAACCGGCCACCTGAACTCTTGGAGCTGTCTGCGAACCTGGTGTTCGCAGATGGCGACCCCGACGCGGATCTCATGCTGATCGGCGAGGCCCCGGGGGCGGACGAGGACGAACAGGGCCTGCCCTTCGTCGGCCGGGCGGGCCAGCTGCTCGACCAGGTACTGGCCAGCGTCGGGATAGACCGGCACAGTACATACATTACGAACATCGTGAAGTTCCGGCCGCCGGGCAACCGCAACCCGACGACGTCCGAGCTGAAGGCCAGCGAGGGCGTCCTGCTGGAGCAGATCCGGCTGGTGAACCCTCAGGTGATCGTGCCGATGGGGAACGTTCCGAGCCAGTACCTGCTCGACACCAGCGACGGCATCACGAAACTGCACGGCAAGTGGTACGAGTACCAGGGCATCCGCGTCTTTCCTATGTTCCACCCGGCCTACCTGCTGCGGAACCCGAGCCGGACGCAGGGCAGTCCGAAGTGGCAGATGTGGCAGGCCGCTCAGGAGCTCAAACGCATGCTCGACGGCCTGGGCCCCAAGCCCGCCCGCGCGCACGTAAGCAGTGCGCGCCAGCAGGGGCTCTTCTGATGCGCGCACTGATCCAGCGCGTAAGCAGCGCGACGGTGACCAGCGAGGGCACGGAGCTCGGAAGCATCGGACAGGGCCTGCTCGTACTGCTCGGCATCACTCATGCCGATACTGCCGAGGGCGCCGAGCGGCTCGCGTCAAAGATTGTTCGCCTGCGGATCTTTTCTGACGAGGCGGGCAAGATGAACCTGGCGCTGCCCAACGTCGGTGGCAGCCTGCTGGTGGTGAGCCAGTTCACCCTGTACGCGGACACCCGGTCCGGAAGCCGGCCGGGCTATACGCGAGCCGCGCCGCCCGAGACCGCGGTGCCGCTGTACGGTCACTTCGTCGGTCACCTGCGGAGCCTTGGCTTCAAGGTCGCAACCGGCGAGTTCGGTGCGGACATGCAGGTCAGCCTGGTCAACGACGGGCCCGTCACCATCTGGCTCGACGACGAGATGATGTAGCCGCAGCCGACGCCGGAGGCGCGCTCAGGTCAGACGGCAGCGGCGAGCTGTTCTACAGGCAGGCCCCCGGGTCCTTCGAACGCGTTGACTTCGCGGATGAAGCGGTCGAACGTGTAGTTCGCATCGTGTGGGCCGGGGCTGGCCTCCGGATGGTACTGCACGCAGAACACGGGATAGCGCTCGTGCACCATGCCCTCCAGCGTTCCGTCGTTCAGGTTGAGATGGGTGGCCTTGAACTGGCGCCCGGGGATCGAATCCAGGTCGACGGCGTAGTTGTGGTTCTGGCTCGTCATCTCGACGCCGCCGGTCAATATGTTCTTCACCGGAGTGTTCGCACCGCGGTGACCGTGCTTCAGCTTGAACGTCCGGCCGCCGACGGCGAGGGCAAGCAGTTGATGGCCCAGGCAGATGCCGTATGTGGGCAACAGGCCGAGCAGCTGCCAGACGGTGTCGTGCGCGTAACGCGGACCGTCGGGGTCGCCCGGGCCGTTGCTGAGCACGAGCCCCGACGGGTTCAGCGCCATGATCTGTGCCGGCGTGGTCTGAGCCGGTACGACGATGACCTCGGCGTTGGACTGCTCGAGCTTCCAGACGATGGAGTTCTTGATGCCGAAGTCGATCACGACGACCCGCGGGTTGTCCTGAAACGTGGGCCTGGCGTAAGGCAGCGGCGTGGTCACCTCGGGCGTCATGTCCCGCCCGTCGATGTCGGCAAGCTCACGCGCCTGCCTCACCAGCTCAGCCTCGAGCTCCCGACTCGTCTCGCCGTGGTGGATCACGCCCTTGATGACGCCGCCCGTGCGCAGCCGCCTGGTGAGCGCGCGCGTGTCGATGCCCTCGATCCCGACGATGCGGTGCTGCACCATGAAGCTCTGCAGGTCCTGGTTGGAACGGTGGTTCGACGCGATCCGGCTGAACTCCCGGACGATGAAGCCGCGGGCGAACGGCCGGTTGGACTCCATGTCGTAAACGCTGATTCCGTAGTTGCCGATGTGCGGGTAGGTCATCGTGACGATCTGGCCGTGATACGAGGGATCAGTCAGAATCTCCTGGTAACCAGTCATCGATGTGTTGAAAACGATCTCGCCCGCGGACTGGCCGGAGAAGCCGAACGCGTAGCCGTAGTAGCAGGTTCCGTCTTCGAGCGCCAGGGTAGCGGGGGGTTTCTTGAGCAGAGACATCAGGCCATCACCGCTATTGATTATAACCTTGCAGATGGGACAGCGGCGGGACAGCGATACCTTCCCCGACATCAGCATCGGTGATGACCGAGCCTGCGCCGATGCATGCACCCCGTCCCACACGCGTCTTCCCACGCAGGACCGCTCCGGGCTGGAGCGTCACGTCCTCGGCGAGGACGACCGAATCCTCGATGTAAACAGTTGCGGGCAGGTGCATGGTTACACCCGCATGCATCCACCTGGTCCGGATCCGCCCGAGCAGCACTTCCTCGGCGTCCGCAAGCTGCTTCCGGTCGTTCGGTCCCCTGTATTCGTCGATCGGCGTGTCCTGCGCCCGGACGGGGCGTCCGGCGCGGCGGTAAGCAGCGACCATGTCAGTGATGTAATACTCGCCAGCCGCATTCCCGGAGTCCAGCCCGCCCGCAAGCGTGAAGCCGTCCCGGTCGAACAGGTAGGTGCCGACGACCACCTCATCGATCGCCAGCTGCTCGGCAGACGCATCCCGGTGTTCGACAACGCCGCGCACCAGCCCGTCCTCCCCCGTGAGCACCCGGCCAAGTCCCGTGGGGTCCCCGACGCGGCACGTGAGCAGGGTCATGCCCGGCTCATCGCCCTGAAGGGCGACCATCGCCCGGAGCGTCCCCCCGGTCAGCAGCGCGCTGTCTCCACTGAGCACGAGCACGCGTCGCGCCCGGTCGGCCAGCAGCGGCCCGGCCTGCAGAAAGGCGTGCGCCGTACCCAGCTGCTCATGCTGATGGACGAACTCAACGCTCTCGCCCTGCAGGGCAGCGATCACCTGGTCCGCCTCATGCCCGACCACAACCACGATCCGGTCCGGGTTGACTGCCCGGGCGGCCCGGATGACATGCGTGATCATGGGCACGCCGACCAGCTCGTGCAGCACCTTGTGGCGTTCGGAGCGCATCCGCTTGCCGAAGCCCGCGGCGAGGATCACCGCGCTGAGCCCGCTCACCCTCGGCGGCCGGCTGCACGCCGGTTGAGGGCGGTCCTGCGGCCCTCCTCGACCGGTCTGATGGTCAGCAGCTGGTACAGCGCGAGAAGCACGAGCGGGATGCCGATCAGCTGCGTGAGCGTGAAGGAGCCGATGCCGAGGCTCTCATTCAGGTAGACGTTCCAGAACAGGGGGTTGTCGCGGAAAGGCTCCTCGAGCACCCCGCGCAGGATCGAGTACCAGAGGACGAAATGCCAGAACACGAAGCCGGGAGCCTTGCTGCGGTTGAGAGCCCACGCGATTATGAAGATCAGGAACACTCCGACGAGCAGGCCATAGAGTGGCGTCAGGTGAACAGTGCACGGGTCACCGAAGGGAACGGTGTTGCAGACCGGCGGGGCCACCTGCCAGAGGTTGTCACCGAAGACGAAGCGCCCGAAGGCGCCGAGCGTCTGCGTGCCAGGCTCGGGCCAGGTGAAACCGAACGGCAGGTCGGTGAGGCGACCCCCGGTGTCCGACCCGTTCATGAAGTTGCCGATACGGCCGCCGATGATGCCAAGCGCCCCGATCGGCGTGAGGACATCCAGTGCGGACCACATGTTCATGCCCCGGGCCCGGGCATAGAAGTAGAGGGCGATGACGATTCCTAAGACACCGCCGTGGATGCTGATGCCGCCCTCCCACACCTTGAACGCGTCCAGGAGGTTCCCCGAGGGGCCGAAGAACTGCTGTGGGCTCGTGATCACGTACACGAGGCGGGCACCGACTATCCCCGCGAGGACGAGCACGAAAGCGGAATCGAGCAGCTTGTCGCCATCAACTCCGCGGCGTTTGGCCGCGTGCAGCGCCCAGAGCGAGCCGAGTACGACGCCGAGCGCTATGAGGAACCCGTACCAGCGCACGGCGAGGGGCCCGATCTGCAGCATTATTGGATCCATGCGGGAATTATATGCTCTGGCTCAGAAAAGGTACGCAAGCGCGATGATTCCGATGGCGATCAGCACGAGCAGCTTCGCGAAGGTGCCACCCAGCGCGCCCAGGAGCGAGCCTACGCCGGCACGCCACGCCTCCTGCAGCGAGCGGTTCGCAAGGAGCTCGAACACGAGGGTGCCCAGGAGCGCTCCCGGCAGAAACCCGAACGGTGGAGCGACGATCACGCCTGCGATCGAGCCGATGATGCCGCCCCACACGCCGGCGGTGGTGCCACCGAAGCGGTTCACTCCCAGCCAGGATCCTATGTAGTCGAGCACCTGAGCCAGCACAGCCAGCCCGGCGATGATGAGCAGGGGGGTGAGCGAGAGCCCGTCAAAGCCCGTCATCCAGCCGGCGAGCACGGCGCCGAGTGCGGCGAGCGGCACCCCGGGAATGACGGGGATGATCAGGCCCGCGAGTGCGATCAGCCAGATCACCAGGAATGCCAGTGCTGCCAGGATGGTCATGGTCACCAGGCAATGCTAACTGCCGGAAGCACATGCTGCCTCATGCTTTCGGGTGAAGTCAGCTGGCCGGTGCGGCCTGGAGCTGCCTGATCGCCCTGGGGGCGGCGCCCAGCACGTGCGGAAGCGCCAGCCTCAGGCATTCCGGATCGCCCGGCAGGTTGATGATGACGGTGTTGTTGCGCACGCCAGCCTCGAGCCGCAGGAAGGCCACCCACGGGTGGGCCCTCACGCAGGCGAGGCGGATCAGTTCGGGCAGGCCCGGCAGGTGGCGGTCGACCACCTCGGCGGTCGCCTCCGGCATCCTCTCGCGAACCGCCATGCCGACGCCGCCGAAAGTGAGGATGAGGTCCGCCGACTGGTTGCTCTGAAGCTCGGACCAGACGCGCAGCCGTGCGCGCAACAGGGCCTGTTCGCTCGGGCTGACATGATAGTCGACCTCCTGGAACGGACCGGCACCCAGCAAATCGTGAACAACCTTGAGGACGCCCGTCAGCCGGTCTTCCTCGTCAGCCACGTCCCCGACATTGAGAATCGCGACCCTGACCTGCCTTGCGCTCATGCCATCACCGTAGCAGGCCGCCCGTGAGCCTGTCGTTGCGATGATTCACACCTTGAACGGTGGCGGGCGGCCGCTCGCCTTGGTACCTTGTACTGATGCAACCGGAAGGAGACAAACCCTCTTGAAGATTCACGAGTACCAGGCCAAGGAACTGTTCCGCGAGGCGGGCATTGCAGTTCCGAAGGGCTACGTCGCCAGGACGCCCGACGAGGCGGCCGAGGCGGCCGCCAGGCTGATCGAAGAGACAGGGAACCGCGTCGTCGTCGTCAAGTCCCAGATTCATGCCGGCGGACGTGGGAAGGGCAGGTTCAGGGAGCACGGCGACCTGGGCGGAGTCAAGGTGATCCTGGACGGCCTCGAGGGCGGCGCGGATGCTGCCGTGGAGACCGTCAGGAGGACCGCCTTGCAGATGCTCGGCTCGACGCTCGTAACCATCCAGACCGGCGAGGAAGGCAAGCAGGTCAACACCGTCTACGTCGAACAGGGCATGGACATCGCCAACGAGCTCTACCTTTCCGTCCTGCTGGACCGCACCACCGGCCGCAACCTGGTGATGGCCTCCAGCGAGGGCGGCACCGAGATCGAGGAGGTCGCCGAGGCGACGCCCGAGAAGATCCTGCGCGAGGACATCGACCCCCTGACCGGCCTCGCTCCGTTCCAGGCGCGCCGCCTGGGGCTGGGGCTCGGCCTGGGCGGCGCCGTCCTGAAGAACTTCATCCCCTTCGTGCGCGCCCTTGCCGGCCTGGCGATCCGGCTGGACACGGACATGCTCGAGATCAACCCGCTCGTCGTCACCGGTGACTCCCAGGTGCTGGCGCTCGACGGCAAGGTCAGCTTCGACAGCAACGCCTTGCACCGTCACCCCGCACTGGTGGAGCTGCGCGACCTGAGCGAAGAGGATCCGGCCGAGGTCGAGGCCAGCGGCTACGGCCTCTCGTTCATAAAGCTTGACGGCAACATCGGCTGCCTCGTCAACGGTGCCGGCCTCGCGATGGCCACCATGGACATCATCAAGCACGTTGGTGGCGAACCCGCCAACTTCCTGGACGTGGGCGGCGGCGCGACCACCGAGAACGTCACCGCGGCCTTCAGGATCATCACGCAGGACGAGAACGTGCGCGGGATATTCATCAACATATTCGGCGGCATCATGAAGTGCGACACGATCGCGAACGGCGTGGTCGAGGCGGTGCGCCAGGTCGGCCTCGAGGTGCCGCTGGTCGTACGGCTCGAAGGCACCAACGTCGAGCTGGGCCGCAGGATCATCGACGAGTCCGGCGTGAACGCCGTAAGTGCCACCAGCATGCTCGAGGGCGCGCGCAAGGTCGTCGAACTCGCGAACGGAGCTGCAGCATGAGCATCCTGGCTGATCTCAACACCCGCCTGATCACACAGGGGCTCGGCGGCGCGGGCCGCTTCCACACCGACAGAGCGATCGCCTACGGCACCAATGTTGTCGGCGCCGTCCACCCCGGGCGCGGCGGCCAGGTCGAGCGCTTCGAGGGCGAGACGGACCAGTCGGGCGTGCCCGGCCGGCCCGACACCTACCAGGTCGATGTCCCGATCTTCGAGACCGTCGCCGAGGCCGTGGCAGCCACCGGCGCGAACGCCAGCGTGGTCTACGTGCCCCCGCCCTTCGCGGCCGACGCGATCATGGAGGCCGCCGACGCGGGCGTTCCGCTCGTGATAACCATCACCGAGGGAATCCCGATCCAGGACATGGTCATCGCGAAGCGGTACCTCGAAGGCCGCTCCACGCGCCTGATAGGCCCCAACTGCCCCGGCATCACCACCCCGAACCAGTGCAAGATCGGCATCATGCCCGGCTATATCCACTCGGCCGGACGCGTAGGCGTCGTGAGCCGCTCGGGCACCCTCACCTATGAGGCCGTGCACCAGCTGACCCAGAACGGACTCGGCCAGACCACGGCCGTCGGCATCGGGGGCGACCCGGTCAACGGGACCAACTTCGTCGATGTGCTGAAGCTGTTCAACGATGATCCCGCCACCGAGGGCGTGATCCTGATCGGCGAGATCGGCGGCAGCGCCGAGGAGGACGCCGCGGCCTGGATAGCGGCGAACATGACCAAGCCCGTCGCGGCCTTCATCGCCGGCACGACGGCCCCTCCCGGCAAGCGGATGGGCCACGCCGGCGCGATCATCGAGGGTGGCTCCGGAGGCGCCGACGACAAGATCAGGGCGCTCGAGAAGGCAGGCGCCGTCATCGCCGCGACCCCGAGCGACATGGGCTCGGCGATGCTCGAGGCGATGAAGCGCAAGGGCATCAGCTGAGCTTCCCGTAACCGACGGTCTCAAGTTAGGTCACGGGCCCCGACCGTACGGTCGGGGCCCGCTCACATGGTGACTCCATGCCATAGTGATTTCTGATCATGCTGATTCTCCCGGTCGCCAGGAGCGTGACCCTGCAATGAACAACCACCCTCCAGGCAGCCGTCGCGGCCGCTTTGCCCCCAGCCCTACCGGCAGCCTGCACCTTGGCAACGCCCGGACCGCCCTCGTGGCCTGGCTGCGCGCGCGCTCGGCCGCTGACGGTTTCGTGCTGCGCATCGAAGACCTGGACGGCCCGCGCACCGTGCCAGGGGCCGTCACGGGCAACCTGGAGGAGCTCCGCTGGCTGGGGCTTGACTGGGACGAGGGACCGGACGTCGGCGGCCCACATGCCCCCTACAGGCAGTCGGAACGCTCGGCCCGCTACCAGCGTGTGCTGGATTACCTGCGGCACGATGGCCTGACCTTCGAGTGCTGGCTGTCGCGCAAGGACCTGCGCGAGCTGGCCTCGGCCCCGCACGGCGCGCTTCCTGCCTACGGACACTTCGAGCGGCGGCTGAACAGCAAGCTCAGGAAGCAGAAGCAGGCGGAGGGCAAGGACCCGAGCATACGTCTCAAGGGCCCCGAAACCGCCGCCGGCATGGCGACGAGCTTCGACGACCTGCTGGCCGGCCGCCGCCACTTCGACGCGGCCGCAGGGATCGGCGACATCGTCCTGAAGCGGGCCGACGGTCTCTGGGCGTACCAGCTGGCCGTGGTCGTGGACGACATCGCGATGGGCATCCGTGAGGTCGTCCGCGGCAACGACCTGCTGGCCAGTACCGGCGCGCAGCTCGTGCTCTACCACGCGCTCGAGGCTCCCCCGCCGGCGTTCCTGCATCTGCCCCTTCTGCTCGACGAGCAGGGTGAACGCATCGCCAAGCGCAACGGCGCACTCACCCTCGGCGAGCTTCGCTCCGCCGGTGTGCCGGCATCGCGCGTGTCCGGCCTGCTGGCTCACACGCTCGGGCTGCTCAGGCAGCCGGACGAGGTCTGCCCCACCGAGCTGCTGTCCGCGCTGACCGGAGACTGGATCGGCAGGTTGCACAGGGACAACTTCCGCCTGAGCGCCCGGCTGCTCGAGTGGCTCACCGGTCGGTGACCGGCTTGCAAGTACCCCGGCCGTGTCATACAGTTGGCGCATGTCAGCAGGCCTCACTGCCACTGCGACCCGCGGGCCCGGCGCCCGCGTACGGCCGCGCGTGCGCACACCACGTGCGTTCAAGTGGCGGCACCAGCGCTGGTGGCGAAGCTGAGAAAGCCCCACTGAGCTGCTGGCCCGATCACGGGCCATACCCGTACCCTTACCCACAACAAGAACACTGACGGAGGCACAATGGTTCTGTACCCTCAGCCCGACCAGCGCGGACGCTTTGGCGAGTTCGGCGGCCGCTACGTACCGGAGACACTGATTCCGGCCCTCGATGAACTGACCGAAGCCTGGCAGCAGCTGCGGACGGACGAGTCGTTCCAGCGTGAGTATGACGGCTGGCTGCGCGACTACGTAGGCCGGCCCAGCCTGCTCACCGAGGCGGCACGCCTCAGCGACGAGCTCGGCGGGGCACGCATCTGGCTCAAGCGCGAGGACCTCAACCACACGGGCGCGCACAAGATCAACAACGCGATCGGCCAGGCCCTGATAGCGATCAGGATGGGCAAGCGCCGCATCATCGCGGAGACGGGCGCGGGACAGCACGGGGTTGCGAGCGCAACGGCCGCCGCGCTCTTCGGCCTGGACTGCGTCGTGTACATGGGCGAGGAGGACGTGCGCCGCCAGGAGCTGAACGTCTTCCGGATGCAGTTGCTCGGCGCTGAAGTCGTGCCGGTCACGAGCGGAACCCGCACGCTGAAGGACGCAACGAACGAGGCGATCCGCGACTGGGTCACCAACGTGCGCGACACGTACTACCTGATCGGCAGTGTGGTGGGGCCCCACCCCTACCCGATGCTGGTGCGCGACCTGCAGAGCGTGATCGGCCGCGAGACGCTCGCGCAGCTGCCGGGCGGCGGCCTGCCCGCGGCCGTCATAGCCTGTGTCGGCGGCGGCTCCAACGCGATGGGGATGTTCGCGCCGTTCGCCTACCTCGAGCAGCAGCCGAGGCCGCGCCTGATCGGCGTCGAGGCGGCCGGACAGGGGCTCGAAAGCGGAGCCCACTCCGCCAGCATCAGCTTCGGGAAGCACGGTGTGCTGCACGGAGCCTTCATGCACCTGCTGTCGGATGACGACGGGCAGATCCTGCCGGCCCACTCGGTGTCGGCCGGCCTGGACTACCCCGGCGTCGGACCGGAGCACTCCTGGCTGATGACAGTGGGCCTGGCGGAGTACGCCAGCGCCACGGACGCCGAGGCGCTTGAAGCGTTCCAGCGGCTCGCGCGCAGCGAAGGCATCATCCCCGCGCTCGAGAGCGCACACGCACTGGCCCACGCCATCCGGATCGCACCGGAGTTCGCCCCGCACGAGACTCTCATCGTCTGCCTGAGCGGCCGGGGCGACAAGGACGTCGCCGAGGTCAGGCGCCTGCTCGACGGGGTGCCCGCATGACCGGCGTGGAGCGGATCCGCGCGGCGTTTGAAGCGGCGGGCACTGAGAACCGCGCCGCGCTGATGCCGTACCTGACGCCGGGCTTTCCGGACGAACGCGCCTTCGCCGGGGACGCCCGCGCAGTGCTGGAGCATGCCGACCTGCTCGAGCTGGGCATACCGTTCTCCGATCCGCTTGGCGACGGACCGACCATCCAGGCTTCCTCGCAGCGCGTGCTTGAACAGGGCATGAACACCGCGCGGGTGTTCGCGATCGCTTCCGGCCTGGCCGACGCGGGCAAGCCGATACTGCTGATGACCTATTACAACCCGATAGTCTGTCACCGCGGTGGCGAGGCGGGCTTCGTTGACGCGGCAGCGCGTGCCGGCATCAGCGGCCTCATCCTGCCCGACCTGCCGCCTGAGGAGGCCGTGAGCCTGCGCAGGCTGGCCGCGGACCGGGGGCTGGCTACCGTTTTCCTGGCGGCCCCGACCTCGACCGACGAGCGGCTCAGGCTGATCACAGAGGCCTCGACCGGCTTCATCTACGTCGTTTCCCTGACAGGGGTCACCGGCGAGCGGAGCCGGGTGTCAGCAGACCTTGGGGGACTCGTCTCACGCCTGCGCAACGCTACCGACCTGCCGCTCGCGGTCGGGTTCGGCGTCTCAGGAGCCGGCACGGCGCGTGAGGTCGCCGGCATCGCCGATGGCGTGGTCGTGGGATCTGCCTTCATCAGGAGGCAGGCTGACGGCAGGGACGCAGGCGTTTTCGCTGCGGAGCTCGCCTCAGCGTGCTGCCGCGAAGCGGAGATGCCGGACTGAAGTCAGTTCTTAAGTAAGTTTCAGTCGGTTGCGGCGCTGATGATCACGTCAGCGCCGAGCTCTTCGTAAACGCTGCTGGACACCAGCAGGTCAGCGCCGTGCTCGACTGGCACCGCGTCTCCGACCACGCGCACGAGGAGCTCTTCCGCGCCAGCGTTGCTGGCCGAGGCAAGCAGGAGCAGCTCGCCGAGCTGCCGGCCGTTCGCCAGCACCTCGTAATGCGACAGGTGCGAATCAGGTGCAGCGGTGATGACGCCGGATCCGGTAACCAGCATGATCTCGACCTCGGCCACACCCGCGCCGGTCAGCCCGATCACGTCAGCCGCTGCGCGCGAAAGGTCGATGATGCGGTTGTCCTTGAACGGGCCGCGATCGTTGATGCGTACGACGACGCTGCGCCCGGTGGACACGTTGGTGACCTGAACCCGCGTGTTGAAAGGCAGGGTGCGGTGTGCTGCCGTGAGCTCGGAAGGATCGAAGATCTCGCCGTTGGCCGTATGGCGCCCGGCGAAGCCGGGGCCGTACCAGGAGGCCATCCCGCGTGTGACGCTGCCTGCGGCAGCGGCGGGAACCGGGGCCTGGATGGCCGCGGTGGCAGCAGCGGCATCGGAACGGACAGCCGCAGTTGGTGCAACCGCACCGGCCGCCGCGACAGCGGCAGGCAGAACGCGAGGCGCGGCCTGCAGGGCAGGGGCACAACCCGTTACGGCGACGGCTACGATGATCGTCGCCAGAAGGGATTTGCTATGCATCCGCATATACTAATGTCAAATGGTGTTGAGAAACGTTAGAGCCAATACAGGCGGCCTGCCGGAACGCGACCGACCTGCCGGAGCTCGGGTCCGCCTACGCCCAGGTGCGGCGGGCGAGCTCCTTCTGGCAAAGCACGAATGCTTCGTAGTGACTTATCTCGGCTGAGCCGTCGGAGATGGCTTCTTCACACTTGCCGATGATCTTGCTGAGTTCCTCGTTACTGAGGAACTGAAACCTCTCGCTCGTGTCATGCGCCTGCAACATAATGACCTGCCTCTCTACCGCCCCGATACCCGGCAGTCCTGCCGCGTTGGCTAAAATCTAGCAATGACCCTCTTACAGAATTCTCACTGCGACGCGCCGGGACCGGGCACCGGCAGGGCGAAGTCCGCGTGACTGACACCCACTGCCACCTGGACGCATGTGAGGACGCGACGGCGGCCGCCGACCCGGGACTGAACCTGATGGTCACGATCGGAACGGGTCCGGACTCCAACGCTGAGGCGATCAGGCTCGCCGGTGAGTTCGCGAACGTGCGTGCGGCCGTCGGGATCCATCCGAACTCCGCCGGAGTCACGGCAGACGGCTCCGCGGTCTCGCTGCTTGCGGAGCAGGCCGCGCATGATTCCGTGGTGGGCATCGGCGAAACCGGCTTCGACACGCACTGGGACAGGGCGACGCTGAAGGAACAGCAGTTTGCCTTCGACGTCCATGCCGGCCTGGCACTCGAACTGAACAAGACGCTGATACTTCATGTGCGCGACAGACAGGGGGGCCGCAGCGCCAGCGCCGCAGCCTTCGACGCTATCAGGGCCGCCTCGGTGCGCGGCGGGATCCTGCACTGTTTCGGCGGCGACGCTGCTCTGCTCGAGGAGGGACTGAGCCTCGGCTGGTACGTGTCCTTCGCCGGCAACCTGACCTATCCGAGCGCGAGGCGGCTGCACGAAGTGGCGCGCGAGGTGCCCGAAGACCGGCTTCTGATCGAGACGGACAGTCCGTACCTGACGCCGGTGCCGTACCGGGGCAAGCGGAACGTGCCCGCCAACGTCGCCTGGACCTGCGCGAAGCTCGCGGAGCTGCGTGGCGTGAGTACCGCGCACATGGAGAGCGTCACGGACACGAACGCCCTGCGCGCCTACGGCATCGGGACGCTGACTTCCTTGGGAGCATGAGCATGGCATTCACCGACACCCCGTTCCACCTGACACTCGAGGCGGCCGACCTGTACGTGGAGCGGGTCGGCCCGGAAGACGGGCCTCCCGTCTACTACCTGCACGGCGGGCCCGGCTACAACAGCTACTCGTTTCGCGACCTGATGGGCGACTCGCTCGAGCAGTACCTGATGATCTATGCCGACCAGCGCGGCGGCGGGCGCTCGTACGCGGACCGTCCCTTCGGACTGGCAGACCTTGCGGATGACGTGCGTGCCGTACTCGAAGCCCTTAACCTGGACAAGGTCACCCTGCTGGCACATGGGTTCGGCGCTGCGGTCGCCACGAGGTTCGCAGCCACCCATCCGGAGATGGTCGACAGGCTGGTCCTGGTCGGACCGTGGTTCTCGATGCCGGCGCTCGCCCGCGAGGTGCAGCGAACCGCTGCCAGGCTCGCTGGAAACCCGAACCTGGCCCTGCCGGCAGAGGCGGACATCCCGGAAGGCGAAGGTGGGCCGCCCGCCGACCTGGTCAACGAAGCCTTCTCGATGGTCGCAGCGAAGAAGATCTTCGACGCACTCGAGTTCCCGAACGCTTCAGCGCGGCTGCGGCTCGAACACAGTGACTCGGACGCGCTCAGCGGATCGCTGGAAACCCCGACGGTCTCCGATCCGTGGGACATAGACGTCACGCCCCTGCTCGACCGGCTGAAGGCGCCGGTCGTCATCCTGGCCGGCCAGTCCGACCGCACGAGCGTGCCCGGCCAGGTGGAGGCCGGGCTGGCGGCGCTGCCGCATGCACTCCTCAGCCTTTTCGAGGGGGGCCACTACCCCTGGCTTGACGACCCCGAAGCGTTCACGGAAGTGCTTGAACAGGCGCTTTCGGGACCTCTCGCGACGTGAGACATCGCATGGATTCGCTGCATCCGCGGTGCTAGACTCGACGCGTGCTGAAGCCAGACATCAGGGTTGGTTCCGTGGAAGCCATCACCCCGGCATTGCTGCGTGAACACGGCATCCGGGCCGTGATGGTCGACCTGGACGACACGCTCGTGCCCTCGAAGGGCGAACTGCTCAGCGACAGCGCCCGGGCCTGGCTTCTTGGCCTGCGCGAGGCGGGCATTCCGGTGCTCATCCTCTCCAACGGCACGCGCCTGCGTGTCGACCGCTGGAAGGCAGAGCTCGAGCTTCCGGGTTTCCACATGGTGGGCAAGCCGTTCTGGTTCGCCTACAGGCGCGGACTGAGGATGCTGGGCGTGAAGGCCGCCGAAACGGCAATGGTTGGCGACCAGATCTTCACCGATGTGCTCGGTGCGAACCTCGCCGGCCTCACCAGCGTGCTGGTCGAGCCTCTCAGTGCCGGAAAACTCGTGCACACACGCCTGCTTCGCAAGGTCGAGCAGCGCATCCTGAAAGGTGGACATGGCGAATCTCTCAATAGGTGAGAAGCGGCTCGGCGCGGTACTGCTCGAACGCGGCTACGTCACCGACGAATCACTGCAGCGTGCCATCGGCAGGCACGGAGAGACCGGCGACCGGCTGGCCGAGATCCTCGTCAACATCGGCGTCATCTCGGAGCAGCGGATCGCCCGTGCCATCGAAGAATCCATCGGCATCCCGCTTGTCTCCCTGCCCAGGGTTGACGTGATGCCTGAGGCGGTCAGGATGCTGGACGCCAAGATCGCCTTCGAGCTGAGCTGCATCCCCTTCTCGACAGAGGGAAACAGGCTTCGCGTCGCCTTCGAGGACCCGCTGGATGCCATGGCCATCGAAGAGGTCGAGGACGCCACTTCGATGATCGTCGAACCATACAAGTGCCTGAGCAAGGAGCTTGCGTGGGCCCTGGCCACCTATTACCCGGAACTGGGGCTCGAGGCGCCCGTGGATCTGGAGATCGACCTGACCCAGCGTCTGGGCAACCTGGCGGTGAACCGCGGTCTGGTCACCAACGACCAGGTCGTGGAGGCGACCGCCGAGCAGCAGCGAACCGGTGGCCTCCTCGGACGCATCCTGGTCGACCTCGGCTACCTGCAGGAGGAGCAGCTCACCCAGCTGCTGGCGGAACAGAGCAACATCGAGTACCTTCCAGAACTCGGCGACGAACCCTTCGACGAGCGGCTCGCGTCCAACCTGCTCAGGATCGACGCCGTCCAGTTCCATGCGGTTCCGCTGCGCGACGAGGGCGAAACGGTAGTGATCGCGGTGGCCGACCCGCGCCGCATCCCGGATATCGAGGCGATCATGCAACGGCCGGTGCGCTTCATCGCCACGAGCGAGCAGGCGGTCCGGCAGCGGATCGAGGCGATGTACGCCTCGGACCGCGGCCGCCTCGGCGAGACGCTGATGATGGACCGGAAGCTTCGGCGGGAGCAGCTTCGCCGGGCGTTGGAGGAACAGCAGAAGCTGGGCAACGTCAGGCCGCTCGGCGAGATCCTCGTTGACCTTGGTTACGTGACGCAGACTGACGTGGACGACGCGCTCAACAAGCAGCGCTCCGGCGGCGGCCGCCTGGAGGACACGCTCGTCCAGGCCGGAAAGATCAGCCCCGAGATGCTCGCCAAGAGCCTCGCGATGCAGCTCGGTCACGAGTTCATCGACGAGAACAGTGTCCGCGTCGATCCGTATGCCGTCACGCTCGTCCCGGAAGCGACCGCGCGCCGCTATCACGCGATGCCGATCCGCCTCGAGGGAAGCACGCTGGTCGTGGCGATGAAGGACCCGCGCCACGTCTTCGCGCTTGACGACATCCACCTGATCACCGGCAAGGAAGTGCTGCCGGCTGTAGCGACCGAACAGACGCTGGGCGTGCTGATAAACCGCTTCTACCGCGGGACGGATGACATGGACGAGCTCGCCCGCGCCGTGGTCGAGGAGATCGGCGGCGGCCAGGAGCAGATCACGGAGGACACCAGCGCGATCGATGACAACGCGCTCGTCAAGGTCGTCAACAGCATCATCCGCGAGGCCGTGCTGAACGACATCTCGGACATCCACATCGAGCCGCGACCCACGGATGTGCTGGTCAGGGTCCGCAAGGACGGCACGCTGCGCGAGTACATGACGATGCCGCGCATATCGGCTAACGCGCTCGCGGCGCGCATCAAGATCATGGGTGGCCTCAACATCGCCGAACGGCGACTGCCGCAGGACGGTCGGGTCCGCTACAAGGACAGGACGATGGAGGTCGATCTCCGACTCTCGACGCTCCCCACCGTCTACGGCGAGAAGGCAGTAATGCGCATCCTCAAGAAGGCGACTAGCATCCCCGAGATCGAGGACCTCGGCTTTGCCAGCTACAACTTCGAGCGGTTCCAGGACGTGATCCAGAAGCCGTACGGAATGTTCCTCATCACCGGGCCCACCGGGTCGGGCAAGTCGTTCACGACCTTCTCCATCCTCAAGCGGCTCGCGCTGCCGGAGGTTAACGTCACCACGGTCGAAGACCCGGTGGAGTACGAGATCCCCGGCATCTCACAGACGCAGGTCAACGTGAAGGCCGGCCTGGACTTCGCCCGGGCGCTGCGCTCGTTCCTGCGTCAGGATCCCGACATCATCATGGTCGGTGAGATCCGCGACCAGGAGACAGCCAAGATCTCGGTCGAGGCTGCGCTGACCGGTCACCTGCTGATCGCCACGCTGCACACGAACGACGCATCGGGAGCAGTGACCCGCCTCGTCGAGATGGGCATCGAACCGTTCAACGTGTCCGCCTCGCTGGTGGGCGTCCTGGCCCAGCGTCTGGTCCGCAAGGTATGCAACAACTGCCGCGTGGAGTACACGCCCGAGCCGGATGTGCTGCGCCGCATCGGCATGCCCGACTCGATGATCGACGGCCGGAAGCTGTTCCGCGGCGTCGGCTGCGAGAAGTGCGGCGGCAGCGGCTACAACGGGCGCTACGCGATCCACGAGCTGCTCACTGTCGACGATGACGTCTCCACCGCGATCATCCGGGGCAACTCGAGTCTAGAGATCAAGGAGACCGCTGTCGCCAACGGCATGCAGACGCTGCGTGACGACGGCATAAACAAGGCGTTCGAAGGCATCACGACCCTGGAGGAAGTACTCGCCCGCACGGCAGACTGAGCGGAGCGTCTGGAGGCTTATGGCTGACAACATGAAGCAAACACAGATTCAGGCGGACATCGTCGAGCTCCTGAAGCTCGCCGTGGACCGCGGCGCCTCGGACCTGCTCCTCACGGCGGGCCTGCCCCCCATGCTGCGGCTTCACGGCGACTGGCAGCCCACGACTTTCGACACGCTGACGCCCAACCTGACCAGGCGCCTGATGTACTCGATGATGGACGAGAAGAAGCAGCGCCGCTTCGAAGAGAACCTCGACCTGGACTTCAGTTTCAGCCTTTCCGGACAGGGGCGCTTCCGCGTCAACGCGTTCGTGCAGCGCGGCAGCGTCGGTGGAGTCATGAGGCTCATCTCCGAGGAGGCCGGGTCGTTCGCCAGCCTGGGACTGCCCCAGAACATCGCCGACGTGGCGCGGCTGCCGCGCGGACTCGTCCTGGTCACCGGGCCGACCGGCAGCGGGAAGTCCACCACTTTGGCTTCGATGATCGATCTGATCAACCGGGAGTCGAACAAGCACATAGTCACGGTCGAAGACCCGATCGAGTTCTTCCATCCCCACCGGAACTCGATCGTCAACCAGCGCGAGATCGGCGAGGATACCGTGTCGTTCGCCAACGCCCTGCGCAGCGTGCTGCGGCAGGCTCCCGACGTGATCCTGGTCGGCGAGATGCGGGACCACGAGACGATCGGCGCCGCGGTTACCGCGGCGGAGACGGGCCACCTCGTCATGGGAACGCTGCACACGAACTCGGCGCCAGAGGCGATCGACCGGATCATCGATGTCTTCCCCGAAGCCCAGCAGGCACAGGTTCGCGTGCAGCTGGCCAACAACCTGCAGGCGATCCTTACGCAACAGCTCATCTCCAGGGCCGATGGTGACGGCCGCGTCCTCGCGTACGAGTTCCTGCTGGCGACCCCGGCGATCAGGAACCTGATCCGGGAGGGAAAGACGCACATGATCCTCAGCCAGCTGCAGATGGGGGGCCAGGCCGGAATGATAACGATGGACGCCCACCTTGCCGAGCTGCACCTGAGCCGCGTGATCAGCTTCGAGACGGGCCTGTCGCGCGCCGTGGACGCCAAGGAGTTCCAGCGCCTGGTCGAGTCCGGCGGAGTGTCCGGCGAGGTGAAGCCCGGCCAGCAGCGCCCGGGCGTACCGGCCGAGCGTCCTCCGGCACGCGCCCAGGCCGCCGTCACTCCCGGCAGGTCAGGCAGGGGCACCTGAGGCGCGCCCCTTTGTACCCGGCTGCGTCGTTGACGCAGCCGGATGCGTTGACTTGGGGGGTTCCCTTACGTATACTTCACGTCATGCAGAGCAGCAGACGGCGCCTGATTCACCTGCAGGAATTCTGCGTGCTCAGGCTATCCGGTCCGGGAGAAGCTTAAACACCTGGTCGGACCCGGTAAAGCACCTGCAGGACCCACTCCAGGAAACTTCTCCCCCGTTGCGAACCGCAGCGGGGGAGTTTTTCAGTAAAGGACAAAGTGCATGAGTGAACAGCCACGCAACCTGTTTCAGAAAGTCTGGGACGCGCACCGGATACGCGAACTCGAATCTGGCGTGACACAGCTGCTCATCGGCGCCCACCTGATCCACGAGGTGACGAGCCCACAGGCGTTCGGGATGCTGCGCGACCTGGGTCTGAGCGTCAAACGGCCCGACCGGACTTTTGCCACGGTCGACCACATCGTCCCGACCCATTCGCTCGTCGAGCCGTTCGAGGATCCGCTGGCGGATGAGATGATCCGGGAACTGAGGAAGAACTGTGCGGAGTACGGCATAGAGTTCTTCGACGTCGGCAGCCGCTTCCAGGGCATCGTCCACATGGTCGGACCCGAACAGGGCATAACCCAGCCGGGCACCACCATCGCCTGCGGTGACTCGCACACGAGCACGCACGGGGCGTTCGGCGCGATCGCGTTCGGGATCGGCACCAGCCAGGTCCGCGACATCCTGGCCACCCAGACGATGGCGATCAAGCCGCTCAAGGTACGCCGCATCGAAGTCAACGGTGAGCTGCCCCCCGGAGTGTACGCCAAGGACGTGATCCTGCACATCATCAAGACACTGGGCGTGAATGGCGGCCTCGGGTACGCGTACGAGTACGCCGGCACCACCTTCGACGGCTTCACCATGGAAGAGCGGATGACTGTCTGCAACATGTCGATCGAAGGCGGCGCACGCGCCGGCTACGTGAACCCGGACCAGACCACGCTCGATTACCTCAGGGGCCGGCCCTATGCCCCGTCCGAAAGCGAATGGGACGAGGCAACCGACCGCTGGCTCTCATTCGCCTCTGATCCAGGCTGCCACTACGACGACATCGTCGTGATCGACGCAGCCGAGATCGAACCGACGGTGACCTGGGGCATCAACCCCGGCCAGGCCATCTCGATCAGCGAACACATACCGACGGTCGAGGGCAGCAAGGAGTCAGAACGCGAGAACGTGGCCCTCGCGCTGAAACACATGCAGCTCACGCCGGGCGCACCGATAGCCGGCACGAAGGTCGACGTTGCCTTCATGGGCTCGTGCACCAACGGTCGCCTCTCGGACTTCATCGAGGCCGCCCGCTACCTGAAGGGGCGCAAGGTCAGTCCGGGCGTCAAGGCGATAGCCGTTCCCGGCAGCACGCTCGTCAAGGAGGAATGCGAGAAGCGCGGCATCGACCGCGTGTTCATGGACGCGGGTTTCGAGTGGCGCTCGGCCGGCTGCAGCATGTGCCTGGCGATGAACCCCGACAAGCTCGTCGGCGACCAGCTCTGTGCCAGCAGTTCCAACCGCAACTTCATCGGCCGGCAGGGCTCCGCAACGGGCCGCACCGTGCTGATGAGCCCGGTCATGGTGGCTGCCGCCGCCGTCACGGGCCATGTCGCTGACGCCCGCCAGGTGTTCGCGAGCCAGGAAGGAGTGGCCGCCTGATGGCCCTTGCCCCCATCCGCAGGATATCCGGCCGCGCCGTGCACGTACCCGGCGAGGACATCGACACCGACCGCATCATCCCCGCGCGCTACCTGCGCAGCGTCACCTTCGACGGGCTCGGCGAGCACCTCTTCCGCGACGTCCGCTACGACGCCGACGGCGAACTGCACGGTCAGCATCCGATCGACCGGCCCGAGCACAAGGGCGCCGAGATCCTCATCTCCGGATCCAACTTCGGCTGCGGATCCAGCCGCGAGCACGCACCTCAGGCGATCTGGCGCTGGGGGTTCAAGGCCGTGATCGCCGGCAGCTTCGCCGAGATCTTCTTCGGGAACTCGACCACCCTCGGCATGCCCTGCCTGACCGCTTCGGACTCAGACCTTCAGCGGCTGACGGACGCCGTCAGCGCAGACCCGAGCCTGGAGCTTGACATCGACCTGGAGGCACTGCGCGTCACTGCCGGAGACCTGAGCATCCCCGTCACCCTCGAGGAGAGCGCCCGCCAGGCGCTGCTCGAGGGCAGGTGGGACCCGATCGCCGAGCTCCTCGAAGGCTCTGACGCGACCGATGCCGTGGCTGGTTCGCTCCCCTACATGCAGGCAACATCGTGACCGGCGTGCGCCGCCTGGCCGTGCTGCCCGGAGACTTCATCGGGCCCGAGGTGACCGCCGCGGCACTGCGCGTGCTCCGCGCGGCGGCCGGCCGGCACAGCATCGCCTTCGATTCCGTCGAACTGCCCTTCGGCGGCAACGCCCTTGACTCTCACGGCACGCCGCTGCCCCAGCAGACGCTGGACGAGATCGACGGGTGCGACGCCGTGCTCATGGGAGCTGCTGGCGGCCCCGTTGGCGACCACCCGTGGAACCGGCAGCCGCGCGAGAAGCGCGTCGAGTCGGGAATCCTGGGCCTCCGCCGGCACCTCGGCGTGTACGCCAACCTGCGGCCGGTCACCGTCTACCCCGGGCTGGAGCACCTGTCGCCCCTGCGCGACGCGGCCGGTACGGACATGCTGATTTTCAGGGAGCTGACCGGCGGCATCTACTTCGGCAAGCCGTCCTCGGTCAGCGACGACCGGGGCGTCTCGACGATGGTGTACGAGCGACACGAGATCGAACGCATCGCGAGGAGCGCCTTCGAGGCGGCTCGCGGCCGCGGCGGCCGGGTAACGAGCATCGACAAGGCGAACGTGCTGGACGTCTCGCAGTTCTGGCGCAACGTCGTGGTCAGCCTGCACGAAGCCGAGTTCCCCGACGTGGCACTGGATCACCTGTACATCGACAACGCGGCCATGCAGGTGGTCAGCAACCCGCGGTCGTTCGATGTCATCCTCACCGGCAACCTCTTCGGGGACATCCTCTCGGACCTCGCCGCGGTGATCCCGGGCTCGCTCGGCCTGCTGCCCTCGGCCAGCCTCGGCGGCAGCATCGGCCTGTACGAACCGGTCCACGGCAGCGCGCCAGACATCGCCGGGACCGACACGGCAAACCCGACGGCGGCGATCCTTTCCGCCGCGATGCTTCTGCGCCACTCCTGGGAGTCAGACGAGGCCGCAGGCGAGGTCGAGGCCGCGGTGCGCGCGGCGCTCGCCCTGAACCCCACCCGCGACCTCGGCGGCACCGCCGGCACGGAAGCCTTCACAAATTCAGTACTCGAGAACCTGGGAGCAAAGGTGGCCGTCTGATGTCAGTACTCAACCGCAGGAGCAGGCAAATAACCGAAGGCACGCAGCGTGCACCGAACCGGGCCATGATGCGCGCGGTCGGCTTCACCGACGAGGACTTCGGAAAGCCGATAGTGGCGATCGCCAACGGGCACAGCAACATCACGCCGTGCAACTCCGGCATCGGCCGCCTGGCCGACGCGGCTTCGGAGGCGCTGGCAGCCGCCGGCGCGATGCCGCAGATGTTCGGCACGATCACGATCAGCGACGGAATCAGCATGGGCACCGAGGGCATGAAGCTCAGCCTGGTCTCGCGCGAGGTGATCGCCGACTCCATCGAGACGGTCTGCCGCGGCCAGTCGATGGACGGCCTCGTCGCCGTCGGCGGCTGCGACAAGAACCTGCCGGGTGCCCTGATGGCCATCGCGCGGCTCGATCTTCCGTCCGTGTTCGTCTACGGCGGAACCATCAAGCCCGGGAAGCTGAACGGCGAGGACCTTACGATCGTCAGCGTCTTCGAGGCCGTCGGTCAGTACAGCGCGGGACGCATCCCGATGGAGACCTTCAGGGACATCGAGACGCACGCATGCCCGGGGAGCGGATCGTGCGGCGGCATGTACACGGCCAACACGATGTCGAGCGCCGCCGAGGCACTCGGGATCGCCCTGCCCTACTCCTCCACCGTTGCCAACCCGGACGAGGAAGCCGTTCGCGGCGCCGCCGCGGCCGCCGAGCGTGTGGTCGGCCTGATCGAGGAAGACCTGACGGCACGCAGGATCATGACGCGCGAGGCGTTCGAGAACGCCATCACGGTGGTCATGGCTGTAGGCGGCAGCACCAACGCCGTGCTGCACCTGATCGCCATCGCGAAGTGCGCGGGCGTCGAACTCAACATCGACGACTTCGAGGAGATCAGGCGCCGCACCCCGCTCTTCTGCGACCTGAAGCCGAGCGGCAAGTACGTCGCGACGGACCTGCACGAGGCCGGCGGCATCCCCCAGGTGATGAAGATGCTGCTCAACGCCGGGCTGCTGCACGGCGACTGCATCACGGTCACCGGCAAGACGGTCGCCGAGAACCTGGCCGACATCCCCGACCAGCCGCGTGCCGACCAGAGCGTCATCCTGCCCTACGACTCGCCGAAGACGCCCGAGGCGCACCTGGCGATCCTCAGGGGCAACCTGGCACCCGAGGGCTCGGTAGCCAAGACGAGCGGAATCGGCACCGCCGCGATCACCGGCCCTGCCCGCGTCTTCGAGAGTGAGGAAGAAGCGCTCGAAGCGATCCTTGCCCGCAGGATCGTCGAGGGCGACGTGATCGTGATCCGCAACGAAGGCCCCGTCGGTGGCCCCGGCATGCGCGAGATGCTCGCGCCCACCAGCGCCGTCGTCGGCCAGGGACTGGGCGAGACGGTCGGCCTCATCACTGACGGGCGCTTCTCCGGAGGCAGCTACGGCCTCGTCGTCGGCCACGTCGCTCCCGAGGCCGCTGTCGGCGGTCCGATCGGCCTGCTCGTGGAGGGCGACTCGATCACCATCGACGCCGCGCAGAACCTTCTGCAGGTGAACGTGAGCGACGAGGAACTCGAGCGGCGCCGCGCACAGTTCACTCCGCCTGCTCCGCGCTACAGTAAAGGTGTGCTCTACAAGTACGCCAGGCTTGTTTCCAGCGCCTCAATGGGTGCGGTGACCGACGAGCACGACTGAGGAGCGTGAAGGCGATGCCGCGCATCACCATCTGGAACGAGTTCATCCATGAGAAGCGGGACGAGGCCGTACGGAACCTGTATCCTGCAGGCATCCACGAGACGCTCGCCGAGGCCGTCAGGCACGACCTCGGCGAGCGGGGTCATGACCCTGCCATCAGGACCGCCACCCAGGATCAGCCGGAGCACGGTCTGACCGAGGAGCTGCTGGCCGAGACCGACACGCTGGTCTGGTGGGCGCACGTCGGCCACGACGACGTCAGCGACGCAGTCGTGGACCGCGTGCAGCAGCACGTGCTCTCCGGCATGGGGCTGGTGGTGCTGCACAGTGCACACTTCAGCAAGGTCTTCAGGCGGCTGATGGGCACGAACTGCTCCCTGAAGTGGCGCGAGGCCGAGGACAGCGAGGTCCTCTGGAACGTTCAGCCGAACCATCCCATCATGCAGGGGATCCCGGACCACATCCGGCTCGAACGTGAGGAGATGTACGGGGAGCGCTTCGACATCCCGACTCCGGATGAACTGTTGATGCTCAGCTGGTTCTCGGGCGGAGAGGTGTTCCGCAGCCTGTGCACGTGGCAGCGCGGCAACGGCCGCGTGGTCTACTTCCGTCCGGGACACGAGACGCACCCGACCTACCACGACACACACATCCGGAAGATCATCGCAAACGCCTGCCTGTGGGCCCGCAGGAGTGTCACCGCCTCGACCGCAGAGGCCCCGAACACGCAGCCTGTGATCTGATCAGCCAGGTTCGCCCGTGCCGGTGCAGTCGGCCCTCACCCACCATTGAGGGTACTCAGCCTGAAGTGCGGCCGCGATTTCTGCGGCTGCACTTCTTCCGTCTGCGGCGATGCCGAAACACGTGGCACCCGAACCACTCATCAATACGCCGTGCAGACCGGCAGCCCGCAGCGCCGTGATCGCCTCGCGTATCGCCGGGCGCTGCCGGGTGACTCCTGGCTGCAGGGCGTTGATCCAGCGCGGATCGCGCCCCTCCCGTATGGCTTCGATGAGTACCGCATGTTTGGGGCGACGGCTGAAGTTCTGCAGCTCGGCGTAGGCGTCCTGCACCATGACGCTCACGCCCGGGTTGACCAGAACGACGTGCAGCTCCGGCAACCCGATCGGCTCCAGCCGCTCACCCCGGCCCCTGCCACGCGCGGCCCTCTGCCCTGAAAGCATGAACGGTACGTCTGAACCGAGCTGCCGTGCCAGCGCCTCTAGGTCGACAGACGCCTGGTGCTCCGGATAGAGGCGTGCCATGATCCTCAGGACCGCCGCGGCATCAGCAGACCCGCCACCGAGCCCGGCGGCGACCGGGATGCGCTTCACCAGCCGCAGGCTTGCGCCCCCGCTCCCTGTCGCGTCCTGGAAGGCTCTGGCCGCCTGCAGGGCGACGTTGTCCCCCATCGCACCCGTGAGGGCGTCGGCTCCCGGGACCGCGCCCTCCACCATCACTTCCAGGCTGCAATGTACGGCCGGGCTGCCGCTCACGTCATCGTGCAGGCCGATCAGGGCGAACATGGTGTCAAGCTCGTGAAAACCGTCGCCCCTGCGGGCGATGACGGCCAGGCCAAGGTTGACCTTCGCGAAGGCCCGCTCAGTGATCACCCGTATCCGCCTCCCAGCCGGGCAGCAGCGCCCTGGCAAGCTCAAGGTCCGCCTGTGCCGTGATCTTGAAAAGCCAGGCGCTTCCCGGAACGTACTCGACCTGGCGTCCAAGGCGAGCCACCAGGCCGGCGTCATCGGTCGCCTCGCAGCCGGCAGCGTGCGCCTCCAGCAGCAGTTCCCGGTGAAAAGCCTGGGGCGTCTGAACCGCCAGCAGCGCCTCGCGCGATGGCGCGTCGGCTCCGTCCCTGCGTACGATCGTGTCAGCCAGCGGCTGCGCGGCGCTGGCAGCACCGTGACGGCCGGCTGCGCTGATGACGCTGTGCAGTACCGCTGCCGGCAGGAACGGCCGGGCGGCGTCGTGGATCACAACGATGTCCGCCGCAGTGGCCGCCAGCAGCGCAGAGACAGTCGCCTTGCGGCTCGCGGCGCCCCGTACCACGAGGGCGCCGGGAACCAGGCGCCTGAACTCTGTACCCAGCCCGGCAGGCGCACCTATGACCAGTTCGTCAACGTGGGCTTCGAGCGCTCCGGCTGCGACCTCGAGGATAGTCCGCTCGCCCAGCCGCACAAGGGCCTTGGGGCCGAGCCCGAGCCGGTGACCACTGCCGGCCGCCGGTAGCAGGGCAGCAACGCGCACGCCTGGCGACTCAGATGAGCAGCGTCAGCGGTTGAGAGAGCAGCTCGCTGGCTGCCTGCAGGAAGCGGGCGCCTTCCTCCAGGTCGTAGTGACCCGAGAGGGTCAGGGTGCTGCGGAAGGTACCGGTCTCGGCGTCGTGCAGCGCCCGGCCCAGGGTCAGGACCGGCATGCCGAGGTTGAGCACCGCCTCGTCGACCTCGTAGGACGACATGTCGGCGACCGCGAGCACCGCATCGTCAGCGTCCCCAGCAGCCTCGGCACCTGCTCCGCCGAGTTGACCGGCGAGCTCCCGGAAACCGGAGTCACGACCTGCGACAAGCGACACGTGGCCGCCCGCGATCACCGCGGCTGCGACCGTTCCGCCTGACGGCACGAGCGGGACCTGTCCGAGCGCGCGCGTAGCCGCCCTGAGCAGGAACGGAAGCGCGGACCTTGCCCCGTCCAGGTCGAGTTCCCTGGCCACCGCCTGCTGGGCCTGGCTCAGCTGGGTCACGTCGAGCCGGCGCCTCAGCAGCGTGCCGAAGTCCGCCAGCGGCACGCCGCGCCCAGGTGCCATTCCCGCAACGGGAGCCAGGTCCAGCTGCTCTTCATCCAGCTTCTCTTCGTCCCGGTCCGGGCGCTCTTCGTAACGCTGCCCTTCGTCCGGCTGCGCTTCGTCCGGCTGCGCTTCGTACAGCTGTGCTTCGTACAGTTGTGCTACGTCCGGCTCCGCCTCATCCAGGTGCGCATCACTCAGCTGATCCTCGTCCGGCTGTCCTTCGTCCGGCTGGCTCAGCTCAGGCTCAAGGTCATCCTCCAGGTCGGTTCGCCCGTCGTCCGATCCGGTCAGGGCGAACGTGCCACCTTCATCCGCTTCCTCATCCGCGGCTGCCTCACGCAACGCGGCCGCGAACTCGGCCTCGTAACCCCTGGCGGCTTCCGTCTCCTCGAGCAGGAAGTCGTCCTGCAACAGGTCGTCGTCCTCGCTGACGGGGTCATCGCCCTCGTCCCAGCCGCTCAGCCGGCTGAAGTCGACGTCGAAGTCCTCCTCGGGTTCGGGTGCGGAATCGGGTCCGTCGAGCCCCGCCTGCGATTCAAGCGATTCCTCGTGCCCGCCGAGGGTTCCCTCGAAGGCACGCAGGTTGTCGTCCGCAAGCCGTGGGTCATCCAACTCGCCGTCCTCCATCGCCAGGTCAGTCAGGTCGGCATCCTCGAACTCGGAATCATCGAGCAGGTCATCCGTCCGGCCAAGCAGGCCCTCTTCAGGCTCGACGCTGAATCCGAGACTGTCATCCTCCAGGTTCCAGTCTTCCGATCCTGAGCCGAAGTCCTCCTCTGATTCGGTGGTCAGCCCTTCGAAACCGGGTGAAGCGCCCTCGTCCTGGTCGGATCCGTCTGCGAGTCCGAAGAAATCGTCGTCTTCGATGACCAGCAGGGATTCGTCATCGAAACCTTCGTCATCGCTGTCGTCCCACAGCGGGCGACCGGAGTCGTGTTCGTCGGTCCCGAAAGCGGCCGAAGCTCCTGTGGACAGTACGTCGGGCAGCTCAAGTGAGTCCTCGTCGCCATCGCCGAAAAGGAAGATGTCCTCACTCAGCTCGAGGGCGTCGCCGGTGGCGGCGGGTTCAGGCACCTCCGGCTCGAAGCCGGGCGAGTCGTACTGTTCCTCTGCCGCAGCAGCGTCGAAGACCACGGCGGTGCCGAAGTCTTCCGCGTCCGAAGCCTGCACGCGGTCCGCTGCAAAGCCGTCCGAGTCAGGCCAGGCCTCCATGCCTTCGGGCACGGGCTCGGGCGTCGGATCCAGCGCCTCGTCCCCTGCCATCACGCGGGCAAGGTAGGACAGGACGTCCCTTTCGACTATCCGGCCGTCGGAACCGGAGGCCGGCAGTGAACGCCAGTCAACATTGTTCTCTTCTGCCAGCCTCTTCGCCAACGGGGTAATGCCTGGTTCATTCACCGGTGTCCTCCTTGAAAGCCCGCTGAAGGCACAGCTCTGGCAATGGGGCCAGTGTTGCGGGATTCTGCCTCTGCTGCAGCGACAATTTCCACTCGCGCCGGCCTGCGTGTGCCATCAGGGGCTCCACGCCATGTAGAAGATGTCGTTAACGTAAACCCTGATCATCGCGTCACCATAGACGATGACGTTGGTGCTGATCGCGTCACCGGCCGGCACGGTGCGTTCCAGGACCGTCCGTTCGCCGCGCTCGTCCTCGACCACGACCCTGAGGCCGTACGCGCTCTCGAGCAGGTTGGGGATGCCCTGGCTGGCGGGATCGAACTCGAAGGGCACGTTGCGGCTGCCCAGCTCGCCCTCCGGGAAGAGCGGCTCGCTCAGGTCGTCCGGGATCAGGCCCGGCGTCCCTGGGGAACCCCCGGTCTGGTCCGCAGGCGGCAGTACCGATACCGACCCCTCGGCGCCATTGACGACCATGCGGACAGGAGTGCCACTCAGGGTGTAGCTGCCCTGGGCCGGGTTCGTCTCGACCACGCTGCCGGGACTCAGGTCCGGCCTGCTGGTGTAGCCGATCGTGCCGACCACCAGGCCCGCATTGCGCAGCTGTGCCTGAGCGGTACTCGCGGCCTGTCCGATCACGTTGGGCACGGTAACCACGACGTCCGCTGCGAGGCCGTAGCCGAGGCTGACCAGGGCGGAGCGCTCTACGGTCTCACCCGCGGCAGGCTGCTGACTCAAGACGCTGCCGGGCCGGTTCGAGGTCGTCCCGGTCGCTACCCGCACGATGTTCACAAAACCCTGCCCGCGCAGCTGCTGTTCGGCCTGATCGAGCATCTGACCGACAAGCGATGGCATCTGGACCGGTGGCAGTTCGAGCCCGCGGCTCACCACGACCTGGAGGCCGGTGAACGGATCGACGACGCTTCCCGGCTCGGGCTGCTGACTGATGACGATCCCTGCCGGGGCGTTGTTGTGTTCGTACTCGATCTGGCCCAGGTTGAGGTTCTCTTCCCGCGCAAGAGCGAGGGCCGCTTCGGCACTGAGGCCTATCAGTACTGGAGCGCGCGCGTCCTGCGGCGGCATGTGCACGCCCAGAGAGACCGTCCTGCCCTGGCGCACCATTGTTCCTGCCGATGGGCTCTGGGAAGTGACGGCTCCGGGCACGGCGCCCTGACGGGTCTCCGGGAACGTGATCGGCACCAGGTCGAGCCCTGCCAGCTGCTGCTGGGCCGCTTCGACATCAAGGCCGATGAAGTCCGGCAGTGGAACCTCCTGCACCTCGATGTAGTCACGGGCAACGATGATGGTGAACACGAGCGCCAGTCCCAGCAACAGTACGACCAGAAGCAGCCGCACGGCGGTCTGGCCGGACGTGCGTTTCCGAGGCGACATCACTGCAACAGCGTACCACGCGCCCGGTCGCGCTTCCCGTTCTACGCAGCGCCGGAGCGAGACTGCGCCGCGTCCGTCGCGGGCATGCCACAATCGACAGGGTGACTGATAACATCTCCCGGCTCGATCTCGCGGACACCGGATTCTCCCATGACGCCCCGGAGCTGGACGAGCTCGCTTTCCTCGCCGGCCGCGGAGTGCTGGTCGCGCCGATCATGGTGGTGCCCGCGCGTGAAGAGGAAGAGTTTTACCGGAACGCCAGTCTCGTGCCGCAACTGAACGGGATCTTCAGTCCGGTGGACCCCGCCGATCCGGACGAGGACGACATCCATGACTTCGCACCGGCTGCACAGGAGCTTTTGCTCGGCAACTACCTGCTGGACGAGGTCGTCGACCGGTTCTACGACACGGTCGAGGGACTGCCGGGCCGCCTCAGGGTTCGAAGGCCCGGTTCGCCCGGGATCCTTGCCGACGGACCGCGTGCTGCCCTGCTCGCGCTCAAGAGCATCTGGGCCGCTGACTGGTCCGTCGAAGGGTTGCTGGACCGGCTGAGAACGACCCGGTCGTTCTCACTCTCGGCCCGGCCGGTGTTGCTCCATCCGGCGGACGAAGCCGCCGGTGAGAAGCTGAGCGGCGAGATCCGGAAGCTGCTCGGGCGCAACGCCCGGGTTCACGTCACCGCCAGCAACGCGGTGTCGCGACTCTCGCCTACTTCCTGATCCGGCCGGCCGGCATCGCGATCGGGACCGCGCTCGCCGGTCGCGACGTCTGCTCAAAGGTGACATAAGCCTTGGGATTTGCCTGGTGGATCAGCTTCAGGACCGAGCCCTGCCTCCGCCTGGGAATCACCGTGAAGAGGATCCGGACCGAGCCGTCCCGGCCGGTGGCGTTCATGACGGTCGCGTAGTAGCCCGCTTCACGCAGGACCTCGGCACTACCCGGGTCATCCACCCGCTCTATCACCCGCAGGAGGATGCTGCCGATCGCGATCCATCGCTCGATGGTGGTGCCCAGCATCGTTCCGGCTGCGTACCCCCCGGCGTAACCGATGATCTTTATCCAGCTGTCCAGGTTGTTCAGCACCTGTGCGGCCGCGAGCAGCCAGATGATGGACTCGAAGAAGCCGAGCGTGCCGGCGAGCAGCCGCTGGCCCCGCACCAGCATGGCGATCCTCAAGGTACCCAGCGAGACATCGACGACGCGCAGCGCGAAGATCAGCAGCGCTGCGCCCAACAGTTCAAGGGTCATGCGGGCTCCCCCTCGGTGCGCAACAGGGCGACCTCTGCAACGGCCGCCGCGCCGATCACACCGGCATCCGCTCCCAGCTGGGCGAGCCTGATCATCGTCAGTGGGTAGTTGGTCATGTGCCGGGCGAACGACTGCCTGATCCGGTCGAGGTAGAAGTCTCCCGCGTTCGTCAGGCCCCCGCCAAGCACGAAGGCGGCGGGGTCGAAGATCTTCACGATGTTGGCCAGGCCGATCCCGGTGAACTCGGCCGCGTTGTCGATGATGCGCAGCGCCATCGGATCGCCCTCGCGAGCGCGCTCGAACAGCACGCGGTTGCCGACCGGGCTGCCGAACCCGTATCCGGCGTCCCGCTCCATCGACCTTCCGGCGGCGATCGATTCGAGCGTGCCCAGATGCCCGTCGCCTCCGACCGGGCCGCCGGGCAGCAGCGTCATGTGCCCGATCTCGCCTGCCAGTCCGTGGGCACCGCGGATGACCTGGTCGCCCAGGAAGAGGCCGCCTCCGATGCCGGTGCTGATCGTTACGAAGACACTGCTTGGCAGGCCCCGGGCGGCACCGTAGCGGTGCTCGGCGAAGCCGGCCGCGTTGGCGTCGTTCTCGAGCGTGACCGGCAGGCCGAGTTCGGCCTCGAGTGCCCGCACGATCGGCGCGTTCTCAAGCCCCACGATGTTCGGTGCCCAGCGGATCGTGCCTGTTTCGAAGTCGAGCGGGCCGGGTGACCCCAGGCCCGCGGCACGGACCGGGCCGGCGGACTGCAACAGCTGAAGGCTCGCCCGCGCGATCGCCTGCACGACGTCCGTAAAGCCTGACTGCGGCGTGTCAACCTGGTCCCTTGCCAGCACGGTCCCGTCCCG
The DNA here is from genome assembly GCA_964495325.1 of uncultured bacterium. GTDB lineage: Bacteria > Deinococcota > Deinococci > Deinococcales > Trueperaceae > CAZBVI01. The sequence goes on from CAZBVI010000009.1 coordinate 44,834, forward strand.
GACGACAGCGACCGCGGTCTTGGTGCCGCCCAGGTCGATGCCCAGCACCCGGCCGCTCACGCAACCACCCTGTCCCAGAGCAGTGCCAGCGCCTGCTCCGCGATCAGGCCCTCCTCGTCAGCCGGGATCGTGAGCGCGCTCACCGTCGAGTCCTTCGTGCTGAACACCGTCATGCCGATTGAGTTCCTTTTCATGTCCACTTTCACCCCGAGCCATTCGAGTCCGGCCAGGATCTCCTCTCTGGTCAGCGGATCGTTCTGGCCGATCCCGCCGGTAAAGACGATGGCGTCCACGCCGTCCATCGCTGCCGTGAGGCTGCCGATGGCCTTGCGGCACCGATAGGTGAAGATCTCGATCGCGAGCTCGGCCCACTCGTCGCCGCGTTCCGCGACACGCCGGATGTCACGCATGTCGTTGGATACTCCGCTCAGGCCCTTGAGCCCGGACTCACGGTTGACGATCTCGGTCAGTTCATCCACGGTGATGCCGCGCTCCAGCATCGTGAGCATGATGCCCGGGTCAAGATCCCCCGGGCGGGTGCCCATCAGGAGCCCCGCCAGCGGCGTGAATCCCATGGTCGAGTCGATGCTCTCCCCGTGCTTGACGGCGCACGCACTGCAGCCGTTGCCAAGGTGAAGCGAGACGATCTTCAGTTCGCTCCGGTCACGCCCGAGCTGCCTGGCTGCCCTGGCTGTCACAAAGTCATGGTTTGTGCCGTGAAATCCGTAGTTCCTGATCCTCTGACGCTCGTAGAACCTCTTCGGCAGGCCGGTGACGTACGCGCGGGGAGGCTTTGTCGAGTGGAAGGCCGTGTCGAACACGGCCACATGTGGCACTGCAGGCAGCGCCTCGAGTGCGGCCTTGATACCCATGACGTTGCCCGGATTGTGCAGGGGGGCGAGGCTGCTGAGGTCATCGATCGCCTGCAGCATCTCGGGATCGATCACCGTGGGCTCGCTGAAACGCTCACCGCCGTGAACGACGCGGTGACCGCAGGCGATGATCTTGAAGTTGGCCTCCAGCTCGTTGAGCTGGCCGAGTGCGATCTCGAAGGCATGCGCGTGATCCTTCACGCCCTTGGGAAGCAGGATCACGTCGGGCTCCCGGGAGTTGCTGAGCACTGCAGGCGTGGTGCCGATCCGTTCGACTGTCACCTTCGTGCGGCTCGGAACGAGCTCGACCTTGAGGCTTGAGCTGCCTGTGTTGATCACCAGCACCTCGCCTGACCGTTCGGCAGGCATGTGCCGCCACTGAAATTCGTCTCCGGGCATACGCGAGATTGTAGCAAGGCCGGCGTGCAGGCAGCGAGCACGCACAGTTGAGCCTACCCGACTCATATTTTGTAGGTCTTCTTACATGCGGATGCCCGGCCGGGCGTTACACTTCGGCCAGCAAGGGAGGCATCAGGCATGTACAAGATTCATTCGGTAGAACAGGCAACGGGTCTGATTCCCCAGGTTGACGAGAAGCTCGACGAGCTCCGGACAGCGATGAAGGACCTTCAGGAACTGCAGGAGAAGGCAGCCAGACTCGAGCCCTGGTCCGTTGCAGCGCGCGACTTTCACTTCGAGGCAAGGTTCCTCTTTGACCAGATCCGCAGCAGCAAGCAGGAGCTGGATGGCCTGGGCGTGATGATCAGCGATCTCGAATCGGGCCAGGTCGGCATCCCCGGCCAGGTCGGCGCCGAGGTCGTGCTGCTCACCTGGCAGCCTGGTCAGCCCAGGGTCACGCACTACCGGCGCATCGGCGACAAGGCGAGCCTGCCGCTGCCGGTCTCCGTCAGTCAGACGGTGCAGCAGGAAGGATCAGGCGAGGCCTGAAGCCGAGCGCGTCGGCGGCCACGAAGTGAAGCGGCAGCCCGAAGCTCGCCGCGGGCAGCGCGTCGGGCCCTTCGCCGTGCACGTGTCCGAACACGACGGCGGCAGGCCCGGCCTCCAGCAGCAGGTCGATCACGCCTGAGCGGTCGCCCGCCAGGTTCGTCGGCGGGAAGTGCAGCATCACGACAAGGCGTCCTTCTCCGAGCCTGTGTGCGGCCGCCAGCGAGAGCCTGAGCCGCTCGAGCTCCCGCTCATGGATCTTCTGGTCCTGTTCGGTGAACCCCCTGGCGCCGGGCAGCAGCCAGCCGCGTGCGCCCGCTACGATCACGTCCCCGAAGCGCAGCGCATCGTTCTGGATGGCGTACATGCGTTCGGGTAGAATGCTCCGGACCTTCGAGATCGAAGACCACCAGTAGTCATGGTTCCCACGCAGCAGCACCTTCGTGCCGGGCAGCTGACCGAGCGCATTCAGGTCCACCGCGGCGTCCTCCAGGCGCAGGGCCCAGGAGATGTCGCCCGGGACCAGCACCAGGTCGCCCTCACCCACAGTCTCCCGCCAGCCGCGAAAGAACACGTCGGGATGGCCGGCCCAGTTACCGCCGAAGATGTCCATGGGCTTGGGCTGGGCACCGGACAGGTGCGGATCGGCGATGGCGAAGACACGCATGGACCGCGAGTCTACCAAGCAGCCTCAGCCGAATCCGGCCACCCGCCCACCAGCGGGCGCACGCCGCTCGTATCCACACCGGCCAGCAGCTCGTTCAACCCGGCGCCGCTGACGGGATGACGCCATTGCGGCATTACGTCGGCAAGTGGCACCAGCACGAACGCCCGGTCGCCAAGCCTCGGGTGCGGCAACGTCAGCCCCGCGGTCGCCACCCGAAGGTGCCCCCAGGCGAGCAGGTCCAGGTCCAGTGTGCGCGCATCCCACGCGATGCGCCGCTCGCGGCCGTGCAGGCGCTCGAGATCGAGCAGGAGCGCCAGCAGGTCCGCCGGACCGAGAGCGGCCTCAGCGGGACGGAAGGCGATCACGGCGTTCACGTAATCCGGCTGACCGGGCGGCCCGCCGACGGGCGCGGTCAGGTACGGTCTCGATCTGGCAACCACCTCGCCGTGAGCGCCGAGCTGGGAGATCGCCTGGGCGAGTGTCTGAAGCGGATCACCGAGGTTGGCTCCGAGCGCGATCAGGGCGGGGTCGTTCAAGCGTCCCCCGCCAGGCCGGCCTGCACACTCAGGGCCTGCACGTGGCCGGGCACGTCATGCACCCTGACCATGCTGGCGCCCATCCGGGCTGCGAACAGGTGCAGGGCGATGCTGCCCGGGTCGCGCGCAGCGGGGTCGTGCACGCCGGAAAGCGTACCGATCAGGCCCTTGCGGCTCGCGCCCACCAGCACGGGCCAGCCCCGGTCGCACAGCGCAGGCAGCTGTCTGAGCAGCTCCAGGTTGTGTTCCAGGTTCTTGCCGAACCCGATGCCCGGGTCGAGCATGACCGCGTCGATACCGTACACGCCCGCCCGGGCGCCTGCGGCCGCGAGCCAGTCAGTGACCTCGGAGACCACGTCGCCGTATGCGGGATCATGCTGCATCGTGCGCGGTTCACCCTGCATGTGCAGCGCGACCGCGCCGGCTCCTGCCTCAGCGACCACCTCCAGCATGGCCGGGTCGCGCAGGCCACCGATGTCGTTCACCAGCCAGGCTCCCGCTTCGAGCGCGGCGCGGGCGACCTCCGGCAGGGCCGTGTCGATGCTGGTGGGCACGCCGTTGTCGGCCAGGCCGCTGATGACGGGCAGGACCCTGCGCAGCTGTTCGGCGGCCCCGACCGGCTCGCTTCCGGGCCTGGTCGATTCACCGCCGACGTCGACGATCAGTGCGCCTGCCTCGAACATGGCGACGCCAGCCGCAACGGCATCATCGCGGGACATGTGGCGACCGCCATCGCTGAACGAATCCGGCGTCGTGTTCACTATGCCCATCACGGCAGTACCATGCCAGGAAAGCCGGCCCCGAAGGACCTCCAGGTCGGTGCTCACGGCTGCCAGTCGTCCGGCCGTTCGGAGAGGCCAAGCCGCCAGGCGACGGCCTCGGCGATGCGTTCGCCGGCGTGCCCGTCACCGTACGGGTTTGGGGCGGCTCTCATGCGCGCGCGCTGCTCGTCGTCGCCCAAGAGCTCTTCGATGCCGGTCTGAACCGCCGCCGGATCGTTGCCCAGCAGCCGGAGCACGCCCGCGTCGACGCCCTCGGGACGCTCGGTCACGTTACGCAGTACGGCAACCGGAACCCCGAGCGCCGCGCCTTCCTCCTGGATGCCCCCGGAGTCAGTCACCGCCAGGCGCGACGCCTTGAGCAGGGCGAGCATCGACAGGAAGTCCCACGGCTCCTCAAGCATCACGTTCGGCTCGCCCCTGAGCACCGGGATGACTGCCTCCCGGACCGCCGGGTTGAGGTGGACCGGGTACACGAAGGTGTGATCCCGGAACCTGCGGGCGGCCCCCGCTATCGCCCCGGCGAGTTCGGCCATCACGGGCAGGTTCTCGCGCCGGTGCATGGTGACGGCGACCAGTGGCGTGCGAGGCACCCATGCGGGCAGGACGGCTCTTGCCGCCGCCATGCGGACCGAGTCGATGGCGGTGTTGCCGGTGACCACCATGTGGCTGGTGCTCTTGCCCTCGCTGATCAGGTTCGCCCGTGCCAGCGGGGTTGGTGGCAGGTCCAGGTGGGTGAGCACGTCCGTCAGGCGCCGGTTCGCCTCCTCGGGAAACGGCTCGGCCAGGTCGAATGACCTGAGGCCCGCCTCGACGTGTCCCACCGGGATGCCCTCCAGGAAAGCAGCAAGCGCGACCGCGAAGGTCGTGGTGGTGTCACCGTGCACCAGCACATAGTCCAGCCTGAGGTCACGCAGTACCGTGGCCGCCGCGGGGACGATCCTGCCTACCAGTCCCGCGAGGGTCTGGCGCTCGGTCATCACTTCCAGGTCTGCCTCGGGCCTCAGGTTGAAGAGCCGAAGGCTGCTGTCGAGCTGCTCGCGGTGCTGACCCGTGACGACTACGACGCTTTCCAGCTCCGGATGCATGTCGAGCGCGGCGACGACGGGCGCCATCTTGTTCGCCTCCGGGCGGGTGCCGAACGCCACGCCTATCCGCTTGTGCGTCACAGCCTGCCTGCAGCCGTGCCGCGTTCCTCGGAGCGAACCTCGAGCCAGCGGAGCAGGCTCACTGCTGCGATGAGAACTACTGTGGTGGTGATCGTTGTGTACATCAGGAGTGGGGGTGTCCTCGAAAGGAGCATGCCGAGCACTCCGAGGACGAGCGTGGCCAGCCAGAGCAACAGGACGGTCAGGCCCTTCGAGCCGCTGCGGACGCGCAGGATGTCGTGGATGTGATCGTTCGAGGCGGTGGTGGGGCTGACGCCGCGGCGCAGCCGCCTGAAGGTGACCTGTGTGATGTTCAGCACCGGCAGGGCCAGCACCAGGATCGGAGCCGCGACCGTCACCGCTGCCGTGACCTTGAGGGCCCCCAGCACGCTGACGGCCGCCAGCACGTAGCCGATCATGTACGCGCCTGAGTCGCCCATCGTGATCTTCGCAGGGTTCAGGTTGTGCCGCAGGAACCCCAGCGCCGCGCCGGCGATTGCCGCGAGCAGGAGTACGGAGGCACCGCGGTCGCCGAACTGGAGGGCGACCGCCAGCAGGCACATGCTGGAGATCGCGGCGATGCCGGACGACAGGCCATCGAGCCCGTCGATGAAGTTGAAGGCGTTGGTGAAACCGACCACCCACAGGAGCGTGACGCCGACAGCAAGCAGCTCAGGCACGAAGACGTAGCCCTGGCCGGTCAGGTAGTTGTTGATGAACTCGATCCGGACGCCGTTCACCACCAGGATGCCGGCGGCAACGAACTGCGTCGCAAGCCGCATGGCGGGCGGGATCTCCCACATGTCGTCCATGAAGCCGACCAGCGCCATCAGGCAGCCGCCGAGCACTATCGCCAGCAGCTCGACCCGGTAGCCGTCGAGCAACCCGGGCCAGGCGAGGCTGCCGACGAGCACTGCGAGCAGGAAGCCCGCGAGGATGCCCAGTCCCCCGATGTTGGGGACGCGCCCTGTATGGACGCGCGTGCCGCTGCCGTGCAGTCCGCCGCCATCCTGGACAGCCCCGATGCGTAGCGCGAAGTCCCTTATCCTCGGGATGATCAGGAACACGGTCACGAGGGCGACGGTGAAGGCCACGACCGCGATTGGTACTACGGAGATTATGCTGTCAGTCACGCCTGATTCTTACCTTCCAGGTGGAGCGCCGGATGAGAGTTCCCGTCCGCTTTCCACCGACACGCATGATGTGCATTCTACACATCTGCCGCATGTCATGTTGTGCAGTGCGTGCTTGTGCAGCCCCGCACCCCACAGGTTATACTGGGCGGCGCGCCAGCCACTGTTGTGATGGCTGGAATTGGCGCGGAGAGGTGCCAGAGCGGTTGAATGGGACGGTCTCGAAAACCGTTGTACGGGCAACTGTACCGTGGGTTCGAATCCCACCCTCTCCGCCATGATCGACGCCCTGCCGGCTCACTGCCGTCAGGGCGTTTCACTGCCGGCGACCCCGGCAATACGACTGCCTAGGATGTGACTACATGGACCGGACAATCGTCAGCGAACACCCGCTCGTCCAGCACAAACTCTCGTTGCTCAGGGACCGCAACACCAGCGTGCGGGACTTCCGGTCGCTGTGCGCGGAGGTAAGCATGCTGCTCGCGTTCGAGGCGATGCGCGACCTGCCGCTCGCTGAATCCACCGTCGAGACGCCGGTCGCCACCGCCAAAGTGCGCCACCTTGAAGGCAAGAAGATGGCCCTGGTAGGCATACTGAGGGCCGGACTCGTGATGGTGGACGGCATCCTGACGCTGATTCCCAACGCCCGGGTCGGCCATCTCGGCCTGTACCGCGATCACGCCACGCTGCAGCCCGTCGAGTACTTCCGCAAGCTTCCCAGCGACATCGGTGAGCGCGACGCGTTCATCCTCGATCCGATGCTCGCAACCGGGGGCAGCGCCGCGGCGGCTATCAGCGTCGTCAAGGAGGCGGGTGCCAGGAGCATCAAGCTGCTCTGCATCATCGGAGCCCCCGAGGGCATAGCCCGCGTCCGCGAAGAGCATTCAGACGTCGACATCATCCTCGCCGGGCTTGACGAGAGGCTCAACGACCAGGGCTACATCGTGCCCGGGCTCGGTGACGCGGGCGACAGGATCTACGGCACCCGCTGAACAGCGCATGCTGATTTGACAGGGCGTGCAGCACCTGTCGTATCATTGTCGGGCACGGCGCCGCAGCGGAGCGAGCCGCTCCTGCCGTGCCGGCGGGCAGAGCAGGCCCGGCGTTGGCCCATAGTCTAATGGTAGGACACCCGGTTTTGGTCCGGTCGGTCGGGGTTCGAATCCCTGTGGGCCAGCCAGTTCAAGCAGGGGGAGGGGCTCCGGTACTGACCGCGAGCCCCTCCCCTTTTCGTGGTTGCTCAGGGGGTCAGCACGGTCGAACCGGTGGTCCGGCGTGACTCCAATGCCCGGTGTGCCTCGGCGACGTCCTCCAGGCGGAAGCGCTGGTCCACCGATACCCTGAGCGTTCCTTCGAGCACCGCTGCGAACACCGCGGCGACGGCCGTCCGCAGCTCTTCGGTCGTTGCCATGTACGCGCCGGTCGACGGCCGCGTCAGGTAGAGCGAACCTTTTGCTGACAGGACGCCCAGGTCGGGAACCGAGACCGGGCCCGATGCGTTGCCGAAGCTGACCATCAGTCCGCGCGGCCTCAGGCAGTCAAGCGATCCTCCGAAAGTGTCCTTGCCGACCCCGTCGTAGACGACGTCGACTCCCCGGCCGTCGGTCTCCTCCCTGACCCGCGCGGCGAAGTCCTCCTCGCGGTAGTTGATCAGGACGTCGGCACCGGCTGCGCGAGCGAGCTCAAGCTTCTCCTTTGAGCCGGCCGTGGCGATCACCCGTGCACCGAGCGAGCTTGCCCACTGCGTGGCGATGAGGCCGACCCCGCCCGCCGCCGCGTGCCACAGGATGGTCTCGCCGGCCCTGAGCGGCCAGGTCTGGAACAGCAGGTAGTAGGCCGTTATGCCCTTGAGGGTCACGGCGGCCGCGGTCTCGTAATCGACCCCATCGGGAATCCTGGCGGCGCGGCCGGCCGGCATGTTGCGCAGCTCCGCATACGCGCCGATCGGACCGGCGTAACTCACGCGGTCGCCAACCGCGAGGTCACTCACGCCGTCGCCGGTGGCCACGACCTCACCGGCGCCCTCGCTGCCCGCGATGAACGGCAGCGGAACGCGGTAGAGCCCCGATCGCTGGTAGGTGTCGATGAAGTTGAGCCCGATCGCATGGTTGCGCACGGTGATCTCGCCAGGTCCCGGCGCCTCCGGCTCGTACGCCGCAAGCTTCAGGACTTCCGGCCCGCCGTGCTCGTGAACGAACACCGCGCGACTCACTGGCCGCTCTCTTCTCTGTTGTTTCGCCTGGTATCCATGGTTGGCACTCCCTGCAGTGAATTCGAGACCAGTCTAACTGCAGCTCACCTGCATTTGAGAAAGCCCGGATGCCGACTTCGCGTGGCATCCGGGCTTACAGGCCGGGAACTCTGGCTGGCCCACAGGGATTCGAACCCCGACCGACCGGACCAGAACCGGGTGTCCTACCATTAGACTATGGGCCAACGCCCCGGCCTGGATTCCGCTCCCGTCCGCGCACCCTCACGGGTTGCCGCCGGGTCCGGAGCGGAGATGATTGTACCGCCCCGCGGCTCCAGGCGTCAACCGCGCTCATGACGGTAGAAACCCTGTCCCGATTTCCGTCCCAGCAGGCCGGCGTCGACCAGGCGCCGCAGCGTCTGCGGAGCAAGGAACCGGTCGCCCAACGCCTCCCTCATGCCTTCGCTGATGAACAGGACCGTGTCCAGACCGACGTAGTCAGCAAGCTCAAGCGGTCCCATCGGGTGGTTGAGGCCGAGCCTGACAGCCTTATCGATATCCTCGGCGCTGGCCACGCCTTCCTCGAGCATGCGGACGGCCTCGGTCAGAAGTGCTGCGAGCAACCGGGTGGTCACGAACCCCTGCCGGTCGCTCACCGTCACGGTCGTCTTGCCGCATGCGCCGGCCAGGGCAAGCGTCGCGTTCAGTGTGTCCTCGGACGTGTGAACCGCCCGGACTACTTCGACCAGCTCCATCCGTTCCGGGGGGTTGAACCAGTGCATGCCTATCACCCGGTCGGGCCTGGTGGTGGCCGCTGCAAGCACTGTGATGGGCAGTTCGCTCGTGTTGCTGGCCAGGATGGCGGCCTGCGGGGCGCTCCTGTCGAGCTGGCTGAAGATCTCGAGCTTCAGCTCGATCCGCTCGGGTACGGCCTCGATCACGAAGTCCGCCGCGCCGACGGCCTCGGCCAGGCTCAGATGAAGCGTCAGCCGCTGGGCCGCGGCCGCGTCGGCCCGGCGCGCGATGCGGCCTCTCGCACGCTCGAGTGCCCCCGGGTCCGGATCGTACAGGTCGACGGCAAGACCGTGAATCAGGCAGATCGTCGCGATACCCCCGCCCATCGTGCCCGCTCCGATGACTGCGATCCGTTTCGTGCCGTTCCGGTTCTCTGTGATCACTTCTCCTCCTCCTGGTGCACGGGGGCGGTCCCCGCGTAGATGTCGAACCTGACTGTGCGTCCGGTGATCACGCCGGTAGGGACCCGCTCGCCGAGCCGGGCCGCCTTGACCTGGCGCTTCACGCTCACCCGCCGGGTCGCCGCCCGGAGCGCGACTTCGAGCAGCTCGAAGGCGTCATCATCGGGGCCGGCCAGATCCTGGAAGACCTCCATCGCGCGCCGCTTTCCGGCGAAAGGCTTCCTGGGAACGAACATCGGATCGACCGTTATCACTTCGAACGGCAGCAGGCACGGCAGGATATGGCGGGCGTCCCCCCTGACCAGAGCGATCCTGGCCGCCGCTGCTGCAGTCAACGGATCCGCTGCCGCACGGCGCAGTGCGTCGCGCAGCAGAAGCCAGGGGACTGCGCTGCGTTCAAAGGCCGTGACCTGGCATCCGGCAGCCGCGAGCGTGAAGGCATCGGCGCCGAGCCCGGCGGTCACATCAGCGACCCGCCGTCCCGGGGCGGCGAGCGCGGCGCGCAGCAGGGTGGGACGGCCCCTGCGCATGAAGAGGGTGGCACTCACCACCCGACCGTCCCCGGTGGCGTAAGAAAGCACCCCGTCATCGAGCATGAACGTGCCTTCAATGCCCTCGGAGTCAAGCATCCGCAGCGCCTCGTCCAGAACGTCAGTTCCCATATCAATCCAATCGTAGCCTGTGGCATGGGAAGCCCTCGCGGGACCGATAGATGCTACAATTCGTAACCTACAGGGGCCAGGTTGCTTCGTATGAAAAGAACGTGAAGCGAATCACAAGCATTCCGTAAGTGATCCACCCTCTTCACCTCTGATGCGAAAGCAAGGCCCCGCTGTCGGCCATCGGCCGGCAAGGCAGGAGGCCTGACATGAACAACCAGCAACTCGCAGCTCGCCGCGCGGCGGCCGTTACCCCCGGAGCCGCCAGCGTTCATCCGATCTATCCCGTCAAGGGCGAGGGATCATACGTCTGGGATGCCGACGGCAAGCGGTACCTGGACTTCTCGACGGGCATCGCGGTCATGAACGTGGGCCACTCGCACCCGAGGGTGCTCCAGGCAGTCAAGGAACAGATCGATGAGTTCCAGCACCTCTGCTTCGCAGTCGGCATGAACGAGAGCTACATCAAGGTTGCCGAAAAGCTCGGCGAGATCGCCCCCGGGCCTTCTCCCAAGAAGGTGTTCCTGGTCAACTCAGGGGCAGAGGCCGTCGAGAACGCGGTCAAGATCGCCCGCGTAGCCACCGGCCGCCAGGGCATCGTCTCGTTCACACATGCGTTCCACGGACGCACCCACATGGCGCTGTCACTGACCGGCAAGGCCGATCCGTACAAGGCCGGTTTCGCACCCCGCGCGGCCGAGCTTTACCGTGCGCTTTACCCGTACCACTACCGCAACCCCTGGGGCGCGAAGACGCCTGAAGAGACGGGCCTGCGAGCGCTTGACGCCCTGATCGACCTGGTCCGGACGACGATCGGCGAGAGCGAAATCGCCGGCTTCCTGATCGAGCCGGTGGCGGGCGAGGGCGGCTTCATCCCGGCACCCGAATCGTTCCTGCGCGGCCTGCGCGACTACTCACGCTCGATCGGCGCACTCTGGATCGACGACGAAGTCCAGTCGGGAATAGGCCGCACCGGCGAGTGGTTCGCCGTAGACCACTACGGGCTGGAGCCTGACCTCGTCACGAGCGCGAAGGCACTGGCTTCCGGCTTCCCGCTGGCAGCCGTCATCGGCACGACCGACGTGATGGACAAGGTCAAGCCCGGCATGATCGGCAGCACCTACGGCGGCAACCCCGCTGGCTGCGCCGCGGCGCTCGCCACCCTCGCTGTGATCAGTGACGAGGGCCTGCTCGGCCGCGCCCGCCAGATCGGCGAGAAGGCGACCGCACGCCTCGAGGCGCTGCGCGCACACCAGCCCGAGCTGGGCGAGGTCCGCGGGCTCGGCGCGATGGTCGGCGTCGAGCTGATCGATCCCGAGTCCGGCAAGCCCCATGCCACCGCCGCTGAAGCGATCGCCAACCAGGCCCGCGAGGACGGCCTGATCATCCTCCCCTGCGGCACGTATGGCAACGTCGTCAGGCTCCTGCCGCCCCTCAACCTCTCGGACGACGAGCTCGAGGCGGGCCTCCAGGTGCTGGTCGGTGCGATCCGGAAGGTGCTGAAGGGCGCGCCCGTAGCGGCCTGAGCCCGCGGTCTCAACAAGCTGAGGCGGCGGCTGGCAGATCAGATCACACATGATCTGCCAGCCGCCGCCTCTGTTCCACAGTGAGTTCAGGCCCGCTGCTTGCCCGGCCCCTGTTCGATCGGCATGCCGACCATGTTGCCCCACTCGGTCCAGGAGCCGTCATAGTTACGGACGTTCGGGAAGCCCAGCAGGTACTTCAGCACGAACCACGAGTGACTGCTCCGCTCGGCGATGCGGCAGTACGCGATCACGTCCTTGTCCGGCGTCACGCCCTGCAGGGCATACAGCTCGCGCAGCTCGTCCGCCGGCCTGAACGTGCCCTCTTCGGTGACTGCCTGGGCCCACGGGATGCTGCTCGCACCGGGCACGTGGCCACCACGCAGGGCGCCTTCGTTCGGGTAGTCGGGCATGTGCAGCTTCTCGCCGGTGAACTCCTGCACGCTGCGGACGTCGACCAGCGCGCCCTCGCCACTGTTGACGCGGATGATGTGCTGCAGCACGTCGGGAGCGAACGCACGGATCGAGGCGTCGCGATACGGCACACGGTACTCGCCCTGCTTCACCTGCGGCAGATCGGTAGTGAGCGGACGGCCTTCTGCCACCCACTTCTGGCGGCCACCGTTGACCAGCCGCACGTCAGCATGCCCGTTGTACTTGAAGAACCAGAAAGCATAGGCCGCCCACCAGTTCGACTTGTCGCCGTAAAGAACGACGGTGTCACCGGTGCTGATCCCCTTGCCGGCAGCAAGCTCCGCGAACTCGGCCGCGCCGATGAAGTCGCGCACGTCCTGACGCTGAAGCTCCGTGTGCCAGTCGAGCTTCACCGCACCGGGCACGTGTCCGGTGTCGTACAGCAGCACGTCCTCGTTGACCTCGACGATACTGATTCCGGGTGCAGCGATGTTCCGCTCGAGCCAGTCCGTGCTGACGAGCACGTCGTTGTTGGCGTATCCGTTCATGTCTCAGGTCACCTCCATGGTGAACTTCACTCTCATCAAAGCACGCTGACGCGGGCCGCCTGCCAGCGCAGGCGACCAGCGTGGCCCGCCACTCCGGCCTGATAACCTGTAACGAGTGACAAAGATCGCCCCTTCCCTCCTTGCAGCAGACTTCCTGAATCTTGGTGCACAGATCCGCGAGGCCGAGGCCGCCTCGGCAGACTACCTGCACCTGGATGTGATGGACGGGATGTTCGTACCAAACATCAGTTACGGAGCCTTCGTCGTCGAGGCGTGCCGCCGGGCCACCGAGCTGCCCCTGGACGTGCACCTGATGATCGAATCACCCGAGCGCTACATCCGGGACTTCGCCGACGCCGGCGCCGACATCATCACGGTGCATGCGGAGGCCAGCCGGCACCTGCACCGCACGCTCGGCCTGATCCGTGAGCACGGCGTCCGGGCCGGCCTGGCCGTCAACCCCCTGACACCGCTCGACGTCTTCCTGCAGGCACTGCCGCAGATCGACCTGGCGCTGGTGATGAGCGTGAATCCCGGTTTCGGCGGGCAGGGTTTCATCGACTTCACGCCCGCACGGCTTGCCACGCTGCGCGAATGGAGGGACGAGCTCAACTCCGACTGCATCATCGAGGTGGACGGCGGCATCACGCCCGTGACCGCACCGGTGGCCGCAAGCGCGGGAGCCGACCTGCTGGTCGCCGGCAGCTCGATCTTCAATTCACGTGCCAGCGTGGCCCAGAACATGGCGGCCCTCAAGGCCAGTGTCAGGCTGACTAACTGAATACTTGATCCCTCAGCGGATCCGGCCGCCCTCCTGGACGGAGCCGAGGGCCCTGAACCGCTCGTAACGCTGCTCCAGCAGCCTCCGGGGCGTCCAGCCGACCAGCTCGGCCAGTTCCTCGACCAGCGCCTGCCGGACGGCCTTGAGCGCGCCCGCAGGGTCGCGGTGGGCGGCTCCGACCGGCTCGTCGATGACGCGGTCCACCACGCCCTGCTCGAACAGGTCCCGCGCGGTCATCCTGAGCGCCTCGGCGGCCTTGGCGGCCTCGCCAGAATCACGCCAGAGGATGGCGGCGCACGACTCCGGGCTTATCACGCTGTAGACGGAGTTCTCGAGGATAAGAACGCGATTGGCCACTCCGATCGCCAGCGCCCCGCCGGAGCCACCCTCCCCGATCACGACACTGATGGCGGGCACCCTGAGCCTGCTCATGCGCCGGATGCTCTCCGCGATCACCCAGGCCTGGCCCTGCTCCTCGGCCGCAAGGCCCGGATAGGCGCCGGGCGTATCGATCAGCGTGATGACGGGCAGGCGGAACTTGTCGGCCAGATCGAACATCCTCATCGCCTTGCGGTAGCCGCTGGGATGGGCCATCCCGAAGTTGCGATGGATGTTCTCCTTGGTATCGCGCCCCTTCTGCTGGACCACAAGCATCACACTCGTGCCATCGAGCCGGGCGGGACCCGCGATGATCGCAGGGTCATCGCCAAGGGTGCGGTCGCCGTGCAGTTCGGTGAAGTCGCTGAAGATCTCCTGGATGTACTCGATGCCGGTGGGCCTGCCCGGAGCGCGCGCGACCTGGACCCTCTGCCAGCGCGTCAGGTTGGCGAACGTGTCGCGCTTGAGCTCCTCCAGCCTGCCCTCGAGCAACTCGATCTCGCTGGAGACGTCCACATGCTGCTCCTCGGAGTAGCTGCGCAGGTCATTGATGCGGGCCTCAAGGTCCTGGATTGGCTTCTCGAACGGCAACGCCATCAGGAGTCACCCGTCCCGGCGTCCGGCAGGGGAAGCCCGGAGCGAAGGAACCGCAGGTACGTCGCGAGCCGTGGCTTGAGCTGCCGGCGGTCGATGACGTCGTCAATCATGCCCCTGCTGAGGAGGAACTCCGAGCGCTGGAAGCCTTCGGGCAGCTCCTGCTTGATGGTCTGCTGAATCACGCGCGGCCCCGCGAAGCTGATGAACGCCTTCGGTTCGGCCACGACGATGTCGCCCAGCGTAGCGAAGCTGGCGGTGACGCCCCCGGTGGTCGGGTCGGTGAGTACGCATATGTACGGAAGCCCTTGTCCGGCAAGCCTGTCCAGCGCCATGGTGGTCTTCGCCATCTGCATGAGCGAGAGGGCGCCTTCCTGCATCCGCGCACCGCCAGAGGCCGTTACGGCGATGAGCGCCCTGTCTTCTGAAGCAGCACGTTCGGCCGCGCGGGCGATCTCCTCACCCACGACCGACCCCATCGACCCGCCCGAGAAGAAGTAGTCCATCACTACCAGCGCGATGCGCTCTCCATCCAGCCGTGCGGCGCCGGTGACGATCGCATCGGGCCGCTTCTGCTTGTGCTGACCGCGACTGATCCGGTCCGGATACGTCTCGAGGTCGACGAACTCGAGCGGGTCCGCAGGGAACAGCTGACCGGACCACTGTTCGAAGGATCCGTCATCAGCGAGCAGGGCGATGCGGTTGTCGACCGGCATCCGGTGGTGGGCCGCGCACTCGGGACAGACGTAGTCGTTGGCGACCAGGTCCTTGCGGTAGATCTGAGCACCGCAGTCGGCACACTTGAGCCACAGGCCGGTCGGGCTGTTGTCATCGTCGCCGCGAGTCGGGCGTTTGCGGCGGAAAAAGCGTTCCAGGGCCATACGAAGCACCAAACTACCACGGCGCCCGCCCCAACGTAGGTAGTTCGCTTGTGACGGGTGGCACAACGCTGTATCCTTGAGGGCGTGGACGCAGCTAAGGTGGTGCTTGTCACTAACGTCGGGTTGGGCTTCGGCCGTGCAGCCGCGCTGGCATTCGGCGCAGCCGGGGCGGACGTCGTGTGTGCCGACCGGGACGTCGAGCAGGCATCGCGCACGGCAGCCGAGATCGAGGAGGCGGGCGGTCAGGCGATCCCCGTCCAGGCAGACATGTCATCACAGATGGATGTCATCAACACGTTCGAAAAGGTCTTCGGCATCTTCGGCAACCTGGACGGCGTCGTGCACGTCGCCAGCCATGAGAGCAGCACGCCGTTTCGCAAGCTGGTCGACAACGAGTTCGGGGAGCTCCTGCAGGAAACGCTGCGCAGCACGTACCTGGTGCTGAACCAGGCACTCAGGGCACCGCCTGACAGGCTGTGGATCTCTCTCATCGGCCCTCCGCGCAACGCGGTAGAGCCCCAGATGGCCGCGATCCGCGGTGCGCTGGGCAGCCTCTGCGAGTCGTTCAACCGGCGCCACAGCTCCAGGCGCACGAACCTGCTGGTGCCCAACCGGGCAGCCTCGGATCCGAGGCACGATGCGAGCATCGTGAGCGCCCTTCGCTTCCTCGCCGACCAGGACGACCCCGGTGTCGGTGGTCAGGTGCTCGAGGTCGAGTTGCCGGCACCGCCGCGCACCACCGAGTCACTCCTTCCCGAAGTACGTGCTGCGCTTGACAGCAACATGCGGCAGGACGACCTGGAAGCCATTCACTACTCCGGTTACGCGGATGAGGACGACGATGATGAGGACGGGCCCGAAGACCAGCTGGACGAGGCCGCATGGCATGAGGATGACCAGCACGAGGACTATGCCTATCAGGACGCCCTGGCCCTTGACGACTTCAAGGAGCAGTGGGAGTCCGGGCTGTTCCGGGAGCCGCGCAGGGACCCTGTCGGCTGAGGTGGGATCCTTATGAAGTGCCCATACTGCAACGCGGCCGATACCCGCGTCATCAACTCGCGACCTTCGGATGAGGGGCTCGCCATCAGAAGGCGCAGGGAGTGCACGACCTGCCAGCGGCGCATCACCACGTACGAGCGCGCCCAGTTCGAGGCGCTCATGGTCCGCAAGCGCTCGGGCCGCACTGAACCGTTCGTGCCCGACAAGCTGCTCGAGAAGCTCAGGATGGCCACCAACAAGCGCCCGGTGACGGAGAAGCAGCTGCGGACGTTCGCTTACAGCTTCGAAGACGACATGCACACCCCGGAGCTGACCAGCGAGGACATCGGCAGGCGGTCACTGCTGTTCCTCAAGGATCTTGATGACGTCGCATACATCCGCTTCATGAGCGTGTATCACGATTTCGACAGCGTCGACCGTTTCATCGAGGAGATCCGCGAGCTGGACGAGAACCGTCCGGACCAGGACGGCTGAGCCCCGTCAGTCATCCCAGCGCAGCGTGCTTCCCCGATCCGTACGCCGGACGTTCAGGCGGGCCGGCAGCCTCTCCGAGAGCTCGGTCACGTGCGTGATGATTCCTACCATCCTGCCGTCCTGAACCAGGCCGGCCAGCACCTCGGTGACCTGATCCAGCGTGCTGGCGTCCAGCGTGCCGAACCCTTCGTCCAGGAAGAGCGCCTGCAGCGCCTGGTTGCCCGCGATGGTGTCGGACAGCGCGAGGGCGAGGGCGAGGCTCACGACGAACGTCTCGCCGCCTGACAGGCTGCGCGCCTGCCTGCGCTCTCCTCCCAGTGCAGCGTCGCTCACCTCGAAGCTGCCATCGACAGCCAGGTGCAGGTCGAGCCTGCCCTCAGTGACCTGACGGACCATCCCCCCGGCACGGCGCGCCAGTTGCCGCTGCACGTCAGACAGCAGGAAATCCATGAAGTTCTGGCTGTAGAGGTCCCGGTTGACCACCTGCCACGTGGAGTACCGGCGTTCGAGCTCCTCCCTCCTGGCCCGCAGCTCCGTCGCCTGCTCCTGGCGCTTGCGAAGACCCGCCAGCTCCGCCCGCAGCCCGCCGGCGCGTTCACGCAGCTCGCCTTCCAGGGCGGCCAGGCCCGCGGCCTCGGCCCGGGCCTCCTCCAGCTCCGCAGTCGGATCATGGTCACCCGCGGCCGAGGCAAGCGCGGCGGCCCTGTCCTTCAGACCCTGATGCTCCGTACGCAGCCGCTCGGCAACCTGCTCGAGCTTGTGCAGCGTTCCCGCGTCGAGTCGCGCGTCGAGTGCCGCCTGTTCGTCCTCGAAGCCCGCCGCGCGCAGCGAGTCGCCGAGCTGCTGTTCAGCCTCCGTCAGCTCCCCGGTGGTCTCCTGAGCAGCCTCGTTGCGGGCGGCCAGCCGGGCCCTGGCTCCCTCCAGCTCCGCCCCGATGCGGGCCAGTGCGGCGGCCGTGCCTGTGGCCGCAGCCTGGAGCCGCTCAAGAGCCCGGGCCGCTTCGCGCGCGCTCGCGGCGGGGTCGGTTCCGACGCCACTCTCGTGCAAGAGGCCGGCGAGTGCGCCGATCAGCGAGGCCCGCTCGGAGTCCAGCCGCTGCCTGATCGTGGCGGGCGTGCCCCCGCCCAGGCCCTCAGCCATGGCGGTCGCCTCTGCATCCGCGGCTTCCAGGGAGGCCTCGGCCGCGGCCCTTGCCTCCCCCGCAGCTTCCAGTCGCGTACTGGCCGCGGCGACCTCGGCCTTGAGCTCGGCATGCCGCTCGATGAGTTCCCTGTAGCGCCTGCGCGCATCCTCGATCGCCGCACGCGCTTCGTCACTGGTCTGCCCGGGCTCGTGGCCTGACCACGAGCCGCCGCATACCGGGCAGGCGTCACCCGGCGCGAGCTCGGCGCGGATCGCAGCCGCCTGGACCGCAAGGTGGGCGTGCGGGTGCTGCGCCTGAAGATCGTCCCTGTGCCTCGCGGCGGCCTGCCCGTCGCGGATCGTGTCCTGCAGCCGCGTTTCCGACGCGTCAAGCCTCTCGGCTGCAGCCGCCAGGGCGGCTCTGGCCTGCTCGAGCCGGCGAGCTGCGGCCGCGCGGCGTGCGAGCGAGCGCTCATACTCGGCGAGCCGGGACCGGCTGGCGCTGTTCGCCTCGAGTGCGGCCTCCGACCACCGTGCGTCCTGTGCATCCGCAACGGACGCTGCGGGATCGCCCCCAAGCTGAAGGAGCCGCTCCACCAGTGGTTCAGCGGCGCGCAGGCGCTCGAGCCGCTGCCGCAGGTCCGCGCCCTTCCCCTCAAGCTCCCCGGAAGCTTCGGCCGCGGCAGCTGCTGCAGCAGCATGTCTTAAGGCCAACTGCTCAACACCTGCTTTCAGTGCAGCCAGCTGCTCCGCGTGCCTGCCCGCCAGCTCGCGCAGTCGGGCCGCCCTGTCCAGGCGCGCCGCGAGTCCCTCGGCCGCCCGCGCCCGGCTGATGGTCCGCTCGCGCCCGTCCGCTTCGGCAGCGGCGTCATCGAGCTCCTTGAGACGCGCGCTGACCGTGGCGAGCTCCGCGTATGCCGCCGTCGAGGCCTCCAGGCGGGACAGCCTCTGCTCCAGCCCGGGCCGCGAAGCGACCGCCTCCTCGAGGTTTCTCTCGCATTCCGCCAGACTGCGCTGCAGCGCAGGTATCACACCTGGCTCGACCTCCAGGTTCCCGGAGTCAAGCAGGCCGGTAATCGCATCGGCATCCGCCCTGGCCTGCCGGGCCCGCTCGGCTGCCATGAGCTGCATCCTCTCCAGCCGCTCGAGCCCCAACAGCGACCGCAGCAACTCCCGTCTCTTGCTGGCATCACCGTGCAGGAACTGGTCGAAGCGGCCCTGAGGCAGGAGCACCGCGCGGGTGAATGCCTCATAATCCAGTCCGGCGAGCTGCTCAAGCAGCCGGTCGGCATCGCGCAGCCGCTCGGACTCGGCCATCCGCTTCCAGGCGGCGTCATCATCAAGGCGTTCCACCACCGTGTTGCGCACCACCCTGGCCTCCCCCTTCCGGTCAGCGGTGCGCAGCACGCGGTAGATCCGACCCGCCGCGCCTTCGAACTCGAGCATCACGACGAGCCGGTCGGCGCCGGGACTGATGAGCGTGTCCAGGTTCCGGCCACCGAGGCGCTCTGTCTGCCCGTACAGCGCATACGTGATCGCGTCCAGCAACAGGCTCTTGCCCGCGCCGGTCGGGCCCGAGATCGCGAACAGCGTCAGACCGTCGAAGCTGAGCTCATGGCGCTCCAGGTAGCTTCCGAAGCCCTCCAGCATGAGCTTGAGCGGTTTCACTCCGGATCGTCTCCGAACGTCACGCCGAGCAGCTCTTCGAAGGCGCGCCGGTTGCTCTCCGGCTGCTCCTGGCCCTTCTGCTCCAGCCAGTAGCGGGCGTACTCCGCGGGCAGGTCGAGCGTACCCGCAGCCGGCGGATCGGCCTCCTCTGACCCGCCGCCCTCGAGCACCGTTTCGACGCTGATGACGTTAGGCAGCGTGCGCAGCACGGCATCCTTGAGGCCGGGGCGGGGCTCGTCGAGCCTGAGGACGATCTTGAGCCAGCCACCAAAGTCGGCAAGCTCGAACGTGCGGCTCTCCAGTTCAGCCGGGGTGAGGGCGACGCGCCGCAGCCGGACGCCGGCGCGGATCGGCACTTCCGCGACCAGTTCGACGGGGCGGCCGGCTGCGGCCTCGTATACGTAGACGTGCTTCGAGTCGCCCTCCTCTCCGAAGTCCAGTTGGATCAGGCTGCCGGAGTAGCGGCCCCGGAACTCGGGCAGCCCGGAGATCGCCTGGGAGTTGTGGATGTGACCCATCGCAAGGTAGGAGGCATCGGCCGGGATGATCTCGGGACCCAGCGTGTACGAGGTGGTGCTGTGGAACGTGTATTCGGAACGCGAGAGGCGGGCGTTCTCCATGGTGCCGTGCAGCATCAGCAGGTTGACAGCTTCGGGATCGAAGCCTGCTGTCAGGTTGCTGATGAACCTGGCCATCCGTTCGCGGTACAGGGGCTTCTGCTGCGCATCGTCCTGGTCCTGCCGCTCGTCCAGGCGTATGATGCGCCGTTCCGATACGAACGGCAGCGCAGCGACCCGTACGCCCGTGCCACCGAAGTTGTAGCTCACCGTGCCACCGGCTCCGCCGGGCCGGGGCTCGCCGACAACGTGAGCACCGGCCAGGCGCAGAAGGCCCGAGGCGGCGTCGAGCCGGCCCGGAGAGTCGTGGTTCCCCGCGATCACAACGCTCCTGATGCCACTCTCGTTCAGCTCATCGAAGAAGCCGTAGACCGCGCGTTCCGCCTCCGCAGACGGGTTGGGCTTGTCGAACACGTCGCCCGCCACCAGGACCAGGTCAACGCTGTACTGGCGCGCAGCTTCTGCCACCTCGGCAAGAGCGGCGACGATCTCCGGGTTCCGGTCGCGTCCCATGAGCTGGCGACCGGCATGCCAGTCGGCGGTGTGCAGGAACCTGAAGGCCACGGATCAGTTGATGTCCTTCATGAAGTCGTCGTCGCTCACAGGGGCGCGCGCCTCCGATTCGCGCGTGGCCCAGGACGGGAAGGGGAACGACACCAGCAGCGGAACGGGCACGTCGGGCTGGTACACGAACATGGTGCCCGGCGTGAGGATGCTCGTCCTTGCCCTGGAACTCGCCGGCATGTAGCGGTACTCGCCCCGTTCGGCCTCAGCCGTGTCGAGCCGGCCGGTCACGCGGATGGCCGCGTTGCCGACCACCCTGCGTTCGACCTCCGAGGCGGTCTGCTGCGCACCGATGAGGATCACGCCGAGGCTGCGACCCCGCTCCGCGATATCGAGCATCAGGTCCTTGATCGGACTCTCGCCCTCGGAAGGAGCGTACTTGTTCAGCTCGTCGAGCACGACGAACACCTTGCCCGCCTCTCCGGCCTCCTTGCGGTCGAACACCTGCCTGAGCAGGACGCCTACGGTGAACATCTGTGCGAGCGCAGGAAGGCTGTGGATGTCGATCACGTGAACCTGCCTGTCCGAATCCAGGATGTCCGGCCGTGCCCGCTTCAGCTGCCGCGCGCTCGCGTCTCCGCGCACCAGGCGGTCCAGGTGCTTCGCGGCGCCGCGCAGCCGCCTGATGAGTGCCTCGCGCGTTCCCCGCGCCTGGCGCCCAGGCACCCAGGCGGGATCGCCCTCGCCTCCGTTGTCCTCCAGCAGCCGGAACTGAAGGAAGTCAACTAGGTCATGAACCGTCTCGGCCAGGCGCTGCCCCGACCCGGATCGGGCAAGCCTGTCCGCGTCGAAGTCATCATCCGGATCGATGGCGTCCATCCTGGCCGGGGCTGCTTCCTGCGTCCAGTCGTCCAGCAGCAAACCGGGCCCCTTCTGTCCCCGGGATGCGACGTGCAGGCGCTCGACTATGTGGTCGACAAGGAAGCCGAGGTTGGTCATCGCGTCGCGTTCCACCAGTGCGAACGGCAGGAGCCTGTCGCGCGCGAAGTCCAGCAGTGACCAGCAGTACGGGGCGACATCGGCGCCGCCTCCGGGCTCAGGCAGCACGTCTGCGCCCCGCTGTCCGCGCGGGTCGACCGCCGGCGCACGCACCTGGACGCTCGCGAAGGCCCCGGTGGGCAGGCCGAGGGCCTCGTGGCGGGTGCGGGCCGAACCGGTCTTCTGCTGCCACTTGCCCTCCTCTTCCGCGTAGCGGTTGTTGGGACGATCCAGCCAGAACAGGTCGCGCCCCTTGACGTTGAACACCACGGCCTTCGCGGCCACCGAGTCCTGCAGCAACGGACCGCCGGATTCGCCGCGGGCGTTGAAGAGGCTGTAAAGCAGGAACAGCGCGTAGCTGGTCTTCGTCGCCACGCCCGAGATCCCGCTGATGTTGACGTGGCCGCCCTTGCGGCCGTCGAGGAACTCCAGGTTGATGTAGCTGGGGTTGCCGCTGCGCAGAACGCCCGCAGGCAGCCGGTACTGCATGCTGTCGTGGAACAGTGCACGGTCAAGCAGCTCGCCGCTGGCCATGGCCACCGGGTCGCCCGGTCCCGGCGGGATGAACTCCTCAGGCTCGACCCGGGTGGTGCGCACGCGGGCGGCGTAGGAGTCGTGGGCCGGCAGAAGTCCCTGGCTTACCAGCTCCGTGTCCCCGTCGAACTGAACGCCCTCAAGCCTGCGCCTGACGTGATCGACCACGCCATAGAAGACGATGCTCGAATCCGGCTGCTCGGGATCGGGAACGGCGACGGTGACGATGTCATCCAGCTGAACCTTGCTGCCCGGTGCAACGGCGAACCAGTACTCGAGCGGAGCCGAGTCTTCGGTGCCGAGGACCACTCCGACCTTGCGCCCGCTCATGCCCGCACCGTGGCGAAGTGCCCCGTCAGGAGCCTGCGGCGCAGCAGCTCAACCGAGCCCATCCTGCGCCTGAGCTCAGCCTCCAGTGCCCGCGTCGGCAGCAGCTGCTGTGGCGCGCGCGGGTCCTGGTGCTGCAGCGTGGCGAAACCGGGAAGGTGCCGGCACGACCAGTCGGCCAGCAGCTTCGCTTGATTCAGGCGCCTGGCCGCGTCAGGTGCGGCGCTGAGCTGGAGCCGGACCGTGCCCGCCAGACTGAACTGCCACTGCAGCGGGTCCCGCAGCCGCAGCCACCATTCGAAGAAGGCGGTCGGATCGCCGCTCGCGCCGACCCGGTAGATGGGACTGCGCTCGCCCGCCTTCAGGCTGCGCACCACCCTCATGGCTTCGGCATCGAGCCGCATCACCGAAGTGGTCTTGAGGTAACCGAGCATGTGGGGGGACGCGCCACGCCCGGGCAACGGACCGTCGAGCACAATCAACGCATCCGGATCGGCCGCCGCGATCCGGGCCGCAAGCAGCCGCTCCTGGTCACGCATGAGTGTCTGGAGGCCCTGCATGAGGGCTTCCGGTCCCGCATCGGGCACGCCATGCGGCTCGTAACGCAGCGCGCCGGGCCAGCCGGGCAGGGCCGGCAGTTCGATCGATGTGTACTGGGCTCCCCCGCCCAGAAGGCACCAGCGGCGCACCTGAACGGTGTCTTCGAAGACCGCCCTCTGTCCCGGCCGCACCAGCACCGCACCGACCGCCGTGCTGCCCAGGCCGCCGATGTTCAGCTGGCCACTGTCGCTCTCGAGGTAGGCGCGCGCCTCCATGCGCCGGCTGCCGTCCAGGAACCAGGTGACCGGCATGTGATCGACCGGCCCCGGCTGCACCGGCCGCCAGTCAGCTTCGGGCAGCTCGACGCCGGCTTCGAGCTCTCGGCTGCTGTCGGCTGTTCCCTCGGGATCCGCAACGTTGTAGGTACCGTCGTAGTCCGGTCCCCACTGGTCGAGCAGAAGGCGTGGATCCCCCATGTGCGTCACAGTTCAGCGTGCCGGCTGCAGCCGCAGCACGGAAACGGCTGACTCGGGCTGGCTCAGGCGCATGGGAAGTGGCCTGTTGTCGCGCCAGGCCGACTGCAGGTCGCGGTAGGCGGGTGACACGGGATTGCCGGACTGGCCGGTGGAGTGCACGAAGAAGCCGCCGTCGGGGTCGCTCAGGTCCATCACGGCCCTGTAGGCCGCACCGTGATGCTGGCCGAACGGTTCGGGCTCGCTGAACGGCCTGAACGAAGCAACGTTGACCGTGAATGCATCGCCACCGGTCGGCGTATGCAGGTTCACGAGCGGACCAAGCGCAGTACGTCCGAGCACGCCGTGCAGCTGCGTGGAGCGGTGAGCATCTCCCCAGCGCCAGCCGGATTCATCCGGACCGAACTCGTCACTGAGCCATTCGACAGCGGCCGAGTATGCCGCCTGTGCTGCCTCGCGGCACGGATCGCTGCTTCCGGGCGAGGCCAGGACGCACCAGTCGCCACCGCCGGCAAGTGCGTCCAGCAGGAAGGTGGGACGCTGGCCGGCGAAACCGCCGAAGAGCTGGCCGAGGGTGTCCTGCAGCAGGCGCCGCTGCAGCTCGCGCTGCCATGCGGCGAGTACCAGCGGCTCGGCCCGGTCCGGGGATGACTCGCCGTCCCAGGTCAGGAAGCCGGCCTGCACGCGGGCTTCGAGTCCGGGTGCAGCCTCCAGGTCCAGCAGGAGCGGGACGAACTCCCTCGCCATCCGCGAGGTCAGGTCTCCCTGGACGGCGATGCTGCTCAGCACAGTGTGGCGCGCAGCGCGCCCGAGGAGCTCATGGATCCTGTCTGCCCGGTAGGGCACCGACCAGGTGCTGCTCAGGTGGTGCGGGTAGTCATCAGGCGTGATCCGCTGGTTGGCATTGACCAGGATGCCGCTTTCGGGGTTCAGCACCATCGGAACCTCGGCAAACGGCACGTAACCGCTCCAGGTGTGCTCCCCGGTCCAGCCCGGCACCGGGCTCATGCCGTCTCCCACCGGTCGGATCGGGACGCGGCCCGGAGCGATGAAACCGATGTTGCCCTCCACATCGGCGTACATGATGTTCTGCTGAGGGTTGTGGAAGTCCTCCAGTGCCGTGACCGCCTCATCCCAGCTGCCGGCACGGTTCAGGTTCAGGATCGCCTGGACCGTGCGGTCATCGTCGTCAAGCGCGGTCCAGCGCAGGGTCAGGACGTAAGTGTTGCCGTCGGTCGCGAGGGCGTCCGGCAGCACCCCACCGGTAGTGACCAGGTCTGAGATGACCGGGCCGTTGCGCGTCTCACGGACCGTGAACGTGATGTCCGGTGAACCTTTGACGCGCAGCACCTCGGTGCGCACCTGAAAGTCGACGAAGCCGTTCTCGGTGAGGTACATGCCCGGCTCGCCCTCGGCCACGCCCGGAAGTGTGCGCTCGATGAAGATGTCCTGGACGTCCGAACCGGTGTTGGTCAGGCCCCAGGCGATCTCGGAGTTTCGGCCCAGCAGTACCGCAGGCGTGCCGGGCAGGGAGCCGCCGATCACGTTGAGGCCGGGCGCCTCGACATGAACCAGGTAGAAGAGTGAGGGGGCCTGCAGCCCCAGATGGGGGTCGTTCGCAAGCAGCGGCAGGCCGCTGGCGGTGTGCTCGCCCGAGAGCACCCAGGCGTTGGAGCCCGAGCCTTCCGGCAACGGCTCCGGCATGGCAGCGAGGAGCGCTCCGATGTCGAACGCCTGCAGGGCGATCTGCGCGTCCGGGTCCGGCGTCACGGGCTGTTCGTCCTCGTCCTGCGGTTGCTCCTCCGGCGGTCCGGTCCCGGGCGCACCACTGTCTGCAGGCGGGTCACCCGCCGACAGTTCGAGCCAGGATCCCTGAATCGTGACGGGTACGCCGCCTGCATACTCGGGCCAAAGTGCCGCGGCCTGTTCCGGGCCAAGGACGCTGGCGACCCGCGCCCGGTATAGTTCATCGTTCCAGTTGCCGGCCAGGTCCCAGGCCATCATCTTCGCCCAGCCGATGACATCGGCAGGACTCCACGGCGCAGGCTCATGCCCGAGCAGCAGGAACTCCGGGGGAAGGAGCCCACGGCGGGTGGTCAGGAACGCGTTGATGCCACCCGTGTAACTGCGCAGAGCAGAGAGCGTCGCGGGATCGAGATGGGCGATGGCCCGCTCGGCCGCACGGTACACACCGAGCGTGCGCACGAAGCGGTCAGTATCCACGGCCGGCTCGCCGACCACCTCGGCGAGCGTGCCTGCGGCAACGCGCCGCTGGAACTCCATCTGCCACAGACGGTCCTGCGCGTGCACGAAGCCGAGGGCGAAATATGCATCGGCAAGGGATTCGGCACGGATGTGCGGCACGCCGCCGTCGTCGCGCGTCACCGTTACCTGCCCGTTCAGGCCTCCGAGCACGAGCTCGCCGCTGACTTGAGGAAGCGAAGTGCGCACAGCCAGCCAGCCACCGGCGATCAGGAGCAGCAGCATGACCACGACCACGAGCAGTATGCGGAATGTCACGCCTGCAGCCCTCATCCGGGCGACCCGCCTGCGTCCAGCCAGAGAACCGTCATGCGGCTGATTGTACCGTGCCGATCCCGCCCGCCCCGTCCGGAACCCGGCTGTAGCCGAGGTTTACACGCCCCCCAGTTGTGTGCTAGAATCCCCTTTGGTCTTTGGACACCAGTCGGCCCCGATCTGACCGACAGAACCAAACCCCGATAGTTAAGGACGTGGAGCAAGTGAAGACGTACTTTCCAAAGGAATCAACGCACGACTGGCTGCTCGTGGACGCAGAGGGTCAGACTGTGGGCCGCCTCGCCACGCAGATTGCCCAGCTGCTGCGCGGAAAGCACAAGGTCGATTTCACACCGAACATGCCTGGTGGTGACTTCGTCGTCGTGGTCAATGCCGACAAGGTTGAGTTCACCGGCCGCAAGCTTGACCAGAAGGTATACACGCGCTACAGCGGTTACCAGAGCGGCCTGAAGCGGATCACAGCCAGGCGCATGCTGGATACCCATCCCGAGCGCGTCATCGAACACGCTGTAAAGGGCATGCTGCCCAAGAACACTCTGGGCCGCAAGATAATGACCCGTCTCAAGGTTTACAACGGTGCTGCGCATCCTCATGCGGCGCAGCAGCCCAAAGAAGTGGAGCTCGGCTGATGGAGCAGTACTACGGTACCGGTCGCCGCAAGGCCGCTATCGCCCGGGTCTTCCTGCGCCCCGGCAATGGCCGCATCATGGTAAACGGCAAGGAATTCCAGGAGTACTTCCGCGGCATCTTCGCGGGCGTACAGGCGCTGGAACCCCTTAAGATCACCAACACCGCAGGGCGCTATGACGCGCTCATCACCGTCGCCGGTGGCGGGCCCAGCGGCCAGGCCGACGCGATCAAACTCGGCGTTGCCCGCGCCCTCCTGAAGGTGGACCCGAACTTCCGTCCCGCCCTCAAGGACGGCGGCTACCTGACGCGCGACGCCCGCATCGTGGAACGCAAGAAGTACGGCCTGAAGAAGGCCCGCCGCGCCCCGCAGTTCAGCAAGCGCTGATCCAGGCAACGCAGCCCGTCACCCGGGCACCTTGACACTGGGAGTCGGAGCAGCAGTATGCTCCGGCTCCCCGCTTTCAGGAAGGTTTGATCTGCTTGCTGACCAACCTAGGGGCCCTCGTCCTCGGCATCGTACAGGGACTCACCGAGTTCCTGCCGGTTTCAAGCTCCGGACACCTGGCACTCGCCAGCTGGTTCGTCGGCTTCAACCAGGGGGAGGGCGACATGGCCCTCGCGATCGGAATCGCCACCAACACCGGCACGCTGCTTGCGGTGCTGCTGGCTCTGCGCAACGATGTCTCCCTCGCACTGCGCGGGTTCGTTTCCGGACTGTTCAGCCCCGAGGCCCGCAAGAGTGAGGGCTGGCGGCTTGCGCTGCTCGTTCTGGTGGGCTGCATCCCGACCGGGATACTCGGCCTGCTCTTCCGCGACTCGTTCGAGGCGCTGGCCGCTCCCCTGCCCGTGGCCGCGATGCTCGCCCTGACAGGCTTCCTGCTCTGGTTCGCCCCCAGGGGCAAACAGCCCCGCACGCGCATCAGGGACGTGCGCTTCGCAGATGCCATAGTGGTCGGCATCGCACAGGGGATCGCCGTGATCCCGGGCCTTTCGCGCTCCGGAACCACGATCACGACGCTGCTGTGGCGCGGCATCGACAGCGAACTGGCAGCAAGGATCTCCTTCCTGATGTATCTGGTGGTCTCGCTCGGCGTCGCAGCGCTCGGCGTGTCCGAGGTCCGCAGTGCGGGACTAGAGTTCATGCCGGTGCTCATCTTGACGGTCGCGTCGTTCATCGTCGGTTATGCGGCGCTGGTGTGGCTTTTCGTGGTGCTCAGGCGCGGCCGGTTCCGCGTGTTTTCACCGTACCTGTGGGCAGTCGCCGCGGTCACGGTCGCGTCAGTGCTGGTGCGTTAGGCTTAGTAGCCAATATTGCCCACCTGACAGCATAAGCAACCGGTCGGGCAAACCGGACAGCAGCAGTTGCCTTTGATGCTCAGGAAAGGAATCCGAATGCCACCTGTGACCCGAATAGCTCCGTCACCAACCGGGGACCCGCACGTCGGTACGGCCTACATCGGCCTGTTCAACTTCGTGCTTGCCCGCCGCAGCGGCGGCAGCTTCATCCTGCGGATCGAGGACACGGACAGGGAGCGTTACAATCCCGAGTCCGAGGCGCGCATCCTGGAGGTATTCGACTGGCTCGGCCTGACCCCCGACCAGGGTCCGGCCTCGGGCGGGCCGCACGGGCCGTACCGGCAAAGCGAGCGCCTGCACCTGTACCGGGAAGCGGTCGACAGGCTCCTGGCCGAGGGCAAGGCATACCGGGCGTTCGAGACGGCAGCGGAACTCACCGCGATGCGCGAGGAGCAGCGCCGGCTTGGCAAGGATCCGGGTTACGACGGTCGCGCACGCGGCATGCCACGCGAAGAGAGCGACCGTCGGGCCGCCGCCGGAGAACCGTTCGTCGTGCGGCTCGCCACCCCTGATGAGGGCGCCACGAGCTTCAAGGACGAGCTCCGTGGAGACATCACGATCGAGAACTCGCAGATCCGCGACCCCGTGATCCTCAAGAGCGACGGCTACCCCACCTACCACCTCGCGGTCGTCGTGGACGACCACGCCATGGGCGTCACCCACGTGATGCGTGCCGAGGAATGGATCACCAGCACGCCGATTCACGTGTTGCTCCACCAGGCGCTCGGCTACCCGCTTCCCCTGTTCATCCACATGCCGCTGCTGCGCAACCCCGACAAGAACAAGTCCAAGATCAGCAAACGCAAACTGGACACCAGCGTGGACTCATACCGCGCACAGGGCATCGTGCCGGAGGCGCTGCTCAACTTCCTTGCGAACATGGGCTGGAGCATGCCGGACGGCCGGGAGTTCTTCAGCCTGAAGGAAATGACCGAGAACTTCGATTACCACCGGATCTCGCTGGGGGGACCGGTCTTCGACCTGCGCAAGCTGCGTTACTTCAACGCGCGCTACATCAAGGAACTGATCGACCTGGAGGACCTGGCGGGGCGCGTGGCCCCGCTGTTCAGGGCGAAGGGATGGGATTGGCCGGACGAGGACTACCTGCTCGACGTCGTCGACCTGCTGCGCCCGCGCTGCGAGACGCTCCTTGACTTCGAAGAGGGCGCAGCGTACTTCTTCGATGACGACTTCGAGTACAGCGAGGAGGCGCTCCGGAAGGTCGAGGCAGGCCAGTCCCACCTCGAGGACCTCGAGCGCGAGATCTCGATGCTTGACTTCTTCGATTACGACAGCATGGACGAACTCCTGCACGGATACGTCCAGCGGCAGGGCGTGAACATAGGCAAGGTCATGCAGCCGATGCGCTCCGCGCTGACCGGAGCCGCAAGTGCACCCGGGGTGACCGAGATCGCGACCATCATCGGCAAGCGTCGGGTGCTGGACCGGATCGGACGGGCCCTGCAGAGCATCACGGCTGCGCTGCCTGACGACAACCCGCAGCGTGAGCTCGAGGAGCGACGCGCGCAGGAGGCCCAGGCGAAGCAGGGCGGGCAGCAGCAGTAATGGCATGGCTCGATCGACTGAAGCAGGGTCTCAGCCGCACCAGAAGCATACTGACGGGCGCCCCCGCTGGCGCGAGCGCCTGGGAGATGGACTGGGAGGACCTCGAGTTCGCGCTGATCGGCGCTGACGTCGGCGCGCGCATCGCAGCCGAAGTCGTGAAGCACGCGCGTGCAGAGCGCGAGCGGGGCACAACCTTCCGGGAGGCCCTGCAGAAGGCGCTGCTTGATCAGCTCGAGCCGGACAAGACGAGGCAGACGCTGAGGCGCGTCGGCTTCACGCTCGACGTGACGCGCAGACAGGTGGAAGTCAAGGGGAAGGTAGTGATGGTCGTCGGTGTCAACGGCGCCGGCAAGACAACGACCATCGCGAAACTCGGCGAGTACTACCAGGGCTACGGCAAGACGGTCATGTTCGCAGCCGGTGATACCTTTCGCGCAGCCGCGACCGAGCAGCTGCAGGTGTGGGGAGAACGCCTGGGCATACCCACCATCACGGGCCCCGAGGGTGGCGACCCCGGCTCGGTCGCCTTCGACGCTGCCGGCTCGCGCAAGGCACGCGGGATCGACCTGCTCTTCGTCGACACGGCCGGCCGCCTGCACACGCGCCACAACCTGATGGAGGAGCTCAAGAAGGTCAAGCGCGTCATCGGCAAGGCCGACGAGGGTGAGCCGGCCGAGGTCTGGCTGGTCCTGGACGCCGTTACTGGCCAGAACGGCCTGGAGCAGGCGCGCAAGTTCCATGAGGCGGTCGGCGTGACAGGGGTGGTCGTCACCAAGCTCGACGGCACCGCCAAGGGCGGCATCCTGCTGCCGATCGCCCGCGAGCTCGGCCTGCCCATCAAGTTCATCGGGGTTGGAGAGAAATCCAGCGACCTCCAGCCGTACGACGCGGCTGCCTTCGTCGAAGCCCTGCTCGACATGCCCGCCGAGGCAGCCTGAAGCCCGCGCTATAATCGGCGCATGTCACTGCATACAGGCCTGGAAGTCCTAGCAGCTGCACACGCCGGAGGCTACGGCGTCGGTGCCTTCAACACCAGCAACCTGGAAACCACTCAGGCGATCCTCGAGGCCGCAGAACAGGAACGCAGCCCCGTGCTCGTCTCCCTGTCCGAGGGGAGCATCAAGTACGGCGGCAAGGAACTTGTCGACCTCGCGCTGTCGATGTCGGCAGGCGTGAGCGTACCGGTCGCCGTGCACCTCGACCACGGTTCCTCGTACGAGTCCTGCCTGCAGGCGCTGCGCTGGGGCCTCACCTCTGTGATGATCGACAAGTCAGGCGAGGACGAGGAAACCAACATCAAGGAGACCCGCCGCGTCGTCGAGGCCGCTCACGCGATGGGCATCACCGTCGAGGCCGAGATCGGCAGGCTCAGCGGAATCGAGGACCACATCGACGTGTCCGTGGAGGACGCCGCGCTCACCAACGAGGACGAGGCCCAGCGCTTCATGGAGGCGACGGGTGCAGACTACCTGGCCGTTGCCATCGGCACATCCCACGGCGCCTTCAAGGGCAAGGGCCGTCCCTTCATCGACCACGCCAGGCTCGAACGCATCGCCGCCGTGGTACCCGGCCCGCTGGTACTGCACGGTGCGAGCGGAGTACCGGGCAGCATCGTCGAACGCCTGAACGCGGCGGGTGGCAGCATGGCCGACGCAGTAGGCATCCACGAGGAAGACATCCGGAAGGCGGTCACGCAAGGCATCGCCAAGATCAACACGGACACCGACCTCCGCCTGGGCTTCACCACCGCGATCCGCGAGATGTTCCGGGACAAGCCCGGTGAGTTCGATCCACGCAAGTACCTGGGGGCTGCGCGTGATGAGATCCGCGAGATCGTCAGGGCCCGGCTGCACGTGTTCGGGAGTGCAGGGCGGGCGTGAGGCGGGCGCGCTGAGCCGGGCACAACGACCGGGACATCTTAGGGTGAGCGTTCTGACGGGGGTGTTGTCCAGATGGTGAACGTGTACTTGCGATTGGTGATCAGCCTGGCACTCATGTCTGGCGCGTTTGGCGTGGCACAGGAGTTCGTGTTCGTCAGCAACCGGCTGAAGGCCGAGCCCGAGGTCGGGCCGTCCGGACAGGCGCTTCACCAGAACGAGCTCTTCCTGTACCGGGACGGCTCACAGATCAGACTGACCTTCACGCCGGAAGAGGATGAATGGGATCCGCAGCCCTCCCCCTCCGGCCGCTTCCTGGCTTACGTCGTCAACGACAAGGTCACTGACTGGGCGGCCGAAGACATCCAGCTCGACTGGAACTGGCACCTGCGCATCCTCGACCTCGAAACGCTGCTGGTGCTCGAGGATTGGCAGCTGCCGGACAGCACCGGTACGTCCCGCTACGCCGGCGGCTTCGACATCGCCTGGACAGAGGACGAGAGCACGCTCTTCGTGCAGCTGCCGGGCGGCCAGGATTCCGGCCGGATCGGCATGGTCGAGGTCGGGAACCCGGACGTGGGTGTGATCGGCCGGGGATTCGGAGTCGCGCTTTCCCGGCAGGGTGGCATCGCCACCACTGCGGACGCCTTCGCGACCTACATCGAGCCCGTCACGCTGCAGCCGTATCCCCTGGTGGCCGGCGAGGGGATCGGCTGGGTCGGCACGGACATGGTGATCGGTGGCGAGGACCGCCTCAGCCTGTTCGATCCGATAGCCGCGACGGAGACCGTCCTGTCGGATTTCAGCGGTTACTACATGTACTTCGTCTCGACCTCCGACGGAAGCCGGCACGCGTGGCTCAGGTACGACGCGGGCGAGGGGGGCACGCTCATAACGGTCGTGGATGCCGGGTTCGGGGTGGTCACTGCCTGGGTGTATCCCGATCACGTCTCCCGCATCGAGTTCATGGACGAGGACACGCTGCTGCTCACCGCCATGGCCGGCGGCAATTTCATCATCAGCGCGGTGCGGATCAGCACCCATCTTGAGCACCAGCTTGTCAGCAGTCTCGGTTTCGACAATGTTTCTGCCTTGATGCTGCCGTGAGTCATCCGGGCCGGGCAGCGCGCGAAACCCGGGGCGACACCGTCCGCGCTGCTGCAACCCCGGCCGCGGCGGCTTGACTGCCGAGGCGTTGACCGTACATATTGGGACAGGTAACGGTTCGGTAACTTGAGGAGTGTGCTTCGGATGGTCACCTCTGTCTTACGGCTCGTGTTCGGCATTGCGGTGCTGCTCGGCCCGCCCGCTGCGGCCCAGGAGTTCATCTTCGTAACCGGCCGCATGCCCGCCCTGCCCTCGTTCGCGGCGGACGGGCAGCTTCTTTCCCAGAACGAGCTGTTCCTGTACCGCGACGGCTCACAGATCAGGCTGACCTTCACGCCGGAAGTCAGCGAGTGGGACCCGCGGCCCTCACCTTCCGGCCGTTACCTCGCCTACGTCGTCAACCAGCTGGTGACGGACTGGGAGGCGGTGGACGTCATGCTCGATGGGGTCTGGCACCTGAGGATCATGGACCTGGAGACGCTGGAGATCCTGCAGGAGTGGGAGCTGCCTGACACCACCAGCGTCTGGCGACCCGCTGGAGGGTTCGACATCGAGTGGTCCGAGCAGGAGGACTGGCTGCTGGTACAGCTGCTGGATGCGTACGGTTCGGGCAGGATCGGCCGGGTTGAACCGGGTGATCCGGATGTGCGTGTGATCAGCCCCGGATTCGGCGTCGGCCTCCAGCGTGACTCCCAGCTGCTCGCCACCAACATCGATGGCTACGCGATGGTCTACGACATGTCAGCGGACGTGCACCACGTGATCAGCGTCGGCGAAGGGCTCGGCTGGCTCGGGACGAACTTCGTCATCGGCGGCCAGGACCAGCTTGTCCTGTATGACTTCATGACCGGATCCGAGCGCGTCCTCGCCGATCACACCCCGGGCTATTACCCGTACTTCGCCTCTGACCCGGAGGGGACCAGGCACGCCTGGCTCAGGTACGAACCGGACTTTGACGGGACGCACGTCACGGTGGTGGATGGGGACTTCGAGCCCGTGACCGCCTGGGACCATCACGCGCACATCACCAGCATCGACTTCGTTGACGGACAGACCCTGCTGCTCACCGTACTGGCCGGCGCGTTCGATCAGATAGTCGCAGTGGAACTGGGCTCCTTCCAGGAGCACCCGCTGGTCAGCACGGTCGGCTTCGACAACACGACGCCGGTGCTGCTGCCGGCAGCAGCACCGGGCCCCTGATCAGCCCCCGGTTCGAGTTCAGCTCACCAGTCTGAGCCCGACGATGCACCCGATGAGCCCAAGGATGAGCGCCACTTTCACCGGCGTGACCGGTTCGGCGCCGATGGCCATCGCGTAGATGACCGCCAGGCTGGCCCCCACCCCGACCCAGATCGCGTAGCCCGTTCCGGTCGGCAGGGTCTTCAGGGCATACGCCAGCCCACCCATGCTGATGGCGAGGGCAACGAAGAACACCGCAGTTGGTCCGGATTTCCTGAGGCCGTCGGACATGCCAAGGGCCGTTGCCCAGACTGCTTCGAACATCCCGGACGCGATAAGAACAAACCATGCCATGATTTCCTCCTTCGCGCCGTCTTCGCTTGCCGGGTACGACGCACCTCGTCCGTGAGCCGACAGATGCGGCCCGGTAGATTGTAGCACCAGGGCTGAGCTGCACGGGTATGCGGCGTCTCACGCCTCACCTTTTGAACCGGACCGACCTGCTTTGACGGTGCTTTGACGTCCCCGGTACTACCATCTGCGCAGGACGCAGACTCAGGCAAGTGCGGGTAACGGCTCGCAACCTGGTGATTGCGCTTCGGCACGACGCGCCGGGCCGCTCGCAAGCATGTGAGCCACGGCTGCAGATTGGAGCTACAAATGTACAGGACTTCACCGTTACGCCTGGCGGGATTCCTGCTTGCGGCACTGTTGCTGCTGGCTGCCTGCTCTCCATCCGGCCAGAGTCTGCCGATCGCGGTTGCCGGCTCCGATCGGACCGCGGTGGCAGGCGAAATCGTGCCACTGGACGCCGGCGCCTCGTCCGATCCGCGCGGGCGAGCGCTCACCTATGCCTGGTCCCTCAGCCAGCGCCCGGAAGGAAGCCTCGCCTCCATCGACAACGCCGACCGGGCAGTCGCCAGCCTGAGTACCGACCTGGTCGGCACCTACGTGGTGTCGCTCGTGGTCAGCAACGGTGAGGTCAGTGCGACCGACACTCTCACCGTCACCGCGGAAGCCGCAGCCGGCGTCGTGGTGCTGGAACCGGGGGGTTCAGTATCCCATCCAGACGGCGCGGTCGTGGCGGCACAGGTGGACTCGATCGACGGGCCGGTCGAGCTGCTGATCGAACCGGTTCCTGCCCCGACGGTCGATACCCCCTTGCCAGCCGGCATCGAGGCCATGACCGACGCCTTCACCTTCAGCGCACCGGGCGGCGCCGCCTCCGACCCTGACGCGCCGTTCGTGATCGGCCTGGTCGTACCGGATGGAGAACCGACCGACAACCTGGCGATCGCGGTGCTCGAGCAGGATGCACTGATCTTCCCACCGGAAGATGCCGACGCCGAACCCGTGGCGGAGTGGGTCTTCCTCGAGGGAACCCTTCACTCCGAGAGCCGCACCCTCCTGTCGACGGTCTTCTCCTTCCCTCCGGATGGCTGGACCGCCATGATCGTTCGCGGCGATTCGTTCGAGACGCTGGAGGTGGCGGAGGGCGCCGGTGCGATTCAGGCAACCGGCGTCACATTCCAGGGGCGCTGCGGCACCGGCTTCGATGATGCCGTGGAGACGTGCAGCAACGCGTCCACAGCTACCGCCGCTGCCATGCTGGAGGACGCATACTCTGACCTCACGGCTCTCGGCTTCACGTCCTCCCCGCGGCTGGAAAGAGGCGCCTCGAGCTACACGATCACTTACACACCGCCCCTGCAGTTCCAGGTCACGGTTGTTCCCGGACCGTACAGGATCGAGCTTCGCCCATCAAGCACCAGCAACGCGGGTGGCATGTACAACTCCGGTACCGGCAGGGTCTGGATCGCAATCGGCACGTCCGGAATGACGGAGTCCCGGCGCTCCACCGTGCGTCACGAGTACGTGCACGCCACCCAGTTCGGCTACAACCCGAGTTACGCCAACAGCACCGAGAGGCAGCAGTCGAGATGGTCCCTGGAGGGCCAGGCCGTTCTCCTGCAGGGCGGCTTCGCAACCATCGGTCGCGAGTCCGGGTATCCGGCGCGCAACATGAGCTACAGTCTCCTCCGTTCGCGCTGGACCGGGAGTGACTGGCGTGATCCGCCCAACTCCGAGTATCACGCCCAGGACTTCTGGTGGTACCTCGCCAACAGGTTCGGCCACACTTCCGGCGACTTCCTGCGGCCGTTCATGGTGGCCGGACAGCGCACATCAGCGGTCGATTCGTCGCTGCGCTCCGTGTATCCGGACGCCTTCGGCCAGCCGGGCCAGCAGGGCGGTCTCTCCCAGGCGTACTGGGACTGGACGAAGAACCATGTGTTCGAGAAGCAGGTCACCATGGACAGCGCCTTCGGCCAGACGTGCAGCTACTCGCCCGGCAGCGCTTCCCTTGTCACCGTGAACTACAGCCTCAGCGAGCAGACCGCTGAGCAGGCCGCCACGCTCGAGCCGCTGAGCACCCAGGTGTACCGCGTCAACCTGCCTGCCTCACCCGGCGACGCGTACCGGGCCGCGATGCGCGTCTCGCTGGACTCGGCCAACCTGCGAAGTACGATCTACCACTCACAGCCCGGGTCAACTGCCTGCCACGGCCAGGCGAACGCCACCACCAGGGTCGCAACCGCCCTGAGCGCCGAGACCTACTATGTGATTGTCAGCAACGTGAGCATGACCGAACCGGGCGACTTCACCCTGTCGTTCCCGTCGCTGAGCATCACGCATCCGGCGCCCGGGGACGCGCTGGAGGAGGGACAGATCGCCTTCCGTGCCGAGACAGCCGCGAGCGGCTCGACTACCATCACATGGACCCGCACCCGCCCTCCGGTCGGCACGGTCATCTCCATGGGCACCACCGGCAATCGGGGCACGCTGAATCAGACGCTGTGTGACGGCACCCACCACATCACCGCCAGCGCCACGATCGACGGCCTTGCGGTCTCGCGCTCCATAGCCGTGAACATCGCGGATCTGGGCGCCACCGTCCCGCCCGCGGCCTGCGCGCCGAGCGTCACCATCACGTTGCCACTTGACGGAGGCGCCCAACCGTTCAACCGGGAGGTTCCGCTGCGGGCGAGCACCAGCGTGGCCGGAGGCGGATTCACGGGCTACCCGGTCCAGTGGCGCCTCGGCGATGCAAGCGGCCAACTGATCGCCACGGGGGCCGACACCACCGCCATCTTCCGGCAGGTCGGTCCCACGGTGCTGCACGTAAGCTACGGCTCCGCTTCAGACACGGTGAGCTTCCCGGTGCTGGCCGGCGAACCCCCTGTCGCCAGGATACTCAGACCCTCGGATGGAGACTGGTTCGCATGGTACGACGCCGATCAGGTGGACCCGAACGGAGCCACGGTCCAGTTCGCGGGCCTCGCGAGCGGCACTGGCGGACTCCTTGGCCCGGATACTCTTGAATGGTCGTACAGGCGGCTGCAGAATCCGAACTGGCAGGTCGCCGGCACCGGCGTCACCCGGACGGTCTTCCTCTCCTACTTCGGTGCCAACGTGACCCAGACTTACGAGGTGATGCTGACCGCTACCGATCCGGCCACGGGCCTCTCGGCCAGCGATACGATCCAGATCGTGGTCCAGCGCCCGCCAGACTGAGCAGCCTCAAGCTCAGTACTGCAACAACGCCAGGTGGGCGTTGTCCCTGATGAACTCACGCCTGGGCGGAACCTCGGCGCCCATCAGCGTTTCGAACACCTCGCTGGCCTCGAACGCATCGTCGATGGCGACGCGCTTCAGGACGCGGGTCTCGGGGTTCATGGTGGTCTCCCACAGCTGTTCGGGGTTCATCTCGCCAAGGCCCTTGAAGCGCTGGATCTCGTACTTGCGGCCGCGGTTCTCGCGCAACAGCGTCTGGAGATCGGCCTCGTCGTAGACGTACTCCAGCTCCTTGGAGCGTCCGAAGCGCACTCCGTAAAGGGGCGGCTGGGCGATGAAGATGTAGCCGGCATCGATAAGGGGGCGCATGTAGCGGTAGAAGAAGGTGAGCAGGAGCGTGCGGATGTGGCTGCCGTCGTGATCGGCGTCCGTCATGATGATGATGCGGTGGTAGCGGACGTCCTCGAGACTGAAGTGCTGGTCGTCACCCGTGCCCTCGATGCCCGCGCCGATCGCCGCGATCATCGCCCGGATCTCGGCGTTCTTGAGGATCCTGGAGACGTTGGCCTTCTCGACGTTGAGGATCTTGCCCCTGAGCGGGAGGATCGCCTGGAAGCGGCGCTCGCGGCCCTGTTTGGCGCTGCCGCCTGCGGAATCGCCCTCGACGATGTAGATCTCGCTGGTGGAAGGATCGGTGGACTGGCAGTCGGCCAGCTTGCCGGGCAACTCGTCGTTCTCCAGCGGGTTCGCCCTCCGGACCAGGTCGCGTGCCTTGCGGGCAGCCTCGCGCGCCCGGGCGGCGTTGGCGGCCTTCTCGATGATCGTCTTGCCGATCCTGGGGTTCTCCTCGAGGAACTCGCCGAACTTCTCGTAGACGACGCTCTGCACCGCGCTCTGGGCTTCCTGGTTAAGGAGCTTGACCTTGGCCTGGCTTTCGAACTGCGGATCACCCAGCTTGACCGAGATCACGCAGGCCACGCCCTCGAGGAAGTCGTCGCCGGTCGGAGCCGCCTCGCCCTTCTTCACCAGGTTCTTCGACCTGGAGTAGTTGTTGAGCACGCGCGTGTACGCGGTCTTGAAGCCGGTGAGGTGAGTGCCGCCGTCCCGGTTCGTGATCATGTTCGCGTAAGTAAGGATGGTGTTGCCGTAACCCG
The DNA here is from genome assembly GCA_964495325.1 of uncultured bacterium. Lineage (GTDB taxonomy): Bacteria > Deinococcota > Deinococci > Deinococcales > Trueperaceae > CAZBVI01. Next base: position 83,358 of record CAZBVI010000009.1, read on the forward strand.
CGGTGTGGATCAGGCCGACCTCGACCTCGACGTCCTCGGTGCGGCCGCGCACTTCGACGCTGGCGGTGCCGGCCATCAGGATGGCCTCGTCGTAAAGCGCCTTGCCGTCCTTCGCGAGGTTCATTGCGAACGCGCCGACGCCGCCGCGCTCCTGGAACGTCTCGCGGCGGATCTCCTCGGGTCGCAGGTCGACCAGGTGGATCTTCACGCCGCCTGTCAGGTAGGCGAGTTCCTTGAGGCGCTTGCGGATGCGCTGGTAGTCGAAGCTGAGGTCGCCCTCGAAGATGTCGGGGTCCGGCAGGAAGCTGATCTTCGAGCCGCTCTGGCCGTTCGGGGCTTCCCCGACCACCTGCACGGGGAAGGTGACCTCGCCGCGGTCGAAGCGGATGCGGTGAACCTTGCCCCGCTGCGTGATCTCGGCCTCGAGATAGGTCGAGAGTGCGTTGACCACGCTCGAGCCGACGCCGTGCAGGCCGCCCGATACCTTGTAGGCGTTCGAGTCGAACTTGCCGCCGGCGTGCAGCTCAGTGAAGATGACCTCGACCGCCGGGCGGCCTTCCTTCTCCATCATGTCCACGGGGATGCCACGGCCGTTGTCCGTCACCGATGCGCTTCCATCGGCATTCAGGTACACTTCGACCGTGTCGGCGTAACCGGCCAGGCATTCGTCGATCGCGTTGTCGATTATCTCGGTAAGCAGCTGGTGGAAACCGTCGATGCCGGTGCCACCCTGCACGTACATGGCGGGGCGCTTGCGCACTCCCTCCAGGCCCTTCAGGACCTTGATGTTCTCTGCGGTATATGAGTCCAAGTCATTGCCTCCAGGTTCATGAGCAGCCCAGGCGGGCTGGACGGCCGATGAACCGCCCGGGACCGGTGTCGCCGGGCGCCGTGCACCCGGTGGAAACTCCTGGTCCCTTGAACGCATCATACCCTGAAAAAGCGATGAAATGGGGCTTTCAGGCTGCTAGGAGCGGATGGTTCCCTCGCCCTCAACCAGGTACTTGGAAGTCACCATCGCGGCAAGCCCCATCGGGCCCCGTGCGTGCAGTTTCTGGGTCGAGATGCCGATCTCTGCCCCCAGGCCGAACTCGAAGCCATCGGTGAAGCGCGTGGAAGCGTTGACGTACACGACAGCAGCATCCACCCGCTGCTGGAACCGCCTGGCAGTCGCGGCATCGCGGGTGACGATCGCCTCGGAATGCTGGCTCCCGTATCGGCCGATGTGCGCAATCGCCTCGTCAGCCGAATCCACGACCCTCACGGCGAGCGTCAGGTCCAGGAACTCGGTCTGCCAGTCGCGTTCACTCGCCGCCACGGATCCGCTGAGCATCCGGGAAGCGCGCTCACAGGCGCGTAGCTCGACCCCGGCGGAGCGCAGCCCCGGTTCGACGAGCGGCAGAAACTCGCCCGCCACGTCCGCGTGAACCAGGAGCGTCTCGGCGGCGTTGCAGACCCCGGGCCGCTGCAGCTTCGCGTTGTGCACGATTTTAATCGCGGCATCCAGGTCAGCCGCAGAATCCACGTACACGTGGCAGTTGCCGATACCGGTCTCGATTACGGGAACGCGCGCGTTCTCGACGACATGCCGGATGAGTGACTCCCCGCCTCGGGGGATGACCAGGTCGACTTTCCCACGCGCGGCGAGGAGCGAGGTGACGTGCTCCCGGTCAGCCGAGTCAACCAGCTGGACCGCGTCCGTGTTCACGCCTGCCGCGACGAGTCCCGCGCGCAGCGCGCGGACGATCGCGCGGTTGCTGGCCAGCGCGCTGGCCGAGCCCCGCAGGACGGCCGCGCTTCCGGCCTTGACCACGAGAGCAGCAGCGTCGACCGTAACGTTCGGGCGGGACTCGTATACCATCGCGATCACCCCGAAGGGAACCGTCACCTGTCTCATCTCGAGGTCGGGGCCAAGCCGGCGTCCGTCAAGGACACGACCGACCGGGTCGGCCAAGCCGGCGACATGCCGAACTGCCGCCGCGATCGCATGGAGGCGATCCATGTCGAGCTTCAGGCGATCCAGCAGTGCGGCGGACGTGCCGCGCTCTCGCTCGGCAGCGACATCCTTTTCGTTGGCGGACAGGATCGCGGCGGCCTGGTCAAGCAGCGACTCGGCCATCGCGATCAGCGCTCCGTCGCGGTCAGCTTCAGCCAGTCCCTGGCTGGCGGCGCGCGCCCGGTCGAGCAGGGCGTAAAGCATCAGTTCCTCCTGGTTTGATCCAGCGCATCCGCGGTGTAGGTCGGATTGCCGGCCTTGAAGGTCATCAGCACGTCGAGGCCGTTCAGCGTCGAGCGTGGATCGTCGGACATCACGACCAGGTCGGCGTCGAAGCCGGCTTCCAGCTTGCCGCTCCTGGCTTCGCGGCCGATCGCGTAGGCGGCACCGCGCGTGTATGCGGCCAGTGACTCATCGATCCCGAGCAACTCGGATGGACCGAATACCTCACCGCTCGCGTCCACCCGGGAAGTCGCAGCGAGCAGGCCCTGAACCACGCTGGCAGGTGCGACGGGTGCGTCCGATCCGAAGGCCAGGTGTGCGCCTGCGTCGGCCATCCGCCGGAACATGTAGGCCCGGTCAGCCCTTTCTCCGAGCAGGCGCGGCACGGCTGGGCCATCGAACGTCAGGTGAATCGGCTGGACCGAAGCGATCACGCCGAGCCTGGCGAGTCGGGCGAGGTCCGAAGCGTGCATGTGCTGGGCGTGTTCCAGGCGCGGCCTGAGGCCCCGGGGGCTCCAGGCGTCTCGCGTGGCCTCGTACGCGTCGAGCACGACGCGTACGGCCTCGTCGCCGATGGCGTGTGCCACGGGAACCAGGCCGGCCTCGGCAGCCAGCCTCACCCGCTGCTCGAGCTCGGCCGGATCATGCATCGCGATGCCCCGGTCGTCTGTGCCCTCGTACGGCTCGCTCATCCAGGCCGTGAGCGAACCAAGCGCTCCGTCGGCGAAGAACTTCGCGCCGCCGACCATGAATCTGCTTCCACCCTGTCCGGTGGCCACACCCATGCTGGCCGCGGCCTCGATATGTTCCTGATCCAGACAGGACCAGACGCGGATGGGATAGCTGCAGTCAGACGCGACGCGTGCGATGGCCCGCCACCATGAGGCCGGTTCCGCCGCCATGTGGTGCACGGTGGTGATGCCCAGGCTGGCGAGGTGCTTCGCACCTGCGATCAGCGCCGCATCCAGTTCGCCGTCCGTCTCAGGGGGCATGCGATCGAGCGCAAGGCCGACCGCGGACTCGAAGAGCAGGCCCGAAGGGTTGCCGTGCCCGTCACGCTGGATCCGACCGCTTTCGGGATCGGGCGTGTCAGCAGTGATACCGAGGCGCCTGAGGGCTTCGGTGTTCAGCCAGGCGCTGTGGTGGTCCTGACTGCGCAGTACGGCCGGGCGGCCGTTGGCGACCATGTCCAGATCGGTGGCGAGGAGGGTGTCGACTCCCCAGCGGGACAGCGAGAATCCAGCGCCCAGGATCCATTCGCCCCTCGGCTGCCAGGCCTTCACCAGCTCCAGCGCTTCGGCGCTGGAAGCAGCTTCGTCGAGGTCGAGCCTGCCCAGTTTCAGGCTCAGACCGGTCAGGTGCACGTGCGAGTCGTGAAAACCGGGCAGGAGCACCGCGCCGGCGAGGTCGATCACCTTGGTCCTGCGGGTCTCGAGTCCCGCGATCTCGGCGTCGCTGCCGACCGCCGTGATCCTGGTGCCACGCACCGCCAGCGACTCGGCAACTGGCCTCGCTTCGTTCATAGTCAGGACGGTACCGCTGCGAAAGATGACGTCAGCCACTATGTTTCCTTTCCGTGTGCGGTCCGTTCGGGGACTTCGACAGATACAGATTCTACCCGAACTGCACGGGCCTGGCCGCGAGTTCGACTATCAGGGACCAGTCGTCCGGAGACGAAGGATCGTCGAGCGCGGCGCGGTTGCGCCGGGTCATCCCGCACTTCCGGCAGCGGCTGATGATCACCCAGCCCTTCTTGCCGCTCTGCAGGACACCGACCGGTACCAGCAGGCCGCCGCAGTCGCTCGCCCTGTCGCCCGGGTTCACGTCCAGGTGCAGCGAATGCAGGCAGGCGTGACAGTGGTTGCGAAGGCCACCGCCGACCAGCGGCGGAACCTCCGCTCCGCAGTTGACACAGGTGAACGCGGTGTTCCTGCCCTGGGCGGTGAAGCGTCGCACCAGTCCAGTCTAGGCCAGAGCGGTTAAGTTGGCTGTTGTGGAACTTCTGGTTGCTTCCGGCGTGACCATCGAGCGGTCGGGAACGCCGTTGCTGCAGCTCGATGCGCTGACGCTGCGCGCCGGCATGAGGGTCGCCCTGACCGGCCCGGCGGACTCGGGCCAGTCCCGGCTGCTGGAGGTGCTGGCGGGTGAGGCTGAACCCGCGGCGGGACGCGTGGTCCGTCCCGCTGGCACCCGCGTCGTGCATGTCGGACCGGACTTCCCGGCAGCAGGTGCGACGGTCAGGGAGGTCGCGGAGCACGGTCTCGCTCACCTGCACACGCTTGAGGCCGAGCTGCGCAGCATGGAGCAGAGCCTCGATTCCGCAGACGCCCTCGAACGTTACGGTGAGCTGTCCGACGCATTCACGCGCGCGGGCGGGCATTCAGCTGAAGCGGAGCTGGCGCGGACCCTTGAGTCCTTCGGGTTCGACACGGGGCGCATGGCCGAGCGCTTCTGGACCCTGTCCTCCGGTGAGAAACAGCGGGTACTGCTGGCTGGCGCAATGGCGTCCGCCGCCGACGTGCTCCTGTTTCACGAGCCCGATTCCGGACTCGACCGGGCCGGACTCGAGTGGCTCGCCCTCCGGCTGAAACGCTTCCCGGGCGCAGCCCTGTTCAGCTCCCACAACCGGGCCTTCCTGAGCGGGACAGCCAACCACGTAGCGAGTATCAGCGCAGGCAACGTGACGGTGGCGCGCGGCCGGTGGCCTGCACCAAGGTTCCGGCTGGGTGTAGGACAGGCATCCGGCCGGGTCCGCAAGCTCTTCTCCTGGCCGGACCTGACGGTCCGTGCGGACGGCAAGCCGTTGTTCAACGCTCCTGGCCTCGCGGTCCACAGTGGCGAGCGGATCGTTCTGGCGGGGCCCAACGGCGCAGGCAAGTCCACACTGCTGGCGTTGATCGGCGACGACGCCTACCACGGCACGGGCTCCACCGGCATCGTCTGGGAGGACCGCGTCACGGTCGACGCTCCGCAGGCAAGCATCCTGTCAGAGCCGGGGATGCCGCTGCTCGCCCGCCTGCGCCAGCTGATGAGCGACGCACGGGCGCGTCAGCTGCTGGGACTCACTCGCGTGCCCCGTTCAGACTGGTGGCTTGCGGCCGAAGACCTTGCTGACGGGGTGCTTGCAAGGGTCGCTTTGATCACCGCGCTGGCCAGCGAGGCGGATGTGCTTCTGCTCGACGAGCCCACGGTCCGGCTGGACCTGCCCGCGATCGAGCTGCTCGAGGAGTCGCTGCTCACGAGGAGCGGGGCCACCATCCTTGTCACGCACGATGAGGCGCTCGCAACGTCGTTGGCAACGCGCGTCTGGGAGATCAGGGAAGGCGAGCTGCTGGATCACCGCGGCGGCGTGGACGGCTGGCGGGCGGGACGCCTGCGCCTGGAGCCGGGCCTCGGAACCGCGCCGGACCGCGGGCGGGTCCCGGCCGGCGTTGTGGCCGAAGGCGAGCTGGAACGGACCGAGGCGGAGCTGGCGAGCATCGAGGCGGAGCTGGACGATCCGGTCGGTGTGCCTGAGACGCGTCTGGCCCGCCTTCGCATCCGGCGCTCGAACATGATCGATCGCCTGTCGGAGCTGATTGACGAACGGCTCGAGGCCCCACGCCCGCGCTTCCGGGTGCGGGAAGCGGGAGTCGTGATCGAGGCTGACGTGACGCGTTCGGGCCTCGAACTTACGCTTCCCGAGGGCGTCACGGCCTCCGTGCGCGTGTCCGGTACCGTCTCGCACCTGAGCGCAGGAGGCGCCGGTGGCACAGTGCTGCTGCCCTCTGCACGCAGGCGGCTGATCAACGCCTTGACGCGCCTGTCGTTCTATGCGCTCGGCGTCCGTGTCGTGCAGTACTGGGACTTAGACCCGCCGGACGGGCTTCTGTTGCGTCCCGCCGGCGATGGCTGGCACGCACTGGCCCTCGAGCAGTTCGAACGCCTCGAGGGCTGGGTCGGCAGCCCGGCCCGGAGCAGGCGGCGGCGACCATGACAGTGCGCGGCGGCCTCGTTCTGGTCGCGATCACGGTGCTCCTGCTCGTCCCGGAGTCGCTCCTGCGGTCCGGGCTGCCAGCCTGGTTGAGCGACGTGTGGTTCAGGGTCCACTATCCCGCGGCGTCCACGCTGTGGCAGTCGCTCGGTTCGGCGGTCCCGCAGCTGGGACTCGTCGTGCTCGTCCTGGCCACGCTCGTGCTGGTCGTGCCGCCTGCCGCCGTCTGGTTCGTCACCCGCCGCTTCCTGCCCGGCCTGCTGACGCTGGCCATGTGCGGCGCCCTCATCAGCGCGTGGTTCAACCTCAACTGGGGCTTCAACTACGCCCGGCAGCCGGTCGCGCACGCCCTTGGCATGACCGGAGAGCCGACGGATCCGGACGTGCTTGCCTTCTACCGCTACCTGGCTTCGGTGCTCGAGGCTGAAAAGGCTGCACCTGCCGACACAGACGGTGCTGTCAGCGCTGCGACTGAGGAGCTGAACCGGCTGCTGGTCGAGCTTGATTACTTCACCACGGTCACGGCGCCTGTCCGGACGCTGCCGCCCGGTGTGTTCATGGCGTTCGGCGTGGCCGGTTCGATCCAGCCCCTGAGCCTCACCGCACATGTGGACGGCGGACTGACCGCGTTCGAGCTCGTGGTGACTTCGGTTCACGAGCTGGCGCACGTGGCCGGTGAGGCGAGCGAGGCGGGAGCGACCCTGCTGGCTGCCCTGGCGGGGTTGCGCTCGGACCATCCCTACGCACGCTACAGCGCTGCGCTCCACTCGATCGCCAGCCTTGGGGAACTCGAACCCGGACTGCTGCCCGAGCGGGCAAGAGCGGACCTGCAGGCGGCGCGGGAACGGTCCGCAGAGCTCAACAGCCCGGCACTGCTGGCGCTGCAGCGGTCACTGTTCGGCGCTTACCTCGACTGGCAGGGCGGCGGCGACGGCGGGCTGGACTACGCCACGGGTACCGCTCAGCTGGTGCTTGCCTGGCGCGCCGGGCTGCTCGACTGAGCCGCCTGGTTCAACCCGCGCCGCTGCCCAGGTTCCGCCTTATCAGGGCATCAAGCTCGGGCGGACGACCCATGAAGCGCTCGTACAGTTCGTTCGGATCGACGCTGTCGCCGGTCTCCAAGATCGCCTTGCGGAATGCCCTGCCCGTCTCGGCGTTGAAGATGCCCTCTGCCCTGAACCGGGTGAAGGCGTCAGCCTCGAGGACCTCGCTCCACTTGTATGAGTAGTAGGCGGCGGCGTAGCCTCCGGCGAAGATGTGTGTGAACGCACACGCGAAGTTGTCCTGCACCAGTTCCGGCCTCGCCGAGTAGCGCTCCCGCACGCCATTTACGAACGTGATCGGGTCGGTCTCGCCGTGCGGGTCGTACTCGCGGTGCAACGCCAGGTCAAGGGCGCTGAACGAGAGCTGGCGCATCTGTGCGTGCGCGCCGGCGAAGTGCGCGGCCGCCCTGAGCTTCTGCAGCAGGTCTTCGGGTACGGGTTCGCCCGTCTCGACGTGGCGGGCGAACAGGTCCAGGGCTTCGCGCTCCGTGGTCCAGTTCTCGAGGATCTGGCTCGGCAGTTCGACCCAGTCCCAGGGTACGCGCGTGCTGGCCAGGGCCGGCTCGCTGACGCGCGAGAGGCAGTGGTGCAGGAGGTGGCCGAACTCGTGGAAAACAGTCTGGACCTCGCGGTGCGTGAACTGCGCGGGGGCGTCACCGACCGGGGGCGTAAGGTTGCCCATGATGATCCCGAGATGGGGATCGAAGCCGCCGTCGCCGGTGGGGCCGCCCGTGATGAAGCTGTTGAACCACGCGCCGGCCCGCTTGCCCGCGCGCGGGAACCAGTCGGTGTAGAACGAGGCAAGGTGCGTCCCGTCCGTGTCGTGCATATCGTAGTAGCGGACGTCCTCATGCCACGTGTCGGCTTCACTCACCTCGGTGACGGTGACGCCGAAGAGGCGTCTTGCCAGCTCGAACAGTCCGCTCATCACCCGCTCGAAGCTGAAGTACGGCCTGAGCTGCTCCGCGTCGAAGTCGAGCTGCTCCCGCCTCATCGATTCGGTGACGAAGGCGAGGTCCCACGCTTCGATCGTCCCGAGGCCGAGCTTCCGGGCGAAGCCGTCGAGCTCCGCGATCTCCTGCTGCCAGTACGGCACGGTGCGCCGGTACAGCTCCTGTTCGAAGTCAACGGCGGCCTGCCCGCTGCCGACCATGAGCACCTCGAGGCGGTAGTCGGCGTAGTCTGCGTAGCCGAGCAGGCCCGCCTGCTCCTGCCGGAGCTGCAGGATGCGCCGTATGAGAGGCTGATTGGCAGTCTCGCCCTTCGCGGCCCGGTCAGTGAACGCCTCGAACATCTGCCTGCGCAGGTCCCGGTTGAGCGCGTACTGGAGCACGGGCCCGATGCTGGGCTGGTGCAGCGTGAAGAGCCAGCCGTCCCGTCCTTTCGCCTGCGCAGCCTCCCGGGCGGCCCGTACTGAGCTGGCGGGGAGTCCCCGAAGGTCGGCCTCGTCAGTGATGACCAGCTCGAAGTCGCGCGTATCGTCCAGTACGTGCTCACTGAAGCTGTTGCGCACTTCGGCGAGCTCCATGTTTATCGCCTTGACGCGCTCCCGCTCCTGGGGCGGCAGGTCGATGCCGAGCCTCCTGAAGTCCCTGAGGAGGTGCTCAAGCCTGCGTTTGCGCAGGGGCGGCAGCGCGGCGGCCTCGGCGGTAGCCGCGAACGCTGTGATCTTTCCGAACAGCGCGGTGTTCGCTCCGAGGTCTGCGTAGAACGCGGAGAACACGGGCAGGGCGGCCTGGAAAGCAGCCCTGAGCTCGGGCGTGCTGACCACACTGTTGAGGTGGTGCGCGACCTTCACCACCCGGTCGATCCTGGCCTCGATCGCGTCGAAGGCAGCCACGGTGGCGTCCCAGGTCAGCGGGCGGTCCGGCTCGACCAGTTCCGCAAGCTCCCGTTCGGCACGTGCTACTGCCTCGCGGATCCCGGGCTCGATGTGCTCGGGCAGGATGCTTCTGAACGGTATCTTGAACTCTTCTTCCAGCAGCGGATTCATCGGAAACTCCAGGCCCCCACCCGGTATCGGTGAATTGTAACAGCCGGAAACGGTGCGCCGGGTAGCCCCGCGAATATACCCCCGGGGGGTATCTCGGGAGTCCAGCCGGGGCTGCTTCAGGTGCTACGCTTCATGAAGTGAATGCGGAGGAACTCGTGACCGAATCAGGCAGACAGACAGTTGATGCAGACGTCCTCATCGTCGGAGCCGGACCAGCCGGACTCACGGCAGGGATCTACGCCAGCCGTGCACAGCTTGACACCATAATCCTGGAAAAGGGCCTTCCCGGTGGCCAGATCGCCCAGACGGAGGACGTCGAGAACTATCCCGGCTTTGACGACGCGATATCAGGGCCCGAGCTAGCGCAGCGCATGGTGCGCCAGGCCGAGAAGTTCGGCGCGCGCATCCTGATGGAAGAGGTCACCGGCATGACGCGCGCCCCCGGCGAGCGCTTCCTCGTGAGAGGCTACGACCAGGACTACCGCGCGAAGGCAGTGATACTTGCTCCCGGTGCGAACCCGCGCCGCCTGGGCGTGCCGGGCGAGGACGAGTTCTACGGCCGGGGCGTCTCGACCTGCGCCACGTGCGATGGCTTCTTCTATCGGGACCGTCACGTGATCGTCGTGGGCGGGGGCGACGCGGCTGTCGAGGAAGGCCTGTTCCTCACCCGGTTCGCGAGCAAGGTGACGCTGATCCACAGGCGCGATGAACTCCGGGCCAACAAGGTCGCCCAGGAGCGCGCTTTTTCGAATGAGCGCATGAACTTCGTGTGGAACACCGTGGTGGAAGAAGTGCTTGGTGAGGACGGCCAGGTCAGTGGAGTACGCACCCTGAACGTCGTCACCGGCGAACAGGCCGTGATCCCTGCCGACGGCGTCTTCATCTACATCGGCCACATCCCCAACACGGAGTGGCTGTCCGGCGTTGTCGGGCTGGGCGAAAGCGGTTACGTCGCCGTGAACGACGAGGTCTTCACGGATATCGAAGGCATCTTCGCCGCCGGGGACGTGTCCGACGAGGTATACAGGCAGCTGACGACCAGCGTGGGCGCCGGGACGAGGGCGGCCATGGCCGCCGAGCGCTGGCTGGCCGCCCGCGAGGCGCAGCCGGCCCCCGAGTTCACTCGCGCCTGACGAAGTCGTAAACCAGAAGGGTGTCGGCGAAGCGGGCCAGCACGTACGTACCGTCGGTCCACAGGGGCGTGCCGACCGCGGCGCGCCAGCTGCGCGTCGCTGTCGGCACGCTCTGCACCATGTACGGGTCATCGAAGGTGATGGTCCACCCGTCCCCTTCGAGCGCGAACTGATCCTCGGTTTCGGCGTCGACGTGCAGGAGCAGTTCTTCCCCGGGCAGCCCGGTCTCGTTGCCATGAAGGTCGCCCGCCCAGGCCGACTCAGGCGCTGCTTCCGCAGGCACGGCTATCGCGAGCAGCTGTCCAACGTCGAGACTGAGCCAGGGATTGAACCGCTCGTACACGACCACGACCGGCGGCTCGTCCTCCCGCTCGCGCACAGCTGACTCGAGCAGTTCAGCGTCCAGGTTCAGCCGCTCGGCGATGAAACCCAGCTGAAGCTCGAGCTGCTGCTGCCGCACCTCCTCCGGGTCGTCGTACCAGCTGGCAGGCCAGAGCGGCAGGTCCCTGAGCCTGAGCACCAGGCCGTCCCCATCGGGCCAGGCCGCCCAGGCGCGGAAAGCGACGGTGTTGCCGTCGCTCATCAACCAGTAGGTGTCCGGGGAACCGCCGTCCTCGAGCCGGACAGCGATGCCCTGACCCCAGGCCAGCAGCGTCGCCTCCGGCGTGCCGGTGTCGAGCAACAGGCGCGGCTCGAGCGGCATGACTCCGAACGGTATGTTCTCGGCCAGCGCAGGCAGCGGACGCCCGCCAAGCGCCGGGTAATCGGGCATGGCATCGGCATAGAGAACGGCCGCGGCGCGGTTGGCGAAGCCACCAACGCGCACGCGGACCACGTCGCCCTGTTGCGTCGTTGCCCGGGCCGCGTACGCCGGAAAGCCCTCCAGGCCAAGTTCCCTGATCAGCGAGAACGCCTGGTTCTGGTCCGAAACCGCCACCACCTGTACCGTGTATGAGATTGCCTGGCCGCTGGCAACTCCCAAGAGCAGTGCAGCAAGGACCGCCCCGAGCAGCCGCACGTTCAGAAGTCCTTCCGTTCGAACACGAAGACTGCCACCACGGCAAACAGGATCGCGTACACGGCGATGAGGATGAGCGGGGTGGTCAGCTCGTGGAACGGGAACTGGTACGCGTTCAGCTGGGTAGTCAGCAGGTAGGAGCTGAGCCATGGAAAGACCACGAAGAGGCTCGAGACTATCAGCAGGCCGAGGGTGGCCAGGGCGCCGCTGGCGGCGTTCATGAAGACGGTCGTCAGGAGCAGCGCCAGCAGGCTGACGGGCACCAGGCTGAACGCGGCGATCGCGTAAGCCCTGAGCACCTCGCTGCTGGCCGCCGCGGCGGTAGTGACGCCCTGCCCCGCGAGGCCCCCGGCACCGAGACCGGTGCCCCCTACGAACGGACCGAAGCCGAGGAACAGACCCGCGATGATGGATACGGCAAGCACGAAGAAAACGACGAAGAACGGCATCAGCGTCGCGACCAGAACCTTGGCCAGCAGCCACTGCGCACGGCTTACCGGCCGCAGGAGCGTCGCCCTGAGCGTGCCGAACGCGATCTCGGAGCCCAGCAGCTCGGCCGCGATGATCGCGACCAGCAGCGGGAACAGAAACTCCATGCCGGACAGAAGGCTCAGTGCCGGCACCTGATAACCGGAGACGAGGAACACGCCATAGACGTCGAAGATGCCCGGAGCGTAGGCCCACATGGCGGGCAGCAGCACGAGCAGTACAAGGCTGAAGCGGACGCTGCTGAGATGGAACCATTTTGAGAGTTCCAGGCGGATCAGCATACCCATCAGCCTGGAACTCCGGGTTGTGCGGCCTGGGCGGTCCTGCCGCCTGACCTGGCCATGCGCTCGTAGTAATAGGCCCGCAGGTTGAACACATCGGGCGTCAGCTCGAACAGACCGATGCCGTTGCTGCCCAGCACGACAGAGACGTACCCAAGCCGCTCGACGTCCGAGAGTGTGAAGACGAGCTCCTTGTCCCTGGAGAACGCCTCGGAAACGAACGGCTGGACCTGCAGGGCGGCCACTGCTGCATGAACGTCGCTGACCCGCGCCCGGTAGCGGCTGCCCCGCTTGCGCAGGTCGACCTCGTCGATGAGAACACCGGCCTCCATGATCCCGACGCGTGAGCAGTAGGACACCACTTCCTCCAGGTGATGCGTGGAGATGAGTACGGCCGTGCCGCGCGACGCGGACTCACGGAGTACCCGATGAACCAGATGGAGGCTGAGCGGATCCATGCCGCTGGCGGGCTCGTCCAGGATGAGCACGTCGGGATCGTTCATGATCGCGGCGGCCACGCCCAGACGCTGCCTCATCCCGAGGCTGTACACAGCGACCTTGCGCTCGCTGGCCGCTCCCAGCTCCATCAGCTCGAGCACCTCGCTTATGCGCTCTTCGGCGACTCCGCCGGCAAGCCGGGCCTGCAGCTGCAGGTTGCCGCGTCCGCTCAGGTAAGGATAGAAGGCGGCGGGCGCCTCGACCATCGCACCGAGCCCGGCCCGGACCGAACCGTCAGCGTGCGGGTCGCCCCCCAGCAGGCGCACCTCGCCGCCTGACGGGTAGGCCAGGCCGGACACGAGCCGTATCACCGTGGTCTTGCCGGCTCCGTTGGGACCGACGAGCGCATACACCTCGCCGGGCCTGACCGTGAAGGACAGGTCACGCACGACAGGCCTGCCCCGGTACTGCTTGAACAGGTTGACGGTTTCGATGGCTGGCTCAGGCATGGCACTCCACGCGTCCCAGTCTACTTTCACTCGCTGCCGGGCGTGATGAGCAAATCCGCATCGGCGCTCAGTCGCCCGACGAGCCGGGCCTGGCACCGCGCGCATCGAACATGGTCGCAAGCACGTGCCTGAGCGCCTGGTCCACTGCCTCCTCGACGTCGGTCGCATCGACCGTGTGAACACCGGTGGCGCGCGCCTGCGACCGCAGGTAGTCGTGCAGGAACCGCACTTCCCGGAAGTGCCGGATGTACGTCTCCTTCGCCCGCCTGGAGCTCGTCTGCCGCTCCCGCACCGCGAAGTGGTCACGGTGGCTCTCCTCGTCCTCGACGGTCAGGACAAGCGGGATGACAAGAGCACCCGGGAACGACTCCGGCGTGATGTTGCTTGCGCCGGGCACCAGATGCACGCCCTCGAGCACCAGCTGCGACGCTTCCTCCAGGCTGCGGTTGATGATCCCGTGTATCGCCGGTCCGAGCTGGCGGACCTGGGCCATGAAGCCCCTGACCACCTGCCTGCGGCCGGGCTGGTCTCCGCGTTCCTCCGGCAGGAGCTCGGCCTTCCAGGCATCGAACGTGCTGGCGTGCAGGACCGGGCTGAGCTCCTGACCGATCAGCGAGCGCAGCGCCTCGCGGATCGAGTCGGTCGACACGAGCCGCGAGACGCCGAGCCGGTAGGCCAGTTCGCTTGCGATGGTGCTCTTCCCTACTCCCGGTGCGCCACCGACCAGCACGACGATCGGCTCGCCGAAGCTGCGCAGGCTGTGCAGCACCTCGTAACGCCGCGCGAAGTCTTCGCCCGCTTCCTGGGTGAGCAGCCTGATCAGGAGCGCCCGGACCTGGCTGCGTGGCACCCGGTGCTGCGTTCCGCGCCAGAGCTCGTCCTCGGCGAGGTTCGCGAGCCGGTATGCCATCTCGGGACCAAGCCCGATCGCCATCACCGACCGGGCGAGCACGCCACGCGAGTACGGCAGGATGCCGCCGTCGGCTTCGACCACGTGCAGTTCCGCGGGGCGTGAGAGGCTGGCTTCGTACCGCATGCGGACCTCACGACCGAGGCCCGCCTCCAGCGCGATGGCGACCGCGTGACCGAGCACGGCCCTTGGAACGGATTCGTACCCCTGGGTGCGAAGCACCTGCTCCACCTGGCGCGCGACGGCGTTCGCCTGCTTGAAGCTCAGTCCGAAGCTCTCGAGCGAGTTGGTCAGCTTGCGCGTGGAAAGCGGCTCGCCGCTGTCGCCCTGCTCGATCATCAACGGCACGAAAGGCGGGGTCTGCTTCATGAAGCGTGTGGCGACGGATGAGTTGATGCGCTCCCTGATCAGCCGCTCGATCCGCGAGAGCAGCTCGTCCAGGTCGATCTCCTTCGTCGCCCGGCTGCGCAGCTGGCCCTCCAGCGAACTGGTGATCGAAAGCGCAGCGTCCGTCAGCACGCCGGCGCCCTGGAGCGCCTCGACGACCTCCCCCGACGAGTAGCGGTACCGGTCGTCACCGCGCACGACCGTGACCTCCCGCCGCCTCATGCCGGCTCCGGCACTTCGGCCAGGGCTCCGAGCAGGTCGAGCAGCTGGTGGACGACGTTGCCCGTGAGACCCCAGATCCGTCGCTCATGCCACTGGTAGCTGTAGAGCGTGCGGGTGAAGGCCGGCCCTTTCGCGACCTGGCTCGAAGGCGTGATGGAAGCCAGCTCGGAGATCGGCACAGTGAACACCTCGGCAACCTCACCCGGATGTGGAACGACCTGCTGCGGCCAGGAGACGCGGGCGACGTGAGGAGTGGCACAAACGCCAGCCGGGGAAGGGTGAGAATCGAGCAGGCCCAGAACAGAGGACGCGGCGACGTCGAGTCCGGTCTCCTCGCGAGTCTCGCGCAGTGCAGCCTCCACGAGCGACTCACCGGGCTCGACGTGTCCCCCGGGGAACGCGATCTGGCCCGGATGGTGCCTCATGCCGGCCGAACGGACCGTGAAGAGAAGCTCGGGCCCGGCGGGCGCGTCCAGCACGGGGACCAGGATCGCGGCTTCCGGCAGCCCCGGCATGCCGCAGCCTTCCTGCGTCCTGCTCGCGAGCAGCACCTCCAGCTTCGAGAAGAACCCCGACCGGTCCGTCATGTTTCCTGCTTCAGCATCCGTGCCAACTCGTCGCGCACAGCAAGTTCGGCGTTCACGCCGGCCCCGGACGCCTGGAGCACCAGGTCGATGATGGCGCGTCCGACGCTGTCAGCGGTCACATCAGCCGTCGCGTCATCAGGTTCAGCGTTCTTCAGTCCACCCTTGCGCTGCAGCTCCTGGATGCGCATCAGCACCGGCAGGCTGGACGGCACGTCCGCCCCACCGGTCTCCTCGCCGCGCTCCAGCCGCTCCTGCTCCTTGATCGCCAGCCAGTTGATCCTGACATCATCGCTGTCCCTGACCTTCACATCACCGAAGACGTGCGGGTGGCGCCTGATGAGTTTGGTGACGATCGCGTCCTCGACGTCCCCGTAACTGAAGGTGCCCTCTTCCTCACCGATGACGGCGTGAAAGGCGATCTGCAGGAGAACATCACCAAGCTCGGAAACGAAATCTGCGCCGGCACCTTCAGCCAGCGCGTCCGTCGCCTCCGCAGCTTCCTCGAGAAGGTACGGCCTCAGGCTCTCGTGAGTCTGTTCACGGTCCCAGGGGCACCCTCCCGGGGCACGCAGGCGACGCATCGTGTCGAGCAGCTTGTCCATGGCACAGGTTAACCCGTGCGGGACGATCCTCAGGTCGCTTCCTGCGCGGCCAGCGCGAGCTTCTCCGTCCGTGCAAGCCGCTTGATCTGCAGCTCGCGCCTGAGAGCGGCAGAGCGGTCGGCCAGCTCCTCCTGCCAGACCAGTTCCACGGGCAAGCGTGAACGCGTGTAGGCTGCGCCCTTGCCGGCAGCGTGCTCGGCCAGGCGCCGGAGCGGGTCCGTGCTGATCCCGGTGTAAATGCTGCCGTCACCGCAGCGGAGCATGTAGACGAACCAGCCCACACTGCCCGCGCTGCTCAGTAGCGCTTCGCCTTGAGCGTCACGCCCGGCTGGGCCAGCGCCCATTCCGTGACCGCGTGCACGGCCCCACGGGCCACGCTCGTGACGATCGGATCCCCGAACGACTCGAGCCTGACTATCAGCTCGCCCTCGCCGCGTGACTGGATCGCGACCAGGACCTGCTGGCGCAGGTCGGGCTCATCGATGGTGGCCCGGAAGAGCCAGCGGCCGGCATCCCCGGTTGCGCGGGCAGCCTCGTGAACGATCACGTGGCCGTCCTCGAACGGGAGCACTACCTTGGAGAACTCGGCGGTTTCGGGCAGCTCACCCAGGAGCAGACTGTGGGGCATCGTTTCAGGCCTTTCAAGTATGTCGAACCGGGCGCCGGGGTCACCCGTGCGCCTGAACGGCTGGTAGAAGAGCGGCTTGCCCTGGCCGAGCCACTTCAGGGCGTACTTGGTCTCGAAGACAGCCGCGGGCGGCTCGGCCTCATAGGCGTCGAACACACCACTCGCTCTCGCCTCGACACGCGCGAACTCCAGGTAGCCGGGGTGGTCGGTCGCAAGCAGCACGCGGCCGTCCGGCACGGTGCGGGTTGCGGCCAGCTGGAAGAAGTCGCTCCTGAGCAGGCGGTTCTCTTCATGCCTGCCCTTGGGCCAGGGGTCGGGGAAGTTCACGGTGATCGTCTCGAGCGAGCCGGGCGCGAAGAGATGCTGCAGCATGAAGCGGGCTTCGCCCTTCAGGAGCGCGACGTTGCGTATGCGCTCGCGCCTCATGCGCCTGAGCGCACGCCTGACACTGACACCGGAGAGCTCGATGGCGATGAAGCGACCGGCCGGGTCGTCGAGCGCACGGCGGGCCGTGTAGCGCCCGTCGCCAAAGCCGATCTCCAGGTGCAGCGGTCCGTCCGCGCCCAGGAGCGTGTCCCAATCGAACGGGTAAGGCCCGGCACGCCATTGCGTAAGGGGCAGGGATGCTTGTGTCTCAGTCATGGGTCTGGGAGGCGGGCGGTTTCACCGGACGGCGCGGCACCGGCTTGACCAGCATCGCCGTGTCCGAGGAAAAGTTGCCCTTGAGGAGGGTATCACGCGAGAAGTATATGAGCGGTCCGGCCTTCTTCACCGCGCTGACAGCATGCACGCTCACAGCCCCGTCTTCGGCGCGGCACGCGATGCGCTCCGGCCGGTAACCGAGTGCTCCCCTCCAGCTGGCCAGGATCGCGGGATCGATGCCGGCGACTCCGAAGGGAAGGCCGCTCCTGGCAAGCCGGGTCACGAGCCTGGCGGTACGCGGCCTGCGCTGGGCGACCTTGAGTGCGCCCAGGTGCAGGAGCCGGCTGATCACCTGCCTGACGGTCATCATGTTCAGTTCGGCAAGATCGGCTACCTCGTTGACCGAGCGGCGTCCGTCGGCGTAGCGCAGAAAAGCGAGCTCGTCGGGCTGAAGCACCAGGTCGCTCGCCACGTCCTCATTGACTATCACTGTCGGCACGCCGTCGCCGATGTACGTGTCCCTGATGTCGCGGCTCTTCGTGCGGGTCGCGTCCGTCCTGCGGATCGCGTCGAGCAGCAGCTGTTCCACGCCGTCCCTGATGCTCTCGCGGGGCGCGACAGCGCCCTCGTTGAACGCGTAGGTCCCGCGCTCGTCCGCCATCAGGGCGTACAGCGCGTTGCGGCCGGTGTGCGCGTCGAACTCGGCATGGGTGATCCGGCCCTCGTCCAGCCAGATGCTGGCCGGGCCATCGGGATGATCGACGTCGAGCCTGCCCGAGCGTTTGCCTGAAACAAGCAGCTGAAGCAGGTCAACCAGTGTCAGCAGTCCGAGTACGCCTGTCACAGTTGTGCCATTGTAGCCAATCGTCCCCGCCTGCGCATGTCCGGGCCGTAGGGAATCTCAGACTTGGCCCTTATACTGCCGTGGTGCTGTCTAGACTCAGTCGTTACCTGGTCAGGGAAGCCGGTGCACTGTACGTCTTCGGAGTGGCCGCGTTCTGTCTGCTCCTGTCGGTCGACTACCTGTCGCTGATGGCCCAGTTCCTGCTCAACCAGAACGCCACCCTGCCCCAGGTAGGGCAGCTGCTACTGTTCAAGCTTCCCGCTTTCCTTCACCTTTCCATCCCCGTGGCGGGTGTCTTCGCCGTGCTCCTCGCCACCGGTCGGCTCGCGAAGGACTCCGAACTCAAGGCCGCGTACGCCCTGGGTGTCGCCCCACGGGCGCTGATCGCGCCTCTGCTGTTGCTGGGTCTGTTCGCCAGCGGGCTGGCGGTTCTGAACAACGGCTGGCTGGAACCGCTGGCCGAACGGCGCTACACCGCCCTGGTCGACAGCTTCTACTACTCGAGGCCGCCGGCCGAGTTCCAGACGAACGTGGCGTTCAGCCTCCCGGACGGCAGCATCTTTTACGCCGCGGAGATGCGCGCTGACCGCGATGATCCCGACCTGGCGGAACTCACTGGCGTCCTGCTGCTGACGGCCGACGGCCTCAGCATCCAGGCCCCGAGGGGCACGTGGGACAGCGCCGAACGGGTCTGGCACCTTGACAACGCCGAACAGAGCCGGGCCGGTGAGACGCCAGTACTCGTGGGTGACCTGACCACAGCGTTCGACCATGCGGGTGACCCGGCTGCGACCCTTGTGCGCGACCAGCTGCTGACGCTCTCCGAGCTGGGGACGAGGCGCCTGGCCGCGGCCTCTTCCGGAGCCGCGGTCCGTGACGTCCACTTCGAGTACCACCGCAGGCTGGCCGACGCCTTCAGCGCGTTCTGCTTCGTGCTGGTCGCCGCCGTGCTCGGAGTGCAGGTGCGCGGCCGCAGCGGAGCATTCGCACTGACGATCGGCCTGATCCTCGGCTTCTACGCCGTGTGGACCCTGTCTGCCAGCCTGTTCGAACGCGGCGTCCTGGGGCCCGGAACCGCCGCCTGGCTCACACCCATGGCAGTCATGGCCGCCGGACTGCTCACCGGTGCACTCAGGTACAGGCGATGACCCGCTTCGGACGCTACCTGATCAGCGAGATCATCCCGCTTTACTTCGCGGGACTGGCCGTGCTGCTCCTGCTGCTGCTGGGAGGGTTCATGCTCGAGGTACTGGCAGACGCGCTGAGCCGCGGCGTCGCGCCCGGCCTGATGGCGCGCTACCTGCTGCTCAAGCTGCCTGCCGCAGCCATGTACGGACTGCCGCTTGCCCTGCTGTTCTCGGCACTGCTGGGGCTCTCGCGCCTGGTCCAGGACAGCGAGGTCAAGGCAGCGAGGATGCTTGGCCTGGGTCCCGGCAGCTTCCTGGCGCCGGTGCTCATGCTGGGCCTCATCGTCAGTGCGGTCAGTTTCCTCAACAACGAGTTCGTGGTGCCCAGGGCGGAACGCGCCGCATTGGAGGTCGAGAAGGACATCCTCCTGCGCAGCCCGGATGTGGTGATTGAACAGGGCAGCTTCTTCACCGATGCACTCGGGCGCAGCATCCACATCGAGCGGCTGCATCCTGGCGGGCGGTTCGAGGGCGTCACGGTCATACGGCCAGGGGGCTCCAGGGGGCCGGCCGAGGCGATCCGGGCCGGCAGCGGGCATTACCTGGAGGAAGAAGGCGTCTGGGAGCTGTCCGACATCTCGTTCAGGGTGTACAGGAACTCGCGCCTGCTGCTCGACTTCGCCGCGGAAGAAGCCACGCTGCCCGTCCAGGGCCTGTCTGCCGCCGCCGCCAGCATCGGCGACCTCGCCTTCCTGCCGCTGTCCGAGCTGCTGGCCAGGATCGATGCCAGCCGGGGCAATCCGCTCGGTCCCGAGTACACGGCGCTGCACCGGAAGGCCGCCGAGCCGCTGGCGGCCACCGCGTTCGCGGTCTTCGCACTCGCGGTCGCCCTCTTCTCGTTCCGCCGTGGGGTGCCGCTGGGACTGGTCTCGGTGATGTTCCTGACGTTCATCTATTACGCCACCTGGAGCGTGTTCAAGCTGCTCGGCGCACAGGGCACCATCGCACCCTGGCTGGCCGGCTGGGCTCCATTGCTGCTCTACCTCGGCACAGGCACGGTACTGCTGGCCTGGTCGTGGAGGCGCTGATGCCCCGGGTGATCTCCGTCCTGCTGACCCTGCTCCTGGCCGGGAGCGGCCTTGCCCAGAGCGTGCTGAACGTGAACACGTTCGATGATCCGGACAGCAGGCTGGAGCTGCGCAACTACGTGCTGCCGGACGGCACGGAGGTGACCTTCTACGTGCTGTACGGAAACCCGGTGGTCGTGACGATGGACGACCAGGAGCTGCGCGCGAACCATGTCGAGGTCGACTTCGAGCGGCGCGAGCTGCGGATCGTTGGCCCTGGCACCTTCTTCAACGGCAGCGAGACCGTCGAGGGACGCGACCTGGTGATCGACATCACGGCCGAGTCTTTCACGGGCCACGATGTCCTGGTCATCACCTCCGCGATGGACGTGACCGGCACGTCCGCGTACCGGGTGCCGGGGCAGATCAGCGTCACCGAGGGCTACTTCAGTCCCTGCACGCGCTGTGGTCAGGAGGTCGATGACTTCGGCTTCCGGGCCGGTCGGCTCGAGCTCTTCCCCGGCGACCGCCTTGTGGCGTTCGAGGTGACGCTGCAGATCCGCGGCCGGCAGGTGATGTACCTGCCGTTCCTCGTGGTGCCGCTCGCGCGCCAGGACCGCCAGCCGCGCCTGTCGTTCATCCAGGGCACCGAGACCGAGCGGGCCCGCATCGAACTCGACTGGCCCTACGTCTGGGGCCCGCAGGCTTACGGCACGTTCTCGGTCCGCTACCACGCCGACGTCGACACTTCGGCGGGCGGGCTGCCCGGCAGGCTGCTCGGCGGCAGCGTCGACGTCAGTTACCTTGGTGGCGGCTTCGACCACCGCTTCCACACGGCGGCTGGCGCGGGCAGCTTCACGCTGATGTACGTCCCGTCGTTCCTGGACGCTGACCACGAGGACGGCCGCGCACCTTCACGGCTGGCGTACCGCTTCGAGTACGCCTCGTCCCAGGAGGCGACCGATCCCGGAACGATGGACGCCGAGGTGCTGATAGAACGCGACGACGAGCGCCGCATGGGCATGATCGAGTACCGCACAAGGCTCACGCACGTGGATGAGCACATCAGTACGCTGGTCCTCAGCCAGGGCTTCTTCGACCTGCACCGCGGCGACGACGTCCAGGACCCCTCCTGGTGGAGCCGGCGAACCCCGCGCCGCACGCTCTTCCAGATCCAGGTCACGCCGCGGTCAACGGCGCAGATCGAGTTGGGGGTGCTGCGCCTGAGCCGCCTGCTGCTCGAGCTGGGCGTGTTCGAGGATGCGACCAATCCCGCCCTCCGGGCCATCACCACCAGCACGCTGATGCAGGCGGGCAGGGTGCACGCGTCCCACCGCATCGAGCTGCCCGCGCTGCGCATGTGGAGCGGCTTCGAGCTGACAGGCACCAGCACTTTCGGCGGCTGGTACTACTCGGGTGGCCAGCGCCTGATCGACTGGAGTTCCCGCGTGGGCGGGACACAGCAGCTCGGTGAGCTGGGCTCACTGAGCCTTACGTTCACTCGGGACGTCACCGAGGGCGAAACGCCGTTCCGTTTCGACCAGCTGCCGTTGCGCGAGCGCAGCCAGGCGGATGCCGACCTGCGCTTCGTACCGTTCACATGGGTCAACCTGACGGCCAGGACAGGCTATGTGTTCACCGACAGCCGCAACCCGCGGGCCGAGGGCTGGCAGACGCTGGACACCACGGTCACGTTCTTCGCCGACCGGCCTTGGATCAGTCTCGTGTTCAGCAACGAGCGCGACCTGAAGACCGGGGATCCGGGCAACTTCGAGACCGAGCTGACGTTGCGTGCGAGCGACCGGGACGCCTCGGCCAGCGTCACGGCGACTTACACACATGACCTGGATCCTGACTTCTCGGAGGACGGGTCCGAGCCCGTGAACGAGACGGCCACGCGCCTGAGCGCCACGGTGCAGCGGGAGAACATGCGTGTGGAGCTCGACTGGGGCTACAACTTCGAGCCGGAGGCGCCGGACGATGAGGACGAGCCCCTGCGCTACTGGGAGCCCTTCAATCTGGGCGTCACGCTCGGCTCGATGCGCGCGAACGACGAGAAGGCGGGCTTCCGGCTGCAGTGGACGCGCGACCTGAACCATGACCGGCCGCACGCCTTCCAGGTCGAGGGCCGCTTCATGACGGGACCACTCGAGGTCTCGCTGATGCAGCGCTTCCGGCTCCCCCAGGGCGGGATCGAACGCAGCACGCTGAGCATCGGCTACCCGAACCACTTCGTGTTCGAGGCCACTGGACTCATGCTGCTGCGGCCCGAGTGGGTCTGGCTCGAGCCCGGCGAGGACCGGGCACGGAACATCACCCTGTCGCTTGCCGACAACCCAGAGCGCGGGCCGCAGCTCTGGCAGATCCGCTACGCGACGACGCTCGACCCGAACATGAACACGCTTTCGGGCGGCACCGGGGGCCGGCGCAACAGCAGCCTCGAGCTGCGTGCACTGCTGGAAGAGGAGGCCGTGGGCGACAACAGCTTCTCGGTCGACTTCTTCCTGGACGTCCCGCTGGCTGATGACCAGCTGGCGGGAACCTACCTGCGGCGCGCGAACCTGACGATGGGTGTGGACTTCCAGCGGCGCGTCGGCCTGCAGGGCACGCTGAGCTACCGGGGCACGTGGAGTGCCGCACTTGAGGAGGTGACGCGTGGCGACCTCACGCTCGATAACGTGGCTCTCACGGTCCGCGTGTTGGATGATCTGTATGTGGGGGCCGTACTCAACGACGTCTGGGACCTTACGGGCGAGAGCACCACGCGCGCCCGCTTCAACCTGCAGCCGGAGTTCATCGTGATGTGGAACCGCTGCTGCTGGGCGCTCTACGGCAGCTGGAACAGTGCTACGGGCCAGATCCGGCTCTCGCTCACGACGCCCGGGGCCGAGACCGGCCTCACCGAGGAGTTCGAGTCGCCGCTGTTGCTGCCCAACCGGCATGAGAACATCCACGGGAGCGGCCAGTGAGCCGGCGGGGCGGCCCGGGAGCTGCGCTGCTGGTGCTCGCGCTTGCGCTGGCTGCGTGCACGGGCACCTCCTCGCCGCAGGCACCGCGGCTGCTGGTCGTGACTCATGAGGGCGCCTCGGGCGACGCCGTCAGCCTGATCGCCGACCATGGCCCCGGTGAGTCGCAGCGGCTTGAGTACCTGGAGGGCACCGCGATCGAACTGAACGGCGAGGCGATCGCGCTGGACGTGCTCGACCGCGCCGGCGAGCGCGACGGCGTGGCGATACTTGTCGAGCGCGCCAGCGGGGACTACGCAGCCGTGATGCTGGCGACCGCGGGAATCGACGCCCAGGCGCCCTCGGCATTCAGGATCACCGATGAGTTCGACCTGACCACGCTGCTCGCGGAAGGGGGCCACGACGTGAGCGAGCTGTGCCTGCGGGGCATTCAGGTCAGCCGTGAAGGCGACCGGCTCGCGCTCCTGGACGTGCCCGAGGCTTGTCCCGCCGCGACGCAGGCGCCCGAGCTGTTCGTCATCGACGTGAACACGTCGGTGACGACAGAGTTCGCTGGCAGCGAGAACCTGCTGCCGACCTCACCCTGGCTCGACCAGGGCCTGTTCGGTTCCAGCGAGACGCTGCACTACGTGGTCGGTGTGCCGGGCGGGGCGGGTGTCAGCTGGATCGACATGGAGGACCTGTCTGAGCCTGACGGACCACCCAGGACGCTGCCCGGCCTGGGCAACGCCGTTCCGCTCGACCTCGGCCCGGTGGCCGGTTCGCTCGCGGCGATCACCGCGGACCGGCTCAGCCACGTGCCGCTCGCCTCTGACGCGGCCGCGGCCGGAAGCTTCGCGCTGAGCAACGCGGTCCGCCTGGTCGAGGATCCTTACGGCAACGACCTGGCATCCGTGCAGGTGATCGAGGGGTCCAGCCTGGCCGTCTATCCCGGGCTGGGCGGCACCGGCAAGGAAACGGTCTCGCTTGGTGCGGGCATCACGGACGTCGTCATCGACGGCGACCGGCTGTGGCTATACGCCCTGCGCACCGGAGGCATCACGATAGTGGACATGCTCGATGCCGGTTCACCGGCAGCCCGCCGGGAGAACGTACCCGAGCTTGCGTCGCCCGGCCTGATCACGTGGGTTCCCGGCGTGCTTCCTCCACCGGATCCGCGCTAGCAGCGAGCTCAAGCAGCGCCGCGCCAAGCCGGTCGGTGAGGTTGGCGCTGACCGCACGCCAGGCGGTCGCGAGCCCGTTCAGCACCGCGGTCGCGTCCGCCGAACCGTGCCCGATGAAGACGTTGCCGCCCACTCCGAGCAGGGGCTGGGCGCCGATGCTGTGCGGATCCATGCGTGAGCGCAGGCTCCGCAGGGCGGGACGGACCAGCAGCGCACCGAGCCGCACGTGCCATGGCCCGCTGGCAAGGGCGTCACGCACCCAGCCGAACAGCACCCGTGCCTCGCCTTCGGCGAGCTTCAGCATCACGTTGCCCGTGAAGCCGTCCGTGACGAAGACGTCGGTGGTTCCTGCCAGCAGGTCGCGGCCCTCGACGTTGCCGTGAAAGCGGACACCGGCCGTCTCCTTCAGCAGGCGGTGCGCGGCCAGGGTGAGTTCGTTGCCCTTCTCCGGTTCCTCGCCGATCGAGACCAGGCCGACCGTCGGATCGGCCCGGTCCAGGAAGACGCGCGCATAGATCGAACCCATCACGGCGAACTGCTGCAGGTGTACCGGCCGGCAGTCGGCATTCGCGCCGGCATCGAGCAGGGCCACGGGCCCCCGCTCGGATGGAATGGTGGTCACGATCGCGGGCCGCTCCACACCACGGAGGCGTCCGAGGCTGAGCAGCGCGGCGGCCATGGTCGCACCGGAATGCCCCATCGAAACGGCGGCGCTGGCCCGGCCCTCCTTGACGAGCGCCATGCAGCGCATCACGCTTGAGTCCTTGCGCCTGCGCACCTGGGTGGCGTCGTCGCCCATCCTGATCACGTCGCCGGCGTGTTCGACAGGCAGCTCCGGGCCACCCGCGGCGAGCAGCGGGGCGAGGCGTTCGGCGTCGCCGACAAGTACGACCGGTATCCCCCTCTCATGAGCCTGGCGGGCTCCGAGAACGGCGGCCTCGGGCATGTGGTCGCCCCCCATGGCATCCAGCGCGATCGGAAGGTGCGTCATCGTGCTCCAAGCGTAGCAGGCCGCCGCGCCACACGAAGCGGGCCCGGCCGAGTACAATCAGTCCTCAGTGGAGTTCGAGACTTTCGCAGCGCCCGAAGGCGAGCGGCTTGACACGGCGCTGGCCGATGCGCTCGGCATCAGCCGCACGCTGGCCAAGGAACTGGTCCAGGGCGGTTATGCCCAGGTGAACGGAGTTCCCGCTGCCAAGCCGGCCAGCCGGCTTGCCGGTGGCGAGATCGTGTCCGTGATGATGCCGGACATGGAACTCGCGCGGATCCAGGCTGAGGACATCCCGGTCAGTGTCTTCCACGAGGACTCGGACCTCCTGGCGGTCAACAAGCCGCCGCGCATGACGGTGCATCCGACCGCGTCGGCAAGGAGCGGAACACTCGTCAACGCGCTGATGGGCCGCTACCCGCTTTCGCGTGAAAGCCGGTTCAGCGTCACGGACGAAGAGTACCGGCCCGGGATCGTGCACCGCCTGGACCGCGACACGTCCGGAGTGATGCTGGTCGCGCGCAACGACGAGGCTCACCTTGCGCTTGCGCGCGCCTTCAAGCAGCGCATCGCCATCAAGAACTACATAGCGATTGCCGCGGGCGAGCTGGGCGACGACACGCGCATCGAAGCCCCGATCGGCCGGCACCCTGTGAAGAGGCAGCAGATGACGGTCGGCGGGCTCAACCCGAAGCAGGCCAGCAGCACCGTGCACGTGCTCGGGCGTGCTGCCGGACACTCGCTGTTCGACATCCGGCTGCATACGGGCCGGACTCATCAGATCCGCGTGCACCTGGCGCACCTGCATGCTCCCGTGCTGGGGGACGCGGTGTACGGCAAGCCTAGTCCCCTCATCGACCGGCAGGCCCTGCACGCCTACTCGCTTATCGTGCCGCATCCACACGACCGCCAGGCGGTCACCTTCACCGCGGCGGTCCCTGCGGACATCCGTGATGCCTGGCTGGCACTCGGCGGTACCTGGCCCGCCGGCATCGAGACTGAAGGGTAGACCGGTGCAGCCATGGAACTGACCTTCCTTGCGGCCATGGTTCCCCTGATTCTGGGCGTGCTGCTGATAGGGCTGGCGGTCGCTGCCTTCAGGCGAGGCAGGGGCCTCTCCGGTGGGATCGAGACGCTGACCGGCCTGCTGATGCTCGCGATCGCGTTCGGCCTGGGGGCGGTCGGGGTGGGCATGCGCTCGTACCGGGCGCTGACCAGTGAGCAGACCGCGGCGACGATGTTCGTGAGCAGCGAGGGACGCCAGGAGTTCGACGTTCGCTTCGAGTTCCCCGACGGCACCTCCAGCAGCTACCGGCTTGCGGGCGACCAGCTGTATGTCGACGCCCGCATCCTCAAGTGGCACCCGCTGGCGAACATCCTTGGCCTGCAGACCGCCTACCAGCTCGACCGCGTCGCGGGCAGGTACCAGGCGTTCGAGGACGAGGCCAACCGGCCCCGCACGGTGTTCGAGCTGGGTGAGTCCGAGCCGGTGGACCTGTTCGCCCTGGTGCAACGATTCCCGTTCCTTGCTTCCGTCGTCGATGCCGAGTACGGCTCGGCGTCGTTCGTGCCGGTGGTCGAGGACGGCATCTGGCAGCTCCGGGTCTCCCCTACCGGGCTGCTTATCCGCCGGCTGGATTGAGACGCGGTGGTACCGTTCAGCCATGACTTCTGACGCACCTGATCCCGCAAGTCCCCGCTGGCAGCTCGACAGCATCTTTCCCGCGATCGGCTCGGACGCTTACGCATCCGCACTCGAAGAGATCACCGCCGGACTGGACAGCCTGGATGAGCTGGCCGAGGCGAACGGGATCCGCGGGGAGAACACGGCCACAGCCGCCGACATCCCGCTGGCCGAGCAGGTCCTGAGGCTCACTGACACCGTCCACAGCGGGCTGGTGGACGTGATCAGCTACCTCTACTGCAGGATATCCACGGACTCCTTCGACGAGGAGGCCCAGGCCGCGCTCTCGCTCGTCCAGCCCCTGAGGACGCGCGCCTCGATCCTTTCGACCCGCGTGACCCGCTGGCTCGCTGGCCTGCCACTGGCAGAGGCGTCAGCCAGCTCGGACTTCCTGGCTCAACACCAGTACGCGCTTGAACGCGCCGGCCTGACGGCGCAGTACCTGCTGGCTCCAGAGGCCGAAGCGATCGTCGCTGCCATCGCGCCAAGCGGCGGTGCGGCGTTCGCCCGGCTGCACGACGCGCTGATAAGCCGGGAAACGATCCGCGTCGCCCTGCCGGGCCGGAGCGAGGAGGAGCACAGCGTCGCGGGCCTGGGCACGTTCTCCAGCGATCCCGACGCCAAACTGCGCGAGGCGGCCTACCGGGCCGAGCTGGAACTCCTCGGGCGCAACCAGACGAGCTTCGCGGCGGCGATGAACTCGGTCAAGGGCGAGGTGGGGGAGCTTTCCAGGCAGCGGGGCTTCGCCACGGTGCTCGACGAGGAGCTGTTCGGAAGCGACCTGAGCGCGGCCGCGCTCACCGCGATGCAGGACGCCTGCAAGGAGCACTTCCCGCTCATGCGGCGCTTCATGAGGGCGAAGGCAGGCCTGCTGGGCAAGGACCGGCTCGCCTGGTTCGACATCGAGGCGCCCGTCGGCGGCGAGGCGAGCGGCAGTCGCCGCGACTGGGCGGCCGCGAGGGAGTTCATCATCAGCAACTTCCGGCGGTACTCGCCCGACCTCGCGGGGTTCGCCGAGCGGGCCTTCGACGCGAACTGGATCGACGCGCCGCCTTCGAAGGGCAAGTCGACAGGGGCGTTCTGCATCTCCATGCCCGGCAAGCGGGAGTCGCGCGTACTGATGAACTTCTCGGGGACGCTGGATGACATCTTCACGATCGCGCACGAGCTCGGCCACGCCTGGCACAACGAGCTGAAGTTCCGCGCGGGACGAACCAGCCAGCAGAGGCAGACTCCGATGATCCTGGCCGAAACCGCGAGCATCTTCTGCGAGACCCTCGTGTTCCAGGCCGTTTACGGCGCCGCCAGCGAGGCCGAAAAGCTTGTAACCCTCGACCGTGACCTCACGCACGCGACACAGCTTCTGATGGACATCCACTCCCGCTTCCTGTTCGAGCAGGGCGTCTTTCAGCGCAGGGCTGAACGCGAGCTGTCCGAGCGCGAGCTGCTCGAGCTGATGCTGGATGCCCAGGAACAGACGTACGGTGACGGGCTCGACGCCGAGCACAGGCACCCGCTCATGTGGGCGCAGAAGAGCCACTACTACAGCACCGGGCTCAGCTACTACAACTTCCCGTACACGTTCGGTTACCTCTTCGGGCTCGGGCTGTACAGTGAGTTCGAGCGGTCGCCTGAGGGTTTCGAGGAGCGTTACAACGAACTGCTTTCACGGACGGGCATGGCCGGCAGCCAGGAGCTCGCGACCTCCTTCGGGATCGACCTGGAGGACAGCGCTTTCTGGCACCGCAGCCTTTCGATACTC
Organism: uncultured bacterium; assembly: GCA_964495325.1. Classification (GTDB taxonomy): domain Bacteria; phylum Deinococcota; class Deinococci; order Deinococcales; family Trueperaceae; genus CAZBVI01. Next base: position 112,032 of record CAZBVI010000009.1, read on the forward strand.
GAGGACCGCGTGAACGAGTACGAGCGGCTCGCCGCCGCAAGCTAAGGGGAGTCGAGTTGAAGGACTACAGCAAGCTCTTTGACCTGACGGGCCGCACGGCCCTCGTGATCGGTGCTGCCTCGGGAATAGGCCGGGAGGCCGCGCGCGGCCTGGCCGCGTTCGGCGCGAACGTGGCGTGCGCGGACCTGGACGGCGCCGGCGCCGCCGGGGTCGCCACCTCGATCATGGACGCCGGCCAGTCCGCGAGCAGCCACACGCTCGACTTCACCGACCGTGCGGCCGTCGACCGGCTCGTGCGCAGCTTCCCCCGCCTCGACGCGGTCATAGCGACGCCTTCCATCAACGTGCGCAAGCCGCTGCTGGACGTATCCGAGGACGAGTTCGACAGGGTGATCGGCATCAACCTGAAGGGAGCCTTCGTGACGATGACGGCAGCCGGACGGCGCATGTCCGAGGACGGGGGCGGCAGCATCATCCTCTTCTCCTCCATCAGGTCCGAGGTCGTGGAACCGGGTCAGGGCGTGTACGCCGCCACCAAGGCAGGAACCCTGCAGATGTCGAGAGCGCTGGCGGCGGAGCTCGGCCCGCGCAACGTGCGTGTCAACGCGATCGCTCCCGGCGTGGTCGAGACCCCGCTTACGGCGCAGATCAAGCAGAACCGCGAGTGGTACGACGCCTACGCCAGCAAGAGCGTCTTCGGACGCTGGTCGCAGCCGTCCGAGCTGGTCGGCGCGGTCGTCTTCCTGGCGAGTGACGCGAGCTCGTACGTGACGGGCACCCTGCTCAAGGTCGAGGGCGGCTGGACGGCCGCCGACGGGCGCTTCACGCCGCCGCTGTGAGTCAGGTCGAGGCGCTCGCCGCGCGCGCGGCCGCCGCGGTCGACACGGAGCGGCTGGTCGACCTGACCCGGGCGCTCGTCCGCATCCGCAGCGTGTACGAGCCCGAGACGGGCGGCAACGAGGAGGAGGCCGCACGGTTCATCGCCGGCTGGCTTGAGCGCGCCGGCCTCGAGCCGGTCATCGAGGAAGCCGCGCCGGGCAGGCCGAACGTCATCTGTGACTGGGCTGGCCGCGGTTTCACGCCCGGGGTCGGCCGCACGCTGATGCTGGAGGGTCACACCGACGTGGTCACCGAGGGCGACCCGGCCACCTGGCGGCACCCGCCGTTCGGGGCGGTCCTGGCGGACGGCAAGATCCACGGGCGGGGCTCGGTTGACATGAAGGGTGGCGTCGCGGCGGCCATCATCGCGCTCGAGGCGGTCAGGAGCGTGGCCGAAGACCTGCCGGGCCGGGTCCGGCTGGGCATCGTGTGCGACGAAGAGGGCATGATGACCGGCATCAAGCACTTCATCCGCCAGGGCTGGGCGGACGAGGTCGATGCCGCCATCATCTGCGAGCCCGAGGAGAACGAGCTGTGCCTCTTCCAGAAGGGTGCCCTGCGCGTGCGGGTCGAGTTCAGGGGCGTGATGGCGCACGGCGCGATGCCGTACGCCGGGGTGAACCCGATCACCGCGCTCGCGTCCTTCGTCGGCGCAGTACAGGAGTTTGAGGAGTCGGAACAGGCGCGCCTGGGCGAACACGAGTTCCTGGGCCTGCCCTGGCTGACGCCGACGATAGTCCAGTCGCCACCGCCGGGGGGCGTTCCCCAGAACAACGTGATGCCTGAACGGGCTGCGCTGGCGCTCGACATCCGCACGGTACCCGGGCAGGACGAGTCCCGGATCGTGGCCGAGCTTCAGCGGATCGCGAGGGACCTGGAAGCCGGCACTGACGGCCTCAGTGTTGCCGTTGACTGCTTCGAGACGCGTCCGTGGACCGAGACGAACAAGGATGATCCGGTCGTAGCGGCCGTTGCCGGGGCGAGCCGGAGCGTGCTTGGCCGGGTGCGCTACGGCGGCGTGCCGGGCGCGACGGACGGAACCTTCCTGAACGCCTGGAAAGGGATTCCCACCGTGACTATCGGCGCCGGCGATCGCGAGCTGCCTCACCAGCGTGACGAGTTCATCCGCGTGGACGACCTCGTTGCTGCCTGCCGCATCTACGCCGAGTCGATCGTGCGGTACCTCTCGGCCTGAGCTCACAGGCATTACACACCGGCTGCACCTGCCGGCGGCCAACATGTCTCCCAAGCTCTAGGGCCAAGGGGGTTATGCAAATGCCGATGCCGAAGACCACGCTGATCGCCTCGCACTCCGGGTACCTGAACCTGCTCGCACCTCAGCTCAGGCAGATCGGCTTCGGAGTGACGAAACAGTTCGAACATGGGGTTGCCCGTGTGGTGTTGGACTATCCCCTCACCTGGGGATTGAGGCAGCTGACGCGCCTGTCCAGTTTCGAACGTTCACACACGCTCGTCTGCACCCAGGCCAGGCACGCCGCGTACCTGGACTGCCTGGCCAGCTTTCACGTGGCGGCGGTTGCGCACACGTTCGACAAGGCCGGAGTGCTCGCGGGGCTGCACGCCGCGGCGAACGCCCAGCGGTACTACGCGTACCGGGCCGGTCTCACCTACATGGAGCTGCGCGTCACAAGGCTGCTGCTGACCGCGGCATGCAAACAGGAGCTGATCGACAGCCTCGGCGTCTCGGTCAAGACGATCAACGCCCACGTGTCGAACATACTGACCAAGCTCGGCCTCGAGAGCCGCGCCCAGTATGTTGCGATGCTCCTTGGCGATGAGGGCGTCCCGGCAGCATGAGGGCCGCCGCGGTCGCCCCCCTCCTCCTGCTTCTGCTCTCATGGCAGCCACTGCTTGCGGCCCCGGCCACACCCGTGCAGCAGCTGTCACTCGGCTGGTCAGGCGTCGTCAGGCAGACCAGACACAACACGTGCGGGCCTGCGCTGCTCGCGTCGCTGCTGGTGGGTGCAGGCCGGGCGGGCAGCGAGCTGACAGTGGCGGAACTGGCGCAGCTGGGCCCGGAGGGGGTCACCCTGGCCGAGTTCGGCCGGCTCGCGACCGGCCTGGGCTTCCCGGGCGCTTGGTACGCGGCAGGCTCGGTGGACCCGTTCGTTCTGCCGCTGCCGTTCGTGGCCCACCTGGAGCATCCAGCCGGACACTTCGTGCTCGTCAGTGGCGCCCGCATGGGCCTCGTCCTGATCAGCGATCCGGTGCGCGGCCGCGTAGCCCTGAGCCCGCATGCGTTCCGCCGCGTCTGGTCCGGGCGCGCCTGGTTCTTCAGTGCGTCCGCGGCCTGACGCATGGGTCGTTCCTGCGGCCGCCGCGACTGCGGTCCTGCTGGGAATGGCGCATCGCCCCGGTTTCAGCGGCTGGTGGGGACTGCTGGCACTCACGCCGCTGCTCGCCAGTGTCGCGGGTAGCGGCCGGCTTCCCTGGCTGGTCCTTGCTGCGACGATCGCTGCCACAGGCGCGTCCTTCCCCATGTTCGAGGGAGTCTTGCCGGTGCTGCCCTGGGCGTTCCTGCCCCTCGTGGTGGCGTTCGTGCCTCAGGTGTTGCTGCCCGTGCTGGCCTGGAGGCGGCTCGGTGGGCACGGCGGCGGGCCGCCCGCAGCGCTGGCAGCGGCGTCGGCCTGGCTGCTGTGCGAGAGCGTCGCCCGGGCACCCCTGTGGGGCAGCCTGGCCGGGTTCTATTCGCTCGGCTACAGCCAGTTCGACACGGCCCTGCTGGGCCTGGCACGCCTCAGCGGACCGGGTCTGATCAGCTTCGTGCTCGTGTTGTGCGGGGGCGCGCTCGCGCAACTCCGCTCGCGTGACTTCCGTTCCGTGCTGGTGTGTGGCCTGCTGGCTCCGCCGCTGCTGCTGCTCGCCAGCCCGGGACCGAAGGCTGCGCCGGGCTCTGTGCAGCAGCATGTGACGCTGGTTCAGCCGGCCTTCAGCAGCCTCGAGTTCGAACTTGCGAGGACTGACCAGGAGGCGGCCGAGGCACAGGCTCGCAAGCTGGCGCTGCTCGGCGTCAACCCCGCGCCTGCGCAGCTGATGGTCTGGCCCGAGACCGTCCTGAGCCCACTGGTCCGTCCTGGCTTCGTGACCGGCCTGCTCCGGGCCGACACCGCGCTGATAGCGGGGCGAGTCGAGACTGCTGGCCCGCGCTCCTACAACTCGGTGATGCTGCCGGGAGCGTGGGGCTGGGAGTCGGTCCAGCGCAAGGTGGTGCCCGTGCCGGTGATCGAATGGCCGGAGCTGTCACCGGGCGGCGCCGGAGCAACCCTGGCGCTGCCTGGGATGAAGGTGCTGGGCGCGCTCGTCTGCCTGGACAGCGCGCACGCCTGGCCAGCCCTGCGGGCGGCCAGGTCCGGCGCGGATCTGCTCGTGGTGCTGAGCAACTCGGAGTTCGCCGTGGCAAGCCAGACGCCCGAGCTGCACCTGCGGGTGAGTGCGTTCCGCGCCGTTGAGCTTGGCGTTCCGGTGGCGTTCAGCGCGAGCAGCGGGCCGAGCGCGCTGATCGATCCCCACGGCCGGGTGCACGCCCGGACCACGGTCGGGGCTCAGACCGCGCTCACGCTTCCGGTACCGGACCGTCTCGAGTCCACGCCCTACCTGCGGGCGGGAGACTGGTTCAGCTGGCTTGCCGGTCCTGTGCTGTTGCTGCTGGTCCCAGGGCTCAGATTCCGAGGGCCTCGCGGTTGCGGTGCAGTACGCTCCTCGCGATCAGGGCGCCGGGCACGAGCGTCACGAAACTGAGCACCAGGGCAGGCACTATGCCGACCGCCTGCTGCATCGCTCCTATGCCCAGATAGATGACTCCTGCGGAGCCCCAGGTAAGGCCCATCAGCATGCCGGAGGCCGTGCCGACCGCGTGCGGGGCCAGGTCCTGTGCACTCACTACCATCAGGGGCAGGCCGCCATTGATCAGCGCTCCGGCGAGGAAGACGCAGCTGAAGTAGATGAGTGAGCCGGGCGTCAGGAAGAACAGTGCGAAAAGCGGTACGAGTGCGAGCAGCATCGTGCCCGTCACAAGCAGCTGACGGTGGAGCCGGCCGTCAAGCAGGCCCGCGATGATGCCACCAAGTCCCCCGGCCATGCCGAACACGGCGAGCGTGCCGAAGACCACCGGACTGTCGGCGGGCAGGCCGCGGGTGCTGACCAGCCACAGCGGCATCGCGTTGTTGAACGCGACCCACGAGATCGACCTGAGTGTGCCGGCGACTGTGAGCATGCCCACGGGACCGCGGAAGAGCTCGGCGTCGAACAGCTTCGTCCGGGGCCGGTCCGGGGAGTTCCTGGCTGGGCCCTGCGGTATGAGCAGGAGCATGAGCGTGCCCATAAGCAGGCCGGGGATCATCAGCAGTGGCGACCAGGCCAGCCAGCCGTTGATTATGAACAGCCCGATCACGAGCGGACCTACCGCGATGCCGAGCGTGCCGCCCGCGCTGAAGAGTCCCACGGCGAGCCCCTTGGTTCCCCTGGCTGCGTCCCGCGCCATGCCGGTGCCGGACGGGTGGAAGGCTGCAGAGCCGAGCCCGCCCAGCAGGAGCAGGAGCAGCAGTACCAGTGGTGTCGGAGCGACTCCGATCAGGCTGAGTACGGACGAGGAGAGCATGACGCCTACGCCGCCCGTGACGCGCCTGCCGAGTCGGTCCGAGACGGCACCGAAGATCGGCTGCAGCACGCTGGAGCTGAAGGAGTACGTGGCTACGAACAGTGCAAGGAGCGTCTCGCTGGCACCGAATCGCAGCTGCAGGGTCGGGAGGAGCGCAGCGAGCATGCTGCCGAAGGCATCGTTGGTGGCGTGGGCCACGACGAGAAGGAAGGTCAGTGAGATGCCGCTGACCTGGAGTCGCTTCTTCACGGCCATGCGGGCCAGCTTATCCCTCTTCGGGTTTCTGCGCTTCCGCCTGGGTTACCGGTGTCACCCAGACCGTTTTCTGGTTGGCGAAGTGGACCGCTCCGGCGGCTCCTCCCTTGGGGCGCCACACGTTCTTGCGGAGTGTGTAGTCGACCGGAACGTTGTCGGACTCCGCTGCCTGGGAGTGGCCGGCTGCGAGCTGCGCGGCAAAGAGCACCGTCTCGAACGGTACGTCCCGGTTGCCCGCCCGGATCAGGACGTGTGACCCGCGGTAGCCCTGTACGTGGAGCCAGACGTCCCGGCTCCTGGCCGTGCGGAACGTGATCACGTCGTTCTCCCGGGCGTTGCGTCCCACCAGGATCTCGAAGCCGTGTGGGCCGGTGATGCGCTTGCCGGGACTCGCGCGGTAGCGGCCACTCGCGTGCTCGCCGAGGCGCTCCGCGCGTTTGCGAAGCTCCTGGAGTCCGAGTCCGTCCAGTTCCGCGATCGCAGTCTCCGCTGCCGCAAGCTCCTCCTCCATGGCCGGAACCATCGCGAGCGCCCGCTCGTGGCGCTGTTCGTGCCGGCGGGCCCGCGAGAACAGCTGCTCGGCGGTTCCTACCGCATCCAGCCTGGGTGCGAGGGTGATCGTGACGGGCTCGCCAGAGAAGTCGGTCAGCTGAACATCGTCGCCTTGTGCGGGCCGCTTCGGGCGGTACGCCAGCAGGATCTCGGCGTCGTCCCTCAGCTTGCGCGCACCGGCCGCCGCGCGTTCCAGCTTGGAGACGTCGGCTAGCCTCCGCTTCAGCAGGCTGATCTGGCGTTTCGCTACGCCGCGCAGGCGGGCGAGCAGCTTCTCGCGCTCGAACTGCTCGCGCGTCTCGCGCACGCCGGATCCGGCGCCTGCGAGCGCGGCGGCGCCCGCGGGATCCATGAGCACGGTCTGGACAGCGGACTCGAGCCCACTCAGCATTGCCTCCGTCACCTCCTCGTCCGGCCGGAAACCGGCGGCGTCCGCCACGGCTGCGCTCAGCCTGGGTCCGAACCCGTCCACGACGCTCTTCAGGTCGCGGATCGGCCTGCCGAGCAACAGACGCGCGGTGCCGCCTGCGCCCAGGAGCCGCGGATCGGGCTTGTCGTGCGGCGGCGGTGGTACGTAGCTGACGCCCTGCACCAGCTGCCGGTACCGGTTCTGCTGCGAAGTGACCTCGCGCTGCACTCCCAGGATGCGGCCTTCAGCGTCGGTGAGCACCATGTTGCAGTTGCGTCCGGTCAGTTCGACCCAGAGCGTCACGGCCTTCGACGTGACGAACCCCAGGCTGGCGGCGAAGTCCAGGCGAATGATACGGTCCAGGCCGACCTGCTCCACCGCGGCAAGGCTGCCCCCCGCCCGGGACTGCAGCAGCTGCTGGAACGCGGTGCCTGTCGTGCCGGTTCCCGCCTGCCCGGTCCTGATCTCGAGCTGCGGATCCGGTGGTTGCGTGCGGATCCAGAGTGTCTGCTGGCCCACGGGCAGGACGAAGGTGCTCGGGTCGGGGAAGCGCCAGCTGCCGCGGCTGCCGTCACCGGCCGGATCCAGCCGTTCGAGCGCGGCGGCGATCAGGAGTCCTTCCACGATTCAGTTCAGGATGCGGGTGCGCCCGCTGAGCACGGCGAGGGCCGCCTCCTGGTGTGCGCGCAGGGGCAGGTACCAGTCGGTCTGCGTGCCCGTGTAGCGCAGCGCGACGCTGGCGTGCTGGTACAGGCGTTCGGCCTGCTCGGGGCCCATCTGCGCGAAGACGTCGGCCAGGAGCTGCTGCGCGGCGACCCACCAGACGTCGCCTTCACCCGCGCTGTCGCACGCCCTTTCGAACATCGCGACAGCCTCTTCCAGTCTGTAGTAGTCGTATGCGATCGAACCGAGGCAAAGGTAGGCAGAAGGGAGCGGCCTGATCTCCAGGGCGGCCCTGGCGAGGCGTTCGGCCTCGTCGCTGTCTCCACCGCGGAAGGCCAGGTCGGCCAGTTCACTGAGCACCTCGGCCCGGTACTGGTAGTCGGGATCGAGCAGGACGAGCTCCAGTTCGGCAGCTGCCGCCGCGCTCTCGCCCGCGTCGATCAGGGCTACTGCCAGCTCGTGCCGCGTCTGGCTGCGTCCCTCGGCATCGTCGGTCCTGAGCGCCTCACGGTATGCCTCGATCGCCTCAGCGTGCCTGCTGAGGTCGCTCAGCACCTGCGCCTCGGCCAGTATCAGTCCCGGCTCGAAGTAGTGTTCGGGACGTTCATCATCGCTGACCGTGTGCAGGAGGGCACGGGCCTCACGGAAGCGTTCGAGCGCCAGCCCCGGGTTGCCGAGCTGCGACTCGACCCGCCCGCGAAGCCAGTTGCGATGGATGCGGTCCTGCAGCTCGGTCAGGTGTGCGTCCTCGACGCTGTCGAGTACGGCAGTCGCCTGGGCTGCCTCGTTCAGTTCGAGCAGCACTGAGGCAAGCGCGAGCTTCTCGACCTGGCGCTCGGCCTCCGGTGCGCCGCTCAGCGCAGCCTCGATCGACTCGGCCGCCAGCTCCCACTGGCCCGCCTGCTCGTGCACGTAGCCCTTGAGCGAATGGCAGCGCCAGAGCACGTGCGGAGGAAGGCCGGCAGCGAGCGCCCGCTGCAGGTGCTTGAGCGCACCGCGTTTCGAGCCGACCATGAAATGGGCGCTGGCCGCGTGGTAATGGGCTGTGCCACTGTCCGCCTCGAAGTCGCGAAGCGCGGTCCTGACCTCGCGGGCCGGTGCCTGGTCCAGGGCGGCTGCTTCCCAGTGCAGCGCGCGGTACAGGGGCTGGGCGACCACCGCGCTGTCCAGCTGGCGGGCGCGGGTGAGCGCCGAACGCGCATCCGTGCCCTGCAGGTCCCCGGTCAGCATGTGCAGTGAGGCCAGCTCGACACATGCCAGGGCGCGCTCGCGCCGGTCACGCCTGCTGCGAACGATCCCAAGCAGCACCTTGCCGGCTTCGACAAGGTCTCCGCTTTCAAGCGCAGCTTCCAGCAGCGGCTGGTCGTCTTGCCGTGAACGCCTGCGCATGGCGCAACGTTATCACGCCCCCACCCGCGCATGAGGGTTCCACGCTATCCTTGCCTGCGACATGGACTGGTTCGGCAGCTTCCTATCCGGATTGCTCGACCCGCGCACCCTGCAGGGTGCCGTGGTTTACGGAGCGATACTCTTCACGGCCGCGTGGCTGCTCTCGCGCGCGGTCGGCACCGTCGGTACGGCCGTGATGAAGCGTGAGGGTCGCGCCGGGTTCGACAGCACCTCGGTGACGTTCCTGCGTCAGATGCTTCAGGTGATCGTCTACCTGATCGCCTTCGGCGTGTTCTTCAACCTGATTCCGCAGCTCCGCAGCCTGGGCACCGCGCTCCTGGCGGGCGTCAGCATCGCTTCGGTAGTGATCGGCCTCGCGGCACAGAGCACGCTCAGCAACTTCATCGCCGGCATCTCGCTGCTGCTGTACCGGCCCTTCCGGGTGGGTGACCGCATCCAGGTGAACGCGCCTTCCGGACTTGAGACCGGCGTGGTCGAGGCCGTCATGCTCGGCTACACGGCCCTGCGCACGCCGGACCGGCGGCGGGTGGTGGTTCCCAACAGCATCATCGCCAACCAGGTCACCGTCAACCTGACGTACACGGCCAGCCGTGTGCTGACCAGCATCCCCTTCCGCCTGAGCGGGACTGAGGTCGAGCCCGCGCGCGGGATCATCACCTCGCTGACTGCAAGCAATCCGCAGGTCCAGAGCCTGGTCGACTGTCCCGTGACTGCGGTGTCGGGCAACACGATCACACTGACCCTGCGCGTCTGGTGCGTCGACCTGCTGCAGCAGGGGCCGATGACATGGGCGCTGATCGAGGCGGCGAAGGCCGAGCTGGAGGCCGCCGGCATCCGGCTGCTCCGGGCGGGCTAGGACGGACGGGCGCCGGAGTGACCGGGGCGCAAGGCGTCGGTCCGCCTGCGCCCCTAAGTCTGCCCGGTTCCCCCTGGCTCAGGGGGTGCCGCGCGCGTGCTCCCTGAAGCCGTTGAGCGCGGCACGTACGGCGGTTGGGTCGATCTCGCCGTGCCCGCGTCCGAAGGTGAGCGGTTCGAGCCGGACGTGGATCCCTGACACGTTCTGGTGCGGGTTGACGGAGACGAACTCCGGATGGAAGCCGAACGGATCGCCCGGGCGGACCTCGGTCAGGTCGACCAGCGGCTGCCAGGCCGCCACGACGTAGACGCCCGGCTGTACATTCATGAGCAGATACGGCTGCCTGCGTTCGCTGCCGGGCATCTGCAGCTCGAGTGAGCGGGAGTAGTCGAAACCGTCGTCACAGCCTGCCGTTCCGGGCGTGCACACGGCGAGCGCAGCAACGTAGACGGGCAGGTTGCCGGTTCCGGGCGGAGGCGGCGGCGTGACCGGAGGCTCGCCCGGTCCCGGGCCGGGTCCGGGGCCTGGCCCGGGGCCTGGCCC
>CAZBVI010000010.1:0-92263 GCA_964495325.1 uncultured bacterium
CGACCGCCTGCGCCAGCGCGGCGACCCTGCTGCGACCCTTGACGTACACCTCCTCGCGCACGTCGTCCCATTCGCGCGCACCAAGCTGCGCGTAAACCTCGTCCGCCAGCGGCCGGCCGGCGGCGGGAGCGCCCTGTTCGTCGTGCCAGCGCAGCACCCGGGCGAGCGCGGCACGGCCGATCCAGTAGCCGCCTCCGGCGTCGTCGATCAGGTAGCCGTGTCCCCCGACCCGGAGTGCACTGCCGTCTCGGGCGATGTGCCAGGCCACGCTGCCGGTACCGCCGTAGACGAGCACGCCCTGGCCCGGCTCGAAGGTGGTGCGGTAGGCGATGTCCATGTCGTTGCTGACGCTGACCCTCGCCCGGTCCAGCCCCAGGGCGTCCGCCAGCAGCTGCTCGAAGTAGTTCGCCGAGCGCGAACCCGCCTCGAGCCCCGTCGCGCCCAGTACCACCGCGGCCGGCCTGGCTGCCTGGAGCGCCCCGGCAGCGATCTCGCGCAGGCGGACGCTGCTGGCCTCGCCCTCGCTGGAAAGGATGTCGCTGCCGGCCTCACTGAAGACGTGGCCCGTGACCGCACCCGTGCGGCCCCCTGCCAGCTCGCGGCGCGAGCCGTCCATGACCAGCCAGCTCGCGCTGGACCCGCCGGCATCGATACCCAGGGCGGCCTGTGATTCGTTCATGACTGATTCTAAGTTGCCGAGACTATCAGGGGGCAGTTCAGGCAGGGATGGTTGACCACCATGACCTCGTGACCGAAGGCGGTGCGGACCGTCTCCGGCGTGAGCACGCTGAACGGCGTTCCATAAGCCAGGATGCGCCCGCCGGCCAGCACGGCGACCTTGTCGGCGTACTGCGAGGCCAGGTTCAGGTCGTGCAGCACCGCGAGCACCCCGACACCCTCGGCACACAGTTCGCGGCTCAGGCGCAGCACCTGGTGCTGGTACGCCAGGTCGAGGCTGCTGGTCGGTTCGTCCAGAAGCAGCAGCCTGTCGCCCTTGGTGCCGGCCAGCTGGGCGAGCACGCGGGCCAGGTGCACGCGCTGCTGCTCACCGCCGGACAGCGTCAGGTAGTTGCGGCTGGCGTACGACTCCAGGCCCACGCGCCGCAGGCTCTCACGCGCGATCTCGCGGTCCTCGTCGCTCTCGACCTGGCGGCGCTGGTGCGGGATGCGGCCCAGCAGCACGACCTCCTCGACCTCGTAGCCGAAGCTGAGGTGCGTGTGCTGCGCCAGGACGGCGCGCCGCCGCGCAAGCTCCCTGGGCCGGTGCGCGTCAAGCGACTCGCCGAACACCTGTACGTCCCCGCGGCCGCTCAGCTCGCCCGTGATGTTCTTCAGCAGCGTGCTCTTGCCCGCCCCGTTGCAGCCGACCACGACCAGGAGTTCCCCCTGGGCAAGGTCGAGTTCGATCTGTTCGAGCAGCGTCTTGCCCGCGATCGAGAACGACAGGCCGTTGACCTCGATCAGGCTCGGCTCGCTCGCATGCGGCAGCGGGATGCCCGGGGCTTCGGGCTTGTAGGACACCTGGTTCATATCAGCCTCCCTGTCTTGCGGCCCTGCAGAAGCAGGTACAGGAAAAACGGCGCTCCCACGAGGGCCGTGACGATGCCGATCGGAAGTTCGGCGGGGGTGACGATCGTGCGGGCGATCAGGTCAGCGTTTATCAGCAGGATCGCTCCGAGCAGCGCGGCGGCCGGGATGAGGGCACGGTGGTTGGGCCCCAGCCAGAGCCTGATCAGGTGCGGCACCACCAGGCCGACGAAGCCGATCATTCCCGATACGGCCACCCCGGCTCCGACTCCGAACGCCACTACTATGATGATGAGCCATTTTACGGCGTCCACGGGTATCCCGAGGTGCCTGGCGTTCTGTTCGCCAAGCAGGAGGGCGTTCAGCGCGTTGGCCATGAAAGGCATGATGAGCGAGCAGGCCAGCAGGAACGGCGCGGCGGCCCCCACCATGCGCCACGTCGCGCTGCCGAGGGAGCCCATCTGCCAGAACGTGATCGTCCTGAGCTCGTCGTCGCTTGCCATGTACACGAAGAGGCCGGTGATCGCGCCACAGAGCGCGTTGATGGCGATGCCGGCCAGCAGCATAGTGGTCACGTTCACCCGGCCGCGGTCCTGCGCGAGCATGTAGATGAGCGTGGTGGTGATCAGGCTGCCGAAGAAGGCGGCGATGGGCAGCGAGAAGTTGCCGAGCGCGTGAAAGCCGATGACGATGCTGGCTGTGGCCGCCAGCGACGCGCCGCTCGAGATGCCGAGCAGGCCCGGGTCGGCCAGCGGGTTGCGGAACAGTCCCTGCATCGCGGCCCCCGAGACGGCCAGGGCAGAGCCGACGAGCGCGCCCAGCACCACGCGGGGCAGGCGGATCGCGTGCAGCACGCGCTCCTGCAGGCTGGTGAACTCGACGATCGGTTCGACGCCCAGGTTGGTGAGCAGGATCGAGATGACCTGCAACGGCGAGATTTCGACTGCCCCGGTGCCGATCGCCGCGATGGCGGAGACGAGCAGGACGGGAACGAGGATGGCGAAGGCGCGTGCCCGCCTTCTGCGGGTGGCCGAGGCGTGCGTTGGCGCCACGGTGCTGGCGGTGCTCAAGATTCAGCCTTGGCGGGCTGGTGGTTAAGGCTCAAGGTGCGGTCCTCCGGCGTCATTCCGAGTTGGCTGGTCGGAATAGTACCTGAATCTACCTGATTGCGCCCCGGGCTGCAAACATTCTGGCCTCATGCCTTAGCATCTATGGTAATATGCGCGCCTTGCCGCCCGGCCGTTTCGGGCAACCTCCGGGCCGAAGAAAGGGATCACTCATGAGCGAAACGAACCTGCAAACCACCGTTCAGACCTCGGGCGAGATGCTGCGGCACTGGCTCGGCCACCTCGCCCTCACCCGCCGCACGATCGAGGCGTTCCCGGAAGACGGCCTGCTCAACCACGCCGCACCCGGCATGCGCCCGTTCTTCGACATGGCCCTCGAGCTGCTTGCGTTCGGCCTTGGCATGCCCCGCGGGGTCGCGACCGGTGAGTGGCCCAAATACGGGCTTCCGGATATCGAGCGCAGCAAGGAGGCCCTGCTCGCCGCCTGGGACGAAGCCGTCGCCGGCCTGGAGGACACCTGGGGCTCGATCACCGCGGAGCGTTTCGACGCGACCGAGAAGGCGTTCGGCGTGTTCGAGGACCGCGGGATCAACAACCTGCGCTACGCGATCGACAACGAGATCCATCACCGCGCCCAGGCGTACGTCTACCTGCGCGAACTCGGGGTCGAGCCGCCTCCATTCTGGCAACGCTGACTGCATCGCGTGTCGGGCTATCCGGTCTGGCCGCGTGGTATGCTGCTCAATTGCTGCTTATGCGGCGAACCAGGGCGCTGGTTCAACGCAGAAGCGCCCCGGGAATCCCGGGGCGCCCGACTGTGCTCCCGCGCCCGGAACAGTTGGGAAGGAGGTGAACAATGCACGAGTACGATCTGAACGTCATCCTGGTGAACGGACTGACCGAGGCCCAGCTGCAGGCGGAGAAAGATGCCATCAACCTGCAGATCGAGCGCGCCGAGGGCGAGGTCATCAACCTCGACGAATGGGGCGCACGCCGCCTCGCATACCCGATCAACAAGATGAACGAGGGGTACTACCTCATCTATCGCCTAAAGCTTGCAGGCGACAAGCCAAAGACGATCGAGGCAGCACTCCGGCAGCGTGATAGCGTCATGCGTGTACTGGCGGTCAGGGATCGTCCCGAGTGGAAGACCCGCAAGGCCCCCAAGACCCAGGACGCAGAAGCCCCGGCTGCCTGATACTGATTCGCCGGCAGCGAGGCCGGCCGCCCGAGCGGCAGACAGGAGAGGAACATGGCAAGAGGACTGAACAGCATATTCCTGGTGGGCACACTCACCCAACAGGCCGACCTGCGTTACACGCCGGGCGGACTGGCGATCCTCGAGCTCAACCTCGCCGGCAGCGACCTCGTGATCGGTGATGACAACGAGAGCCGCGAACTCGCCTGGTATCACCGCGCCACGCTTTTCGGCGCACAGGCAGAGACGATGGCCAACCAGCTCGAAGAACCCGGCACCCCAGTACTGGTGGAAGGCCGTCTGAACTACCGCAGCTGGGAAACCCCCGAGGGCCAGCGCCGCACGAGCCTGGACATCAACGCCAACCGCGTCGAAGTCCTGTCCATCTCGAACCGCGGCGATGACGCGACCATCATCGATGCGCGCGGGCAGGCACGCCTGCGCAACGCGCTCAATCAGGTGATGATCGTCGGCAACCTCACCCGTGACGCCGAACTGCGCCACACGCCCTCCGGGCATGCGGTCAACAGGTTCAGCGTCGCCGTTAACGAACGCTTCCGCGACCGCAGCGGCACCGACCAGGAACGCACCCACTACGTTGATGTCAACGTGTGGCGCGAACTGGCGACGGCCTGTGCGGACCTGTCGAAGGGCGACCCCGTCTTCGTGATCGGGCGCCTGGTGAACGACTCGTGGACCGACCGTGAAGGCAACAAGCGCTACACGACGCGCATAGAAGGTCAGCGCGTTGAATTCCTGACTCGTGGTCCCGGCGGTGGTGGCGCCGGTACCCGCCCGGCCGATTCCCGGCAGGGTGCCCGAGCGAGCGTACTGGACATAGACGAAGCGGAATTTCCACCTGAAGAGGAACTGCCCTTTTAAATGGCAAGAGAAAGAGACAACAAGAAGAGACGGATCACCAACCGTCGCGGCCGCCGGCCGAAGGTATGTCCGTTCACGACCGGTGAACTCGAGGTCACGGACTACCACGACGGACGCATGCTGCGACGCTTCATCAGTGACACGGGCAAGATCCTGCCCCGCAGGCGCACCGGCGTGAACGCCAAGTATCAGCGCCGCCTCGCCGTCACCATCAAGCGCGCCCGCATGCTCGCGATCATCCCGATCACGGAGAAGCTGGTCCGGAAGTGAACGTCATCCTGCTGGAGAGCGTATACAAGCTCGGCGACCCGGGCGACCTGGTCAAGGTCCGCCCCGGCTACGCCCGCAACTACCTCGTCCCTGAGGGACTCGCCCTGCCCGCGACGCGCGCCAACAAGGCCGAGCTGGACGCCATGCTCGCCGTGCGCGCCCGCCAGCTGTCCGAGATGAAGGGCGACGCCGAGCGGCTCAAGGAGCTCCTCGGTGACGCCCGCGTCGAGATCAGCGTGCGCGCAGGCGACGGCCGCATCTACGGCTCGGTCAGCAACCGCGACATCGCAGAAGCCCTTCAGGCTGCCTACGAAGTCGAGGTCGACCGCCGCAAGATCGAACTGCACGAGCCCATCAAGACGCTCGGCGAGTTCACCGTGCCCTACAGGCCGCACCCCGAAGTGGAAATCACACTCAACGTCGAGGTAGTCGCCGAAGAGTAAGCGTGGCACCTGCCACGCGGCAGATGACCGTCAATACGAGAGGGAGGGGCCCACGACTCAGCGTCGTGGGCCCCTCCTCCCTTACCGGGCGCTCCCGGCTCAGCGGACCGACAGGTCCACCGTGAGCGTCCCGGGCGCACCGAACCGGAGACCCTCCAGGACGACGGCCGTGCACACCTGGGCCGACCGGTCGGGATCGCCGGCCAGGGGCGTCACGTCGACCACGATGGTGATGCCCGAGGCCTCGGGGATCAGCTGCGCCCGCACCGACTCGCCGGGGGCGAGGCAGACGAGCAGATCCTCGAAAGCGCTCTCCAGTACCGCCCGCGCGCTGGCCTCCGCGAGCATGCCGGTCACGTGCAGGCTATCGATGCTGACTTGCGTCGACCCGGCCCGGCCCGTCTCGGCCATGTCTGTCATGGGAACGGCCGGCGATGGTATCGCCTGCGTGTAGAGCGCGGCGGTCGGCGCTCCGTAACCACCCAGGGCCGTGTCCGGCACGCCCTGGGGCAGGGGCAGCGGCTGCCGCACCTGAGTGGAGGTCCCATCGCTCCTCACTACCGAATCGACGGCGACGAACGAGGTGAAGTCGGTCAGGAGGCTGAACTCCAGGCCCAGGCGGGTGATCTCCTCCTTCACCCCGCCCGAATCGGCCCCGTACACGTAGTCACCAAGCCTCGCGACGGTCTCGCGCGCCCACAGAAACGAAAGCGGGCTGCCCTGAACTAACGTGGCGTCGCCGGCCACGTCGAACGCCTCGCCGTGCTGTCCGGACGCGGTACGTCCGGACACCGTGACACTGCCGGCTGCCTCGCCCTCATAGCGGCCGTAAACGAGCACGGGACGCTCCGCCATCAGGTCCGGGAACGACGCCGGCTCGACGTCGCTCACCCTGAAGTCGTCGAAGCGCACCTCGACGTCGGTCAGGACCGGCGACGAAACGTAGTCGCGCAGGCGCCCCGCGACCGCGGGTGCCTCCTCGGCGTTCATCACGATGAACGGCTCGCCGCTGCCGGCCCGCGCCAGGCTTTCGATCAGGGCGTGGTTCACGGAGCTGCCGATCCCGAAGGCGAACAGGTTCGCCTCGCCCAGGTTGCTGCGGATGAGTTCGAACGCCTCGCGTTCCACCGTCACGTACCCGTCGGTGATCACCACGATCGACGTGGCCGCGCCAGCGGCACGGGGCAGGCTCAGGGCGTGGCGGAGCGCGCCCAGCAGCTCGGTCCCGCCGGCACCGTACGCGCCCTGGACGAAGTTTCGGGCCTGCCGCACACTGGCCGCCGTCATTGGCAGGCTCTCGGGCGCGAGCAGCTGTGACGACCCGGAGAAGAGCAGGACGTTGAACGTGTCACCGGGAGTCAGGCTGGCCAGCAACTCGTCGAGCAACGCCTTCGCCGTGTCGAGGGGGAAGCCCGCCATCGAGCCGGAGACGTCGATGACGAAGAGGTAATCACTCGGCAGGTCGACGATGTGCTGCCTGGCCGGCGGCTGGGCCATCACCAGGAACCACCCGCCGTCGCCGTCCTCGTCCGGCTGCAGCAGCAGGCCGCTGCTGAGTGCATCCCCGCCCGGCCGGTAGCGGAGCACGAAGTCGCGGTTGCCGCCGGTCTCATGCTCGGCGAGCCGCACGGTCACGCTTCCGGCTGCCGTGCTCTCCGAGACGGTGTCGTGCCCCGGCGTGTGCAGCGAGGCGAGCTCCATGCCCGTGTTGAGGTCTATGGTGATGTCGAAGCCGTAAGGGGCGTCCTCACCCTCGCCCAGGTAGGGGTTGGCGTTGTGGGTGGCCTCGCCGTAGCGGGGCCCGACCACGGTGGGAAAGGTGAAGGCATACTCGCCGGCATCCGGGACGAGCAGCTCGGTGTAGCTGAGCTCGATCTCGACGACGTCGCCGGGCAGGATGTTCGCCACGCTCATCATGAAGACGTTGCTGCGTTCCTGCTCGAGCAGGGCGGCTCCCTGGCCCGCGTCACGGGCTTCCTCGTACTCGGCCCGCGCCTGCTCGCGCTCGCGGATCTCGGCCACCAGGACGCGGTCACCCAGGCGGACGGTCATTCCATGCACCGCCGCCCTGGTCGAGGCGGGAAAGACGTAGACGGCCTCGATCGGCACGCTGCCGCCGTTCTCGTAAACCTGCACGACCTTCACGTCGGCGATCACCCCGCCGATGTCGGCGTGCACGGCGGTGCTCTTGAGCGGGAACGCCTCGGCATCACCCTCCGTGATCAGGAAGTAGGGGGAGAGGCTGACGTCTTCCTGGGCGCCTGCGAACGTGACCGCCAGCAGGGCACCGAGGACCAGGAGGATGGCCGCGATGAGACGGACCGTTTGCGGCCTGGCCGCGCGGACCTTGAACTTGCGGGATCTTTTCATGGCCAGCAGGGTAGCAACAGCATCCCGGCCGTTGGTGTGGCCGGGTTCAGTGTGTCTTAACCTGCGGGCTGCGTGTCGCGCCTACCTCGGCATGTGTTCGATGCGGATCAGGTTCGTCGTCCCGCGTTGACCGAAGGGCACACCTGCGGTGATGACGAAGCGGCCATCTGGCTCGCCGATGCCCAGCTCGTTGATCGCCCTGATCGCCACCTCGACCATCTCGTCGGTCGAGTGGATCTCCTCTCCGACGAAGGGGACGACGCCCCAGGACAGCGCCAGCTGGCGCGCCGCACGCTCCGACGGAGTGAGCATCAGCACCGGGGCCGCGGGCCGGTTGCGGGAGACCCGCTGCGCCGTGGAGCCGGAGCTGGTGAAGGTCACGATCAGGCTGGCTGACAGGTTGTGTGCCATGTCGCAGGCTCCGACCGAGACCACGTCGGCCGTGGATGTGTCGCTGGTCAGATGCAGCGCGCGCATGGACTCCTGGTACTTCGGATCGGACTCGACGGTGCGGGCGATGCGGTCCATCATCCTTACCGCCTGGATCGGGTACGCGCCGATCGCGGTCTCGGCGGACAGCATGACGGCGTCGGTCCCGTCGTAGATCGCGTTGGCGACGTCGCTGGCCTCGGCCCTGGTGGGGCTGGAGTTCTGGATCATCGACTCGAGCATCTGCGTGGCCGTGATCACGGGCTTGCCCGCGTCCACGGCGGCGCGGATCAGGCGCTTCTGGATGCCGGGCACACTCTCGGGCGGCATCTCGACACCAAGGTCGCCGCGCGCGACCATGATGCCGTCGACCTCGCGGAGGATCTCGTCGAACCGCTCGACCGCTCCGGGCTTCTCGATCTTTGCCATCAGCTTCGCGGGCGATCCCTCGCGGGACAGGTAGTGGCGGGCCAGCAGGAGGTCGTCCCTGCTGCGCACGAAGCTCATCGCGACCCAGTCGACATCCAGCTCGACGCCGGTGATCAGGTCCGACACGTCCTTGTCGGTCAGGGCCGGGATGCTCAGGTCCGCCCCGGGGATGTTGATCCCCTTGTTGTTGGAG
Organism: uncultured bacterium; assembly: GCA_964495325.1. GTDB lineage: Bacteria > Deinococcota > Deinococci > Deinococcales > Trueperaceae > CAZBVI01. The sequence goes on from CAZBVI010000010.1 coordinate 8,809, forward strand.
AGGATCCCGCCGGTGTCCACCTCGGTCTGGATGCGCTGCCGCTGAACGTCCTGCACGGTGAGGCTGAGCCGACCGTCGTCGAGCAGCAGCGTGTCGCCGGCCCGCACGTCCGTATACAGTCCCGGGTAGGTGACACCGACGCGGGACTCGTCACCGGGCGAGTCATCGTCGCAGGTAAGGTCGAAGCGGGCGCCGGGCTTCAGCTCGACCTTGCCGTCCTGGAAGGTGCCGGTGCGGATCTTGGGGCCCTGCAGGTCCTGGAGCACACCGACCGCCCGGTTCAGGCGCCGTGCCTCGGAGCGGATGAAGCCGATGTTCTCGCGGTGCATGTCCTTGGTGCCGTGCGAGAAGTTGAGCCGGAAGACGTTCACTCCGGCCTCCAGCAGCCGGGAGATCATCTCCGGACTGCCTGTGGCCGGACCGAGGGTGGCCACGATCTTGCTGCGGCGTTTCAGTGCCTTGCGGACGCCTTCGGCGTCAGGTCCTGCGCTCACTGCCTGAACGCTCCCTTGCCAAGGTAGCGGGCTGCATCGCCGAGTTCGGCCTCGATGCGGAGCAGGCGGTTGTACTTCGCGGTCCGGTCGCTGCGGCTGGCGCTGCCGGTCTTGATCTGACCGGCGTTGACAGCGACCGCGAGGTCGGCGATGAAGGAATCCTCGGTCTCGCCGGAGCGGTGACTGATCATGTTGCGGTAACCGGCGGCCCGGGCGGTCTCGATCGCGTCCAGGGCTTCCGTGAGCGTACCGATCTGGTTGACCTTCACGAGGATCGAGTTGGCGACGCCGTTGTCGATCCCGCGCTGGAGCCGCTGGGTGTTGGTGACGAAAAGGTCATCGCCGACCAGCTGAACCCTGTCGCCGAGCTGCTGGGTGAGCCTGGCCCAGCCGCCCCAGTCGTCCTCCGCCAGTCCGTCTTCGATCGACAGGATCGGGTAGCGCTCCACCCAGTCAGCCCAGTAGGCGATCATCTCGTCGGGGCTGAGCGTGCGGTCTTCGGCCTTCAGGTGGTAGTGTCCGCCGTTGAAGAACTCGGTCGATGCCGGATCGAGCGCGAGCGCGATCTGCTCACCCGGCCGGTACCCGGCCTTCTCGATGGCGAGCAGGATGACCTCGACGGCCTCCTCGTTGCTCTTGAGGTCGGGAGCGAAACCGCCCTCGTCACCCACGTTCGTGTTGTAACCGCGCGAGTTCAGGACACCCCGCAGTGCATGGAAGGTCTCGACCCCGGCACGCAAGGCCTCGGAGAAAGTGTCGAACCCGACAGGCGCGAGCATGAACTCCTGCATGTCCACGTTGTTGTCCGCGTGGGCGCCACCGTTGATGACGTTCATCATGGGAACCGGCAGCACGCGGCCCGTGAGGCCACCGAGGTAGCGGTAGAGCGGCAGGCCGAGGGTCTCGGAAGTGGCGCGCGCGGCGGCCAGGGACACCGCCAGCAGCGCGTTGGCGCCCAGCCTGGACTTGTCCGGCGTGCCGTCCAGCTCGAGCATGACGCGGTCGAGCGCGGTCTGGTCACTAGCGTCCAGGTCGGCCAGAACCTGGGCGATCTCGCCGTTCACGTTCGCGACGGCTGTGGAGACGCCCTTGCCGAGGTAGCGGTCGCCGCCGTCACGCAGTTCGACAGCCTCGTAGGCTCCCGTGGACGCGCCGGACGGTACCAGGGCGGATCCTTCGAAACCGCTCTCCAGCCGGACCGTTGCACCCAGTGTGGGGTTGCCCCGCGAGTCGAGTTGCTCGTAGGCGATAACTGATTCGATTCTTGTCATCTGGGATATCCTCCGCTTGGTTCTGCCTGAACTTGCTCAGTCCCGGCCGTTCTCAGTCCGCCCCGGTCTTGAGCGGCCCTATCATCGCAAGGTAGCCGGCTTCGCTCACGCCGTGGACGATGCTTGGCGTCTGCGAGCCGGAGAAGGTGATCCGGACGTCACCGCTGAGCGGCTTGACCGCATCGAGCAGGTAGCGCGCGTTGTAGGAGAGCGACAGCTGCTCCTCCGTGCCGCCCTGCTGAACCGTGAGGCTTTCGATCGCGCCTCCGAATGAACCTTCGGACGTGATGGTCAGCTTGCCGCCCTCGATGAAGAGGTCGATCCGGTTGTTGGCTCCCGCGTCCGAAAGCACGGCTACACGACTGACCGCCTCGATGAGTCCCGCTGCGGACGTGGTGATCTCCACGGGGAATACCTTGGGTATCACACGCTGGTAGTCGGGGAAGGTGCCCTCCATCAGTTTGACGTTGAGCCGGTAGTTCGCGCTTTCCAGGCTCAGCTGGGAGTTGTCGATCCTGAGCCCCACCTCGCCACTGTCAAGGAGGCGGCTGAGCTCGTCCACCGCGCGCGCCGGCAGGATGATGTCGCTGTCAAGCCCGCTGGTTTCGTCGCTGTGATACCAGGCGAGACGGAAGCCATCGCTGGCGATTGCCCGGCTGTGGCCGTCGTGCAGTTCGACACGGAGTCCGCGGAAGACAGCCTGGTAGTCGTTCGCCGCCGCCGCGTAGCGCACGCTTGAAAGGATGCGCGTGAAGATGTCCGCCGGAAGCCTGCCCGGGAACTCGTCCGGAAAGCTGACCAGGGGAGCCTGGTCGACGTCCACGAGCTGAAGCTTGGTGTCGTATCCGCCCGAGTTGATCCTGAGTTCGCTCTCGCCGAACTCGAGCTCCGTGGTATCGCCCGGAAGCGCCCGGACAACCTGTGCGAGCACGTGTCCCGGGACTGCCCATGTACCGCTGCCTTCGGCATCGGCACTGAGGCGTGCCTCGATGTCGATCTCCATGTTGGTACCCGTCAGGGTCACAGAATCGTCCGCGATTCTGATTCGGACGTAGCTAAGGCCTGGGTTGCTGCTGCGGCCCGGTACGATCCGCTCCAGGTGACTTACGGCGCCGACCAGAGTTTTAGTTGTGACGTGTACCCTCATCGCTGAAGAGCATACCGCGTACGGCCTGCCTTTTGCTTGGCTTCTGCCGGGAACGGGACAGGGAGTTGCAGTCGGCCAGCCGACGGTGCCTGGGGAACCTCTGTAAGTGAAAGCCAGAGAGCAGTACTAGTAGGGGCTGTGGAATCTGGGGATAAGTGCACCAAGTGCTGACCAGGCCGCAAAGGCGCCTGTTGACGGGCCTGTGGATTATTCACGCTTACCTGTGGATAACAACCGGTCTTATCCACCCGTTTCCACAGCCCCGTCCCAGACGCGCTTTCTGCACAGGCCCATCCGCAAGTTATCCACAGGTTATGCGTAAGGTTGTGCACAACCAGGGCGGCAAAGGAGCGAGAAGCCCCCTTCCGGTCGGCGATTATGCTCATGCATAAAGGTCGGGGCCCGGTGTGTGCCGGGCCCCTGGACCAACGCGGACTGCTCGGGAGTTCAGCTGAGTGCCTTGCGGAGCTCGCGGATCCTGCGCTGCAGTTCGGCGTCGGACTTGTGCCGCTCGGTGACCTTGGAGACGGCGTACATCACGGTCGAGTGATCGCGGTTCGAAAAGAACTGCCCGATCTCGGGGTAGGAGTGCTGGGTCAGCTCGCGGATCAGGTACATCGCGATCTGGCGGGGAACGACCAGTTCCTGGCGGCGTCCCTTGGACTTCAGGTCGGGGATCCCGATGTCGAAGTTGCGGCTGACTGCCCGGAGGATGTCGTCCATGCTCAGGGCAGTGTTGCTGCCCGTGAAGACGTCCGAGAGCGCGTTCATCGCCGTCTCCCGCGTGACCTGGGTGTCGTTGGTGCTCGCGTAGACCACGACGCGCAGGAGCGCGCCCTCGAGCTCCCTGATGTTGGTGGTGACCTGCCTGGCGATCAGCTCGAGCACCTCTTCGGGCAGGTGGACCCCGCGGTAGTCCGCGTTCATCTTCAGGATCGCCACGCGCGTCTCGAAGTCGGGCGGCTGGATGTCGGTGATCAGCCCCCATTCGAACCGGCTGCGCAGGCGGTTCTCCAGGGTCGGGATGTTCTTGGGCGGCCGGTCGCTCGAGAGGATGATCTGCTTGCCCGACTCGTAAAGCGAGTTGAACGTGTGGAAGAACTCCTCCTGCGTCTGTTCCTTGCCGGCGATGAACTGCACGTCGTCGACCAGGAGGACGTCGATGTTGCGGTAGCGCTCCCTGAACGTGTTCGTGTCCCGCTGCCTGATCGCGTTGATCAGGTCGTTGGTGAACGTCTCGGTGGTGACGTACTCGATCGACAGGTTCGGGAAGCGCTCGGCCACCTGGTGACCGACCGCGTGCATCAGGTGTGTCTTTCCGAGCCCCGCGTCCCCGTAAAGGAAGAGCGGGTTGTAGGCCGTGCCGGGCCGCTCCGCCGCCGAGAGCGAGGCGGCGTGTGCGAGGTTGTTGTTCGGTCCCACGACGAAGTTCGCGAAGTGATACTTCGGGCTGAGCCGTGCGCGTACCGGTGGCGTGATGGTGGCCGGACCCTCGGAAGGCTGGGAGAAGATGTCGACCTGGCGCGCCTCTTCGAACTGCGTCACCTGGACCGCGATGTCCAGGGATTCCGCCCCGAGCCGGCCGAGGCCCTCCTCGAGCTGGGTCAGGTAGTTGTTCCTGATCCAGTCCTTCGTGAATGAGTTCGGAACGCCTATCGTGAACGTCCCGCCCTGCATGCCGAGCGGCTTTACCTGGCTGAACCACGTCCTGTACTCGCGGTCGCTCAGCGCGCCGCGCAGGTGTTCCAACAGTTCATCCAGGATCGCATTGTCCCTGTTCTGCATCGTCCTCAGCAACCTCACACGCTACGGGGAGAGCCGGTTCGCATCAAGTTGCGATACCCGCATCAACGCAGAGCGGATTCCAGCCCCGTGTCGGGCAGTCTATCAGATGGGGGCGCGCTCCGGTATTGACAGGAGCGCCGTGGTGAACGGCACTCACGTGACGGGAGGCACCAGATATGGTACCCCTGCACGCGCCCTCTACCAGTCTTGTCAGCAGTCGGCCCGGTGGCCCGTTACGTGCTGCGGCAACGCTACAATCAGTCCCATGGGCAGTACGTTCGACGTAGTTGTGGTCGGTGGAGGACACGCCGGAATCGAGGCAGCACACGCCGCGGCCAGGCTCGGAGCCAGCGTGGCGCTGGTGATCCAGAACCCGGACCGGCTGGGGGTCATGCCTTGCAACCCCGCCATCGGCGGCCCCGGCAAGTCACAGATGGTCTTCGAACTAGTCGCGCTCGGCGGCGTAATGGGTCAGCTGGCGGACGAGACCGCGATCAACACGCGGGTCCTGAACGCCAGCCGCGGTCCGGCCGTGCAGTCGCTGCGCGTCCAGAACGACCGCGATGAGTACGCGACCGCGGCGCGAGACCTGATCACATCAGTTGCCGGTGTCCAGGTGATCAGGGGCGAGGTCGCCTCGCTCAAGGTCGCAGGCGGCCGGGTGACCGGGGCCGAGCTGACTGACGGTCGCGTGCTGCGCACGCTGAGCGTGGTCCTGTGCACCGGGACGTTCCTGGCCGGTGTCGTCTGGTTCGGCAACCGCAGCCGCAAGGCCGGACGCCAGGGGGAGGCCCCGGCGCGGCACCTCAGCGACAGCCTGCGGGCGACCGGCCACTCGCTCAGGCGCTTCAGCACGAGCACGCCGCCCCGGATCAGGGCTTCCAGCGTGGACCTGGCGGCGCTCGAGGTCGTTCCTGCTGATGATCCGCCCGGTTCGTTCACGGGCACCCCCGGCCCCCGGGCGACTTCGAGTCCGACCTGGCTCACTCACACGACGGACGCAACCCACCGGCTGATCCGGGAGCACATCGGCACGTCCGCTACCCATTCCGGACAGGTGGAGGGCGCCCATCCGCGCTACTGTCCCTCGATCGAGGACAAGATCGTCCGTTTCGCGGACAAGGACCGGCACCTGCTCTTCGTTGAGCCCGATGGCGCAGACACCAGCGAGCTTTACCTGCAGGGTTTCTCCAGCGGGCTTGCGCCCGACATGCAGGATGAGCTCATAAGGACGCTGCCCGGGATGGATGCCGCCCGCATCCAGCGCTACGCGTACGCGGTCGAATACGACGCGCTCGACTCGCGCGAACTCGATGTGACGCTGATGTCGCGCAGGGTGGAAGGGCTCTTCAGCGCTGGCCAGATAAACGGCACGAGCGGCTACGAGGAAGCCGCCGTGCAGGGCCTGATCGCCGGTGTCAACGCCGCCCGGCACGCCGCTTCCCTGGAGCGGGTGACGCTGCGGCGCGACCAGGGGTACCTGGGCGTGATGCTGGACGAGCTGGTGCGCTGGGGGCTGGACGAGCCGTACCGGATGCTCACCTCGCGCAACGAGTTCAGGCTGCTGCACAGGCAGGACACGGCCAGGTCGCGCCTTATGGCTACCGGCGTCGAGTGGGGCATGGTGTCCGAGTCCGAACTGCTGCTGCAGGAGGCAAGCGACGCGCGCGTGACGGCTGAGTTCGAGCGCCTCAGCCGGGAGCGCATCGGCCAGCACACGCTTGTTAGCATCATGTGCCGGCCGGGAGGCAGCTACGCCGGCCTGCTCGAGGCCGGCTCGAAGCCGGTCGAGCAGCTGGATGCGGCGGAGGTGTCCCGGCTCGAGTCCCGGGTCCGCTATGACTCCTACATCAGGCGCAGCGAGAAGGAGCTCGCCCGCAGGAGCGAGTTCGAACAGCTCAGCCTGAGCGGCGTCGACTACTCGGCGGTACCGAGCCTCAGCAACGAGGGGCGCGAGCGCCTGCTCACGCTGAGGCCGGCGTCGCTGGGCGCGGCAGGCAGGCTCAGGGGGCTCAGGGACAGCGACATCACCGCGCTCCTGGTTCACGTCAGGACTGCACGCCAGAGCGGTCCGTGAGCGGGGCGGTTCAGGAGCGGCTCGAGCAGTACCACTCGCTTGTCCGCACTTACCACCGCACGCTCGACCTGCTGTCGCCCGGGGCGCTGCGGGACTGGGCACGGCTCGAGCAGGGCGCGCTGGCCTTCCGTGACGCGCTGCTTGAGGTCGCGCCCGGCGCGCGTACCGTTGTGGACGTCGGTTCGGGCGTGGGGCTGCCGGGCATCCCCATGGCGATCGCCTTGCCGGACGTCCGCTTCCTCCTGGTCGAGCGGCGCCGCCGGCGCAGCGCCTTCCTCAGCCTCGCGGTCGGTCAGCTCAGGCTCCCCAACGCCGAGGTGTTCGGCGGGGACGTCCGCGACCTGGAGGGCGTCAGCTGCGACGCCGTCACCGCCCAGGCGGTCGGTTCGTTCTCCCTGCTCCACGAGATGACGGACCACCTGCACGGCGGCACGGTCACCCTTCTCAGCCGCAAGGGCCCGGACTGGCAGGACGAGATCGCCACGCTTGCAGCCGGCACGGGGCTCAGGCCCGAAGCGCGGAGCTTCCCGCTCCCGGACGGCGCCTTCATCATCGCTGCGAGCCTGGGGCGCGACTGATGCCCACCATCGGCGTGATCAACCAGAAGGGCGGCGTGGGCAAGACCACGACCGCGGTCAACCTCGCCGCCGCGCTGGCCGCGCATCGCCGCGTACTGCTGATCGATCTTGACCCCCAGGCCAATGCGACGAGCGGGCTGGGGATCGAAGCGGGCGAGAAGACCGTCTACGACGTGCTTACCGGGGGAGCATCGGCGCGGGGCGCCGTCATCGAGTCCGGCATCGACAACCTCTCGGTACTGCCCGCCTCGAGCGAGCTGGCGAGCGCCGCGCTCGAGCTGGACGCCAGCAGCAGCGGGCTTCAGCTGCTCAAACGCGCCCTGATAGGGATCGCGCCGCGGTTCGACCTGATCATCATCGACTCGCCGCCGTCGTTCGGCGCACTCACCCTGAACCTCCTGGCGGCCAGCGACAGGCTGATCATCCCGCTTCAGGCGGAGTACTACGCCCTGGAAGGCATCGCCGGGATGATCGATACCGTGGTGAGGGTGCAGGGCGGCCTCAACCCCCAGCTCTCCATTCTGGGTATCCTCCTGACTATGTCGGACAGCCGCACACGCCTTTCGCAGCAGGTCGAGGACAACGTGAGGCAACACCTGGGTGGCGCCGTGTTCGGGACCGTCATCCCGCGGAACGTGAGGCTCGCCGAAGCCCCTTCGTACCAGCAGTCGATCTTTCAGTACGCGCCGGCCTCCGCCGGTGCGGAGGCCTACGGCCGGCTCGCGCAGGAGGTGATCGAACGTGTCAGCCAGGGCTAGGGGACTGGGTCGCGGGCTTGATGCCCTGCTCCCGAAGGTCGAGCAGGGCAGTCAGCGGCTCGCCCTCGATCAGCTGGTCGCATCCGAGCTGCAGCCGCGGCGGGAGATGGACCCGGCGGCGCTCGCGGACCTGGCTGCGTCGGTAGGCTCGAAGGGCGTTCTGCAGCCGCTCCTGGTCCGGCCGCGGGGTGCCGCCTTCGAGATCGTGGCCGGCGAGCGGCGCTTCCGGGCTGCGCAGCAGGCCGGCCTGACGCACGTTCCCGTGATCGTGCGTGACCTGAGTGATCAGGAGGCGCTCGAGATCGCGATCATCGAGAACCTTCAGCGGGAGGACCTGAACGCGCTGGATGAGGCCGAGGCCTTCCAGCAGCTGCTGGGATTCGGGCTCAGCCAGGAGGAGGTCGCCGAGGCCGTGGGGAAGAACCGCAGCACGGTCGCCAATTCCCTCCGCTTGCTGACGCTGCCCGATGAGGCAAGGGTCGCGCTTTCTTCCGGTCGTATCAGTGCCGGGCACGGGCGGGCGATCCTTGCTATGCCCGGCGGTGACCGTGAATGGGCTCTTAAGCAGATTGTCGACCGGGGGCTCAGCGTTCGCCAGGCCGAGTCGCTGCGGCGGGTTCCTCCGCGTCAGCCCCGAACCGGGACGCGCCATTCGATCCTTGCCGAGGAGCTGACCAGGTTCGCCGGCACCAAGGTGAGCATCCACGGGGACCGGCGGGGCAGGATCGAGCTGCACTTTCACTCGGAGGACGAGCTCCAGCGCCTGCTCGACCTGCTCGGCTTCGAAGCGTGACGCGGCGATGTTTCACGTGAAACATTCAGCCGGGAAGCGCGTCACCGACGGCCCATGAGAGAGAAATGAGCAGAGCCGTGTTCGGGGCAGCGCTGCCGCAGCAAGGATAGAATCATCCGGACAGGGCTGGCCGATACCGGACAGATCCAGGAGGAGCAAGAAGTGAAGACACCAGTGAGAATCGCGGTAACCGGCGCTGCCGGTCAGATCGGCTACGCCCTGCTGTTCAGGATAGCGGCGGGAGACATGCTCGGGAAGGACCAGCCGGTCCGGCTCCAGCTGCTGGAGATCACCCCCGCTCTCGGCGCGCTCGAAGGCGTGATCATGGAGCTGAACGACTGCGCGTTCCCGTTGCTTGCGGGCGTGACGGCGACTGACGATCCGGCGGTGGCGTTCCGCGACGCGGACATCGCCATGCTCGTGGGCTCCAGGCCCCGTGGGCCCGGCATGGAGCGCAAGGACCTTCTCGAGGCGAACGGCGCCATCTTCAGTGCCCAGGGCAAGGCGCTGAACGACCATGCGAGCCGGGGCGTCAAGGTTCTGGTCGTGGGCAACCCGGCCAACACGAACGCGCTGATCGCGATGCGAAACGCCCCCGACCTGCCCCAGGAGGCGTTCTCTGCGATGACCAGGCTCGACCATAACCGGGGCCTCAGCCAGCTCGCGACCAGAACCGGGCGCGCGGTCGCGGACATCAAGCGGTTCACGATCTGGGGAAACCACTCCAGCACCCAGGTGCCTGACATCGAGAACGCCACCGCCGGCGCAGACACGGTCACGGACCTGGTGGACAGCGCCTGGGTCCGCGAGGACTTCATTCCGGTAGTGCAGAACCGGGGCGCGGCGATCATCACGGCCCGTGGCGCCTCGAGCGCGGCCTCCGCCGCCTCCGCCGCGATCGACCACGTCCGCGACTGGGTGGCCGGGACGGACGAGGGCAACTGGACAAGCATGGGGATACCGAGCCGCGGGGATTACGGAATCGCCGAAGGTATCATCTATTCCTTTCCGGTCACGGTCAAAGACGGCCGCGTAAGCGTCGTGCAGGGCCTGAAGCAGAGCGAGTTCATCCGCGGGCGCATGAAGGCGAGCGAGGCCGAGCTGCTGGAGGAGCGCGCGGCTGTCGAGCACCTGCTGACTACGGGAATGTAACTCGGAGTCATTCCGAACAACGTTCCCGCGTGCTACTTTGGCCAATACGCGGAACACGCGTCCTGGAGGATGGGCTTTGAGCAGCGTGAACACGGGAAAGGCGAGCGAAGAGGCGACCGGCCATGTCCGGGAGCTCCTGCGCAGTCATGGCCTGCGGTACAGCAGGCCGCGCGAGGCCATCCTGGAACTGTTCCACACCTCCGGGGTGGGGCACATCAGCGCGGAAGGCCTCCATAAGACGCTGCGGGACGCGGGAGAGGACGTCAGCCTGTCGACCGTGTACCTGAACCTGTCGGTACTGCGCGAGGCGGGACTCGTCAACGAGTTCCCCGGGGCGAACGGCGAGGCCATCTTCGACCGCAACACACAACCGCACTACCACCTGATCTGCTCGGATACGGGCGAGATCGTCGACGTGCCCGAGCTCGAGGTGGACGGCGTGCCGCTCGGTCAGTACGTGAGGGAACGGCTGGAGAAGAGCACGGGCTGGAAGCTCGAAGAGCCCGAGATCACGCTGCGCGGACGCCGCTTCGTCGGCAGCGGTCCGCGGACCGGAGCGAACCGGCGCAGCTGATTCCTCACCGCCTCAGCCATGCAGGTGCCGCCGGAAGACGCTAATCCGGCGGCACCTTACTGTCTGGCAACGACCACTTCATCAGATCCAACCCTCCACCTCGCTAAATAGAAAGCAATACTTGACAGATTGGCAAGCCGTCCTTTATCATCCCTTTCAAGGAGGTTGGCCATGTACCCGATGACCGACAGACAACAGGCAGAAGAGAAGATCAACACCTTTCGGCGCGAGGCACATGAGTACAGCCTCTACCGCAGCAACCGCAACAGGGCAGCCAGCCTGCGCAACCGCACCGCAGCCATCCTGCGAAGAACAGCGGACCGCATCGACGATGCCTCACGCAGCGGCACGCCGCAGACCGCCTAGGTCGCTGGCGACCCGAAGGGAAGGACCCGACATGACGGAACAGGAAAGAATCGAAGCTCTGGTGGAGGAAGGCCGCATCACCCGCGAGCAGGCGGACAGCCTGCTCGCGGTCCTCGCAGAGACGGCCGAGGCGGAAGCCGAGACCGAGAGCGTGAGCCGCGAAGCCGAAGAGCTCGGCGGCGGACAGCATGACGCAGAGGCAAGCGAAGCCTGGAAGGGCTCTCCGTTGCCCGCCGGGACACCGGACGGCGACGGCAAGTGGCTGGACGTGCGTCAGCTGGCCGGCAGCGTTCGGATCACCGCGCTCGAAGGGCTGGCCGAGCCCGAGCTGAAGGACGGCGCGCTGGACATCCATGCGGGCGGCGCCAGGTACCAGCAGTGGGGAAACGGCAACTCGACAGGCTTCCTCGACCGGCTGCTCGGAGGAGTCGAGCAGTCCGATGCCTTGATCAGCATCCCGGCCGGCTGGGGCGTCCGCCTGGACGCCCGGGCCGGCGAGGTCACCATCAGTGGCCGTGTCGGTCGGGTCGAGGGCCAGGTCTCGGCCGGGGAATGCCGCATCGAAGAGGCCACGGGCATAGACCTTGGCGTCGGTGCCGGAGAGGTGCGGGCCGGGCTCAGGCTCGCTGAAGGCGAGCACAGGGTCAACGTCAAGGTCGGCAGCATGCGCCTGGACTTCCTGCCGGGCACCGATGTCGAGGTCCAGGCCAAGGCCGCGATAGGCAGTGTCCGCGGCGTCCCGACATCCGGGCGGGAATGGGGCCCCGGCAGCAACGGCAAAGGGCGCATCAGCGTGCCGCCGGTGGCGGGCGGCGGGTCCGCCAGGCTTGACGCGCGGGTCACGACCGGTGACGTGAGGCTCGGTGTCCGGGATGAGTGAGGATCGCCGCCGCGTCCTGGACTTGCTCGCCGAGGGCACCATCACGCCCGAGCAGGCCGAGGGACTGCTCCGGGCACTCAGCGGGAACGACGCGCCGCCGCCGCCGCGGCCGCCGGACGCACCCGGCGCCGAGAGTGTCACCGACCGTGTTCTTCAGTTCGCAGCCGGGGAAACCGGCCGCTGGAAGCAGGCGCGGCGCGCCCGCAGCCTGCGGATCCATGTGACGCGTGACGGCGACAGTGGCGACCTGGACGTCAACGTGATCGTGCCACTGGGCCTCGTGCGCTTCGCGAGCAGGTTCGTGCCCGAGGAAGCCAGGAACCAGATGACAGCGAGCGGCGTCAACTTCGAGGAACTCATCAACACCATCAATGCCGATGACGGCGTGCCCGAGGGCAGGTTGCTGAGCCTCCAGAGCGAAGAAGACGGCACCAACACCAGCGTCACCATTGAGGCGGTCTGAACATGAAACCAAGACATCCGATGCCCACCAACTGCCCGGTCACGGGCGATCCGCTCGAGGTGACCAGGCTCGAGAACCCCCGCAGCGGCATCGTGATCGAAGGGCGGTTCGCGCCCAACGAGTTCGCGCTCCTGCCGCCCGATCAGCTCGAGTTCATGCGCCTTTTCATCAAGGTGCGCGGCAACCTGAAGGAGATCGAGCGCATCCTCGGGCTCAGCTATCCCACCGTCAGGCACCGTTTCGACACCGTCCTGAAGACCCTCGGCTACGAGGGCGTTCCGGACGACACGGAGACCGACCGCTCCAGCGTCCTCGAGATGCTCGAGAAGGGCGAGCTCACACCGGAAGAGGCCACAAAGCGGCTCAAGTCGCTCAGGAAACGCTGAAAACAGGGCAGCGCTTCCTCGGGCGGCCACAACGCCGTTTCGGGCAAACGCGGGAGCGGGCGTGCACACGCCGCTCCCGCGCCTTTGCTTCTGCCGGGCGTAACCGGGACGGATGCCGGGACCGGATAACCCCGGACACCCAGGAAACCTGAGTCCGGTTGTATACTGCTCAGGCTATGGGCGTCGATTACTACGAAGTGCTTGGCGTCGGCCGCGACGCAGACGGCACAGTCATCAAATCCGCATACCGGAAACTCGCGATGAAGTACCACCCGGACCGAAACCCCGGCGACGAAGAGGCCGAGGAGATGTTCAAACAGGTCGGGGCCGCCTACGCCGTGCTGAGCGACCAGGAGAAGCGTGCGCGCTACGACCGGTTCGGGGACGAAGACGGCGCAGCGCAGTACACGGGTGACATCTTCGACATCTTCAAGACCGTGTTCGGCGGCGGCTTCGGCGGGGGCTTCGGCGGTGGTTTCGGCGAGAGCAGCGGGCAGCCGGGCGAGCACCTGGAGGCCACTGTCAACGTCACGCTCGAACAGGCCTGGGCCGGCGAATCGATCGACATCGAGATCGACCGCCTGATCCACTGCGACCGCTGCGACGGCGAACGGGCCGAACCGGGCACGGCCAAGACCACCTGTTCGACCTGTCAGGGGGCCGGCCAGGTTCGGGCGCGCGTGCAGTCGATGCTCGGCAGCGTCATCACCAGCCAGACCTGCCCCACGTGCCGCGGGCTCGGGCAGGAAGTGCAGACGGTCTGCGGCAAGTGCATGGGCGCGGGGCGGCAGAAGGCCAGGGAGACGGTAAGCGTCAACCTGCCCGCGGGCATCGACTCAGGCGTCCGCCTGCGCGTCCCGCGCCAGGGAAACACCGGCCTGGACGGCGCTCCTGCCGGGGATCTCTACCTCTACATACACATGGAGCCCCACGAGCACTTCGAGCGCAGCGAGGACGACCTGATCCACGAGCTCGAGGTCGGCTTCGCCCAACTTGCGCTCGGCAGCTCCTTCGAGGTGCCGACGATGCAGGGCCCGGAGGCGGTCGAGATCGCGCCCGGAACGCAGTCAGGCAGCGTCATCCGCCTGCGCGGCAAGGGCATGCCCCGCCTCCGGCAGGCAGGCAGCGGCGACCAGCTCGTCGTGATCCGCGCCGTTACGCCGAAGAAGCTCTCGCCCAAGGCGCGCCAGGCACTGCTCGACTACGCCGAGGAGATCGGCGAACCGATCGTCGAGCGCGGGACGGTCGTGGACCGGATCAAGTCGCTGTTTTCCCGGAAGCAGCCGGAGGAGGGCGAACGGGAGGCCGTGACCGGGGACTGAGCGGCGCTTTCGTCAGCGACCCGCACCCGTGCTGTCCAGCCACAGCGCAAGCTCGCGCTCGTGCTCGAACGCCAGCCCTGGCAGGGACGAAGCCGCAGGCTCGCGGCGGAACCAGGTCAGCTGCCTGCCCGCGTAGCTGACGGTCGCTCGAATCACCGACCGCTGCGCCTCGGACAGGCTCGTTTCTCCCTGCAGGTGCGCCACGACCTCCTTGTAGCCGATGCCCTGCAGCGCCGTTGATTGCCGCGGCCAGCGCGACAGCAACGCAGCGACCTCGCCCACGAGTCCCCTGCCGAACATCTCTTGTGCCCGCTGCACGATCCGGGGCCGCAACACGTCCTTGCCCGGCAGCAGAACGACCTTCGAGTATTGATGGGCCGGCTGGCTGCGCCCGAAGGACGAAGGTGGCCGGCCGGTGGTACGGAGTATCTCGAGCGCGCGGATGACCCGCCTTGGATTGCGCTCGGCCCGCACCGCGTCCCGCGGCGCTCCCGCCTCGAGCTCCGCGAGCAGCGGCTCCAGGCCCTGCTCGCGGTAGGCGTCCCAGAGCGGCTTCTGCGCGTCCGGATCCGCCGTCGGAACCAGCGGGAGTCCCTCGGCGAGTGCCCGCAGGTAGAAGCCCGTGCCTCCGACCACCAGAGGCGTGACTCCCCGCGCCAGACAGTCGTGGATCACGGCCTCGGCGGTCCCGACCCACTGGGCGACGCTCCATGACTCAGCCGGTGTCACCAGGTCGATCATGTGGTGCGTCACACCCGCGCGCTCAGCCGGCGTCGGCTTGGCCGTGCCGATGTCCATCCCCGTGTAAACCTGCATCGCGTCCGCCGTGACGATCTCGACCGGCCTGGTCGAGCCGTGCGCCAGCCGGATCGCCACCGAGCTCTTGCCTGAGGCGGTGGGCGCGCCAAGCATGGGGATGACGGGACCCTGCATGCCTACAGGCTACCGGACCCGATCGCTGACGGAGCCGGGATTGTCATCAGGAGGAGCGCCTCTCATCCCCGCGGGTTGTACACTCGCACGCATGAGTCTTGAGCGAATCAGCACCGCACTGGACATCCAGGAACTGATCAACGTACGTGAGCAGATCGATGGACTGCTGGAGGGAAATCGGGACAGCAGCGTGCCAAGGGCCGACCTGCTCGAGTTTGACGACAGCTACCGGCTGGCGCTCGAGGTACCCGGCATCACCGAGGACAGCCTGGAGATCGCGATCCAGGACCGCGAGGTGGTCGTGGCCGGGGTAAGGGAGCCGCGGCCGGACGAAGCCGGTGCGATCCTGAGCGAGCGGCCGGTGGGACCGTTCCAGCGGACGTTCCAACTGCCCGCCGAGGTCGTGAGTGAGCGCTCGAGCGCTCACCTGCAGCAGGGCCTGCTCATAGTCGTGATGCCCAAGGCCTGAGCAGGGCCGGCAAGGCTCGTCAGGGCGCGTCGAGGTCGATGCTGATGCTGCCGCTGGCAGAACCGATCACGACCACGTCATCGGTATCCAGGTAGTAAAGCAGTGTCGAGCCGGTCACTTCATCGCTGCCCTCGCGGCTCCGCGCGGGTGAGCCGTGCAGGGTGGCAAGCCCGTTCGCCTCGTCCAGCACGAGCGTATCGGCCTCGCTCAGGCGCGTACCCGAGCTCACGCGCACGCCGCCTTCGAGCGTGGACAGCTCGGTGTCAACGTCGAAGGTCATCGCTTCGGCCGCGGCCCTGATCTCGGGGCTCTCGTCCTCGGCGCTGCGCAGCAGGCGCACGGGTCCGCTCAGGTGGGCCAACCCCGTCTCGTTCTCGTAAAGAAGCTCGGTGCCGCTGATCACGGTGCGGCCCTGGAGCAGGTACACGTCCTCGGCCCCGGACGGCTCCATGTCGACCGGGCAGAAGCCCTCGTCGACACTCAGGCGGCCGCCGAACATCGTCAGGGTCTCGCGGTCCGCGCCGCCCTGGTCGGCCGGCGGCCGCCGCGCCAGCACGACCGCAGAGACGATCCGGGTGTCGGCCACCTGGGTCACCACGGCCCATGGTGAGGGCGCGAACACCGTGGACATGCGCAGGCCATCCTCGCAGTTGGGCACGTTCGTGCGGAACTGCCCGCCCTCGGCCTGGGGCGCGTGCTGCTGCACCTCGATGACGCGGTCGGGCCGGTTCAGGCGGAAACTGCCGAGCGGCGCGCCGGCCGCCTCGACGTCGAAGGCGAGCGGCTCCGGCGGCGGCGGTGCCTGACCCAGTGCCAGGCAGGCGAACGCCGCCAGGCCGGCCAGTCCGGTCCGCCTCAGGTCAATCGAGCTCACCCTCGCTCAGCGCGAAGGATGCAATGTCGAACTGCGAGGGCTCAGACGCATCGATGATCGACACGACGCCCAGGTCGGTGCGGTGCTCCAGCCTGTCGCCGGTCAGCTCGAAGCCGTCGGACTCGTCGAGGGAGCGCGCGGGGCTGCCGAGCACCTCGGCGCGGGACTCCGTGTCGTCAAAGAAGACGGCGTCGCCGCTGCTCGTGATGGTTCCGTCCACCACCGTGACGTTGCCGACCGCGTAGAGGCGCTCCTCGTCGGTCAGCACGCGCACCTCGTCGGCAGTGATGATCAGCTCGCTGCCGTCGTCTGCCGTCCTGATGATGCGGACCTGGCCTTCCTCGCCGGTCAGCACGCCCAGGCTGCGCTCCTCGGCGAAGATCAGCTGGGTGGCCGTGGCCGTCTGGTTGCCGCTGACGAGCGTGACGTCGGTGCGGCTGATGCTGATGTCGGTATCGACGTCGAACTCGACCTCCCCGGCCGTGATGTCGACCTCTTCCTCGTCCTCACCCGAGGCTTCGATGTGGATGACTGCCGGACCCTGCAGGGTGCCGAGCCCGCTCGCCTCGCTGTACACCAGGTCGGGGCCGTCCGCGCTCAGGCGGCCGCGCACCACGTGCACCCCGTCCGTGAAGGCCGCCTCGCGGCTGCCCTCGGCGTCCGAGAGGAGCAGCTCGTCCTGCTGTTCCGCCGGCACGCTCAGCGTGGCTTGCTGCGCGAGGATGGTCAGGTTCGACACCGTCGCGGTGATGCCGCGGGGGTCCGGATGCTCGTATGTGATCGGACCGTAGCGGATGTTGCCGCTGGTCGTGCCGTCCTCGAAGGTGATGCGGATGATCCGGCCGGCGTCTTCCGCCGAGTCCTGCGCGAAAGCGAGGCTGGTCAGCAGAATCAGGGAAATCAGGTATCGCATGGTGTGCTCCTCGTGTTCCCGCCGGTCCCGCCGGCCAGGAATTCATTTACTGTGGCGGTTCCGGGCCCGCCAGCGGTGAAGTCGGACAGGTCGAAGCTGGCGGTCACGCGCTGCCACTGGCTGCCGCTGCCCCAGGAGGGACCGTCTATGCGCATCTCGGGCACCCTGAAGACGCCGGCCCGCTGGTCCACCACGATCTCTTCGCCCTCTGCGGCAAGCATGCTCAGGCACTCGCGCGTCGCCTGCAGTTCGGCGAAGATCAGCTCGCCGCGCAGGTTGTCGTCCGCGTCGATGACCAGCCGCTCGCTGTCGAGCGTGAAGTCAGTCTCGCCCCGCACGGTGCGGCGGCCGTCGCTGAGGTCGTTCAGCGTCGACATGCCCGAGTCGGGATCGTAGACCACGTCGGGGCTCGCGAAGTACCAGACCGCGCCCTCATCCGCCCGCGGATAGAGCGCCACCGTGGCATCGCGCAGCAGCACCGTTCCAGCCGGCACGGAGGGCGGATCGGTTGGCTGCAGCGCGACGATGACGAGCAGCACGATCACGACCGCGAAGAGCGGCACCGCGAACTTGAGCATGCTCCAATCTACCAGCGCTGTCCTGTGAGAAGAGTGACCGGAAGGTTCACGCCGGTTGAGGCGGGATCAGTTGAACGAGACTTCGAGCAGCTTGTACTTCTGCTTGTTGTGAGTGATCTCGTCGCCCGCGCGGCGGCCGACGAGCAGGCTGCCGATCGGGGACTCGTCGGAGACCAGGTTGTCCAGGATGTCGGCCTCGTGCGTGCCGACAAGCGTGATCTTGCGCTGGTTGCCCTTCGGGTCCTCGAGCGTGACGTTCGCCCCGAGGGCCACGATGGCTTCGGCGCCCTCCTGGTGCTCAACGACGATCGCCCGGGCGACGATCTCCTCCAGGTCCGCGATGCGGGCTTCGTTGGCGCTCTGCTGCTGGCGCGCGTCGTCGTACGCGGCGCTCTCGCGGATGTCGCCATCGGCGATCGCGGAGCCCATGTATTCGCTGATCTCCTGGCGCCGTTCCTCCTTGAGGTAACGCAGGTCTTCCTTGATCTTCTCCAGACCGTGCTTGGTAACATAGATTCTCTCACGGGCCATATTCAGTTCTCCTCGCTGGCTGACTTGCGGGGCGGATGGGCACGAAACTGCGCCCGCCGCCGGTGCGTCGGCCTGAAATTATACGCCAAGGGCGCCGCCGCGGGCGTCTACCAGCCGCGGAATATCGGCCAGGACTCCACAACTGCCGTTCCGTCGGCCGTCACGAGCGCCTGATCGTGCATCGCGCAGGTCGCGCAGGCATGGTTGGGCAGTATCCGCACCCTGCTGCCCGGCTCGAGCGCGGGCATGCTTCCCGCAGCACCCTGGCGCAGGGTAAGGACGCCGTGCTCCTGGCTGGTCTCGCTGACGATCACGTCGGGCACGGGCGTGCCGTCCAGCAGGCTGAGCATGCCGAAGCCGTGACGGCCGGTGCCCCGGTCGGGCGAGAGCGCGGTCCAGCCCGCGTCGATGAAGATGCGGCCCCGCTCCGGCTGCACGCTCGTGACGGTCGCCAGGACGCTGAGGGCGATGTCGGAAACGCTGCAGACGCCGGCGTCAACCATCATGGTGTCGTGGGTCGCGAAGACGCCGGCACGCACCTCGGTCACACCGGTCAGGTCCCGCCCGAAATGAGCGGTCGGCGTAGACCCGACGCTCACGATCGCGCACGGCAGGCCACTGCCGAGCAGCTGCTCCGAGGCGCGCACCGCCCCGGCACGCTCGCGTTCCGCCCACGCCTCCAGCTCGAAGTCCGTGCGGCTGCCGTATGACGCGCCCGCGTGGGTCAGGACGCCGGCAAGCTCCGCGCCGCCATCGACCAGCCGCCTGCCGATGCGCGCGATCCGGTCGTCGTCCGGGGCGAGGCCGGCGCGCTTCCCGTCGGTATCGATCTCGATGAGCACGCTCAGGGACTGGCCGGTCCGGCCGATCCGGTCAGTCACGAGGTCCGCCTGGGGGAGGCTGTCCAGGATCACCTTCAGGTCCACTCCCCGGTCACGCAGGGCGGCGACGCGGTCGAGCTTCCCGGCCGAGATGCCGACGCCGTAGATGATGTCGCGCGCTCCGGCAGCGGCGAACTCCTCGGCCTCCCGCATGGTCGATACCGTGACGGGCCCGTTCAGGCCGGGCTGGATCCGCAGTGCCGCGGGCACCGATTTGAGCGTCTTGAGGTGAGGCCGCAGCGTCACGCCCAGTGGCTCCAGGTGAGCGCGCAGCCGGCTCACGTTCGCATCGAAGAGGTCTCGGTCGATAACCAGGGCGGGTGTCTGCACCTGGTGCAGGTCTGTTGCACTCATGCCCGATCCTACGCCCTAACCGCGCCTGAGCGCACCATGGCGGGCCAGGACCAGCAGGCTGTCTAGCGTGAGCACGCTGCGCCAGTCGGCCTCCGCCTCGGCCCAGGCGGGCTCGGGCGCACTGCCCCACGTCCAGCTCGGTTGCCAGTACCCTTCCGGCCGGCGCTCGCCGATCAGACGCTCGAGTGCG
Source organism: uncultured bacterium (assembly GCA_964495325.1). GTDB lineage: Bacteria > Deinococcota > Deinococci > Deinococcales > Trueperaceae > CAZBVI01. The sequence goes on from CAZBVI010000010.1 coordinate 28,578, forward strand.
GGCCCGGTGTCCTGCGCGAACAGATCGGCGAGAGGAGCCTGGGCCGACGGAGCCACCTGCAGCACGCTCAGCCCGTAGCCAAGCCCGCTGCTGGCGGCAAGTGCGGCCTGGCTCACCGGCCCGAGCCGCCCGCGCAGATGGTCCGCCAGCCCGGGCGGTAGTCCCCGCGCGTCGAGAAGCCGCAGGTAGCAGAGCAGGTCGTGCATCTCGATGTCCTCGCCCTCCCCCTCCAGCTGCTGCAGCACCTGCTCCAGCACGCGCTCGCGCATCTCCGCGGGAAACAGGTTCGGCCACGCGTACATGTAGCCGAGGATCTCGGCCCGCGGGTTGGCGCCCATCCTCCTCACGTCCCCGTGCCACGTCCACCAGGGGGCGTGGGGCGCGTCGCGCGTCTCGACCGGGATTATCTGCCAGGCCGTGAAGTGTTCGAGGAACTGCTCCCGCAGCCACGAGGCGGCGCCGCTCACACGCGGGTCGTCGTCACCGGCGGGCAGCTGCAGCAGCCACTGCAGGGCAACGGTGGTGGCCAGCGCAGAGGAGGCGTCCGAGCGGATGTCCGGCTCGAGTGCGCGGCCGAAACCGCCGTCATCGTTCTGGTACTCCCCGAGCGCCGCAAGCGCCGGTCCGGCGGGGGCACCGTCGAAGAAGTGCTCGAAGAGCCGCTGCTCCAGCGGCCGGCCATGGCTGAAGAGCCAGCTGCGACTCTCGGCCAGCGCGTCCTGATCGAGCTCTGGTTGTCCTGCCATCATTCAAAACCTCCCGGGAAAAGGTGCGTGAACTGAAGTGTCGCACGGTCCGGCAGGTCGCGGCGCAAGCCGCCGTACAGGAACGGGTCCGGCACCCGTGGCGTTCTGACGGGGTGCCGGACCGGTCCCGGGGGGTCAGATCGCGGACCAGCCTCCGTCGGACGCGAGGATCACGCCGTTGACGTTGCTGGCGTCATCGCTGAGCAGCCACGTGATGCTGGCCGCCAGCTGGACGGCGCTGGCCGGTGGTGGCACCACCGCCTGCATCAGCGGGCCGAGCCGTGCAGCAGCGCGCTGGCTGGCGAAGTTCGCCTCGATGGCAGTGATGGTGGCGCCGGGTGCGACCGAGTTGCAGCGGATGCCCTCAAGGCCGTACATCACGGCGGTGTTGCGGGTAAGCCCGACGACCGCGTGCTTCGACGTGGTGTAGGCAGACCCGGCTGCCGAGCCGCGCAGGCCGGCCTCGGACGTGACGTTCACGATGCTGCCACCGCCGGCCTCGAGCATCAGCGGGATGGCGGCGCGGGACATCAGCATCGTGCCGGTCACGTTCACGCGCATCACGCGCTCCCACACCTGGTCGCTGACCTCGCCGACCGGCGTGAAGTCGTCCATGATCCCGGCGTTGTTGACGAGGCCGTCGAGCTTGCCGCCGGTCGCCTCCATAATCCTGGCGACGTCGGCCTCGCTGCTGACGTCGCCCTGGACGCCCACGAGGTCGAGCTGCGGGTACTCGCTGATCAGGTGATCGATGCGTTCGCCGCTCAGGTCACTCGCGATGACGCGTCCGCCCTCGGCGGCGACGCGCAGCGCGGTCGCAAGGCCGATGCCGGATCCGGCGCCAGTGACGATCACGGTCTTTCCCACGAACCGGCCGGCGGTGGGCCTCTCTGTCCAGGTTTCGATGGCGGGCCTTTCGTCTGACATCGCGTTCTCCATTCCGGAATCCGCGTCGTATGGGACCACCCGCCCAGGGGTGGTCCCATACGTTCGCTTCCTGATGCTGATACTAGTTCCGGACGCGGGAAAGCGCCTGTGTCAAAGGTCCCGGCGGGTCAGTCCTTGTGGAGGCGCGGATCGAGCACGTCGCGCGCGGCGTCGCCGAGCAGGTTGAAGCCGATCACCGACAGGAAGATGGCCATGCCCGGCACGATCGACAGCCAGGGCGCCTCGCGGAAGCGGCCGAATCCGTCGCTGATCATCGAGCCCCACTCCGCGGCGGGTGGCTGCGCGCCCAGGCCGAGGAAGCCGAGCGCGGCGACGTCGAGGATCGCCGTGCCGATCGAGAGCGTCACCTGCACGAGCAGCGGCGAGAGGCTGTTGGGGAGGATGTGCGTGAGTATCACGCGCGGTGCTCTGGAGCCGAGCGACCGCGCAGCATGGACGTAGTCGCTCTCACGCAGCGAGAGCGTCACGGACCTGACCACCCTGATGTAGAGCGGCACCTGCGTGATGCTGATGGCGATCAGCGCGTTGGTCAGGCTGGGCCCGAGTACCGCGACGATCGAGATGGCCAGCAGGATGCCGGGGAAGGCGAGCAGGATGTCGATCAGCCACACTATGAACATGTCGACGCGGCCGCCCATGTAGCCGGCGATCAGGCCGAGCATCGTTCCGACCGTCATCGCGATGGCGACGGCGGCGAGGCCGACTCGGAGGCTGATCCGGCCGCCGTAGAGGACGCGCATCAGCATGTCGCGGCCCTGGACGTCGGTGCCGAACGGGTACGAGAAGCGGTCCAGGCCGTGTGTGTCGAGTTCAGCCTGGCTCATGATGATGGTGGGGGCTATGCGCCTTGCCTGCAGGTTGCTGCGCAGGGGATCGCCCGGGCGCAGGAACGGAGCGAGCACGGACGCGAGCACGAAGAGCACGATTATGCCGATGCCCAGCAGTCCGGTCGGGTGCCTCAGCAGGAGGCGGAACGCATCGGACGCGAGCGAACGGCCTTTCGTGGCGGGAACGGCTTCCGTCATGAGTACTGGATCCTCGGGTCGATCAGGCCGTAGGAGAGGTCGACCAGCAGGTTGACGAGCACGAACATGAAGGCCACGAAGAGCACGCCTCCCTGGATGATCGGGTAGTCGCGGCTCGAGATCGCCTGGTACACCCAGCGGCCGATGCCCGGCCACGAGAAGACGGTCTCGGTCAGGATCGCCCCCGAAAGGAGCGAACCGAAGCTGAGGCCGATGACGGTGATCACCGGCAGCAACGCGTTCCGCAGCGCGTGCTTGCGCGTAACGGTACGGGCGGCCAGGCCCTTGGCGCGGGCCGTACGGATGTAGTCCTGTCCGAGCACCTCGAGCATCGCCGAGCGCGTCATGCGCACCACGATGGCGAGCGGGATGGTGCCGACCGCGACGGCGGGCAGGACGAGGTGCCGGAGCGCGTCGAGGGCGAACGCCCAGTTGCGCTGAAGCAGGCCGTCCAGAAGGTAGAAGCCGGTGCCCGGCGGGATCGCCAGGGTCACGTCGATGCGTCCGGACGAGGGCAGCCAGCCCAGGTTGACGGCGAAGGCGTAGATGAGGATGATGCCCAGCCAGAACACGGGGAACGACACGCCCGCCAGGGCGACGATCATGATGCCCGTGTCCATGACCGTGCCGCGCTTCAGCGCTGCGAGCACGCCGGCCGGCACGCCCGCGGCGATCGCGAGCAGCATGGCCATGAGCGCAAGCTCGAAGGTGGCCGGGAAGCGCTGCATCAGGCCGTCGCGCACGGGGATGAAGGTGAAGATGCTGCGTCCGAGGTCGCCCCGGAACAGCCCGCCGACGAAGGAGAAGTACTGCGAGTCGAACAGGCCGCTCACACCGGATTCGGGCACGGCGCCGAAGTTGAGGAACATCGGCCGGTTAAGGCCGAGCTCCTCGCGCAGGCGCTCGCGTTGCAGCTCAGAGGAGCGCTCGCCGAGCATGACGGTGGCAGGGTCCCCGGGCACCAGGCGCGGGATGAAGAAGACGAGCAGGCTTACTCCGAACAGGACGGGCAGGAGCCCGACGAGCCTGCGCATGGCATAACCGAACAAGACAGGTGACTCCGAATCAGCAGCCGGGGGCACGCCGCAGCGTGCCCCCGTGCCGACATGTGCTCAAGGCTGGTTACTCGGCCTTGGTGATGGTGTTGAAGGGAACCGTGCTGCCAAGGGCGTTCGGGTAGAAGCCGTCGACGTTGTTCCAGACACCGTTCAGCGTGCTCGGGTTGACGAACGGCAGGGCCGGGAGGTCGTCGTGCAGCGTCTGGGCGATCAGCTGGTAGAGGATCTCGCGCTCGTCCATGCTGCCGGCGCTCTGGGCCGCGCTGATGCGGTCGAACAGCTCGGGGTTGTCGTAGCCGAAGCCGGGCGCGTTCGCCTCGTTGAAGAACGACGAGATGAAGTTGTCCGGATCGGCGAAGTCTGCGCTCCAGCCGAGCATGTAGATCGGGAACTTGCCGAGGAGGTAGTTGTCGAGGTAGATGCCCCACTCTTCGGTCATCAGCTCCGCGCGGATGCCGACGTCGCCCAGGTAGCTGGCGATCGCCTCGGCCACGTCGGCCGGTGCGGGGTAGTAGGGACGCGAGACGGGCATGTACCAGAACTCGGTGTCGAAGCCGTCGGGGTAGCCGGCCTGCGCGAGCAGGTCGCGGGCGAGCTCGGGATCGTACGGGTACGGATCCTGGTTCAGGCGGCCGGGAAGGCCGGGCGGAACGAACTCGTTGGCGACGCTGGCGAGGTCGCCGTAGAACGCGTCGATGATCGTTTCGGAGTCGATCGCGTAGGCGAAGGCCTGGCGGACACGAAGGTCATCGAACGGCGCGTTGGCCTGATGCATGCCCAGGTAGCCGATCACGAGGTCGGACTCGGCGCTGACCGGACGGAAGTCGCTGCTCGCCGCGACGAGGTCGTAAGACTCGGGCGAGAGGTTGAGCGCGATGTCGATGCTGCCGGCCTCGAGCTCGGCCAGACGGCTGGCGGGCTCTTCGATTCCACGGAACACGATCTGGTCGACTCCGGCAACCTGGCCCCAGTAGTCGGCGTTGCGCGAGATGACGACGCGGTCGCCGTCGACCCACTCGGTGAAGACGAACGGCCCGGTGCCGACGGCGCCGACGCTTGGCGAGCCGTACTCAAGGCCGCCGGCCGCGACTGCGGCGGGGCTGTGCAGGCCGAAGTAGGCCGATGCGACCTGCTGCGGGAAGTACCCGACGCCGGACGTCAGGTTGAAGACGACGGTGTGGGAGCCCGCGACATCGACCGACTCGATCTGGTAGCCCGGGTCGCCGTGGTAGCCACCGAAGACATAGGTGAACGCGCTGAAGGTCTTGCCCTGGTCAACGAAGTTGTACTCGTGATCCAGCCGGTTCCAGCGGTCGAAGTTGAACTTGACTGCCTCGGCGTCGAAGGCCGTGCCGTCGGAGAAGGTCACGCCCTCGCGCAGCTCGAACGTCCAGACGCTCGCGTCGTCGTTGGCCTGCCAGCTCGTGGCGAGCAGCGGCTCGATCTCGGCGGAACCCTGGGCGAAGCCGACCAGGCGCTCGACGACCTGGATCGCCGGGGTCAGCGAGTTGCCGTCCTGACCCGTATCGAGGGTCACGGGCAGGCCGCTCTGACCGATGATAAGGGTCTGGGCGCCTGCGATGCTGAAGGCAGCCAGGGCTGCCAGTGTCAGTATGCGCTTCATTCATTACCTCCTGATTTTACGGGTCGGCGACGGCGCATCGATTTGCAGCCTCGCCCATTGACTCGTCAGAAGGTGATGCTAACACTGTCCGCATGGGCATGTGCGGGATTTGACAGGCGATGTGAGGCTATCCGGCACCTTACCCTTCGGCGGCGTCCGACGCGATATACAGAGGTTCGAGCGGGCGGCGGGCGTCGGCCGCCCAGCAGGGAGGATCAATGCATTTCGAGCACTTCTACGACCCCGACCTGGCCCAGGGCAGCTACCTGATCGGCTGTCAGGCTACGGGCGAGGCGATCGTGGTTGACGCCAGGCGTGACTTCGGCGTCTACGTCGGGGCCGCCGAGCGGCACGGGCTGCGCATCACCGACGTGACCGAGACTCACATCCATGCCGACTACCTGTCCGGCAGCCGTGAACTCGCTGCGGTCACCGGTGCGCGCCTGCACCTCTCGGCCGAAGGCGGGCCCGACTGGCTCTACGCCTTCCCGGGTGAGCCCCTGCGGGACGGAGACGTGCTCAGGATCGGAAACGTTGCGCTGACCGCGCTGCACACGCCGGGACACACGCCCGAGCACCTCAGTTTCCTGGTGACCGACGGAGCCCAGGCCGACGAGCCCGGCTTCCTTCTGAGCGGCGACTTCGTCTTTGTCGGCGACGTCGGTCGGCCCGACCTGCTCGACGAGGTGGCGGGCGCAGAGGATTCCCGCTTCGAGGGCGCAAGCAGACTGTTCAGGTCGCTGTCCGGGCGCTTCCTGAGCCTGCCGGACTTCGTTCAGGTCTGGCCGGGCCACGGTGCGGGCAGCGCGTGCGGAAAGGCGCTCGGCGCCGTCGCTTCGACCACCGTCGGCTACGAGCGCCGCTTCGCCTGGTGGGCCGGTTACGTGCGTGACGGGGACGAGGAGGGCTTCGTGCGCGAGCTGCTCGCCGACCAGCCCGACGCCCCCGCCTACTTCGGGCGCATGAAGCGCCTGAACCGCGACGGACCACCGCTTCCGGGGCGGCGCGCCGCCCCGGTCCGGCTGGACAGCGTCGGCCCCGGGCAGCAGGTGGTGGACACGCGGGCGCCCGAGGTGTTCAACGGGGAGGGAATCAGGGGCGCGCTGAGTATCCCGGCGGGCCGGCGGTTCGCCACGTGGGCGAGCTACGTCATCGATCCGGATGCCGGGGACTTCCTTCCGCTCGTGCTGCTCGCGCGCGACCAGGCGCACGCGTCAGAGCTGCGCGACGCGCTCAGCCGGATCGGAGTGGACTGCGTCGCGGGCTTCATCACGACGACGGACGGGCTGGAGACCGGGCCCGCCCCGATGGTCGCGCCGGCCGAGCTGGGCTCACTCGGGGAGGCAGCCGTGCTCGACGTGCGCACAGCGGCGGAGCACGGCAGCGGGGCGATCCCGGGTGCACGCCAGCTGCACGCGGGCCGCGTCATGTTCAACCTGGACCGGCTGCCCGGGGGCGGGCCTGTCGTCGTGCATTGCCAGAGCGGAGTCAGGGCGACGCTGGTGGCCAGCGCGCTGCGCCGCCGCGGCATCGACGCCCGGGAGCTCGCGGGCAGTTACCCCGCGTGGCTCGCGTGGAATGAGCAGCCTGCCTGAGGTGGAGGCTCAGTCCTGGCCGTGACGCCGGGACATCCAGATCGCACCCATTACGGCACTTCCGCCCGAGAGCAGCAGCAGCGCGGCTATGCCGAAGATCGCCCGCACCGAAGCGGGGGACGTGATCAGGCCAAGGACGCCGCACACCACCGCGCCACCGAGCAGCAGGACCGGCACGAACGCACCGATCTGGTATTCAGGTTGCTTCGAAGGCTCGTTTTTCATGCAAGCGCATTATAAGGGCATTCTGAGTACCGCAGCAAAGAGCCCGGGCGCCCGCAGGCGCTATGATGGGGGCTCAAAGGAGATTGACCTCATGAGCAACGGCAAAGCGCAGTTCGCGACACGTGCCGTGCACTCCGATACGCCAGACCCCGGCACCGGAGCGCACATCACACCCATCTACCAGACCTCGACATACGCCTACGGCAGTTTCGACAGGGGTGCCGGCCTCTTCGACCGGAGCGAGCAGGGGTTCGTCTACAGCCGGGTGGGCAACCCGACCACGCATAAACTCGAGCTCGTCATGGCCGACCTGGAGGGCGCCGAGGCGGCCGTCGCGTTCTCGTCCGGCATGGCGGCGATCAGCGCCCTCACCGTCAGCGTGCTTTCTTCCGGGGATCACGTACTCGTGCTCGGCCCGCTCTACGGCGGCACCGAGAGCCTCTTCGAGGACACCCTGGCCCGCTTCGGCATCACCTCGTCGCACGTCACGGAGGCCGAACTCGAAGAAGCGCTGGCCAGGGGTGCGGCGATGCTGTACCTGGAGACGCCGACCAATCCCACGCTGCAGATCCGCGACCTGGCCCGGATCGGCCGGCTGGCACGTGAACACGGTGTGCTCAGCGTTGCCGACAACACGTTCAGCACGCCGTGGCTGACCCGGCCGCTCGAGCACGGCATCGACGTCGTCGTTCACTCCGGCACGAAGTACCTTGGCGGGCACGGCGACGCGATGGGCGGCATCGTCGCCGGCAGCACCGAGCTGATGGGCCAGGTCCGGCTCGAGGGGCTGAGGCACTTCGGCGGCACGCCGGGGCCGCTCGAGAGCCACCTGTTCCTGCGCGGAATCAAGACGCTGCCCATCAGGATGGAGCGGCACTGCGAGAATGCGGCCGCGTTGGCCGGAGTACTCGAATCGCATCCGGCGGTAGCCCGGGTTCACTATCCCGGGCTCAGGTCTCATCCGGGTCACGAGGTGGCGGCGCGCCAGATGAAGGCGTTCGGCGGGATGGTCTCGATCGAGTTGCGCGGCGGCCGCGACGCTGCACGCACGTTCCTGGACAGCCTGAGGGTGTTCACGCAGGCCGTCTCGCTCGGCGACGTCGCCTCGCTGGCCACGCATCCGGCCACCACCACCCACAGCGTTGTGCCCGTCGAAGTGCGTGAACGCCTCGGTGTGAGCGAGTCGCTTGTCAGGCTCTCGGTCGGTATCGAGGACGTGCGTGACCTTGAAGGCGACCTTGCCCGGGCGCTGGGCGCCGTGGAGGCCGTACACGCTCACGCGGCGTGAGGATCAACACGCGGTAGAGTCCGTGTGGGACGGCCATTGACGCTGCCTTGACGGTGGCAATACCAAACTGCCTGCAGGAGGCAAGGAAATGAACATCAAGACAACCATCCGCAAGACACTCGCCGCAACCGCCCTGGCACTCGGCGTGGGCAGCGCAGCTTTCGCCTGCATCGACAACGCCTACTATCCGGTCACTGAAGGCGCCACCGTCACCTACCGCACGGCAGGCATGGAGATGAGCCAGACGTTCCATGACGTTAGCGCGGGCGGCTTCTCGGTGACCATGAACGTCGATGGCCTCGAGGATCCGCTCACGATGGAGTACCTGTGCACCGAAGACGGAATCCTTGCGCCATCGATGGCCGGCATCATGCCCGGCCTGAACATGGAGATACTCGAGATGGAGGGCGTGTCGTATCCCTCCGACTGGAGCGTCGGTCAGACGTGGGAGAACACCATCTCGATGGCGATGACCATGGACGTCGAAGGCGTCTCGGTGCAGAGCACCATGACTGTCAGCACCGTGAGCACCATCACCGGAAGCGAGACAGTCACCGTCGAGGCCGGCACGTTCGACACGATAGTGATGGAGTCAACCTCGGATATCCAGACAGTGACGATGATGATGGGCATGTCGGTTCCCATGAACCAGTCCTCGGTCAGCACGACGTGGCTCGCCGAGGGCATCGGCATGGTTCGCAGCCAGGCCGACGGTTCAGTCACCGAGCTGGTCAGTTACAGCTTCTGATTCGCAGCAGCAGCCCGTAGCTGCAGTCGGGCGGACGGCACGAACCGTCCGCCCGAATTGGTTGCTCAGCGGGCACTCAGACGCCGCGTTGCAGGCACCGCTGCTGACAGCTGATGCCCGCCTCGGCAGGAGCCCGGGCATCACTTGCCGGATCGAACTGACTCACGCCTAGGGTTCACGGTCGAGCGGCGCCCGCGTCTCGGCGCGCGGCTCCAGCCCCGTCTCCTCGCCGAGCCTCTCGGCGTAGCTGTCGAAGCGGCGCTGGGCCACGTGTCTGCGCCCCTTCGCGACCAGCAGCGTGAGCAGCTCCCGCAGGGCATCCTCGTGCAGCGGTTCGAGCTCCAGCACGCGTTCCAGGCAGGCGACAGCAAGCACGAAGCCAGCCTCGCCTGAGCGCTCGAGCAGGAAGCCGCACACCCGCTGCTGCAGCGAGTCGCGCACGCTGTTGACCAGGGGCAGGTCGAACGCGGGAGCCAGAGGATGGCGGTACAGGTCCAGGACCGCCTGCGTGGCCCCGTCCTTCAGGGCCCGTTCGAGCAGGTCCAGGTCGGTCTCCGTGTGGATGAGCCTGAAGTCGGCCAGGAACGTCTGCTGGCCCCAGGGCTCGAGCGCGCGCCTGAGCAGGTGATACTGCACGCGCAGGTTGTTCGCCGCGCGCTCGGCGTCAGCCTCGGACCAGAGCTCGGCCGCGACCTCCTCGCGGTTCAGTCCGAGCGCGAGCAGGAGCAGGATCTGCTGCTGTCGGAAAGCCAGCTCCACCCGCCTGCCCCGCACAGTGACCGTCATCCCTCCCAGCAGCCTCAGCTGCAGAGGCTCGATCTCGGGCAGGCGCAGCGCGATCGCTTCCTCCCAGCCGGACGCGAGGACCTCGTCGAGCGGAAAGCCGCGCGCCAGCTCCGGTCTGTGTCGGGGCAGCTCATCCAGGGGAATCAGCAGGTTGCGGATCATCGGCAGCGGCTGCGCGGTCAGCGCGACAAGGGCATCGAGCGAGGCTTCGTCCTTCTCGATCCGCCAGCTGGCGGAGTACCACTGAAGGCGGAACTCGCGTTCCTCCAGCCGGACTTCACGCATCGAGTGAAGCAGCGCGGCGGCCTGCCGGGGCCGACCGGTCATGTGCTGCAGGAGCGCGAGCTCCAGGTTCACATGGTGTCCCGGAGTAAGGAGCGGTTCGACCTTCAGCGCCTCATCGTGCTCGCCAAGACGGCGCAGGATACGAAGCCAGACCGCTCCGACGCGGTCGGCCGCATCCATCTTCTCCCACTTGCGGGCCTCGGCCAGCAGCCGCGGGAAGGCGCCCGCGTCCTTCCTCACGTAGGCGGCCACCACGTCGACCCAGAGGCGCACGAAGGCGCTGGCGTGCGGCCGGGCCGCAAGGACGGCCTCGAGGGCATCTTGCTCCCGGTTCAGGTGGAGCAGGTTGAACGCCCGGTTGTAGTCCCTGACCGCCCGGCTGGTTGGCGCGATCGTTTCCAGAGGAAGGTTGTCCTCGAGGCCCTCGAGCAGCTCCAGGGCCGCCTGGGAGTCGCCGTCCTGCTGCCAGTGCAGCGTCGAGAGGTTGGCGGTCGCCAGGAAGTACACCTGGTTTGCCTCGGCCGTCCGCAACCTTGCCGCCAGCCTGAGCAGCCGGTCGTAGACCTTCATCGCCTTGGCGTAATCCCGGGTAAGGGTGTAGGTCAGGCCGCGGTTGTGAAGAAGGCGCAGCAGCGAGAGGTCGTCCAGCGAGTCATCAAGCGGTACCGCGATCTCGAGGAGTTCAAGCGCGCGTTCCTTGCGGCCGGCGTCGGCGAGGCTGCTTGCTGCGTAGCCAAGCAGGTGGCTGCGCAGCTGCACCGAGAGCCCCGGTTCGCTCATGAGCGCGTCCAGCTCGAGTTCCGCTTCCTCGAAGCGGCTGAGGGCCATAAGTGCGATGCAGGCGTGAGTCCTCCTGGAAAGTTCCTGGGCACCGGCCACGCGTTCGGACCAGGCCAGGTACTGGTCCGGGACCTGGCTGAACAGCTGGGCGGACGTATCGGCGAGCAGTTCCGCCAGCGCGTCTTCGGCACCGGCACGCTCGAAAGCGTGTGCGCGGCGAACCGGCTCGAGCCGGGCTGCGTTGCTGGTCACGGCGCTGCGCACGCCCTCAGGGTCGCCCGCATGGAGGCGCTCGGCGAGGAACGGATGCAGCCGGTACTGCCCATAGAGCTCCTGCACGAACCCCGCGCGCGCAAGCTCGAGCGTGCTGTCGGTCGCTGACTTGCGGCTCAGGTCGCCAGCCGCGGCCAGGAAGAGGGCCTCCTGCCACGCGGACTGACCGACGCTGCCGCGGATGCCGAGCATCAGGGACCCGCTCTCCGGGTATTGGCCGGTCATCAGGGCGAAGTGGAGCGGAAGGGGCCAGCCGTTCGTGGCCTTCCAGCTGTTCTCCGGATCCGGCCAGCTGAAGGCAGCGGCAAGCTCGACCGACTCCTCCAGCGTGAAAGCGAGGCTGTCCGCATCCAGCACGTGCAGCAGGCCCTGGGTCTGCAGGCGGGGCAGCTCCGGCTCGCTCAGGCGGCTGCGGCTGGCGAAGAGGATGAGCCCGTTGTTGAAGCGCAGGAGCGGACCAAGCTTCTCGCTGCCGTCAAGGTCCTCGATCACCAGCAGCGTCGGCTCGCTCCAGAGGTACTCGTGCACCAGTCCCCACGGGGCGTCGGGGGTGAGCCCGGCGGCTTCGGCAAGCAGCGGCCGGATGTCCTTCCCGACACGCGCGGTCCAGAGGACCCGCCAGCCGGCCGCTTCCAGCTCATCGGCCCAGTGTGCGGCCAGCACGCTCTTGCCGTAGCCATAAGGGGCCCGCAGCCAGACGACGTGCCCGGGTGAATCGGGCAGCGAAGCGAGGAGTCGCTCGCGTCGCAGCAGCTCGGCGTTCGACAGGCGGAGCCTCGCGGTAAGCATGTGGAAACAGTTTATACCCGCCCGTGTTCACGCACCGCCCGCAACCGGCTATCGCCGCGTCAGCTGATAACATCTCGCTGATACCCGACATGAGGGGGCGGGCAAGCGAACATGAGGAACACTCTTAAGAGACTACTGACGATCGCAATCACGTTGACACTCGGAGCCGCCGCGGCCCAGCCGGAAGCGTTCGGCAACTGGCAGGGCAGCATCGGACCCGGCAGCCTGAACCTGGAGATATTCCTGGTCATCGAAGGTGATGAGGCTGCGCCCGTGGCAACGCTCGACATCCCGGTGCAGGGGCTGCACGGCTTCCCGCTGAGCGACGTAAGCGTTAGCGGCAACGACGTCGGCTTCCGGATGGACGGCATCCCCGGCAACCCGGCCTTCGAGGGCCAGGTCGAAGGCGACACCATGGGCGGCGTCTTCACGCAGGGTGGCCAGCAGTTCCCGTACTTCCTGGAACGCACGCCCGAGGGCCCGGCCGAACTCAGCCGGCCGCAGACGCCGGTTCTTCCCTATCCCTACGGGGAGCTCGAAGTAAGCTTCGACAGCCTGGACGAAGGTATCACGCTCGGAGGTACGCTCACGCTGCCCGAGGGCGACGGTCCCCACACCGCGCTGGTCTTCATAACCGGCTCCGGCGCCCAGGACCGCGACGAATCACTGTTCGGGCACCAGCCGTTCCTGGTGATCGCAGACCACCTGACCCGCGCCGGCTACGCCACGCTGCGGGTGGACGACCGCGGCGTGGGCGACAGCACCGGATCGGACGCCGACTCGACCCTGCAGCAGTTCATCCTCGACACGCTCGCCGCCGTTCAGCTGCTGGCTGAACGCGACGACATCGGCCACATCGGCCTGATCGGCCACAGCCAGGGCGGACTCATCGCGCCCGAGGCGGCGAACATGAGTGATGACGTCAGCTTCGTGATCAGCCTGGCCGGTCCCGGCATACGCGGCTTCGAGCTGCTCGAGGAGCAGAACCGGCGCCTAATCGCGTCGCAGTCCGCGGTCATGGGCGTGACGGACGAGGCGCTGATCGAAGCTGCCATCGAGTCCCAGCTCGACCTGCTCTCGGCCATCAGGTCATACCTCGTCTTCGGCGACGAGGGTGCCAGGGCGTACCTGCGGTCGGTCATCCAGGCGGGCTACGCCGAGCTGCCGCCCGCGCAGCAGCCGGAGCCCGAACAGCTCGCCGGCATGATCGAGGCCGAGGTCGAAGCGCTGCTGAGCCCGTCGATGGTTTCCTTCATGATGTACGACCCCCAGCCGCAGCTGCGCCAGCTGGAGGTCCCTTACCTCGGCCTGCTGTTCGGGCTGGACGTCCAGGTGCCCGCCGACCAGAGCGAACCGCTGCTGCTGGCGGACCTGGAAACCGGCGGCAACGCGGACCACACGGTGGTCGTGCTGGACGGGCTCAACCACCTGATGCAGCCCGCGCTCACCGGCGATCCGAGCGAGTACGTCCAGATCGAGACGACGGTGGACGAAGAAGTGCTCGCGCTGCTCACCCGCTGGCTGGACGAACGCTACTAGCTAGGGCGAGCCTGCAGCCACGCTAGTCGCGGGCGGTCGCGATGGTGCCGAACTGAAGCAGGGTGCCGTCGCGGCCGTAAAGCACCAGCGTCGTGTCCGTCACCTCGAAGCGGAAGACGCCCTCCAGGGCGGACGTGAACTCGAAGGCGATCGACCCGGGCGGGCACGCCATCAGCGTCGACGTCATGGGACCCAGGTCCATGCTGCCGTTGTGCGCGGTGTAGTGCCCGCTGCCCTGGTTGCAGTCGAAGCGGCCGTAGGCGATGCCGTCATCCTCGAACTGAAGCGAATGGACGCCCTGGGTGGGCACCAGGAGCGAGCCGTCCGGCAGCGCGATGCGGCTCAGGTGCCATTCGGGGCCGATCAGCGCGTCGGCGTCTCTGAGGCCGCCAGCCGCGGGTGCGCAGGCGGCGAGGACCAACAGGGGAATCAGGATCAGGAATGCTCGCATGAAAAACCTCCCAGGCTGCCATTATCCCCGCCTGAGTGGCCGGCAGAGTGTGCCAGCACGCAATGAAAAGTCGGGTGTGTGCACGTTCAGCGGCGCGCCACGGTTACACTCGACTTCGTAAATTGCCAGAGGAGGCAATCAATAATGAGGAACATACTGCACAGCCTCGTGGCGGCCGGAGCGCTCATGGCGGGCATAGCGATGGCCCAGGAGTGCGCGCCGCTGACCGGCACGCCGCTCAGGGTCGGGGTACTGCCCGTCATGAACACGCTTCCGCTGTTCGTTGCCCAGCAGGAAGGCTTCTATGACCAGCACGGCGTCACCGTGGAGCTGGTGCCTGTCGAGAGCGCCCGCGACCGCAGCATCGGCCTGCAGTCGGGCCAGCTCGAGGTGGGCAATAACGATGTGATGGGAGCCGTCCTGCAGGTCGCGTCGGGCGACGAGCTCAAGATCGTCCGTCACGACACGCTCGCCACCGGCGTGCGCTTCTTCTCCATAGTCACGAGCGAATCCAGCGGCCTGGACACGGCGGAGAAGCTGATCGAGGCGCTCCGCAACGACACCGCCCAGATCGCGATCGGTCACAACACCGTGACCGAGTACATGGCCAGCAAGCTGCTGAGCGACGCCGGTTACGAGGCCGAGGCGAACGACTTCCTGGAGGTCAGCGCCATCCCGTTGCGGGTCGAGCAGATGGCGGAGGGACTCGTTGCCGCCGCGCTGCTTCCCGAGCCGCTCACGACGCTCGCCACGACGGTGCAGGGCGGCACGGCCGTCCTGCAGGACTCGGAGACTTCGTTCGTGCCGGTCGCGCTCACCGTTACCCAGGCCGCGCTCGACGGACGAGCGGGCGACGTCTGCGCCTTCCTTGCCGCCTACCAGCAGGCGGTCGAGGCGATCAACGCCGATCCGGAGGCCTTCCGCCAGAACGAGATCCGCATTCCCGATCCGATCGTTCAGACCTACGAGGTTCCCACCTTCGCCGCGTTCCGCGTCCCCACGGAGGACGAGATCGAGGATGTTCAGGCCTGGATGCTCAGAACCGGCATGATCGATCAGCGCGTGAGTTACGAGGACCTGGTTGACGGCCGGTTCGTACCCGGCGACTGAGGACGCTGCGGGAGGCGAGCTGCTCGCCTTCCGGGATGTCACGTTCGGCTACGCCCGTTCCGCTCCCGTACTGAACGGCTTCAGCTGGTCGGTCAGGCGCGGCGGCTTCCACGCGGTGCTTGGGCCGTCGGGCTCGGGCAAGACGACGCTCCTGCACCTGGCCGCGGGCCTGCGCAGGCCGGACTCGGGCAGCATCGTGCTTGACGGCCGCCCCGTGTCCGCTCCCAGCCCGCGCGTCGGGCTGATGCTGCAGGACTACGGCCTGCTGCCCTGGTTCACCGCGCGACGCAACCTCGAGGTCGGACTGGCGATCGCCGGTTACGGGCGCGACGCGCGCAGGCAACGCGCGGGGGACTGGCTGCAACGCCTCGGCCTGTCGGCCCATGCAGACCGCTACCCGGCGCAGCTGTCCGGCGGCCAGCGCCAGCGGGTCGCCCTGGCCCGCCAGTTCGCGCTCAGTCCGGAGCTTCTGCTGCTGGACGAGCCGCTCTCGGCCGTGGACGAGCTGACCCGTGAACGCCTGCAACGCCAGCTGCACGGCCTGACCCGCGAGCTCGGCACGACCGCAGTCATCGTCACCCACAACATCGAGGAGGCCGTGCTGCTGGCGGACACGATCCTGCTGGTGACCGGCGACGGCCGCATCAGCACGGCGACGGAACTCGCCACGCCCTTCGGTGGCGAGCTGCCCCGGCGCGCCGACGCAGGCTTCCAGGAGTTCTGCGGGCAGATCAGGGAGCGGCTGGGAGCGTGAGCAGGCGCTTCCGGATCGACCCGCGCCTTGCGCTGGTGATCGACCTGGTCGTGCTGGTCGGCGCCTGGCAGCTGGCGGTCGTGGTGATCGACCGGCCCTTCCTGCCAGGGCCCCTGACCGTGGCCCGGACCTTCGTGGCCGAGCTCGGCAGCGGCCTGCTGCATCACGCCTGGATCAGCGCCCAGCGGGTGCTCCTGAGCGTGCTGATCGGCACTGCCATCGCCGCGCCACTGGCGATCCTGGCCGCCGAGAACCGCGTGCTGGACAACTTCCTCTCGCCGCTGATCTACTTCCTCTACCCCACCCCCAAGGTCGTGTTCCTGCCCATCATCGTCGTGCTGGTCGGGCTCGGCAACCCGTCGATAATCTTCCTCATAACGCTGATCGTCTTCTTCCAGATCTTCGTCATCATCCGGGACGCGGTCGGCCGCGTGCCCCAGGCCACGCTGGATTCGGTGGCGTCCCTCGGCGCGGGCAGGCTCGAGCGGCTGCGCTACGTGTACCTGCCGCTCAGCCTGGGTGCCGTGATGACCGCCATCAAGGTGAGCATCGGCACGGCGATCGCCGTCCTCTTCATCGCCGAGTCGATCGGCAACAACGTCGGACTCGGTTACTACATCGTGGTCGAGCAGTGGAACCGCTTCGCGTACGCCAGGATGTACGCGGGCATCCTGGCGATCGCGCTGCTGGGCAGCCTGATGTTCGCCCTCGTCAGCTGGGGCGAGCGCGTCGCGAACCGCTGGCGGGCCGAGACCGGACCGGACTGGTGAGGGAGTTCGGCCTCTGGCTCAGCGCGGTGCGTCCGCGCACCCTGGTGCTGGCCTTCGCGAGCGTGCTGACCGGGTTGGCGCTGGCCGCGCCCGCAGGCGGCATCAACTGGCTCACGGCTTCCCTCACCGTGCTGACCGCCCTGCTTCTGCAGGTCCTCTCGAACCTTGCGAACGACTACGGCGACAGCCTGCACGGGCTGGACGGCACCGCGCGCACCGGGCCCGTGCGCGCGGTGCAGGGCGGCCAGGTCACGCTGGCCCAGATGAGGCGGGCGGCCATCCTGAGCGCGCTGCTCGCTGCGGCAGCCGGCCTGGTGCTCGTCAGGCTGGCGCTCGGGCAGTCGGGCCTGCTGCTGCTCAGCACATTCCTGCTGCTGGGCGGGGCGGCCATCTGGGCGGCGATCGCCTACACGGCCACGGCGAAGCCCTATGGATACGCGGGCCTGGGCGACGTGATGGTGTTCGCGTTCTTCGGGCCGGTCGCCGTGGCGGGCACGCACTTCCTGCAGGTGGGAGTTTTCGATGCCGCGGTGCTTCTGCCCGGTGCCGCGAGCGGCCTGCTGGCCACTGCGGTGCTGAACATCAACAACATCCGCGACCTGGAGGGAGACCGCAGCTCCGGCAAGCTGAGCGTGCCCGTCCGGCTCGGGCCGGCGCGGGCACGCCAGTACCACGGCGCCCTGCTCGCGGCGGCCGTGACTGCCAGCCTGGTTTACGTGCTGCTTAACTACTCGGCACCAGTCCAGCTGCTCTTCCTGCTCGCGGTGCCGCTGCTGGCGGCGAACCTGCGCGCGGTCTGCAACCTGCACGCCGCGCGGCTGGATCCGATGCTGAAGCAGCTCGCGATCAGCACGCTCATCTACAGCGTCCTCTTCGCCGCCGGCCACGTCCTGGCCTGAAGGGGCGCGAAGGGGTTGTTCAGTCCACGGCGGCAGTGATGTGGAAGCTGACCGGGCGGTTCTCGCTGTCGTGCGCGCTATAGGTGCAGACCACGTCGTCGTGACTGAACGACGGCTGGCCGCCCGTATGCCCGAGTGCCACGGTGAGTGGCTCCGGGCCGACGCTGAAGCTCCCGGCCGCGCTGAAGCTGGTGGTGCGTATCCCGCCCGTCTGCGTGAAGCAGTTCGCCTCGAGCGCCGCGACCTCGAAGGCCGCCCCGGTGCTGCCGACGCGGACGCCGTGCAGCGTGAGCGAGGCGGGCTCACCGGGGTCCGAGACCCTTGACTCCGCCTGGAGTTCGTGCGTCCTGCGCAGGCTCACGCTGACTTCTGGCTCGCTGCCGACCGAGGGCACCTCGAAGTCGACGATGGCGACGGTATTTACCGCCTCCCCGTCCACCTCCGTGGCCGGGCCCGATCCCGTCCAGACAGGCGTGTCACCCTCCTGGGTGTATGGCTCGAACGCCAGGGTCCAGTCGTGGCCCATGCGGACCCTGACTTCGATCGGTCCGTCGATCAGGCAGCTCACGCCCGGGCCGGGAACGCAGGTTTCGGGTTCGTCTGCGGGATAGGTGAACGACATGCCGTCGGCATCGCCGCTGATCTGCCAGCTCCAGCCGTCCAGGGTCGCCTCTTCGGGCGAAACACTGATCATTGCCGTGCCGAACGGGGTCGGCAGCTCGCGCATGCATGCCGCCAGGATCAGCGCGACCGATCCGAGCGCGAGCAGGTATAGGGATTTCTTCATGTCGTCAAGTCCTCCGGTGTTCGGCTCCGGCGTGAGCGGAGCGGTCGTGCTGCGAAGTTAACCGCGTTCCTTACGCGGCGGATGAGAGGCCGGCGGCCGCCCGGATCAGCTGGCGCAGCGAGCCAAGGTGATAGGCCGTGTGCACGAGGATGCTCATGTAGTCACCGACCCGGTCATCGGTCCAGGGTCCTGCGCCTTCGGCCGCCGCGCGAAGCTCTTCCGTGACAGCCTCCAGCCGGCCGGTCAGCGCCGCGAACTCCCCGTCCGTCGCGCCGGTCGGCTCGAAGCTGCCGAGCCAGTCCATGGACGGTTCTTCGCCCCGGCTGAACGCCAGGACGATCTCGAAGTAGTAGATCGTGTGGCGCAGTTGAGCCACCACCGTCGTGGCCCCGGGGAAAGCCGGGGTCGAGGCGGCCTTCGCATCGAGGCCGGAAAGGGTCGGCAGCCAGCCGGCGTTCCGGTCCAGGTAGCGCGAGCCGCTTGCGGCCTCGTCCACTCCGTACACCGTTTCGTCAAGCAGGCCGGTCAGGTTGATCTTGAAGAGGCGGGCATCGATCTGGTCGCTCATGGTGCGACAGTGTACCGCCCGGGCGGCGCGCTCAGAGGCGGGTGAGCGGCAGGCCGGCCAGCTTCGCGAACGCGACGAGCGATTCGGCCGTGTCGCCGTGAACGAACGAGACGTGGTGCTCCCAGCCGTCCTCCAGCATGGTATCGACGACCTTCGCGGCGTCGGTGCGGGTGGTGCGGACCAAGGCTCCGGCCCGGCGCAGCGTGAGGCGCCGGTCGAGCACCTCAGCGTCTATCACCAGCAGGCGGTAGCGCCCCTGGCTGTAGCCGAGCCGGGCCAGGACGCCCTTGCCGGGACGAAGCGTGAACTCCAGCTCGCGTGCGTCGGCGCTGAAGCGGATGTCCTCTGCGGAGCGCGCCAGGCTTGGCGCGCCGCCGTAATGCCAGAGCGTCAGGGTCGATTCGTCCGCGTCCACTCCGCTGATGTCCGTGAAGAACGGCACGGAACCGCTCAGCCGGGACAGCAGCTCCATCGTCACGGCGCCGTTGACGTCTCCCTCCGGCGCAACGTTCACGCCGTCGTCCTGCAGCCAGCTCAGGGCGGGCCAGATGCCCGCGGGTATCTCCGGGTCGAAGGGCGCCATCTCGGGCCAGTCCTTGATCGCGACCGACTTCAGGCCGTGGGCGAACACCGCCTCGTGCAGGGCGCCGTAGTAGCGGCCGAGCCAGTCAACGGCGTCCGCGCCGAGCTCGCCGCCGCCGATGAGCGGGAACCTCGAGGCGGGCGGCTCGCGCCGGACGCCGGCGGCGACGCGGTCGGTCACCTCCTGGATGCCGACGTGCTCGATGCGCACGCCGAACTTGCGGCGCAGCAGCAGCTCGTCGAACGTCGACGGGTAGAACCCCGGGGCCCGGTAGCCGATCAGGCCCGTCACGCTGCCCTTGAGTCCGCGCAGCGCCGCGGCCGCCGCGGCGTGCTGCCGCAGCCGCGCGGCGACTTCGGGCAGCTCCGGGTCCCCGAACACGAAGCTGTGCGGGTGCTCCAGCTCGCTCAGGGTGTAGGTCGACATGTTGAGCCCGCAGAGGCTGTTGTTGGGAACTCCGCTTGCCAGCGACGCCTCGGGGAAGCCCGAAAGCACGACGGGCACGCCGAGCGTCTCGGCCAGCTGGGCCGGTGCGTTGCCGTCCGGAAACGTGCCGATCTGCAGGACGGCCGCCTTGACGCCCGCGCCGGCGAGGCCGTGCAGGGCCTCGTCCAGGCCGGCCGGGTCCGTGACCATCGAGTCCGGACCCAGCACCTCGAAGCGCGTGGCCAGCGCGGCCCGGGTGGCCCGCAGCTTCGCGTTCGCTATCCCTTCGTCGAACCACGGCACTCCCACCGAAACCAACGCGATCCTGTTCATGCGACTTCCCTCTTTTCCTTCATGAAGATGAGCACGAGTACGAACGCGGCCAGCGCCGCGGCGGCCGAGACCGTGCCGACTCCCGGCATGCCGAGGCGGCCGTACAGCCACGGCCCGCTGGCGCCCGCGACGGCCATGCCGACCTGGCCCGAGGCCGCCGCGAACGCGAGCACCCGCGCGCGCCGGGCGGGCAGCTGTTCGCTGAGGATGGTCAGCAGCGCGACGAAGCTCGCCTGCATCAGCATCCGCATCAGGAACAGGGCCCCGATCGCCAGCGCGAGCCCGGTGCCCAGGTGAGGCAGCAGGTACGCGCCGACGCTCAGCAGGCCCGCTGCCAGCACCACGCGGCGCGGCCCGATCCGGTCGGCCGCCAGGCTCACGAAGCCCGACCCGCTCAGGTCGGCCAGGCCCAGCGCGATGGCGAGCAGCCCCAGCGTCCCCGGCGTGAAGGCGAAGGCTTCGGCGAGCCAGACGCCGTGGATGATCATCGCGTTGAGCGACGCATAGAAGGTGAGCCCGACCGCGCAGATGCCCGACCAGAGCGTCAGGCTTGCCCGGAGGCCGGGTGCCGCGTGCGACTGTGCCGCCGCCTGCACCGGCGCGGGGCTCAGCGAACGCATGCCGAGCATGGCCAGCAGGATGAGTACTGCCAGCGTGGTGAGCGCGACGCGCCAGCCGAACGCGCTGATGAGCCAGCCGAGCAGCGGCAGGCCGATGATGCCGGCCAGCGCCCAGGAGTACTCGAAGATGCCCATCCCGCGCGCGCGGTTCCTGTGCGACGCGTTGGCGCTGACGTAGGCCTGGAGGGCCGGGTTGATGAGGCCGAGCGCCAGGCCCATCGGAGCCATCGCCAGGGCGGCGGTGACGAGCGAGTTGCTGGCGGCCAGCATGAGCAGGCTGGCGGCCATCATGACGATGCCGACGCGGGCCAGGCGCAGGTGACCATGCCGGTCGGCCAGCTCGCCCAGGAATGGTCCGGCCAGGCCGAACGCGCTGCGCAGGCTGACGAGCAGCCCGAGCTGCTGGTTGGTGATGCCTATGCCCGCGGCGATCACGCCCAGGAACGGGCTGAACATCTGGTTGGCGGTGTCACCCGCGATGCGCGGCGGCATGATGCGCGGCAGGATCCGGTGCAGGGCCGTGCTCATCCCGGCGACTCCGCCAGCAGCGCCTCCACGGCCTTCAGGTCGGGTATCCCCTGCCGGCCGCCAGGCTTCAGGCACTTGAGCGCGGCCGTCGCGCTGGCGAACCTGACCGCGTCCCGCACCCCTTGGCCGGCCAGGTGCGCGTGCAGGAACGCCCCGTGGAAGACGTCTCCCGCGCCGGTCGTGTCCACCGCCTCGATGCCGAGCGCCGGCACGAAGCCGGCTTCCGCGCCCGACACGTACCAGGCGCCCTTCGCGCCGTCCGTGATCACCACTGCCCGCGCCGTGCCGGGTTGCGCCAGCCGGGCGGCGGCCGCGACCGGATCGCTCTGGCCCGTCTCGCGCTCCGCGAAGCCGCGGGCGACCACCAGCAGGTCGACCAGGGGCAGGAGGTCCGCGACGCCGGGCCAGGGGTCGCCCGCGCCGCCGTCGAAGGAGACGGTCACGCCGGCCTCCCGGGCGAGCCGGGCGGCTTCGAGGGCCGTGCCGATGTGGAAACCCTCCAGGTGCAGCGCGGCGGCCGAACGGATCGCGGCGGCGAGCCCGGCGGACGGGCCCGGCTCGGGTGCCGTGCCCCGGCTGTACATGATCGAGCGCCTGCCGGTGGCGGCCTCGACCAGGATGACCGAGCGCGGCGCGTGGCCCGTCGGCTGATGGACCAGCAGCGACGTGTCGACGCCGTACCCGCGAAGCTCCTCGGCCAGCGAGAGGCTGACGCTGTCGCTGCCGACAGCGCCCGCGAATGACGCGCTGCCGCCCAGGCGGGAGAACGCCACCGCCGCGGTCGCGGCTGGCCCGCCGCCCTGGATGTTGAAGTCAACGAGTTCGAAGACCTCGTCGGCACGCGGCAGGTGCGGAACCGTGGCGATGAAATCGGTCGTGGCCATGCCCAGGAACACGGCGCGCGGGCTCATCGGTCCCCGTAAAGGGCCAGCAGTTCGGCCGCCCGGCCCCGCTGGCCGAAGGCTTCGAGAAGCCCTTCGGCCCAGTCCGCCACGCCCTCGGCCAGCTCGCGCCGGGTGGCTGCGGGCAGGTCGAGCAGGTCGCGCTTGTACGGCCCCCACATGCTCCAGCGCTTCTGCCGGAAGGCGGCCTCGGGGTCGGTGGCCCCGCTGTCCGCGCCGCGCTCTGCCGCGCCGGCGGCCGAAGCGAGGGCGTCGTCGCGCATGCGCGCCCGGAGGGAGGCGGGGAAGGCGGGCGAGTCGAAGATCAGGTTCTGGATGTTGGTGGCCAGGTGGACCTCGATGATGCCGCAGCCTGGCAGCGCCCTGAACTGGTCGGGCTGGAGGGTAGAGGCCCCGTGCTGGACGACGCCGCCGAAGCCGTTGGAGCGGGCAACCGCCGCGAGGCGGGCGGCCAGGTCCGTGTCGAGCGGCATGCGGGCGGGGCTTCCGTCGCTGCCGGTCATGCCGCCGTGGCGCGTACCGGTCTGGACGCTTACCTTCCCGAACAGGCCGGCGGCCTCGCCGGCGTGCTCGCGGACCAGGTCGATGAAGGCCTGCAGGTCCTCTCCGCTCGTGTTCTCGCCGCCGATCTCCCCGATCTCGCCGCCGAACACCGTCCCGGGACGCGCGAACGGCGCGAGTTCCCGCAGCAGCTCCGCGGTGGCAAGCGCGCTGGGCAGCTGGCGCTCATGCGGGGTCGCTCCGGGCACGGCGAGCGCTGCCGTGTCCAGGTCGATCTGCAGGTAGCCGGCCTCGAGTGCATCGCGCGCCAGGCCCAGCAGAGCGTCGCGCTCGGCACGCTCGCTGGTCTCGAGCGCGAAATGGTCGCCCTGCACGAACACGGGGCCGCTGTGGCCTTCGCGCGCGGCCGCCGCGGCGACCAGGGCCGCGTACTGAGCGAACGACTGGTCGCCCGTCGCCGACTCGGACGGCGCGAGTTCGAAGATGACGCCGATCGTGCCGAGCGCGCTCGCGCGCCGGTAGATGGCCCTGGCGACGTCGTAGACGAGGCCGCGCACGTTGAACGCCGGCACCGTCAGCGGGGCGATCTTGCCGCTGCCGATCGCCTCGTAAACACGGCCGATGCCCGCGGGCGTCACGCCGCGGCGGACTGATTCAGCGAGCAGGTCGTGCGCCGCTTCATCCGCCTCGCTCGCCCCGATGCGGGCGAGTTGATCGGCAGCAGCGTCCAGCGCGTTCACTGGTGGCTGTCCCACTCGTGAACGACGTACGGCGCCACGGCGTCTGCGTCGAACGTGATGCCGATGCCGGGCTTCTCGCTGACGGTGATGAAGCCGTCTGGATCGACCTCGAAGGTCTCCTGAAGCATGAAGTCGCGCGCGGCGGTGGTCCAGGCGGGCGGGTCGATCGGGAACTCGAACCAGTCGCAGTTGGGCGTCGCGGCGGCCAGCTGAAGGTTGGCGGCCAGGCCCACGCCGTTGGACCACGTGTGCGGGATGAAGGGCTTGTAGGCCAGCTCGGCCAGCGCGGCGATCTTGCGCAGCTGGAAGACGCCTTCAGAGAACGCACAGTCCGCCTGGATGATGTCGTAGCAGTTGCGTTCGACCAGCTGGCGGTACTCGTGCAGGCCGAGGTTGAGCTCGCCGCCGGCGATGGGGATGTCCACGGCCTCGGTCAGCCTGCTCAGGTTGTCGTAGTCGTAGCGGTGCAGGGGCTCCTCGAGCCAGAGGACGCCCAGGTCCTGCATGGCGCGCGCCACCGTGAGCGCGTCGTGGTACGTCCAGTAGTTGTGCGGCCCCGGGCTCGGCATGGTGTGGGCCTGGTTGGCGTCCACCATCAGTTCAAGCGAGTCGCCGACCGCGTCTCTGACCTGCTCCACGAACGCGATGTCCTCCCTGATGTCCGGGCGCCGCAGGCGCAGCTTCGCGGCGGTGAAGCCCATGTCGATCAGCATCTGCAGGCGCTCGACCTGTTCCGCAACGTCGGTCAGCTCGGCCAGGCTGGCGTACGCCCGCAGGCGCTTCTTGTGAGCCCCCCAGAGCCGGTAAACCGGCTGGTCAGCGACCTTGCCGATGATGTCCCAAAGCGCGGTCTCGAAGCCCCACGGGTAGCTGCCGTCACGCGCGGCGGCCCGCAGGATCGGGCTGATCTGTTCGGTCTGAAACGGGTCTTTGCCCATGACATAGGGTGCGACCATGTCGCGGATGGTGCTCAGGCCGATCAGGCCCGTGTCGGGTGCTGCGCCGTAGCCGGTCACGCCCGTGTCGGTCGTCACCTCGAGCAGCGTGCAGGTGGTGTGCGAGAACTCGCGCCCCGGCGCCCAGGATGGCAAGAGCGGGCGGGGCAGGGGGTAACGGATGACGCGGGCTGTGATTCTGTCTATTCGCATGGGTCTCCTGAATTAGCGCCGGGCGGCTGGTTCAAGCAGCTGTTCGCGGCCGATGGCCTCGAGCAGCTGGTGGCTGCCGAAGATGATGTGTGCACGGATCTCGGCCTCGGCGCGGTCGGGGTCGCCCGCCCGCAGCACGTCGATGATGCCCTGGTGCCGGTCGGCCAGGCCGTCCATGTCCTCGTAGTAGGTGGTGGCGCTGTACACCGCCATCGTGATCTGGGCGCTGATAGTGCGCCAGGCGGAATGCGCGCGGCGGTGGCCGGCGATCTCCATCACGGTCTCGTGGAAGCGGGCGTCGATCTCGACGCCGCGGAAGCGGTCATCGCCCCGCTCGATAACCCGCATCTCGTCGATCAGCTCCTCGAGCCGGGCCTCGTCGGTCCGGCCGAAGGTCTTCGCGGCCCGGCGGATCGCGAGCGTCTCGAGGCTGGCGCGCAGGCTGAAGATCTCCTCGATGTCCTGCGGCGCGAAGCCGATGGTGAACGCGCCCCGGTTGGGGTATATCACCACGAAGCCGTCGGCACCCAGGCGCCGCACGGCGTCGCGCACGGAGATGCGGCTGACGCCGAGGGCGTCGGCGATCGGCTGCTCCGCCAGGTGCTGGCCCGGCCCGATGCGCCCCCGGACGATCGCCATGAACAGCACGTCGTGCACGTGCTCGGTGAGCGACTTGCCTATCACCTGGCCCGGGTCCTGCAGCGCGCGCGTCCAGTCGATGCCGCCGGCCTTCAGCACCTGGTTCATCCCTTCACCGCCCCGGCCGTGATGCCCGCCACCAGGTAGCGCTGCAGGAAGACGAACAGCACGACGACAGGCAGCGTGGTGACGACCGCGCCGGCCATCAGCAGGTTCCAGTCGGTCGAGTACTGGCCGATGAAGGACTGCAGGCCGATCGGCAGCGTCCGCAGGTCGGGCGTGCTGATGAACGTGGTTGCGAACAGGAACTCGTTCCAGGCGAGGATGAAGCAGTAGATGACCGTTGCAGCGATACCCGGGCCCGCCAGCGGCAGGGTGACGCGCAGGTGCGCGCCCAAGCGCGTGGAGCCGTCGATCATCGCTGACTCCTCGAGTTCGACCGGGATCGAACGCAGGTAGCCGGTCAGCATCCAGATGCTGAAGGGCAACGCGAAGGACGTGTACGCGATGATCAGTGACAGGTGCGTGTCAAGGATGCGCAGCTCGCGCATGACCGTGAAGAACGGCGGCACGAGCAGCACGAGCGGGAACAGCTGGCTGAGCAGTACGCCCAGCAGCAGGTACTGCCCGCCCGGCAGCCGGTAGCGCGCGAAACCGAGCGCCGCCAGGATCGAGAGGCCGGCCGAGATGAGCGTGGTCACGAGCGCGATCATGACGCTGTTGAAGAAGTAGCGGCCGAACTGCCCGGTGTTCCAGATGCGGACGTAAGCCTCCCAGTAGATGCCGGCCTCGGGAAAGATGCGCACCGGGCTCAGGAACAGCTCGGACGGCAGCTTGAGTGACGTCAGGATCATCCACAGGAAGGGGATGGCGAAGACGAAGCAGATGACGAGTGCCAGCACGCTGATGGGCAGCTGCCGGATGGTGGCTGATGGCCTGCGCCTCAGCATCAGGTGTCCATCTGCGCCTTGATGTACTGGCGGCCGAAGATCGCCACGAACACGAAGAGGATCACGAAGGTGATGACGCCGATCGCGGTTGCCTCACCCATGTTGAAGCCCTGGAACGCCGTCTTGTACGTCAGGATCGTCAGGGTCTCGGTGGCGCGCAGTGGGCCGCCCTCGGTCATGAGCCAGATCGAGTTGAAGTTGTTGAACGTGAAGATGGTCGTCAGCGTCGCCGCGATGACGAGCGTGGGTTTCAGGAACGGGATCGTCACGAAGCGGAAGCGCTGCCAGGAGTTGGCCCCGTCGACCTTGGCCGAATCAATCAGCTCCGCGGGAATCGCCTGCAGCCCGGCCAGCAGCATCACCAGCACGAAGGGAGTGCCCTTCCAGATGCTCTCGATCAGCACGGCGCCCATCGCCGTGTTCGTGTTGCCGAGCCAGGCGACGCCGCGCTCGATGATCCCCAGCTGCATCAGCCAGGAGTTGATGATGCCGAACTGGCCGTCGTACATCCAGCGCCAGGTGAGCACAGCCACGACCGAGGGGACCACCCATGGGATCAGCATCACTCCCCGGGCGAACGCGCGGCCCGGAAACGTCATGTTGAGCAGCAGTGCGATGAGCAGGCCCAGCAGCATCTGGCCGGCCAGGTTCACGGAAGTCCACACGAACGTCTGCCAGAGCGAATTCAGGAAATAGGGGGATTGCAGGACCTTAAGATAGTTGTCGAAACCGACGAACGGCTGGCCCAGCTGGGGCCGGATGAGGATGTTCAGGTGCAGGCTCATGATGAAGGCCCGGACGAGCGGGTAGCCGATCACGCCCAGCAGCACGAGCAGGGCCGGGGCGATCAGCACCATGCCCGGCCAGCCCGGCGCGAGCCGGCGGCGCCTGCCGGGGGTGGCGCCTCCTGGCGCCACCCCGTTCACGGCAGGGGATCTCTGCACTTAGGGGATCACCAGCTCAGGATGCCGATGGCGCACAGCTCGGCCTCGGCCATCGCCTCGTAGACGTCGGCCCCTTCCAGGATCACCTGCATGAAGGCGGGCTGGACGCAGTCGTAGTCGACGCTGGTCCAGAGCGGGTTGGTCGGGCGGGCGCGCGCGCTGTCGAGCATGTCGGCGAACGTCTGCATGCGCGGATCGCTGGAGACTATCTCCTGCTCGGTCTCGGCGCCGCGGCGGGCCGCCATGCGGTTGTAACCATCCAGCATCGGGAACACGGCCGGGCCGCTCACGTACTCGAGCCAGCGCCACGCAGCGTCGGGGTTGTTCGTGTTGGCGTTCACGACCCAGTTGGCGCCGCCGACGAGGCTGGCGTCCTGACGCAGGGTTGGCAGGGGCGCGACGCCCCACTCGAAGCCGGGGGCTGCCTCGTTCACGGAGGTGATGCCCCAGTCGCCGGCCTCGAACATGGCGATCACGCCGTTGGCGAAGGCAGCGCCCAGTTCGGCCCAGCCGCGCCAGGTCTTGGCCGCCTCGGGAACGTAGTCGGGGTTGGTGACGATGTCGAGGAAGAACACGGTCGCCTCGAGGCCCTCGGCACTGTTGAACGCCGGGCTGTTGCCGTCCTCGGACAGCAGCTCACCGCCGGCCTGCCAGAACCAGGGGTACCACTCGAAGGTGCCGCCCCAGGCGCCCTGGAGGCCGAAGCCGTACATGCCGTCGGTCGACAGCGTGTCGACCGCGACGCGGAAGTCCTCCCACGTCCAGCCATCGTCGGGCAGGGGCAGCCCCGCCTCCTCGAAGGCCGTGCGGTTGTAGAACATGCCGAGCGCGTTCGTGTAGAACGGCACGCCGAAGACGCTGCCCTCGTACGTGACGGTGGACATCGGGCCGTCGTAGAACTCGCCGGCCTTGTCGCCGAACTCCTCGTCGAGGTTGCGGATGATGCCCATCGCCGCGAACTCGGGCGACCAGGCGATGTCGACCATCAGCACGTCCGGGCCGGCGCCGCCCTGTGCCGCGATGATGAACGGATCGCGGTACGAGCTCGAGCCGTACGCGGTCGGGATCAGGTTGACCGTGACGTCCGGGTTCTCGGCCATGAAGTCGGCGGCCGTCCGGTGGATCGCGGCGTCCGAGCCGTCGAACGTATCGTAGATCCAAACGTTCAGCTCGGTCTGGGCGCTGGCTGCGGCCAGCAGGGCCGCGGCGGCGGTTGTCATCAGGAATCTCTTCATGTTCAGGGTGCTCCTTAACCTTGGTTGCTCGGCTTGGTGCCGCGCTTGAGCGCGGCGGGCGACGGCGGGTGTCAGTCCTCCTCCTGCGGGAATCGAATGTGGCCGGTGTTCGTGCCGGCGGCGTCGGGTTCAAGGGGGACGATGTCGGCGGCCGGGACGCTCTGCGCGCCCTGGATGCCGGGGAAGGTGAACGGGCGGCCCGCCATCAGTGTGGCACTGATGCCGCGGCCCTGCCTCGCGCCGCTGACCCGAAGGGTGCCGGTCGCGTCAGACCACGAGAGTGTGGTCCCGTCAGCCAGGACCAGGCTCGCGTCGCGGCCCGGCCAGACGAGGAGGAGCAGGTCGCCCTCAGCTTCCGCGCCGGTGAGCGTGCGGGGCGAAGCGGACAGCAGCGGGACGATGCTGCCGGCCCTGACCAGTACGGGGATGGTGTCTGCCGGCGCGTCGATGCTGACGTACTGCCCGCCGGAATGGACGCGGCCCGTCCACAGCTCCGTCCACTCGTGACCGCGTGGCAGCCAGGCATGGCGATATGGCGTGAAGCCGTAGTAAACGGGCGCCACGAGCAGCGAGTCGCCCAGCACGTACTGGTGCTCCTGCGTGTCCCCCCAGCTGTCTTCGTCGTCCGGGAACTCGAAAGCCAGCGGCCGCATCATCGGCACGCCCTCACGGCTGGCGAGCGCGGCGGCGGCACTCAGGTACGGGTAGAGGTCGGTGTGCAGCTGTGCGTACGCACGGTAGATGGCCAGCGTCTCGGGGGCGAAGTTCCAGGGCTCGCGGTTGCCCATGCCGTGTATCTGCATGATCGGCGAGAACGCGCCGAACTGCGTCCAGCGCACGAACACCTCGTCGGTTGGCACGCCGAAGTAGCCGCCTATGTCGCTCGCCCAGTAGGGGAAGCCGGACACCGCGGCGTTCTGTCCCGCGCGGATGACGCTCTCCAGGCCGGTGGCCGGCGCGAAATCCGACGTCTGGTCGCCCGCCCAGATGCCGGAGATGCCCTGCGAGCCGTGCCAGGCCGAGCGTGCGAAGAGGATGCCGTCGGTGCCTTCCTGCATGGCGTCATACGTGACCTGGTTGTAGATGCGCGGGTAGGTGTTGTGCAGCTCCCGTCCAGTGCGGCCGTCGAAGAACACGGCGTCGGCGGGCACCTGCTCGCCGAAGTCGGTCTTGAACCCGTCCACGCCCATGTCGACCAGCTTCCTGATGTGATCCTGCCACCAGTTCACCGCCGCGGGGTTCGTGAAGTCGATGCAGCTGCCCAGGAAGGTCGGGCTGTTGCCAAGCCGGTGGATGTAGGGCTCGCCGGTGGGCCGCCTGATCAGGAAGCCGTTCGCGGCTGCCTCGTTGAACACGTCGAGCGATCCCTCGTTGTGCACGATCCACGGCGAGAGCCACAGCACGAGCCGGAAGCCTGATTCGCGGAGCTCCCGGATCATGCCTTCGGCGTCCGGGTACTTCTTCGGATCGAACTCGAAGCTGTGCTCGGTGGTCTCCCACTGGGCGTCGATCAGCTTGACGCTGCCGGCCAGGTCGAGCCGGCGGGTCTCGCGGATGTCCTCGAGCACGGTCTGCTGGTCCTCGCTGGTCCAGTCGCGGGACTTCCACGGTCCGAACACCCAGGCGGGGGGCAGCGCGGGCCTGCCCGCTGATTGCGTGTAGGCGGCAAGCACCCGGGCCGGTGTGCCCCGGAACAGGTTGAGCCTGACCTCGTCCCCTTCGACCCTCAAGGACACCGCCGAGGGGTCGTCGGGTACCGCCATGCGGGCGTTCAGGCGCAGGTCCGTGTCGATGTGGACTCCGTAGCCGCGGCTGGAGATGAAGAACGGAACGGGCTTGTAGGCGAGGTTGCCCGAGGCGCCGTTGACCACGTGTATCTGGACCTCCTGGCCCCGCTGGTCGACGCGGTTGAACCGCTCGCCGAAGCCCATGTAGTGCTCGCATTCGTGGGCGGCCAGGTCGATGGCCGTCCAGGCGGCACCGGGCACCTTGAGCGTCAGCGCGTCCACGCCCGAGTCCAGCCTGCCAGTGAGCCCGCCGGGGAACTCGAGCCGGCCGGGCGTGGCCGGCACCGTTTCCCAGGCACCTCCGGGCACCCGCGCCGATACCGTCCGCAGCAGCGGCAGCCCCTGTTCAGTTCCGGATGTGGCTTCAGCCATCGACTTCGTCCTCGCTATCCGCCTGCCCTCGAGACAGGTTGTATACAATGTCTACAGCGTATATAAAGCCGGAGCCCGGTGTCAACAGAGTAATAATCGCGTCAGGGAGCGTAAGCCATGCAGGATCAACTGATAATCAAGGACCTCTTCATCGACGGCAGGCTCACGCCGGCCGCCTCCGATCGGCGCTACCCGCGCATAGACCCCGCCGGCTCGGTCGAGGTCGGCAGCTTCGCCCAGGCCTCGGCCGCAGACGTCGACGCCGCCATCGCGGCGGCCCGGCGGTCGTTCGACGCAGGCGTGTGGGCCGACACGCCGCCGGCGGAGCGCGCCGGGGTGATGCTGCGCGCAGCCGACCTGCTGAGTGCCCGCCACGAGGAGTTCGCCTGGATGGAGAGCCGCACCAGCGGCGCACCGATCGCCCAGGGCCGCATGATGATCGACTGGGTCATCGACCTGATCCGCTACTACGCCGGGCTGGCGCGCGACATACACGGCCAGACCACGACGTTCGGATCCGACCTGCTCGCCCTGACCATCCGCGAGCCCGTCGGAGTCGTCAGCCTGATCGCCCCCTGGAACTTCCCGCTCAACCAGGCGGCCTGGAAGATCTGCCCCGCGCTGGCCGCCGGCTGCAGCCTGGTGGTCAAACCCGACTCCATGACGCCGGCTACCACCATCGGACTCGCCGAGCTGCTCACCGAGGCCGGCCTGCCCCCGGGCGTCATCAACGTAGTCACCTTTGACGTCGGCGAAGTCGGCGACATCCTCCTGGGCGATGAGCGCATCGACCTGGTCTCGATCACCGGGTCCACTGGGACCGGCCGCAAGGTGATGGCCGAGGCCGCGAAGACGCTGAAGCGCGTGTCACTCGAGCTGGGCGGAAAGTCTCCCAACATCATCTTCCCCGACGCCGACCTGGACGCAGCGGCGGGCGCGGCGGCCTGGGCGGTCTTCTGGCGCGGCGGCCAGGTGTGCACCGCGGGGTCGCGCCTGCTGGTGCACGAGGACGTGCACGATGAGGTCGTTGCGAAGCTGATCGAGACCGCCAGGGGCATGCGCAGCGGCCCGCCTGCCTCGGACGCCGACCTCGGGCCCCTTGTCTCTCCCTCCCACATGGAGCGTATCCAGGGTTACGTGCAGGCAGGGTTGAACGACGGTGCAAGCCTTGCCTACGGTGGCAACAGACTGAGCGACGGTGAGCTCGCCAAGGGCAACTACTTCGAGCCGACCGTCTTCACGGGCGTCACTTCCGACATGCGCATCGCGCAAGAGGAGGTCTTCGGACCGCTTGTCGCCGTGATCACTTTCAAGGATGCCCAAGACGCCATCCGCATCGCCAATGACACGATCTACGGCCTGGCTTCCGGCGTATGGACGCGCGATATAGGCACGGCCGTGCGCGTGGCCCGGGGCCTGCGAGCCGGCACTGTCTGGGTGAACGGCTGGGGCATCGTCAACCCCGAGGTGTCTGTGGGCGGCTACAAGGCGAGCGGCTTCAGCCGGGAACTCGGGCGCGAAGGGCTCAACGAGTACCTGATGAGCAAGTCCGTGCACATCGCGGGGTAGCGTGTTTTTCAGCCTGCCGGCGGAGCGTCTTGAGCTGCTTCACCCGCATACGTGCCGAAACTCCACAGGTTTCCCTCCCTGTCAGCGACCGTGAAGCCACGCGAGCCGTAGTCCTCGGTGTTCAGGCCCTGCACGACCTCGGCTCCGGCTGCGGTCGCCTGCTCGAACAGCTCGTCGGGGTTACTGCAGACAAGGTAGACCAGGGTGCGGCCGGGTTCGCGCCGGCCGAAGACGGTGTCATCCTTGCCGACCGTGCTGAGCATGATGCCGCCGCCCTGTGACCAGAGCATCTCAGCATGGTGAACTGTCGATGGGTCATCTTCCGATGCGCTCCGGACCGTTTCCTTAAAGCCGAACGCAGACTCCAGGAACTGCATCATCGCGGGGACATCTTTGCAGGCAAGATGTGGCCAGATGGTTGGCAACTGGTAGTTTTTCATGCGGGCATTATGGGGGCTATTCATGAGTGTGTGTGAGACACGCCTTCGTTTGCGGCCGGAGCGTTGCAGTATCGTGAAATCAGACCCTTGAAAGGGGGACGCACTCATGAAGATCACGCGGGCAGGCACGAACGCATCGGTCAGAGGTAAAGAGGAGTGGTTCACGGGCACGGTCAGGCGGGATCCGCTTTTCAAGGCGGAGGCCCCGGGTCGGGTTGCCGGCTCCGCCGTGACCTTCGAGCCCGGCGCCAGAACCGCCTGGCACACGCACCCGGCGGGCCAGACGCTGATCGTGATGACCGGGCTGGGTCGCGTGCAGCACGAGGGCGGTCCCGTTGAGGAGATCAGGCCCGGTGATGTTGTCTGGATTCCCGCCGGGGTCAGGCACTGGCACGGCGCTGCTCCACACATCGCCATGAGCCACCTGGCCATTCACGAGTCTGTGGACGGCAGCTCGGCGGACTGGATGGAGCACGTCACGGACGAGCAGTACGAGGGCTGAGCAGCCTGACCATAAAAGGCGCGGCTGTCGGTCTGTGGTGAACACGCTCGAGCGCCCTGCACGTGCTAGCCTTTGCCGGTGCCGGGTGATTACTACCCCGGGACCGGCAGGGTGAATGAATAATCCAGGACTGATACTCGCAATGATAGTGGCGCTGGGAGCTGCCTCGCAGTGGCTCGCCTGGCGCATCAACCTGCCGGCGATCCTGCCGCTGCTGCTCATCGGTTTCATGATGGGTCCGGTACTCGGGTTCATCCAGCCGGGCGAGCTGGTCGGCACCGACCTGCTGCATCCGGCAGTATCGCTGGCGGTCGGCCTCATCCTCTTCGAGGGCGGCCTGACGCTCAGATGGCGAGACCTCAAGGGCATCGGTACCGCCGTCTGGCGCCTGGTGACGGTCGGGGGCGTCGTGACCTGGCTGCTGATCGCGCTGGCCGCCTGGCTCCTGGTCGGCCTCGAGGCGCCAATGGCAATCCAGCTCGGCGCACTCCTGATGGTCACCGGACCAACGGTGATCGGTCCGCTCCTCCGGATCGTACGGCCGGTGAAGCGCGTGGGCAACGTCTTGCGCTGGGAAGGCATCGTCATCGATCCGATCGGGGCCATGGTAGCCGCCCTGGTCTTCACCTGGATCGTCAACAGCCAGACCGGCAACGCGCTTGGCCAGACGCTCAGCACGTTCGGCCTGTTCATCGCCGTCGGCTCCGCGGTCGGAGTGGTGGCCGGCTACGCGCTTGCTGCACTGCTGCGCCAGCGCCTCCTGCCGGACTATCTGGTCAACGTGACTTCGCTGGCCTTCGTTCTGATGGCGTTCGCCGTATCGAACATGCTCTCGGCCGAGTCGGGCCTGCTGGCAACGACGATCATGGGCATCATCATCGCCAACAGCGCCGTTCCCAGCTTCAGGACGATCCTCAGCTTCAAGGAGGACCTGACAGTACTGGTCATCTCGGTCCTGTTCATCATCCTTGCTGCCGACATCGAGCTTGCTACGCTGCTGGAGGTCACGAGCCTACCCAGCCTGGTGTTCCTGCTGGTCGTGATGCTCGTCATAAGGCCGGCAAGCATCTTCATAAGTACCATCGGCACTTCGCTGAGCCTCAAGGAGAAGCTGTATCTGAGCTGGATCGCTCCACGCGGCATCGTGGCCGCCTCGGTGAGCGCGCTGTTCGCAGCCAGGTTGACCGCCGAGAACATCGAGGGCGCCCAGATGCTGGTGCCGCTGGTGTTCCTCGTGATCGTGGGAACGGTCCTGCTCAACAGCCTGACGGCCCTGCCGGTTGCCCGCTGGCTCGGGGTGGCGGAGCCCGACCCGCAGGGGTACCTGATTCTGGGCGCCCACCCGTTCGCCCGGGCGGTCGGCCGCTACCTGCGCGAGGCCGGTTACGACGTCATGCTGGCCGACACCAACTGGTCCAACGTCGTCTCCGCACGCGCCGACGGACTCAACACGTACTTCGGCAGCCTCCTCTCGGACCAGGCCGACGACCAGGTGAAGCTGAGCGGCATCGGCAAGCTGCTGGCACTGACGAGCAACGAGGAAGCCAACGCGCTCACCGCCCTGAAGTACTCCCGCGTCTTCGGCTCCGGCAACGTCTACCAGCTGGCACCGCACCATCAGACGGGTGCGCGCGGCAACCTCGGCAGCAACGTCGGCGGCCGCACGCTGTTCCGGGCCGACGTGACGTTTCATGACCTGCGTCGGCTGCTCGACAAGGGAGCCGGCATCGTCGAGACACAGATCACGGAAGAGTTCACGCTCAAGGACTACCGCGCGCGCTACGGCGGCGGGTTCGTTCCACTGTTCGTGCGCCGGAACGGCGATGTCGAGCCGCTGACCGAGAACCAGTCGCTGCCCGATGCGGGAACCTACCTGATCGCACTGCGGCTGGAGGCGCCGGTAAGCGCCGCGGTCGACGAAGGCTGAGGATCGCCGAACAAATTACGGCAATCTTTCGGGGCAGCCTCACGGCGCCCCACTCCCCGTGGCCCGTGGGCATGGCGCGTGCTAAAGTGACCCCCAAACACTTTTGACTGGCGATCATTCGCAGAACGTGGAGGAAAGACTATGCGCAAGGTGCTTATCCTGGTCGTCCCACTGGTGCTCGTATGCTCTGCGCTCGCGCAGACCATCACCATCGAGAGCTGGCGTAACGACGACCTGGCCATCTGGAACGAGCTCATCATTCCGGCGTTCAACGAACACCACCCGGATATCGAGGTCGTCTTCGCCCCGGCCGCGCCGACCGAGTACAACGCGGTCCTTGCGTCCAAACTCCAGGCGGGCACAGCCGGCGACCTCATCACCTGCCGTCCGTTTGACCTGTCGCTCGAGCTATATCAGGACGGCTATCTGGCGAACCTGAACGACCTGCCGGGGCTCGACGCCTTCAGTGACGTCGCGAGGAGCGCATGGGTGACCGATGACGGCGCCGACACCTTCTGCGTGCCGATGGCCTCGGTGATCCACGGCTTCATCTACAACAAGGACGCATTTGAGGAGCTCGGCCTGGACGAGCCGGCCACGAACGAAGAGTTCTATAAAGTGCTCGATGCGATCCGGGACGACGGCTTCTATACGCCGCTGGTGATGGGAACAACCGACCAGTGGGAGGCTGCGACAATGGGCTATCAGAACATCGGCCCGAACTTCTGGATGGGCGAGGAGGGCCGCGTCGGCCTGATCGAGGGAACAATCGGCTATGACGAAGGCGGCTTCCTGAGGGCCTTCGAGGAGCTGGCCCGCTGGGCTCCGTACCTGCCCGACGGCTACCAGGCGACCTCGTACCCTGACGCACAGAACCTGTTCACGCTCGGGATGGGCGCGATTTTTCCCGCCGGCTCATGGGAGATCAGCGTGTTCCGCCCGCTGGTCGACTTCGAGATGGGTGCGTTCCCGCCGCCACCGCCCGCCGGCCAGGACGTGTGCTACATCAGCGATCACACCGATATCGGCATAGGGCTCAACCCGGCCAGCCCCAACCTGGAGGCCGCCCGCACGTTCCTCGAGTGGACGACCAGCGCGGAGTTCGCAGAGATATACAGCAACGCGCTTCCCGGCTTCTTCTCGCTCTCGAATCACGACATCGAGCTCGAGGATGAGCTGGCCCAGGAGTTCGTGAGCTGGCGCGCCGAGTGCGAGCCGACCATCAGGTCCTCTTACCAGATCCTCTCGCGCGGAACACCCAACAACGAGAACGACCTGTGGAATGCGACAGCCCAGGTGCTGAACGGCACCCAGACGCCGCAGGAAGCAGCCGAGGCCGTGCAGCGCGGACTGGAAGCCTGGTACGAGCCGCAGCAGAACCGCTGAACCAAGCAGAAGATTGATACCGGGTGAGCCGGCGCTTCATTCCGCCGGCTCACCCGCCCAGCCGAGGGCCGATGCGCAGACATAAGCCGTTTCCAATCCACATCATTGTTTTCCTGGCCCCGGCGGTAATCATTTACACCCTGTTCATGGTGTACCCGCTGCTGGACTCGCTCGGGCTGTCCCTGCGCTCCTCGGCCCGGACCGGTAACGCCTTCGTCGGCCTGGAGAACTACCGCCTGTTGCTCACCGATCCGCAGCTGAGCGAGCGCCTCTGGAACGCGATCCGCAACAACCTCGTGTTCTTCGCGATCCACATGCTGGTGCAGAACCCGATCGGCCTTCTGCTCGCGAGCCTGCTCTCGTCGCGCGCCGTGAGATTCAAGGCGTTCTTCAGGACCGCCCTGTTCCTTCCCACCATCCTGTCGATAGTCCTAGTCGGGTTCATCTGGCGCCTGATTCTTTCGCCGCTGTGGGGCATCTCGGGTGACGCGCTCGACCTTGTCGGGCTCGGCTCGCTGAACCGGCCCTGGCTTGGGCTCGAATCATCGGCCCTTGTGACACTGTCGCTCGTTTCGGTCTGGCAGTACATCGGCATTCCGATGCTGCTGTTCCTGGCCGCCCTGCTGGGCATACCCGAGGAGCTGGACGAAGCCGCCCGGGTTGACGGCGCGACCGCCTGGCAGACGTTCTGGCGGATACGTTTCCCGCTGATTCTGCCGACTGTCGGCGTGGTTGGCGTGCTTACCTTCGTTTCGAACTTCAACGCGTTCGACCTCATCTACACCACCCAGCGCGCGCTGGCGGGTCCCAACTTCTCGACCGACATCCTGGGCACCTTCTTCTTCCGGACGTTCTTCGGCGCCCAGCTCCAGACGGGCGACCCGGTCCTGGGCGCGGCGGTGGCCGGCGTGATGTTCTTCATCATCCTCCTGGGAGTCCTGCTTTACTTCTTCGGTTTCGCACGGCGCGTGCGGTCGTTCGAGCTGTGAGCCGCCGCATGACCGGCAGGCTGAGGGTGATCAGCGTGCACGCCCTGCTGCTTGCGTTCACCGCCTCAGCACTGTTCCCCATCTTTCTGGTCATCACCAACAGCTTCAAGAATCGCCGCGCGATCTTCCGCGATCCCTACTCCCTGCCGAGCAGCGAAACCTGGGACCTGATCGGATACCAGACAGTGTTGCAGGGCGCCAACTTCGGCCTGTACTTCCGGAACAGCCTCACCGTCACCCTGATCTCCCTGACGCTGATCCTGCTGAGCAGCGCGATGGCAGCGTTCGCCCTGTCCGAATACCGGTTTCGCGGCAATGCCCTGCTCGGCCTGTTCATGGCTGTCGGAATCATGATTCCGATCAGGCTCGGCACGGTCAGCATCATCAAACTGATGGTTGCCCTGGGCCTGAACGACACACTGTGGGCACTGATCCTGGTGTACACGGCGTCGGGCATCCCGCTGGCCGTGTTCATACTGTCCGTATTCCTGCGCAACGTGCCAGGCGAACTGAAGGATGCCGCGCGCATAGATGGCGCGTCCGAGTACCGCATCTTTTGGATGATCCTGCCGCTGGTCCGTCCCGCGCTTGGAACGGTGGCAGTTTTCAACATGATTCCCATCTGGAACGACCTGTGGTTTCCGCTGGTGCTGGCGTCCTCGGAGAAGTCAAAGACCGTCATCCTTGGAGCGCAGGTGTTCCTGGGGCAGTACGTGAACGACTGGAACGCCGTGCTGGCCGCGCTGACCCTGTCCATGGTGCCCGTGATCATCCTCTACATCATCTTTTCCCGGCAACTGGTCAGCGGACTCATGCGCGGCGCGCACAGGTGAATCAGCCAAGCTCCACGCGCCGACCGGAATCCGAGGCCTGGTAACAGGCCAGGGCCACCCGCAGAGCCTCAAAGCCGTCAAGCCAGGTGACGGGCGGCTCCGCCTTGGCCCGGATGCTGTCCAGAAAAGCCTGCACCATCTTCTGTCCGGAGTCGCCTCCCCAGTCGTGCCAGGTCGGAGTGCGCTCCGCGCCCACGGTCCAAACCGGAAAGTTGTGTGCGAACGGGTCCACTTCGATCACGCCGCTCCCGGTGACCAGCTCCAGCCTCAGGTGGCCCCAGCGCGGGTAGCTCGCGGGCCGGCTCCAGGAAGCGTCGATGGTCGCGAAGCAACCGCCCGGAAAGTCGAGGGTGGCGATGGCGGCCGAGTCGATATCGAGCCCTGGCTGAAACGGATTGCTGACCTCGGCGTACACCCCGGCCGGGTCCTCGCCCAGGAACCAGCGCAGCAGGTCAGCCACATGCGCAGTATGGTCCATGACCGCGCCTCCACCGGCAAGCTCGCGGTTTGCGAACCAGGCGCGGTGCCGGGCCGGATCTTCCGCGTGGTTGATGCCCTGGACGCTCAGCAGGCGACCCAGGTCACCATGCTGCAGCGCCTCGCGCACGCCGATGAGCGTGTGATCGAAGCGCATCGGGAACGCCGTCATGAAGATCACGCCGGCTGCCTCACACGCATCGCGCATGGCTTCGGCGCGTTCAAGGGTCACTTCGATCGGCTTCTCGCACAGCACGTGCACGCCTGCGGCCGCAGCCGCCTCCACCACCTCCTTGTGTCGCGCCGTTTCGGTGCAGACGATCACGCCGTCGAGGCCGGCGGCAAGCAGCGCTGCGAGGTCGCTGAAGCGGGTCAGGCCGAACTGTTCGCCGAGCCGTTCGGCCCGCCCGGCATCGTCGTCCGTGAAGCCGACCAGCTCCACGGCGTCCAGCGAGCGAAGGTTGTGCACGTAGCCTTCGGCGTGCATGTGAGCGAAGCTGACGAGTCCTATGCGCAGGGGTTGGGTGCTCATGCCTGCACCTGGGGCGTGGCCGGCGAGCCGCTGTGCAGCGACCGTCGCGCGGCCACCGCCAGGTCGAGTGCCTGCAGGGCCTCCAGCGGCGTCACGTCGAAAGGCCGTCCGTTCCGGATGGCGTTGAGCGCATGCCCGAGCTCGACCTCAAAGGGATCATGGTCGAAGGCGAGCGAAGGGAGCCCCACCGCATCAGCCGACTGATCCACGTTCGTGTGCAGGAACTCGCGCACCGCGCCACCGGAGTCGGAGTTCCACTCGATCAGTCCGTCAGTTCCGGCTATGTCGATGGCCGTGCGGAACCCGCCCGGCGGCATCACCCAGCCGCCCTCGATCAGGGCGAGCGCGCCGCTGACGAAGCGCAGCGTGATCTGGGCGTAGTCGCTTTGCGCACCCGCGTCCTGCCCCTTGAGCGACCTCGCGTACACCCTCTCGACCGGGCCGCCCAGCCAGCGCGCGTAGTCCAGGTCGTGGATCATCAGGTCGAACAGCAGTCCGCCAGAGCGCGCCTCGTCCGTGAACCATGACTTGCCGCCCATGGGCACCGATGATACGCGCCGCAGGGTCACTACCCCGAGGTCCCCCAGTGCACCACGGTTGAGGAGTTCGCGCGCCGCGCGGTACTGCGGAAAGAACCTGAGCACCTGCGCGATGAACAGCCGCACCCCGGCGCGCTCGCACGCTTCGATCATCGCCTGGCCGTCCTCCAGGGTCAGGGCTATGGGCTTCTCGCAGATCACGTGCTTGCCCGCGGCAGCGGCCTGCTCGGTGAAAGCCCGGTGCAGGTCTGTTGGAATGCACAGGTCGACGATGTCGACCGAGTCCAGCAGCTCGGCATACGACTCGAACACGTTCAGCCCGAACCTGCCGGCGAACTCGCGGGTCAAGACCGGATCCCGTGCCGACACGCCCGCGACGTCTGCACCCAGCGCGCGCCATGCAGCAGCGTGAGCATGTCCCATCGAACCGATACCTACCAGGCCAATCTTCATTGTCTGCGCCTCCACCTCGACTGCTGTTGTTGATTCAGTCTAGCGCGGGTGGGCGGGGATCAAGCGGGTCGACGCTGAACAGGCGGGCCCGCTGCCTGGCTTCCTTGCGGTCTCTTTGCCGACCACATGCAGGGTCACACCCTGAAATCGAAGCGGATGTCTTTCGGCATGATGTGAATGGCAACGAAGTCAGGCTTTCCTGCAACCTGGTGCACCTCATGTGCAGGAACAATGAAGGTATCTCCGGCGCGCAGTTCGTGGACAGCATCCGGAAACGTGATCTCGCAGACCCCTTCGAGCATCACCAGTGCAGATTCAAGCGAGGCGGTGTGCCTTGGGAACTCGGTGCCATCGGTGCCTTCCATGCGTTTGGTCATGAGGACGTCGCCGTCCTTGAGGGAAACGGTTTTCTTCACGGGTCACTCCTTTACCTGCTGCTGCTTGCGTTGCGCGCGAGTCTGCCGAGGCTGCCTGGTGCATTGTACTGAAAGTGCTGGAGTCACCGGGTACCTTGTAAGCTTGAAGCCTCCGCTGCCAGCTTCGGGACCTCCCCCTGGGCGTACCAGCGGCAGAGGAGGCGTAGACAGTGCTCGACTCGGTTCACGTAATCACGCTCTTCGTCGACGACATCGCGGAGGCCAAAACCTTCTACCAGCGGGTATTCGACGCCCCGGCAGTCTATGAGGACGAAGACTCCCTGGTCCTGAGTTTCTCCGGAATCATGGTCAACCTGCTGAGCGCAGCCCAAGCACCCGAACTGGTGGAACCCGCCCGCGTATCGGCTGGTCACGTCTGGGAAGTAGCGCAAGTACTGGACTGACTCTGTTACGGAGTCGTTCTGTCGCGTCTCAAGCCCCGGCCTGTGCCCGCCACTTTCTGACCATCCGGTGGATTTCATACGTGTGACCGGCTTCATGCTCGACCAGGTGGAAGACGACCCATTCCGGAGTCGCG
This sequence comes from uncultured bacterium, assembly GCA_964495325.1. Taxonomy (GTDB): domain Bacteria; phylum Deinococcota; class Deinococci; order Deinococcales; family Trueperaceae; genus CAZBVI01. The sequence continues at coordinate 69,935 of CAZBVI010000010.1, forward strand.
GAATAATCCTCACCTTCCGGGGAGCGCAATGTGCGCCAGTCCTCGGGTGACATCGGCGCAATCAGTTCAAGGAACCGGCGCCTTGCCTCGGCCAGCAGGTCCAGGTGGTCCTGCATCGACTTGCCGGGAACGTGGGTCAGGCGTTCCTGCTCATCCCATCCGTGCACGGGGAGCAGCTCCGCAAGACCTGCGGGCTGTTCGCCCAGCATGATATCGAAGTAGAGCCAGCCAAGTTCCACCCAGGCTATGTGGTAAAGCAACGTGCCCACAGAATTGTCGTCCCCCGCTGGCCCACGCCAGTCAAGGAACTCGTTTCCCCAGCCTGTCTTGTCGATCCGGGCAAGCGAATTCAGGAGGTTGCCGCGCACGGCCTGCATCGCTCCCAGCCACGCGCCTGCATCGGGTGATGCCGCGGGGAACGGCTGGAGCCTGCGGATGGTGCGGCTGTTGTCAGCGTCTGATTCGTTCATGTGCGTGACCTCCGGTGATGGCGTTGAGCGGATTGTAGCGCTATGGGGGCCGGCACGCGCTGCACTGCGCGGTTCAGAGACTTTCAGTGAGTGGCTGACACGCGTAGTCGCAGGCTCCTGAAGCCATGGCGCTACCGTGAAGCACGCTAGCTGCGCGGCGTCCGACGCCACTCATCGTCAAGACGGAACAGGAAAGGCAGCTGCAGCAGGAACACGACTATGGCGGCAACCAGCTGGCCGGCTGCCCAGCAGGTTGCGATCGCCGCAGTGAAAGTCAGCAGCATCACGAAGTCGCGGGGTCTGCGGCCAGGCCTGTCCAGGTACATGCCGATCAGGAGGAGCTGCACGCCGATCAGGACGGGAAAGATTCCCTCCAGGCGCGTCCGTGAGAAACGCGGCACCCAGGTAATCAGGTTGTGTATCAGCGGCCAGGCGATGAAGCCTACGCCGGCCGCACGAACGATCAGGGAGCCCAGGCTCATTCTTTCCTCCTGCGTCAAAGCAACAGTACAACGACGGCCGTTGCCGCTGGCCGCCGCGTCGCCGTGGACAGGCGGAACAGGTAACGGCCACGTCAATTAACATGGCGCATGGAGTTCGCGTTCACAGGCGACATCTGGTACTGGCGGGGGCCCGCGCCCTTCTACTTCATCACCGTGCCGGACGAAATCTGCGAGATCATCAAGGTCAATTCGGGATTCCTGACGTACGGCTGGGGCATGATCCCCGTGCGGGCCCGGATCGGCCGCACTGACTGGAAGACCTCCATGTGGCCCAAAGACGGCGGGTACATCCTGCCGGTCAAGGTAGCAGTCAGGCGCGCTGAGGAGTTGGACGAAGGCGCTGATGCCAAGGTACAGCTGTGGGTGGGGCACGGGGCCTGAGCCCTGCAGAACCTGGCGTTCATCGATGCGGTCAGCCAATCTCTGGCCGGACGAACAGCGAAGGGCATCCTCGTTGGATGCAAGGCGGGCCAGACCACAAAATGGTGGGCCCTGCCGGACTTGAACCGGCGACCAATTGATTATGAGTCAACTGCTCTAACCAACTGAGCTAAGGGCCCACGCGATGCGGCCTCATGCGAAGCCGAGCTCATATTGTAGCAAGTCGGAGCGAAATCCGCTGCAACCGGTGAGGCCGGGCCCGTGAAGGGTGCTCATGCTAGCTTGTTCGGGTATGGCGTTCGAGGTCAACTATACGGATGCGAGGTTCGAGGGCCTGGAGTCCGGCGGGCTTGAGCTGGCGGGAGCGTCCTTCGTTGGCTGCGAGTTCGTCAACTGCGACTTCTCCGAGATCTCCATGCGCGGCGCACACTTCGCGGAATGCCGCTTCGAGCGCTGCGAGCTGGCGATGGTTGGCTTTGCCGACGCTGTCTTCCAGGGTGTCGAGTTCGAGTCGTGCCGCCTGACAGGAGTGAACTTCAGCCTGTTGCAGCAGGGCGCGATCGGCGTGATGGCGCAGTTCAAGGGCTGTGACCTGAGCTTCTGCTCGTTCCGCAAGATGGACCTGAAGATGTGCAGCTTCAAAGAGTGCGTTGCGCGCGAGGCCGAGTTCGTGCAGTGCGAGCTGGAGGGCGTGTCGTTCGACGGGTCTGACCTGGAGCGTTGCGTGTTCCACAACAATGGCCTGATCAAGGCGGACTTCCGAACGGCCCGCAACTACATGATCTCGGCGCACAGCAACCGGATCCGCGACATCAAGGTCGCCTTGCCCGAGGCGCTGAGCCTGCTTGTGGCGATCGACGTCGACCTGCAGTAACCCAAGGGCGACAGGCGAGGCCCGGCCTTGCGGGGTAAAGTGGCCCGCTGACCCGCCTCCAACGGCGGGTTCCAAACGGAGTAACTGACTATGAACCTGATGCATCTACCCATCGATCCCGAAGCGCCGACCGTGATCACCGCCGTCGTCGAAGTGCCTTACGGCAGCAGCAACAAGTACGAGTACGACGCAGACATCGCGGCGTTCAGGCTCGACCGTGTCCTGTACAGCCCGATGCATTATCCGGGTGAGTACGGCTTCGTGCCGCGCACGCTGGCTAAGGATGGGGATCCGCTCGACGTCCTCGTGCTCAGCACGCGGCCGACGTTTCCGGGCGTGGTGATACGCGCGCGTCCCCTGGCGTTCCTGGAGATGAGCGACGAGAAGGGCGAGGACCAGAAGGTGCTGGCCGTGCCTGTCGACGATCCGCGCTATCACAGCTTCGTATCGGGCGCCGACGTTGCTCCCCATCGGCTGCGGGAGATCGAGCACTTCTTCTCGATCTACAAGGAGCTGGAGGGCAAGGTCACGACGATCGGCGGCTGGCGCGGTCTCAAGGAAACGCACGAGCTGATCCGCGAGTCGTTCGAAGCCTACGAAGGCTGAGCCGGCGACTCCCGGGCGGCTTTCACCGCTGCATTGCGCAGAACCACTGGCAGGATTGACTTCGCGTCCAGTCGCCTGGCTCCCAGAAAGCGCTGCAGCCGGGCGAGGCCGCGACCCAGAGCGACTCCAAAATCATCGTCCTTGCCGGTAGCGGGGTCCTCGAGCCAGAATCCCAGGACGATCAGTGCGCCCGAGCCGCGGTCGAACTTCATGTCGGCCCGCGCCACCAGCCTGTCGCCCCAGAGGATCGGAAGCGTGTAGTAGCCCCAGCGACGCTTCTCGGCCGGCGTGTACACTTCCCACGTGTAGTGGAAGTCGAAGAACTGCAGTGCGCGACCGCGGGCGCTCACCGGATCCAGCGGCGCCAGGAACGTGACTTCTTCGAGCGTGTCCGGACCGAGCGGCGTCCATTCGGCCGGTGTGCGGCCCGCCAGCAGGGCTTCAATCAGGGGAAGGTCGCTTGCAAGGATGTGATATGCCTTGCGTTTACCCTCGATGCGGGCGTTCAGCAACAATCCTTCCTCGAGCAATTCCTCCCGGATCGCAGCCCCTTGGTCGCGGTGTGCCGGGTCAGGCAGCTCGAAGTATGGCCTGACGGTGTCGGCCATGCCCAAGAAGGCTGTGTTCTTGAGGACGAGGAACCGCAAGGCAGCGTCGCGGCCTGCCGCGCGCAGATGCTCGGCAGGTGCGATCCGCTCGGCGAGGTCGTAGACGCGCTCGAAGCGTTCGCGGTCATGCACCATCAGCTCGCCTGTGCGCCAGAGGTGGTAAAGAGCGACTGAGGAATCCTTGCGGCCGCGGTAACTGGTCACGCGGGTGCGGCCCTCAATCGCGAAGTCGCGGTTGCGGACGGGCCCGACTTCCCGGACGGTTGCGCGCATCTCGTCGAGCAGGGCCGCGTTCGCTTCGGCCCACTGATGCGCCTTTCCCGCACGGGCGAGCTCAAGCATCTTGTAGCGGTAGAAAGGCAGCTCCTCCATCGGCCTGAGCGCCAGCCATCCGCCCCAGTCAAAGAAGCCGCGCTCGCGGTAAGCAGGCTGCTGCCAGCCCTCCTCGGTGTAGCCGAACACTCGGCTGTGCAGGATCAGGTCCTGACTGCGCGTGATCATCGTGAGAGGGTCAAGCTGCAGGTGCTCGACCAGGCGCATCGCCTGAACGGTGCCCGCGGGGCCCTCGAACCGACGGCCGGGCCACAGCCCCTGCCGGCCCAGGAGGAAGCGGCGTGCCACCTGAGGCGGCAGGGTAAGCGGCTCGGACTGCATGACGGGATGATACAACAGGCAAGCCTTAGCTGTTAAGGCAGTCGCGCGCGCCTGCAGGCCGCACCCTTACGGGCGATAAGCTCGAAGCCATGGCTGGAGCATCCCTCTTTGAACCCGTGCGACTCAACGACCTGACCCTGCGCAACCGAATCGCGATGTCGCCCATGTGCCAGTACAAGGCCGATGGGCACGACGGCAAGATCCGGCAGTGGCACGAGATCCACTACCTGTCCCGGGCCGTCGGCGGGGTCGGGCTCGTGATCCTCGAGATGACCAATGTCGAGCCGCGCGGCCGCATCACCGATGGCTGTCTCGGGCTCTGGAACGACGAGCAGGCCGAGCTGCTGGCTGGGCTGGTCAGGTCGATCCGGCAGTTCGGCGCGGCGGCCGGGATCCAGATCGCGCATGCCGGGCGAAAGAGCCGGGTCGAGTCGCTCGAGCCGGTGGCGCCTTCCGCCATCGCCCATGTCGGCCTGCGCACGCCGCGGGAGCTGACCCAGGACGAGATCGGAGCGCTCATCAAGGGCTTTGCGGATGCCGCGAAGCGCGCCGTTGATGCGGGCTTCGAGTACATCGAGCTGCACGGGGCACACGGCTACCTGATCAACCAGTTCCTGTCGCCTGCCACGAACCGGCGCAGCGACGAGTACGCAGCGGGACCACGCTTCGCGGTGGAGGTCGTCAAGGCCGTGCGGGGCGTCATTCCCGAAGGCATGCCGCTGTTCATGCGACTCTCTGCCGAGGAGTACGGGGAGGGCGGGTACACCTTCGTTGAGCTGCTCGCGATGGCGGCCGACATGCGGGGCGCAGGAGTGGATGGTTTTGCGATCAGCAGCGGCGGCAACATCGGTGCGCCACCCTCGGTCTGGCCCGGCTACCAGCTCGGTTACGCGCAGGAGTACCGGCGCACACTGGGTGCTCCAATCATGGCGGTCGGGAAGCTGGACGATCCCGCCCTGGCTGAATCGGCGCTCCGAAGTGAACAGGCCGACGTCATCGCATTGGGCCGCACGCTGCTTCGCAACCCGAACTGGCCGCGCGTGGCGGCGCAGGAGCTGGCCAGCGGCGCGCTGAAGCTGCCCGGCGAGTACGAGCGCGGCTGGCGCTGACACCCCGCATCGCAAGTGGTTGACACGTCAACAAAGGTGGCCTACGCTTGATGGTGGGTGCGGGTCGGCATTTCGCGGCCTTGCCCTTCAATTTAGGAGCACGCTGAAACCAAATGAACATGACAGTTGACAGAGACGCGTCGGTAGATTCGCGGCAGGCCGTCCTCCATACCGCCGAGTCGCGCCGCAGCATCCGGAAGTTTGTGCAGGAGCCGATTCCGCTTGAAGACCTGCAGGAGATCCTGCGGCTCGTCGGCCTTGCCCCGAGTGCAGGCAACGTGCAGACATGGCGTTTTGCTGTGGCTCATACCCCGGCCGCCAAGGCCAAGCTGGTCGATGCCATGACCGACAACAACAAGCGGACCGTCGAGTCCGCCCCCGCCAGCATCGTCCTCTACAGCGACGCAGCCGAGTTTCTTGACACGGTCGAGGAGATCATGCATCCCGGACTTGGGGCCGAGGAGATTGCCCTGCGCTCTGCGGGCATGCGCAAGCGGATCGGAAGCATGCCACCCGAGAAGCAGGCCGAATGGGCCCGGTCGCAGTCCTTCATCGCGCTGGGTTACCTGATGCTGATCGCAAGGGGATTCGGCTATGACACCTCACCGATGGGCGGCTACCGGGAGGACGCGATCAGGACGGCTTTCGGCCTTCCCGACAGCGCACGCGTCACCGCAGTCATCGCGATCGGCGAGCGCGCCGAGGACGGGTTCTCGCACCACCGCCACGAGACGGGGCGGATCACCAGCTGGCACTGAGCCTGTAAAGGCTGATTCGTCTGGAACGCCGGTGGAACGCCAGTCTGGCTATTGTCGGCACAAGCGGATAAAGACAGCGCTGACACGCGCGCATGTCTACACAGCCGTCTCGAGCCGAGACCCGCTTGCGAGGTGATGACAGATGAAGAAGGCATTCAGCAACTTCCTGTTCGCCCCGGTCCTGATCATTGCGGCAGTGTCGCTGCTGGGCTGGAACGAAGGCCGGGCCGTGCGCACCGAACGTGCGCTGAACGAAGGGCTTGGCAGTGTGGTCAGCCTGGATCCTGCAGAGCTGGCAGCGGCAGGCGAGGGCACCCTGGTGCATACAACCGGTGAGGTCACGACGTCTGCTCCGCTGATCGACCCCGACCTGGGTGTCCAGGTCGCCGGGCTGAGGCTCTCTCGCAGCGTCGAGATGTATCAGTGGCGCCGCCACTCTTCCGGAGACGAGGAGGGCGCAAGCGAGTACCGCCCCGAATGGTCCCGCACGCTCATCGACAGCCGGAACTATCCAGCCGGACGCGAGAACCCCGCGCAGATGCCGGTCCGCGCCAGTTCCGCGGCGGCCACGGACGCCACAATCGGTGGACTGACGCTCTCTACCGAAGTGATCAGCCGCCTGAGCGGCCTGCAGTCCGTTGCGCTGACAGCTGCAGATGTCGAAGCCATCGGCACCCGGCTCGGGCTGGAGGAAGCAGAACTGGCCGGCGACGCCCTGTACCTGCCCTACGGCTTCGGCTCTGCGACCGCTCCCCAGATAGGCGATGTACGCGTGAGGCTGGAGTACGCTCCGGCCGGGACTTACAGCCTGGTAGCGCGCCGCTCCGGTCAGCTGCTCGAACCGTTCGTGACATCGGGTGGAACGACCATCGCGATGCTCAGAAGCGGCAACTACTCGGCACAGGCCATGTTCGATCAGGCGCTGGCACAGAATTCCGGTTTCACCATCATGATGCGCGTGCTGGGCTTCGTCCTCTGCTTCGCCGGCTTCCGGCTGCTCTTCAGCCCACTCACCGCCCTCACCGGCTGGGTACCTGTTCTGGGCAAGCTCGCCCGCTCCGGCGTCAGCATCGTTTCGGCCCTCCTCGCCCTGGGAATCGGCGCCACCACCGTCGTCATCGCCTGGCTCACCTACCGTCCGCTGGTAGCCCTGCCTTTCCTGCTGATCTGCGTGGGCCTGATAGTGGGCGGCATCGTGCTCGTCCGCCGCGTGCGCGCAGCCGGACGCGCTTCGGTTCCTCTGACCAGTGGTCCGTCGCCAGCCCTGGCGGATTGACGCACCGCAGGTCCATCGTTTGCGGTTTGTTGACTTGACACGCGGCCGGTAGTACTATCGCCCTTGCCCGGGCGATTAGCTCAGCGGGAGAGCACTCGCTTCACACGCGAGGGGTCGCTGGTTCAATCCCAGCATCGCCCACCACGTCGTAGACGCAAATCCGGCTTCGGGGAAGAGCTCCCAGAAGCCGGATTTTCGCTGTTTGACCCATAATTTGACCCATTCAGCCCGAGTCGGTGTCGGAATCAGATGCCGGATCGATGATTGACGTGAGACTGGCAACCATAAGTTCGTCAGTGTAGAGATGCCGGTAGATGTTCAGTGTGATGGAGATGTTCGCGTGACCCAGGCGCTTCGAAACGGAATCGCCCTGACTTAGATAGACACTCTTCTTTCACAAGATTGAGGAGAATGAGTCATGGGTTCGAAGTACGACAACGAGACGAGAGAACGGGTTCTGAGGTTATTCGTGGATCGGCGGCAGGAGGCTCCGCAAGAGTCTGAATCTGCCTCGTTCAGGCGCCTGCATGAACTGGTGGGCATCCCGATTGACACGATGCGTGGTTGGGTTAGGCGCGCCCTGGTTGATTCCGGGGTCAAGCCGGGTGTGACTACTGCGGAGAGCGAAGAGATAAAGCGGCTGCGTAAAGAGAATGCTGAGCTTAAGCGGGCCAACGAGATTCTGAAGACTGCGTCGGCGATTTTCGCCAATGGCTGGTTTGAGGAATTCGTTCAGATGCAAGGTTTCAACAGTCACCCTGGCGTGTCGATGAAAGTAGGTCGGCAGTTCAGGCTGCGCTATAATTGCTGCGTGAAGGAGAATTATCGTGCAGTGCTGAGAGGCGACCGCCTTGAGTGGCAGGGTGACGGCCCAGTGTTAGACGGCGGCGCTGTTGCTGTGGAGGTCACTGTGCTGCGTGATGCGCCTTCTCGCTCCGAGCAAGGTGCGAAGATGGCTGCCATTCTCGAGCGGCTTGCCGTGCGTGGTGCGGTCACCGGAATCGATGACCCAGTGGCATGGGAGCGGAGCTTACGCGAAGATCGCGATTTGCCTGGCCGTGACTGATGCTGATTGACAGCAACATTATCATCTATTCAGCCCAGCAGCAGCAGGAATCGTTACGGCGTTTCATCGCTGAGAATGTTCCTGTGGTCTCGGCGGCAAGCATAGTAGAGGTTCTTGGATATCAGCTTCTCGGGGACGAGGACCGGGAGGCTTTCGAAGAGTTCTTCGACACCGTCACGGTCTTGCCTCTGGATGATGTGGTGGTTTGGGAGGCGGTGCGGCTGCGGCAGTTGCGAAAGCTGACACTCGGTGATGCGTTGATAGCTGCGACGGCTCTCGTAAGTGATCGGACTCTGGTCACACGCAATGTGCAGGACTTTGACTGGATTCCTGGACTGAGAGTGCTGAATCCCATAGATTTGTAGGGCCCTTTGTTGTTCACCCTCAAAGGCATCACGGAAAGTACCGATTAGCGCGTTGCCGGGAGACGATGTCAGCTGAGGGATTGATTTCAAATCTGGGGACCCGGGGACAGCCTCAATGGATACAGACTACTAAAGGCAAACCAAGAGATAAACCAACCAAGCTTGGTTAAACTACCGTCCCAAAGGCCGTGAAGTCATTAGTAACGAGAGCCCGAGGCCCAAAATTACTAAAGCACCCTTGCTGCACAAGGCTGTTTCTAAGTGTTTCGACAGTGTTTTGACGATCGGTGCCTGAGATCGCGCATGCACAGCAAATGCGTGCACAACGAAGAATACTCTTTTAGCTTGGTGTTTCTGGTGTTTTTCCTGCTACCTCAGCTAGACGAATATTCGACTTTTGATTAGCGATTTTTTCCCTGCTGCCACGAGCCGGTGTTTGACCCAGAGCTGACCCATAATTCGATGCTGGAACTGCTCTTGTCAGAAATCTGACAGCTTCAACTGATTGCATGCCAGGGCGTGCGGTATTGACTGTGCGCGTAGATTATAAGGGCCGGGGCGACAGCAGGGCCGGAGCAGTTTTAATGGCATTGGCGTGGCTGAATAGCGGCTTCAACATATGTCAGCTACCGCAGGGATACTGACGCCTCTCCATCAAACGCGACTTATCTTGCTACGCAGCAGGAATCAATACCAGTCCTCGCCCATCATGCTTGGTCGTACTGGTGACGGCTATCGATCCTGGTCGGCGACAATGAGGCCTTTATCAACAAGCAGTTTCAACTGTTGATCAGGTGTTTTCATGGGCTTTGAGTAGGGCGGAATAATAAAATTGCCCAACGGCAACACCCTAGGGTGGCAGTCGGGCTTATTGACTAGAGTTTATGGGAACGGTCCCTCAGTGTCAATGCGGAACAACACCGGAGCCACACGCTTCTGCTCCCGGCTGATTGCACAGAATGGCGTATAGCTCTGAACTACACTCGATGTCGCTTATGCCTCCTGCAGAGTTCGTGTGGTTGGCCCTACTGGACTTGAACCAGTGACCAGTAGATTATGAGGTGGGCCAGGAGCCTTAAAGAGCTCCACGTTATTCCTGGAAACATCGTGTGGGAGGACGTTCACCTGTCCGGCCTCAGCCCAGCATGCCAGCAAGCGCGCTCCCGAAGAAGCAGAAGGCGATGCCCCAGATAAGGATCGAAACGTCGGCCCACAGATACACCTTCCGCCTGTCTTCGCCCAGGGCGACGAGAGTTGGTGCGGTCACCTGCGACGCCAGGACCATCGGCCCGAGCAGCGCGACGCCCGGAACGCCGTATCGGTTGAAATAGCGGGCGACCTTGCCGCTTCTGGCCGGCCCTTCGCTGTTGCGGGTCACTGCGTCACGTCCGCGGCTGGCCAGTCCGATGAGCAGGAACGTGCAGGCGATGTTGCCCAGCACCGTTGCCGGGACTGCGACGTAAGGGCTTATGCCCGAGATGGCGCCGAGCATGCTGCCGAAGTACGACTCGATGAACGGGATGGCTCCGACAAGAGTCAGGGCACCGATCTGCGCGAGCTGGACGTACTGCGCGTCGCCAGCGACGGTTACTCCGTGGTCGACATCGCCAGGATCCTGCACCTTACACCGGGTACAGTGCGCAATTACCTGTCGAGCGCGATAGGCAAGACCGAGACCACCACCCGCCATGACGCCGCCCGTTACGCGCGGGAACAGGGCTGGATCTGAGACCTAACCCTGCCCGAACTCCTCCAGCACCGCGGCGATGAAAACCTTGCCGGTCACGAGCATCGAGCGCTCGTCCACGTCGAAACGCGGGTGGTGATGAGGGAAAGTGGCCTTCAGCTCCTCGTTGCCGCCGCCGGTGAAGAAGAACGTGCCCGGGATTTTCTGCAGGTAGTACGCGAAGTCCTCGCCACCCATCGACGGGGCTTGCGCCAGGCTGTTATCGGGACCGACGATGCGCTCGGCGATGGCCCTGGAACCACCCGTTCACAGACGGGAACAAACGCGCCGCCCTCCTCGCGATCGCCGTGTTCTGCCGGCTCAACGGATACCGGTTCGCTCCCGCCCAGGAGGATGAGGTCCGGACGATCCTGACGCTGGCCGCTGGAGACCTTGCTGAACAGCAGCTGGGCAGACTGGGTCACCCGGAACTCCGTGGCCAGCTGAGCAGACTTAGGCCGGGAAATACCCGCCCGTTTCCCGGCGCACGCTCCGAAACGAACCGGGTACCTTTGACCGATGAACGAACCGCAGTTCACCGTCACGCAATCCCAGGCGCGCAACTGGTACCAGGCGATGCTCGACCGCGATACCGAATTCGAGGGCACCTTCTACGTGGGCGTCCGCACCACCGGCGTCTTCTGCCGGCCCACGTGCCCGGCGCGCAAACCGAACTTCGAGAACTGCGAGTTCTTCCTGAACGCCAAGGCAGCGCTTCACGCGTCGTACCGGCCGTGCAAACGGTGCCAGCCGCTCTCGCACCCGAATATCGTGCCTGAACTGGTCGCCAGGCTGGTGGCGATGGTGGAGGCCGAGCCGGAACGGCGCTGGCGGGAGCAGGACTTCCGGGAACTCGGCATCGACACCAGCACCGCCCGCCGCCACTTCCGCAGGCGGTTCGGCATGACCGTCCTGGAGTACGCGCGGGCCAGGCGCATGGGGCTCGCTCTCAAGACGATCCGCAACGGAGGCACAGTGATGGACGCACAGCTGGACACGGGCTTCGAATCAGGCAGCGGCTTCCGCGACGCCTTCAGCAGGATCATCGGCAATCCGCCCAGCCACAAGGACCAGGCGGTGCTGAGCGCCAGCTGGCTGGACACGCCGCTCGGACCGATGTTGGCGGTGGGCAGCGAGGAACACCTGATCCTGCTCGAGTTCGCCGAACGCCGCGGGCTGGAAACCGAGCTCAAGCGCCTGCGCAGCAGGTACGCGATCATCCCTGGCACCACGCCGCCGCTGGAAAGCATCAGACGCGAGCTTGACGAGTACTTCGCCGGGAAACGCCGCACGTTCGACACGCCACTGCGGATGATCGGGACGGAGTTCCAGCGCAGCGTCTGGGAAGAGCTCATGCGCATCCCGTACGGCGAAGCTATCTCCTACATGGAGCTTGCGCAACGGACGGGCAGGCCAACGGCATTCCGGGCGGTCGCCCAGGCGAACGGGGCGAACCAGCTGGCCGTCATCATCCCCTGCCACCGCGTCATCAACGCCAGCGGCAAGATCGGCGGTTACGGCGGCGGGGTGCCGCGCAAGGAGTGGCTGCTGAGGATGGAAGCACAGAGCGTCCTCATCTGACTTGACGGCCACCGGGCAGGCGGCCGCGGTTCCGGGCCACCCAATCGTACGCCAGGTTCGCCAGTTGCCTGAGGCCGGGCACGAAGTAAAGCCGGGCCGGGCCGCCGACGGCGCGGGCGATCGCCTCCGCCCCGGAGTACACCCGACCGTCCTCCAGAACCAGGGTGATGGCCTTCTGAAGCTCCTGCCGGCTCAGCCGGGCATCTGTTGACGCGTACTCCTGCAGCGGAAGGGCGCGAACGTCGCGCCGCAGGAAGCGGCCGTACCTGCGCAGGACGCGTTTGCAGAAGCCGCAGTCGGCATCGTAAAGAAGCTCGGCCATCAGGCAGATTGTAGACGACGCACCGGGTTCTGCGTCCGATGCACGTGTATCCTTTGGCAATGAACCAGCGGACCAGTGCGAACACCGCTGCGACACCGAACACGGAGCCACAGTCTTGACGCCGTCGCTTGATTCGGCGAGGGCGCCCGTACTTTGGGCGTTACTGGCGCTCTGCGCCATCTGCGCCGGGCTGATCGTCTACCGCTGGACGCAGGGCTCACCCGACCCGGTCGTCGCGGGCGTGCTGTTGTCCGGCGTGCTGTGGGCAGTTGGCATCGGCTTTACACGCGGAAGGATGGCGCACTTCTTCCTGGCCGCAAGCCCGTACTTCGTGTCTGCCCTCGCCCTGGGCACGCTGGCGATCCTGCAGCTGACTGGCGATCCCCAGGACCACCGCCACACCAACGCGCTGCTGGGCGCGTACCTGACCCTCCCGGTGGCCTACCTGCTCTTCTTCCTGCCTGAACTCGGCGGTCCGTGGGTTCGACCTGGTCGCACGCATCGGCGGCGACGAGTTCGTCATCCTGGTGAATGGCCTGGACGAAACGAACGCGGAACCGTTCTTCCAGCGGGTGCTGGCATCGTTCCAGCACCCGTTCGAAACGGGTGGTCACCAGGTGAAGCTCGGCGCCAGCCTCGGCGTGGCGCTGGGATCGCCGAACATCAGCGAAGGGCTCGACGCTGCGGACGACGCGATGTACGAAGCGAAGGAACGCGGCGGCGGGGTGGAGATCAGGCGGGTATGACCCAGCCTTCATGCCCGCCGGGGCAGGCGGAGGGAGGCCTTAACGGCCTCCCAGGCCAGTCATCGTTATGCCGGCGATGAAGTAACGCTGCGCGAAGATGAACACAAGCAGGATGGGCAGCAGGGCGATGACGCTGCCGGCCATCAGTAGCGTCCAGGCCGTGTTGTACTGCCCCTGCAGCGTGTTCAGGCCCACCGTCAGGGTCGACATGTTCACCCGGGTCGTGACTATGAGCGGGTACAGGAAGCTGTTCCAGTTGGTGAGGAAGGCGAAGATCGCCAGGGCCGAGAGGGCTGGTCCTGACAGCGGCATTATCACGCGCAGGTAGATCTGCCAGTGGTTGGCCCCGTCAACGACGGCGGCGTCCTCGAGTTCTCTGGGGATGGTCAGGAAGTACTGCCTGAGCAGGAACGTCCCGAAAGCACTGAACGCTGCCGGCAGGATCAGCGCCTGGTACGTGTCGATCCAGCCGAGCTGCCTGAGCACGATGAAGTTCGGGATCAGCACCACCTGCGCCGGGATCATGAGGGTGCCCAGGTAGCCGAGGAACAGCATGTCCCTGCCTTTGAACCGCAGCCGCGCGAACGCATAGGCGGCCATGGAACAGGTGATGAGCTGCAGCCCGGTGACGGCTATGGCCACGGCGAGCGAGTTGAAGAAGAAGCGTGCGAACGGCAGTACTTCGAAGATGCGGACGTAGTTGCCCCACTGCGGCGTTTCGGGGATGAACGTGGGCGGATAGGAGAACACTTCGCCTGCGCTCTTCAGCGAGGTCGAGAGCATCCAGATGAACGGCATCAGCATGATGAGTGCCGTGGGGATCAGGATGATCGCCAGAAGCCAGCTGCCCAGGGTGAAGCCGAGCGGTTTCGGCCTTGGCCGTTGTCTAGTCATAGTGCACCCAGTTGCGTTGGTAGCGGAACTGAACGACGGTCACGATGAAGATGATCGCGAACAGCACCCAGGCCATCGCCGCTGCATAGCCCATCTGGAAGAACTGGAAGCCGTACCGGTAAATATTGAAGACGATCGTGTTCGTTGCGTTGGCCGGGCCGCCGTTGGTCATTACCAGAGCCTGGTCGAACACCTGGAACGAGTTGATGATGCCGATGACCAGGACGAAGAACGTGGTGGACGAGAGCAGGGGAAGCGTGATGAACCGGAAGCGCGCGAACGGGCCGGCGCCGTCGATGGTCGCAGCTTCGTACAGCGACTGCGGAACGCCCTGGAGCCCGGCCAGGAACAGCACCATCGAGAAGCCGATCTGCTGCCATACGCTCATGATGATGATGGCCGGCAGCGCCCAGGTGGTGCTTGAGAGCCACGAGGGCGGGTCGGTGACGCCGATGGCGTACAGGAAGCTGTTGAGCAGGCCGAAGTCGGCGTGATAAATCCAGCGCCACACCAGCGCGACCGCGACCGTTGACGCTACTACCGGCATGAAGAAAGCTGTCCGGAAGAAGGTCTGGCCGGGGATGCGCTGGTTGAGTGCCAGCGCGATGAGGAGCGCCAGCATCATCTGGACCGGAACGGTGCCAAGCACGTACAGCAGCGTGTTCCTGAGTACCCGGTGGAACAGCGGGTCGCTGACCAGTCGGGTGTAGTTGTCCAGGCCGATCCAGCTGGCCTGACGGAGAAGGTCCCATTCCGTGAAGCTGATCAACAACGCAGCGATGACCGGCAGGAAGGTGAAGGCCAGGAACCCGAGCAGGTTAGGCAACAGGAAGCCGTAAGCCGTGAACGCCTCGCGCCGGATGAGGGCACCGGTGCGAGGCGCACGGGTTCTAGTCATCAATTCCGAAGATTCGTGCAGCATTCCGGTAGAAGATCAGGTCCTGTTCGTCCTCGCTCAGGCCCATGTCGTCGAAGGCCTTCTTCCACTCCTCTACGTCCCGCTTCATGCGGCGGTGGTCGGAGTCCGAGCCGTAGACGAGCTTCTCGGGACGGATCTCGTTCATGATGTAGCCGCCTTCGATGATGTGCCGGCGGACCACATCGCCACCGGAGACGTCGAAGAACAGCCGGGGCCGCCAGCGCGCTATCGCGCAGGCAGTGCGGTAGTCGGGCCAGCCCAGGTGAGCGCCGATCAGATAGAGCTCCGGAAAGGCGAAAGCGATCGTGTCCAGATAGATTGGCTGCATGCGCGCCGAGGAGTGCCCGAACTGCCGTCCGCGCGCCTGCCGGGCCAGGTTGGCGACGAAAGCCTCTTCCTCCGCGCCGGTCGGTGGCGCCTTCCAGGCGTCCTCGCTGCTGCCCATCAGGTAATCGTTCGAACCGCCCAGGATCCCCGTGTGGAACAGGATCCGCATGCCGCGCGCCTGGGCTTTCTCGTAATGCCGGTAGTACGCTTCGTCGTCGTAGTTCCTGTACGGTCCCAGGATCTTGATGCCTTTGAAGCCGCGCTCCGCGAACTCGTCGATGAGGCTTGGCGGGTCTTCATCCAGCCTGAGCCAGCCCATGCCGATCAGCAGCTCCGGGTATTTCTCGATCGCGGCCTGCAGGGCGTCGTGTCCGGTCGCGCCGGGGTTGCCCAGCAGCGCGATCTTTACCGTGCCGATCTCCTGTGCAGTGTCGCTGAGGGCTTCAAGGAAGCCCTCAGCATTCTGCGAACGGTCCCACCAGAAGTTGTGGACGTGCGCATCAAAGACCCGCATCAGCGATCGAGGAAAGCCTGCACCTGAGCTTCGATTGCTGCCAGCGCCTCGGCTGCGGTCTGCTCGCCGTTCCAGACAAGGTCCAGAGCGGGCGTTACCAGCGTGGTCTCGATCTCGCGCCAGTTGGGGAAGTTGGGGTTCAGCATCCCGTGAGCGGTCTCGTCGATGAACACCTGCGCGTGGATGCCTTCTGGCATCGCGCTGATGAACGCTTCGGCGGTCTCCGGGGTGGTGAGGGCCGGCACGGCCAGGCCGGTGCTTGCAAAGACAGCGTGCCCTTCGGGCCCCGAGAGGAACTGCAGGAAACGCCAGGCTGCTTCCTGGTCACCGGGGGAGGCGGCCATGACGTAACCGGCGCCGCCCAGCGTGTTGGCGCGGGTGCCGGTCGGCCCCATCGGCAACGGAGCCACGTTCCAGTTGAAGCCTGAGTCCATGAAGGTCGGGACGCGTGCGGCGTTGGTCATCACCATCGCCACGCGGCCGGTGCTGAACAGCTCCGTGGTGCTGCCCATCTGCTGCTGCGCATCGAAGGACGGTGCGCTGCCATCGACGTTGATCAGGTCGGCGATGAACTGGATGGCGTCGGTCGCCGGCTGCTCCGCCAGGTGGAAAGTGGTCGGCTCGAGCGGATCATCGAAGATCAGGCCGCCGTTCTGATGCACCCAGTTCGGGTACTTGTTCGCCTCGAGGGCAACGCCGTACTGAAGCGTCCGGCCAGCTGCGTCCTTGACGGTAAGGGCAGCGGCAGCCTCGCGGAGGTCATCCCAGTGCCACGTGTCGTCCGGGTACGCGACGCCAGCCTCGTCGAACAGGTCCATGTTGTAGTACAGAACGGTCGTGTCGTTATCACGCGGGAAGCCGTACAGGTTTCCGTCCAGCATGAAGATGCGCAGCATCTCCGGGTGGTAGCCGCTTATGTCGAAGCCGCTCTCCTCGACCAGGTCATCCAGGGTGGCCAGCACACCGCGCGAGGCATAACTGGGGACGTTGTTCAGGAACATGACATCGGGCGAAACTCCACCCGCCCACTGCGTCTGCAGCCGGTCGAAGTAGCTGGACCAGGGCGCATGCTGGGTCTCGATGATGATGTCCGGGTTCGCGGCTTCGAACTGCGCTATCACCTCGAGGTTGGGCGGCAGCTCGCCGGGATCGCCCCAGTAGGACCAGGTGATTACGGACTGGGCGGCCGCCGCACCGAACACGGCCGCGCCTAGCAGGGACAGAAAGAAACGGGCAGGTTTATGCATCAGGTTGATTCTCCAATCGCATGACACTGAGCAAGAACTACATCCACATCCGCGTGGTGCAACTGGTACTGACCAGCGCCACCTTAAACCGGCAACCTCCGGGCCTCACCCCCGTCCCAAAAATGGTGGCAGAGAAAATGCGCTGAAACCGAAACCGGTGTCTGAAGCGTTGAATCCTGCTACCTCAAGTGATTTGTCGGACAGCATACACTTTGCTGAGCTGGTTGCGCCCTGTATGCTCGGGTATGTACAAATCGGGCATCATCGGCGAAGCCTACGCGCGGGCACTCGACGTCCTGCGCGCCTGCACCACCGGGTACGGCTTCAAGGCGTCCGCCCTGGCCGGCGGGTATCCGCAGGTTTGGGCGCGCGACTCGGCCATCACGGCGCTCGGTGCGCTGCTCACGGGTGAGGCGGATCTGCTGGGCGGGGCGCGGGCCTCGCTGGCCACCCTTGCGCGCACGCAGACCGAACTCGGCATGATCCACCTGAACCTGGACACCCGCACCAACGAAGTGACAACCGAGAACGCCGGGGCTGTCGACGCGAACCTCTGGTACATTCTCGGCCACTACGCCCATCACCAGGCAACCGGCGACAAGGATTTCCTGGATCAGTACTGGCAAAGCCTGGAGCGGGCGGCACTGTGGCTCAGGTACCAGGACATGAACGGCTGCGGCCTGCTCGAGGTCCCCGAAGCGGGCGACTGGGCCGACCTGTACTCCGTGCGCTACAACGTGCTGTACGACAACGTCCTCTACGTGGCCGCGATGCAGGCGATGGCGCAGCTGGCTGCCGGACGGGAGAGCGCGACCGACTACCAGGCGATCTCAACAGACGTACACGACAAGATGAACCTGCTCATGTGGCTGGACCGCCCCTGGGACGCACGCGAGTTCGGAGAGCAGCTCGAGAAGCTGAAGGCGCTGCGCCTGGAATGGTTCCTGCTGTACCAGAACACGGCGACGCTCACCGAGATGCCCTATTACCTGCCCTGGGTCGGCTTCCGGGAGTTCGGCTATGCCTTCGACGGGCTCGGCAACAGCCTCGCCATAATCTTCGGCCTGGCCGACGAAAAGCGGGCGAACCTGATCCTGACCCATGCCCACGGCTCGGGAGCAGACAAGCCGTACCCACTCAAGGCGTTCTCGCCGGCCATTTACCCCGGCGACCGGGACTGGCGCGAGTACTACCGCAGCCGGAACCTGAACCTGCCCGAGCAGTACCACAACGGCGGTATCTGGCCGTTCATCGGCGGTTTCTACATAGCCGCGCTCGTCAAGGCCGGCAAGTTCGACCGGGCGCGGGAGCAGCTCACCTTGCTGGCCGAGGCGAACCGGGCGGGCAAACAGCAGGAGTGGGAGTTCAACGAATGGCTGCACGGCGTATCCGGCAGGCCGATGGGCCACCCGCTGCAGGCATGGTCAGCCGCCATGTTCGTGTATGCGTGCAAGGCGCTGGAGGGGGAGCAAGTGCCGTTGCTTGCGGGGTTGGGGCGGAGGGGGTAGGCCTCGACACATCTTCTCGCGTAGACCCGCCGCTCGCGCTTCAGTGCGAAGGCTGGCCAGGGGGGTTCGGGTTGGAAGGTGCCCAGTACCATGCTTGTTCCTGTTCCAGCCAGAAGAGCATGAAGCTGGTTGACAGGCCTGTCGGACCCGTACTGAAGAAGAACTCGCCCGACCATTGGGGCTCGGGGTCATCGCCCCGCACCATAGGGGCATCAGGGTGGAAAAAGATGCTGGCTCGAGGATCGTGGCCGAGGAACACCAGCATCTGGTTCGGCTGGGGATCACTGCGTAGCTCTATCCTCGCTGGCGCCAGCACCAGGTAGAACGCGTCCTCTTCATCGTCGATGTAGAACGTGTCGGTATCTCTTATGACATGTTTGTTCTGAAAGCCGCTGGGCCCTGCTGGTCCTACGGGTCCTTCTTGTCCTGGATAACCTTCTGGACCGAGTTCGCCTTGCGGGCCAGGTTCGCCATTGTCACCTTTATCGCCCTTGGGTCCCTGCATACCTTGGGGCCCTTCCGGGCCGAGCGGGCCGGTTGGACCGATGGGGCCTGGTGGACCGGCCTCACCTGCTGTGCCCCGCGGACCTTCAGCGCCGGCAACACCAGGTTCACCTTGGGGCCCGGGCTCACCCTGTGGGCCAGCGGTACCCTGTGGCCCCTCCGGCCCTGTCGCACCGGCTAACTCCATCCACTCGTACTCGGCGTCGCCCTGGCTGCGCACACCGAGTCTCGTGCCGCTCCACTCGTACTCGAGTCTCGGCCCAACCTCTCCTTGCGGGCCGGTCGGTCCGAGAAGATTGACGAACGCGAATTCTTCGTCACTGTCGTGCTTCAGCCCGAGTTTCGTGCCGTCCCAGCTGAAAGTAAGGCTTTCACCATCGAGCTCGCCGGATTCAACGCGTTCAATGAGGTTCTCGATGAACTCGGTGAGCTCCCGGACCTCTTCGGAGCTGAGGTTGGCAAGTCCGAGAGCATTATTGATGTGGTCGCGGAGCAGCTGGAAGTTGGCGTTCATCTCATCCGCCAGTATCGGGGTGCCTGGCCGGAACACGAACACTTCGGGCGCGGTTTGTGACAAGGCGGGCATACTGAGCGTGAGTGCGAAGATTAAAGCGAGGACTCGTTTCAAAGTTACTCCCATGCTGCAGTGTCCCAGCGGGCGTGATCCCAATCGCTGGCGCTCTGCGGAATCGTCATCGTGCGGGGGTCCTGGCAGGCGCTGAGGAGCAGAGCGCCCAGCAGGAGCAAGGTCAGGATTCGTGCTCGTCTCACAGGCGTGTCAGCTCCCAGGTTCCCGCTTCGCCATCGGTGCAGTCGAGGGGTTCGAACGCTCCGGTCAGGCGGTTGTCGGTAAGGGTGCCCAGGAAGGAGAAAGTGCAGTTCTCTTTTGGCTGCAGCACTGCCGTTAGTGTCTCGCCTTCGAGCTCACCCCGCAAGGTGCCGCGTGCTACACCAGCGTAGTAAGTTCCGCGGACGATTCCGGTTGAGGAGGGCTCCTGCAAGGTGAGAGTCAACTCCAGCGCGTCACCGCCAACCATCCTGACCCCCTGGTAATCGAGAGTGGGTGCGGCCGTTGTGCAGGCCGCAAGTAGTGCGATTACGATCAGCGTAGCCGCGGCGACGGGAAATCGTTTCATGGGTCCTCCAGGGGACCTGGTGCGCGAGGCGCGGGTCTTTTAGCCCGACCTATTCATGACGGGCTCGCGCGGCCGGTAGTTTCAGGTTCGTTATGACTTCGTTCAGCCGCATGGCTGGCATGCGAGTGGATTTGATTACTCAAGGTTGAGCTGTCAGGGTGCTTGTAGTGTGTTTTGGCCGTCACAGACGTTGCTTTTGGTTGATTCTGGCATGACTGACCTGCCGGAGGTGATTCCGGCTGTTCTTCAACTGGTTTGTACCCGCTGGCCTTGCTCAGGTTGGGGTTGGATTGATGGCATTGAATATTCGCAGCCATTCGCTCCTGTAAGGCGCTGATTCAGGCAGATGGATTGTGATGCCCCGAGTGGTCTGCTTGATCCACGCGCCCAGTTTGATGATTCTGTCCCTGAGTGTGCCCACTTGGGCTCGTTCCAGGCGGGTTCCTTTGGCTGCGAGGCGTAATTCCTGGTACAGCGTGAACGCCAGGATGGACAGGGTAAGCCTGACCTGGTTGGCTATGAACCGGGTGCAGCTGGTCCGGTCGGAATTCAAATGACCCTTCAGTTCCTTGATTCGGTTTTCAACGTCACCTCTGGGAGCGTAAACCTTGCAACAGTCCAGTTGAGCAGGGCTGTACTCATGTCAATCGCTTCACGGCCGGTGATGCTGTTCTCAAACCGGGACAAAGTCGGCTGGGAAGCAAGCTCAGCACCACTCACTGCAGCAATGAGACCATGCCGGGCTTCAATTCGGCCAAGCAAGATAGCTCCCGCGTCACTGCTGCTGGCAGGCTGGTCAAACAACATAGTTACCGGTTTATTGCTGGGCCCATTGAACAATGCAGACTGCGAAGTGATATTCTTGGTCTTAAGAAGGTTTTGGTCTCGTAGTTTTGTTGAATTCGGCGAGGTCAGCGCGACCCGGGTTATGACTACGGCCCGGCGCTGACCTCTGGCATTCCTCTAGCGACGATGAATCCGACCAGCCCCAGCAGTGCGAGGAATGCAAGCGCCACCTCGGTGCCAAGCAGCGCGAGCGCCGCGTTTACGGCGCCGGTAACGAGCAGCAGCGCTCCCATCGCCGTGTTGGATACGGCAACGTAATCGGTCACCTGGTCAGGTTCAGCCATGTCGATTATGTAGGTCTTGCGGCCCACTCGCACACCCATGTGGATGAGCGCCAGCATGAAGAATGCGCCGCTGTACAGCCAGATGGAACCATCCAGGCCAGGGACTCGGCCGAGCAGCAGCACCGCGATTATGAGCAGTGACGCTATCAGTGCTCCTGTTGCCATGAGCTGCCGGCTGGAGCGGTCGGCAAGGCGCCCGAAATACCGGCCGCCAATCATGCGGGCCACACCTTGGGCGATGACGAACGCGCCGAGACCGCCTAAGCCAGCGCCGCTCGAAGCGGCTAATGCCACCAGAAACGGCGGGCTGAGAGCAGACACCAGGAGCAACGTCCGCATGATCACGAACTTGCGGAAAGGCGCGTCGCTGACCAGCATGTGCCAGGCGTGGCTCAGCCAGTCGGCTGGGTCCACGTCAACCGGTTTAGTAACCGGTTCCTTAATCCCGGCGTAAACGGCAAGGCTGGCGACCCAGGCGAAGGCGGCGCCGAGCAGCAGCCAGGCCAGCACCGCGTGGCTGACGGCACCATCATTCAGCAGGCGAATGCCCAGGCCGATGGTCACTGCCATCACGCCCGAAGCTAGTGTGGCAATGCCGTTAATCTGGCCTCGCTGACCTTTGGGGATGGTTCGGGCCATTACGTCCTTGGCTGCAATCGAGCTCAGGGAACGCCCAAACGCGAAGACGGCCAGCGCCACCAGTATCAGAATGCCTGCAGTTGTTCCGGTCAGGGTCGCCGCCACGAGTGCTATTGCCGCTACCGCTGCCGCTTGGACTGCGGCGCCCGTCACCCAGACCCATTTGCGCTGTTCACGACGCTGAATGAGTGGCGACAGCATTGCCTGCGGTAGCAGTGAGCCGGATTCACGGATCGGGACCAGCAGGCCAACGAGGCCTACTGGCGCTCCGAGGGCAGTCAGCAGCCAGGGCAGTACCGTGCCCGCGCTCACGACCTGGTCACCGGCATTCTGAAGGGCTGAGGCGGTGATTATGCGCAGGCCGTTGCCGGCAGCGTTTCTACTGGACTCGTCACCGGATTTGCCCTCGTCGGCAGCGGAACTGCTGCGGACGAGGGCGCTGTAAATGCGTTTGCCGGTGCTCTTC